>DASQZT010000205.1:0-11237 GCA_035638575.1 Bryobacteraceae bacterium
ATGTCGGCCTCGACTGCTCCACTGCCCCAGCGACCTGGACCGGACGTGCGCTACTTAATTAGATGCAACCAGGATTCAACCCGCCAGCCGCTTGGGTTTTCATCACTTTTGGTGAGCCCCAGGCTCATGGCGACAGGATGGCATCCTGCGGCGGGTTGGCAACCCGCCCGGCGAGCTTCGCTCGCCTCTTCGTTCCCGTCGCGCAGACTGTCTGCCGCGCCGGGATTCGTCTCGGTGCCTCCCTACAGCACGTCCGCGAATCCGCGCTTCATGTGCCGGAAAAACAAGCCGCCGACGAGAAACGCCGCGCACCCGTACACCGTCAGGATCGCCAGGTCGCGCGGATCCGGCATTCTGGAGCTCAGCAGCACCGAGCGGTACGCCCGCACCACGTAGTACAGCGGATTGGCGATCAGCACGAAATGCGCCCAGTGCGGGAAGCTGCGTTCCGCGATGAAAATCGGCGTCACCCAAAACCAGAACGTCAGAATCACCGTCAGGACTTGCGCCGTGTCGCGCAGGAACACGTGCAGACTGGCCACGATCCAGCCCAACCCCACCGCCAGCAGTCCCACCGCCAGCATGTAAACCGGCAGCACCAGCAAAAAGATGCTGACCTGGTTCAGCCATACCCCGGCCGCGCCGATCATCAGGGCCACCGCCAGCAGGTGGCTTGCCAAGGCCGAGAGGAACACCGAGACGGGAATCATCTCCGAGGGGAATACCGTCTTGGTGATCAGGTTCGCGTGCTCCAGCAGGCTCGATGCCGACCGCTGCATGGTCTCGCTGAACAGCAGCCAGGGAAGCATGCCCGCGAAAAGGAAGAGCG
The DNA here is from genome assembly GCA_035638575.1 of Bryobacteraceae bacterium. GTDB lineage: Bacteria > Acidobacteriota > Terriglobia > Bryobacterales > Bryobacteraceae > DASQZT01. Next base: position 830 of record DASQZT010000205.1, read on the forward strand.
GATAGTTGGTGGTGACCTCGCCTTCGGGCACCGTTTGCTTCAGGCAATACTGGAAAACGAACGTCCAGCTCATCAGCAGCACCAGCGGATGAATCAGCCCCCACACCCATCCCATGGCCGAACCCACGAAGCGCAGTTCGAAGTCGCGCCGCACCAGCTGGAAGAGCAGGCTGCGCCTTTCGATCAGGTTCTGCAAAAACAGGGTTCCGGGGAGTCTCCTGGCCACGGTCGTATTGAACAATACCAGCTTTTTCAATAACTTGCAATCACGGGAAATCGGCGCCTCGCGGTTGACAACCCGGTATCTATCTTGTTACAGTCACAGTTTCGCCAATTTGGTTGTTTTGGACTCGGTTGTTTCAAATAGCCCCCCGGATCACGGAACTGAAGTTGGTTCCGAATCCCAAATGATCCGTTGGAGAAGACTATGAAACAGGAATACTTCGTTGTGGTTTTAGCGCACTCTTTGCGCGGCAGGCTCCGGCGTGTTCAGATCCCCCATACTGCGATCTACGCGGTTCTGATTCTGGCTCTCCTCGGTTGCTTCTCGGTCTTCGGTATGGTCGCCAGCTATGCCCGCATGGCGTTGAAGGTTGCCAATTACAACGCGCTGAAGCGCGAGGCCGACAACCTCCGGTCCCGCTACCAGAGCCTGCTCAACAACGTCAACCAGAAGGACCGCCAACTGGCCTCGCTCCAGCTCTACGCCAAGGAAGTCGGCCTGGCGTATGGGATCAAGGAGACGCTCGAGGGCCCCTCCGACATCTCCAGTGAGGGCAAGCTGATTCCCAGCTTTACCGAAAGCGTCGAGGACTACGATTATCTTCGGCGCGCCCGCACCATCGATCTGCCGAGCAGGCCCTCGCGCCGCCTCGCGCCCATTGATGGCCTGCCGGCCATCTGGCCGGTCGAAGGGCGATTCATGGGACCGTTCGGAATGCGCGTCGATCCGTTCTCCGGAGAGGGTACATTCCATCGTGGTGTGGACATCAGCGCGCCCATCGGAACTCCGGTGCGCGCCACCGCCGATGGGATCGTGGTCTTCTCCGATGTACAGAGCGGGTACGGCCGCCTGGTGGTCATCGATCACGGTGTCGGCATGCAAACCTGGTACGCCCACCTCTCCCGCTTCATCGCCGTCGCCGGCCAGCAGGTTCGCCGTGGCGCGGTGGTAGGCCTGGTGGGGACCAGCGGCCGCGTGACCGCGCCGCACCTGCATTACGAAGTCCACCTGGGCGGCAACGCCGTGAATCCGTATAACTACCTGAAATCCGCCAGCGTCTACCAGCCGCCGGTCAAAGAACTGTTCTGAGGATCGCCGCTCTTCACCGCCCCTTGCGCCCGCCCGGCTTACAATCGTAGGCGTGAGGCCGCCGCCAACGATGCGACTCTTGCTCCTCGCCCTGGTACTGGCCTTTGCCGTCCCCGCAACCGCCCAGAACAACCAAATCGGCCTGGGAATCGGTTTCGGTTTTTACCGCGATGTAACTATCGCCAATGCGGACGGCACGGCGCAGGCCGGCTTCGGCCCGCGCTTCGCCTTGAGCGCGGCCGCCGGCCACAACTGGGGACAACATTTCGGCGCCGAGGCCCGCTACACCTTTCAGGATGGCGACCTGGAGTTGAAGTCCGCGGGACGCGAAGCCAATCTCGATGGCGAAGCGCACTCGCTTCTTGGTGGGCTGCTGGTTTATGGCACCGGCAGGAAGAGCCGCATCCGCCCGTTTGCAGCCGCCGGTTTCGGTGTGAAGATCTATCGCGGCACGGGCTCTGCCGGCCCGCAGCCTCTCCAGGACTTCGCGGCGCTTCAGTCGGCCAACCAAAGCCGTGCGCTGCTCACCTTCGGCGGCGGCCTTACGTATGCTCTTTCGGATCGCTGGCTGCTGCGCCTGGATCTTCGCGATTACGCGACGCCCTTCCCCACGGGCATCATCGCTCCCGCACCCGGCTCGAAGCTCGGCGGATGGCTGCATGACTTCGTGCCGGTCTTGAGCATTGGCCGCACCTTCTGATATCCCGCTCCGCTACGTCCCCGCGGCCCGGCAAGCCACCCGCTCGATTTCCGGACGGATGGCCACCGTGGCGTCGGTCACCTGGCTGTGGTAAACAATCTTGAGCTTCTCGCGGTCGATGAACGGCGCGTCCGAGGCGTAGTGCAGCACGTAAAGCGGCTTCCCTGGCGGGAACGCCGCCACTTCCACCGGACCGCCCGGAATCTCCTCCAGGTTTTCACGCCCCGAATGAATCCGGTAGAAATTCAACACCGCCACGTACCGCCAGTTCGACGAGATGTCTCGCACTCCGTAAGTGTGGTTATAGTAAGCCACCACCGAATACAGATCCCGCGCGTCCGCGTTGTACTTCCATTCCATGAAGTAAGTCAGCCGTAAGCAGCATACAAAGTAGGCGGCTGTCACCCATAACATTGCCAGGGCCGCGCCGCGCATCCAGGCCGCCGGGCGCCCCGCGGCTCGCAGCGCCAGCAAAGCGCCGATCGCCAGCATCGAAAGCGGAGCCAGAAACACTGCGCGGCGTCCGAGCGGCATCAGGATGTGGCCCAGCCCGTACATCACGCGATGGATCGCCAGCGCGGCCGCCAGGATGCCCGCGGCCGAAAGTCCCCACCCGGCAAGCCACCGCGAAGCCTGGTTCTGCCGGACCGGCCAGCCGCGCCACACCGAGATCAGGTGCGCGAGACAGGCCGCGCCCAGCAGTGGAAACAGCAGCCAGTGCCGGTACACGGCAAACCGGTAAACCGGCGGGCTGAGCAGATACGGATTGGGTTCATAGTAGGAGGATTCGATCACGCTGCGTGCCGTTTCGCCCAGCGTGCTGGCGCCCCAGGCCAGGCTGATGTGCCGCCAATCTGCCAGGATGGATCCCGCCAGGAAGGCCGTGAGCAGCAGTCCGGGCAGTATGCAGGAGGCCAGCAAGGGAAGATAACGTGTGCCGCCGCGCCGCGCGAGCCACACGAAAATGAAGGCCAGTGCGACCGCATCGGCCACCGCAAAGGAGAAACTGGCGCAGAAGGAGAACGCCAGCAGAAGCGAGCACCAGCAGCAGGTGCGGTAGGGCTGCGCAAGCGGGGCGGTATCCGGTGCGGTGGCGCCGGCGGCCAGCGCGATGGCCGCCAGCAGGCAGGCAATGGCCAGGCTGTATCCGCGGCCCGCCACCAGGTGATCCATCACGAACGGGTTGTACACCAGGCACGCGAACAGCGGCAATTCGAGAATCCACTCCCGGGAGACCAGCCGCGACAGCCGGTAGGCCGCCGCGATATAGATGGCCGCGCCCGCGAGCGACGGCATCCGCACGGTCACCGCCGAGAGGCCGAACAGCCCCGTGAACAGGCGCATCAGCAGCGAATTGAGCAGATGGTTCACCGAGCTGGCTTCCCAGTGCGATGGGTTGGCGCGCCACGCGTAGAACAGGTAGCCGTCGGCCTCGTCGATGGTGATGGATTGGATCGCGGCGCGAGCCACCACCCAGAAAAAAGCGAAACCGGCCGCACCCGCCAGCCATACGGTGCCCCAGGAGCGCTGCTGCGAGATGAATCTGTTTGGTCCCGGCGTCATCGATACACCACTCGCTCGACCTCATCGAGCGCCTCGGTATCGTTGCGTCGGCCGCAGAGCCGGCCGCGCGCCGGGTTAGCAACCCGGCACTACAAAGACCGCCAGACCGTCGTTTCCACTACAGCCACCTGCGCGCTGCATCACAACCGGCGCGAAAGAATCATTGCGCCGGCCCGGATCTCGCGTTGTCCGAAATTGCCATGCCGCCGCCCGCTCGCGTGCGGGTCACCACCCTGCGGCCGTTGCTCGTCACCATCACCTGCGGCGCCGGCGTTGCCGGAGTGACCGTAGCGGTCGGATCTACCACCGCGGCCCGCACCTCGTTGCCGTTATCGACCACCACGATGCGCAGCGTCAGCGTCGGCGAGCCCGGGTTGTTCAGCGTCATCGTGCCGCTGCAATCCGGGTTGATCGTGTAGCTGCCGGTGCCCTTGCGATCGGGCGCCGCAACACCGGTTACCGATCCGTGGATGTTGGTGTTCCTCACGGTCGAGCCAAAGTGGGATCCCCTTCGCAGCCAGCCTGCATTCCAATCGCTGCTGCGGCATTGCGGTCTCCCGCTGCTCTCCGGCGTGGCGCCCGGCTAAACCTGGAGGTGACTTCTAAAACGTCGCGATCGGGTTCACCGGCCCGCCCGTCGCGCCGGGGATCCGCAGCGGATTGAGCGTCAGCAGAAAGGTCCAGCGGCGCCGCTTGGCGGCGGCCTCGCTCAACGCTTCCAGGTCGCAGTTGTCGATGAGCGGCATGCCCATGGCCATCAAGCCGATCTGGTGGATGGGCTGGTTCACGCCCTCCACGCGGGATGGCCGCACGTCCTGCACCACGTCGCTGCCGAGTATGGCCACTCCGCGCTCGCGCATCCACTTCAGAGTGGAAGCGTACAGGCCGGGTGTCGCCTGGTTCAGATTGAGCGGCCCTTTTTCCTTGACCCGCAGCCAGCGACCCGTTCGCAGCAGCATGGCGTCGCCGCTTTCCAGCCGGAATCCGGCTTTCTTCTCCCACGCCTCCAGGTCTTCGGCATAGACGGGTTCGTCATCGCCCAGGTACGGCACGCCTTTCAGCTTCGGGATGTCGTACAGCACGCCGCGTGTGAAGATGCCATCCTTGAAGGCCATGACATCGCCCTTGCCCGCCCCCCGGTCGGTGTAACTGGATTGGGGAAAGCCGTTGTAGAGTTGCCCCTTGTAGTACATGTGGCTGAGCGCATCGAGATGCGTGGTGTTATTCCCGTGATACGACGTCGAGATGGTGTCCACCACGTAGGCCGCCAGCGGCCTGGGGTCGGGTCCCGGCGGCCGCGAGGTCATGGTCCAGGTGGCGCGATTGGCGCCCCCGCCGCCCGGCGCTCCACCGCCCCGCTGGCCGGGCGCCCCGGGCAACGGACCGCTGGTCGGGCCCTCCTTGGGCAAATCCGCGTCCAGCGAGAGCGAAACGTTCACGCCTTCGCGCACCAGCCCCGCGGCAGCTTTGCGCTTCGCCGGCGTGATCAGGTTGATCGTGCCCGCCTGGTCCTCCTTGCCCCACTTGCCCCAATTGGAAAGCTCCGTCATCCAGCGGTCGACGTCGTCCTTCGACAGGTCGCGCGGGTACTTCTCCGCGGCCGCGGCGAGCCCCGGCCGCAGCATCGCGCCGGCCGCCAGGCCGGCAAACCAGCTTCTTCGCGTAATCATGAGGTGACCTCTTCAGGCTCCACCACCGAGAGGATCGTCATGGGCGCGTTTCCCTCCAGGCGGTTGTTGACAAACAGGAACAGAAACTCCTTGTTCTCCCGCGCGCGGCCGATCAGCACCCGCATGGCCTGCCGCGCTTCCGGATTGGGATCCTGCACTTCCCTGTACGGCGTGAACTTGTCTACCGCGTCCTCGTACACCCGCCCGCGGCGCAGCAGCGCGCGGCACACCAGGAAGTCCGCCGTCGCCGAATCCGGGATCCCCACCTGGTATTCCAGTTCCGGCATCTTCGACCACGCGTTGTACACGTGCGCCACCCCGTGGCTCCGCAGGCAGGCGAAGTAGCCGCTCTCCAGGTATTCCGGATTGCGGATCTCCACCGCGTAGCGGAACCCCGGCGGCAAGCCCGCCAGGAACGGGTCCAGCCGGTCGAGAAACTCGCCGGGCCCTTCGAAGCTGCGCCGGCCGAATGCGCCGAATTCGAAGATCAGCACCGCGGTCTGGTCCCGATAGGGCTCGAGCGGGCCGAGGAACATCTCCGCCAGCATCGCGCGGTCCAGAAACGCCGGGTTCTCCTTGCCCGCCTGCGGCCCGTAGCGCGCATGCGCCGGAAACACTTTACAGGTGATCTGTTCCGGCACCTTGAAGGCAAAGCGAAACGCCGGCGGCGTCTGGCGGAACAGCTTGCGCCAGAACTCCGCGCCCGGAAACTGGTAGAACGCGAAATCGCCGCACACCGCGGGGAAGGTCTCGGCGTATTCCCTCAGGCATTCCGCCTCGAACATCTTGCGCGAAAACCGGCCTCGTGACAGGTACCGCTCGCGATGGTAAACCTGTCCCAGCCAGCCTTCGTACTTCCACGAGCTGCCGCCGATATAGATGTTCTCCGCCGCGAGCGACCGCAGGCGTGCGGCCAGCCCCTCGCGATCGAATGCGTCGCGCTCGTCGAACAGCGGTCCTACCACGCCTGCGCCGAGCGGAAGTAATACGGGTCCGCGCCCGCTTCGATCATGCCCCCGGAGTACAGCAGGATCATCACCGGCGCCGCCCCGCTGGCATATCGCGTGCGCATCTCCACCACGTGGTGGCGGTTCTTCAATTCCGTCACCACCGCCGGAGCCGTGCGATCGTCCAGCAGCAGGCTCCCGGGACTCATGGCATGATTGTCGAAGCTCGCCACCAGGTGTTCCGTCTGGAACCGCGGGGCTTCCACGGCATTCTCGGCGTTCATCCCGAACTCCGTGGCGTAGAACAACACCTGGATCAGCGCCTGGTCCTGGTTGTCGCCGCCCGGAGTGGACAGCGTGATCACGGTGTTTCCGGGGCCGACCGCCAGGGTCGGGCTCAACGTCACGCGCGGGCGCTTTCCCGGTGCCAGCTCGTTGGGATGCCCCGGCACCAGCAGGAAGCTCTGCGCCCGCTGCGTCAGCGGAATCCCGGTGTCGCCCGCGATGTAGGAAGGCATCCACGCGCCCGAAGGCGTAATGGAAATGGCCACGCCGTCCTTGTCGATGGCGTCCACGCACGTGGTGTCCTTGGCCAGCAGGGCGTCGTCGATCTTATAGCGCGCGATCTGCGAGTAGAACGGGTGCTTGGGCGGGTTCGGCTCCACGTCGCCCGGCCGGAAATCCAGCGACGCCTGATTGGTGATCTGCTTCCGCCGCTCGGCCCCGTACTCCTTGGAAAGCAGCCGCTCCATGGGGATCTTCACGAACTTCGGGTCGCCGTAATACGTGTCGCGGTCGGCGTACGCCAGCTTCAGCGCCTCCGTCAGGGTGTGAATGTAGTCCGCGGAATTCAGGCCCATGCCGGTGAGATTGATGCCGTCCAGAATATTCAGCGTCTCGACCATGGCCGGCCCCTGGCTCCAGAAGCCCGGCTTGTAAACCGTATAGCCGTGGAACGTGGTCGAGACCGCCTCTTCCGGTTCCACCCGGAATGCCGCCATGTCCTCGTAGCGCAGCAGGCCGCCGTTCTGTTTGGAGAAGGCGTCGATGCGCCGCGCGATGTCGCCGCGGTAGAAATAATCGCGGACCGCGTCGATGGCCTTGGCGCGGCTGGCCCCCGCGGCCAGCGCCTTCTTCTCGGCCTCCACCATGGAGCGCAGGGTGCGCGCCAGGTCGGGCTGCCGGAAGATTTCGCCGGCCTTCGGAGTGTGGCCGTTCGGCATGTAAACGCGCTTCGAGGCCGGCCAGGCATCCAGGTATTTCACCGAGCGCTCCGCCGAAAACTGGCGCAGCTCGTCGACGGGGAAGCCGTCCGCCAGTTCGATGGCCGGCTGCACGGCCTCGGCAAACGATTTCGTGCCGAACTCGCGCAGCGTCACCAGGGCCGCATCCACCATGCCGGGCACCAGGGTCGAGAGGATGCCCGACACGGGCACCCAGTCCTTGAGGCCGTGGCCCTCGGGAGGATCCACCATCTCGTCGGCCTGGATCTTGTGGTTGCGATAGAAGTCCGCCGTGCCCAGCTTCGGCATGGTGCCCACGCCGGCGATCGCGTACACCTTGCCCGCCTTGGTGCGCACCAGGATGGGGGCCTCGCCGCCCAGGCCGAAGTGCGAAAACTCCGTGACCGAGGCGGCCAGCATGGTAGCAATGCCCGCGTCGACCGCGTTCCCGCCGGCAAAATACATGCGCATGCCGGCTTCGGTGGCATACTCGGTTCCCGCCGCCACCGCGCCGTGCGTGCCCCGCGAAGGCAACTTCACGGGCCGGTTCGGAGGCTGGCGCTGGGCCCAAGCCGAAACCACCACGACCGATAAAACCGCGAGTCTGAATCTCATAGAAGTAAGTCCATTGTAGGGGATCGCGCGGCGGCGCAGGCGGGGCGCTCGGGACGGGAACCGCGCAGTCGGATCGCGCGGCAGCGGCGCAGGCGGGGCGCTCGGGACGGGAACCGCGCAGTCGGATCGCGCGGCAGCGGCGCAGGCGGGGCCCGCAGTGGCGACGCAGTGCGGTATGCCCGAGAGCGGCGCAGGCGGGCCCGCAGTGGCGACGCAGTGCGGTGTGCCCGAGAGCGGCGCAGGTGGGGCGCCCGGGAGCGGTATAATCTCTACGTTCATCCTCCATGTCCGATATCCTGGGTCTGCTCGAACGATACCGCCGCGGTCCGGAACTCCTGGCCGTGGTCCTGACCGGCGTCTTCGGCGACGAAGAGGACTTCGCCCCCGCGCCCGGCAAGTGGAGCATCCGCCAGATCATCGCCCACCTCGCCGACGCCGAACTGGTGGCCGCCCACCGTTTCCGCCAGGTGATTGCCGAGGACACCCCCACGCTCGTGGCCTACAGCCAGGATGCGTGGAGCGCCAACCTGGACTACGCGCGCCGCAAGCCCAAGCAGTCGCTGGAGACCTTCCGCCGCCTCCGCGCCGAGAACTACGAGCTGCTGAAAGCCCTTCCCGAGGCCGCCTTCGAGCGCGCCGGCAACCATACCGAAAGGGGCCGTGAGACTCTCCGCACCCTGCTCCAGGGCGACGCCGAACACACCGAATCGCACGCCCGCCACCTTCAGGAACTGCGCGAAGAGTACAAACGCCGAAAAAAGTAGGACGCGCCCGCGCCGCGCTACCCCGTCTCCTCGGTCTTCTCCACCAGCCGGTCCACGTGGATGCAGTAGAGCGCCGGTTTGCCGTCCCGGTCGCTTTGAAAGTACACGCGCTGGCTGTCCGGCGTGAACCTCGGGGCCACGGTTTCCGGACGATGGGCTTTGTGCTCGCAAATGGTCAGCTCCCGCCGCGTCAACCGCAGCAGCAGCAGGACCGTGGGCGAGGCGGCATTGCGGCTGGCCCCCACAAACACGCTGGAATCCCGGTTGAAGCCGAAATGCACGAACTGGCTGGTCTTGGCCACCAGCTTGTCGGTGTTGGTATCCGGCGTCAGCTCGTGAATGGAATTCAACTGGGTGGTGTCCGCCGGGAAATTCAGATACAGGACGGTCTTGCCGTCGGGCGACCAGTTGGGCGCCGCGATGCGTCCGGGCGCCGCTTTGAGCGGCTTGTTCTGGCTGCCGTCGGAATTCACCAGCCAGAGCGCCTCGTCGCCCTGGCGATAGAGCATCTGCGCGCGCATGGGCCGCGGGATCGGGTCGCTCACGGCAAACGGCGCCTCCACCACGGTTCGCGGAACGCCTTGCGCCAGCGTGACCATGCGCAGCCGTGAGCCCTCGCCGCGGCGCTCCGCGAAGGTGGCGTGCGTGCCGTCCGGGCCGACGCTCATTCCGGGGCATCGCTCCCATCCTTCGGGAACCTGGTACAACTCGCGCGGCCGGAGGGCGGCGGCGCCCACGATCCACAAGGTGCGTCCCGCGAAATAGCAGAACGAACGGTTGTCCGGGGTCAGCGTGAGCGAGCTGCCATCCAGGTCCTCGGCTTCGGTCAACTGTTTGGTGGCCCCCGTTTTCAAGTCCATCTGAAAGGCTTGCGGGCTTCCCGCGCGATCGCAGCAGAACAGCATCGAGCCGCTGTTCCGCGCGATGGCCCGGCTGTGCCAGGCGGGCAGCGTACTGGAGTACGCCGGGTCGGTCAGCCGGAAAACATCCAGCTCGGTGGTGGGATCGGAGTAGCGCTTCGAGTCCGATGCGAACGGCGTTCCCTTGCCGCCCTCGGCCAGCAGGCGTGCCGCTGCGATGCCGGAGACCAGCATCGATCTGCGAGAGATCCGCCGCGCCGGGGCCCCCATACTTCGATGGTACCAGCACCGTGGCTCGGGCGATTGTTGTCCGTCTGAAACAGGGCAGCGTAGGCCAAGTCCGGATGTGGCCTCGGGCGGAACAGAATCTGGAGTTCGAGCCTGCCGGCTGATCAAGCACAGTCACTCCGCGGGCTGCCACGCAGGACGGGCCATAGAACGATGCAAGTCGCCCAACCGGAGACTTGTGGGGTACTCCCCGCCAATGCGGAGATACTCGGTTTACCGTTCACAACATCCAGAAAGCCTACCGCAGATACGCCGTTGGGAACGGTCAGTTTTGCCGTGGTGGACTGTAGAACTTCTGTCTGGCTGACGGAGTTCCGGTTGACAAACAGCCCAATCAAGATTTCCAGTGTGAAAGCGTATATCACCAAAGTAGGTCTCATACTCCGATTTGGTCCACGCCTTCAGGGAAGGGGCGCACGAAAAAGCACGTCGCCAAATACGGAAGTGGTTCGTCCCCCCCCCCCGC
>DASQZT010000206.1:0-38306 GCA_035638575.1 Bryobacteraceae bacterium
GATACTGTGCCGGGAGAGAACCGAAATTGTAACTGGTGGGATTATGGACCGAATGGTTGCCGATATAGGCGACTTCCAGGGTCACGTTCTGCGAAAGCTGGTGCTGGATATCGAAGTTCCAGCGGAGACTGTATTGGGGCAAGAAGTGCGGACTGAAAACAGTGACGCTCTGGCCGAGGTACGTATTTAAGCCAAGAGAGCTGCCGGTGGGCGCCGAAATCCCGTTGGGGAAGGGATTACTTAACGTCGTGGCGGGCGCCAGATAGCTATTGCTGGTAGTGACGTATGTCGTCGACGCGCTGAATCCCGGTTGGTTCGGAGTCACGGTTCCTAGGTTGACGTAGAAAATGCCGATTCCCGACCGGATCACGGTGCGGTTGTGAAACACCCCGGGCGTCCATGCGACGCCGATCCGGGGCGCAAATTCCTTGTTGGATGTGGTATACGGATCGCGATTGCTGGATGAGGCGAAGAGCAATCCGCCGGTGGGAAGGAACTGGCTTGCGGGAAGCTGCGCAATCGGGGCCTTGGCGTATGCCGCTTCCGCCGCCTGTGTCACCTGGTTGGTGGCGGTAAAATCGAAACCGGCGGTCTGCCGGTCGTGGCTCTCGGTGGACGGGGTGGCCTTTTCCCAGCGCAAACCAAGGTTGAAGATGATATTCGGCCGGATATGCCAATCGTCCTGGATGAACAGGGCATCGTAGTAGGCGTCGGCTTTGGACTCGGCATTGATGGGATAACTGCCGCTGGTAGGGAGACCTAACAGGAACTGCGCCATCGACCCTCCGAGCGTGGGGGCTGAAGCGCTGCCGCTGTTGGCTTTGACCCACGTGCCGGTGTCGAAGGTATAGGTGCCGGTGGAGTTTGCCCAGTTGATGTTCGTGAAGTCCTGCAGGCGGATCTCGCCGCCGAACTTAATAGTGTGCTGGCCGGTGACCTTGGTGTAGCTGTTAAATGCCTGGTACACGTTGTACGGCTGGTTGGTGTAGTGCCCGCTGTTGTTGCCGTTCAATGTGTAGCCGTCGGAGGCCGTGAAAACCGGCATTTGGAGCACGTTGGCGTTCGCCGCTATATAAGACGGGAATCCGAGGTTCGTCGGATTGTATCCGCCGGGGGGAGTCGCCAGATCGGGCCATTGTCCGGTGCTGGCTTGAAAATAATAGGCATCGTAACGGGTGAAACCGACGCGCAGATCGCCCACGAAGGTGGATGAAAAAGTGTGGACCTCGTCAACCGCAGCGCCCCAGATATCGCGGCCCAATCCGTGGTTCAGGTACGCCAGATTGTGGAAGATATCGTTGTCGTACTGCAGATAGAGGCTCTGTCGTCCCAAAACGCTGATTTTGTCGTTCGAGCCAAGATTGATATCGGAGCGGCCCGAGAAGAAATGGTACGGATTCTTGACCGCCTCGGAGGTGGCGTAGTTGTTGGTGTCGTCGTAGACTCCGGGCTGGTTGGGCAAGGGAACGTAGGTGTTCAAGAAATTGGTCGCGATGGGATTGAGCCGGTTCGCCGGAATGATGTTACTCGGGAACGGCGCGCGGTTGATGGTGCTGCCCGTCAGTATGGCGGTACTGGGGTCGTACAGGGTGTAATTTTTCGACGAGTTGTTGAGCGAGAGCAAGTGCGAGAAATCGCCAGCGCGCTCAGCCGCGGTTGGCACGGTGCCGGTGGCCTCGGTTGGGCCATTACTGGTTACGCCCTCATAAGCGAAGAACCAGAACACCTTATCCTTTCCATTGAACACTTTGGGAATCAATACCGGACCTCCCACGGCTAGCGCCCATTGCTGGGAACTGGTGACCGACTTAGTTGCGCCAGGGTTGGCGTTGACAAAGAAGTCAGTGGCTTGAAGTTTGGAATTATTGTAGTAATCGGAAAGCGCGCCATGCAAGCCATTGGATCCGCCTTTGGTCACCATCTCGACGGTGCCGCCTGCGACTCCGCCTGCGGCCGCATCCATGTTGAAAGCTTCGGTTTTCACTTCGGCCACGCCGTCGGGGGGCGGCAGAAACGCCGGACGGCGCGCCGTCGTTCCCTGCGTCCCGATATTGGGAACGCCGTCCAGCAGGTATTCATTGGCTCCGGAAGGTGCGCCACCCATCGATAACGTGGCGAGCCCCCCCTGGGAGGAAGGTCCGTTGGAGTCGCGATTCGACTGATTCACCACTCCAAAGCCAAGAAACTCCACGTCCAGCGCGGTATGGCCGTCCAGCGGGAGATTCTCCAGTTCGTGCGTGGTGATGACCTGTCCGACCGAAGCCTTCACGGTTTCGAGGGGGGTGGCGTCGCTGGTGATGGTGACCGAATCGGTCATCTCACCGACCGAGAGGGGGATATTCTGCGCTACGCGCATGTCGGTGCCGATTACGATACCGTTCTGCGAGTATTTCTTGAAGCCGCGGACTTCGGCGGTGAGTTGGTAGGTGCCCTGCAATAGAAGAGGGAACGTGTAGAGGCCGTCGGCATTGCTGACGGTTTCGTACCGGGTGTTGGTGTTCTGTTCGATGGCGGCGATCTTGGCTCCGGCGACTACCGCGCCGCTCGGATCGGTCACTCTGCCGGTCAAAGTCGAGCGAAACTCCTGCGCTGAAAGCAGGCACCCAAAAGCGGCGAATAAAGCGGTGAGTCGCGACATGGACTACCTCCAAAGCAATTAAGACATTGATGGCGAGGATGTTATCAACTTTTACGGCGCGTGTCAAACTATTGATCCTTTGATCCTGAACCCGCCGAGTCTGAGAGTCTTGGCATACTCATGGACATTCGGGCGCTTCATCTTTGGGCGGCTCGCAGCCGGTCCACCATGCGCCGTAGTTCCGGGTCGGGACTGACCCGCAAGGCGGCATCGAAGTGGGCGAGGGCCTCCGGCAATCGGCTGGCGATCCGGGAAAGAAGAACACCCAAGTTGTAGTGCGCTTTCGGAGAATTTGGCTCCAGCCGCAGGGCCGTCTCGAACTCGGCAATCGCCTCCGGCGTGCGGCCGGCTTTGGCCAGCGCCACTCCCAGGTTGTAGTGGACATTCGCGTACGCGGGATTGGCCCGCACGGCGGCCTGATATTCGCCAATGGCGTCCGGCAGGCGTCCGGGGATCTGCGCCAGCAAGCTGCCCAGGTTGTTGTGCGCTTTGGCGTACTGGGGATCGATTTCGAGTGCCGCCCGATACTCGGCAATCGCGTCCGGCAGGCGCCCGGGGAGTTGCGCCAGTGCGCTGCCCAGGTTATTGTGAGCTTCCGCAAGATTCGGATCGAGCCGCAGCGCCGCCCGATACTCCGCAACCGCATCCTCCATCCGGCCCGCCCGCGACAGAACCGTGCCCAGGTTCATGTGCGCCTCCAGGTATGCCGGCCGGATTCTTAGAGCCGCTCCATACTGGGCAATTGCCTCGAGCTGCCGGCCCGGGATCCGCACCAGGGCGTTGGCCAGATTGAAGTGCGCTTCCGCGAACTCCGGTTTCGCGGCCAGAGCCGCTCGAAACTCGGCGATGGCATCCGCCAGCCGGTCCGGCATTTGCGCCCAAGCGCTTCCCAGGTTGTTGTGCGCTTCCGCGTAATTAGGCCTGATCCGCAGCGCGGCTTCACATTGGGCAATGGCTTCCGCCAGCCCGCCGGGTCTCGGCACGAGCATCGCGCACAGATTCTGGCGCGCCATCCAACTGGCGGGATTGCGCGCGAGGGTGGTGCGGTAGAGCGTTTCGGCGTCCCGGTACATGACGCTCTGCCGCCAGGTCAATACGCCCAGAACGGCTGAGAATGCGGCGGCGGCACAGATCCGCGGGAGAGGCGAAGGGCCCGGCCAAACCCGCCCGGCGGCCATAGCCAGCCCGCAGGCGGCCGGAACCATGATCCCCAAGCAGGCCAGGTATTGGAAGTGGTCGGCGACAAAAGAGAATAGAAAAGGATAGGCATTCAGGAAGCCGAGCACGGGAAAGAGCGTTCCGGCGAAGAAAAGAAATCCGGCCAACGGCCCGCGGTGGTTCCGCGCAGCCAGCGACAGCGCGATCGCCACAGCCACAACTCCGGCTGGGAACAGGTACTGCCACCATTCCCGCGCGTCCAATGTCCAACGCGGGTAGGTGAACATAAGGTCGGCGGGCCACAGCAGTTTGCCCGCGTAAAAGCAGATGGCACGGCCCGCCAGCAGGAACCGCGCCGCCGGCGTCAGCGCGAAATCCGGACCCTGTGCGCCGATGGATGTCCGCTCCATCCAGGCCGTGAAAATCCCCGCGCAGGCTCCCAGGGCGAGCCATGGCAGCAAGGGCCGTGCGTCACGCCGCCAGTCGACCCGCCCGCGCTTCCACCAAACAACCACCAGCAAAGCCGCCGGCAGAGTGGCGGTGACGGTCTTTGAAAGCAGCGCGAGCACAAACAGTCCCGTGGCTAGAAAGTATTTCCGTTTCGAGCGCGTCTGGTCGAAATGCAAATAGGCCAGCGCCGAGCAGAGGTACAAGACCCCGGAGAGCGTACTCTTCTGCTCGGAGATCCAGGCCACGGCTTCCACGCATATTGGGTTCAGCGCAAAAATGAAGCCCGCCAGCCACGCGCCCGGGAGCGCGAGGCGCCGCAGGATCGCGATCAGCAGAAACGCTGCCGTGGCGTGTAGGAGGACGTTCGCCAGATGGTAGCCAAGTACGGAATCTCCCCAAATAAGGTGCTCGATCCAGAAGGCGCTGTGTAATAGAGGGTAGTACTGCTGGGTGGCGCCGAGATCGAACCAGATGCGCCAGAGACCGTGGAGCGATTGTAGGTCGGGGCGCGTGAGGTGATGATCGTCGTCCCAGAGCAGGCCGCCGCGGAGCGCCGGTAAGTAGGCGATCAGAGTCGCGAAGAAGAGCAGCGCCCAGGTTCCAAGCGCAGCACCGGTGCCAAGGCGTTTCTCCATGGGATGTGAGATTCCATTTTATCGCCGGCGACTGGTCCCGGTTCCTCATGGTTGGCAGGTGCGCCATGGCTGCAAGACCCACGCCGAACGCTCCGCGCAGTGCGATGGACCAGTTTCTCTTTTGGCGGAGCTTGACCAAGATCTCTTCCATCGGATCCTCACCGGTGTTCGCGATTTGATCCGATGATCGAAAGTGTCATGTAAGTATTCGGCTTGAATACGCCGGTCAACTCTTGTGTCGGGCTTACAGGAGTACCCACACCGCGCGTGTGCTGGTACAACTGGAACATACACTTGCGGGCCGACTGAGTGGTCCGCCACCACCTCAACGAATATCCGGTCTGCGTGCGGGGATCGTACTTGATAAATATGTCTGCGTTCTGCGTGTCCGGCATCGTCAACTTCGACTTGTCTCTTTCCAAAGGGGTCAAATTCCGCGAGAGCATGGAATCGAGGTTCCGGGTGGACGCTTTCGATGCTTTCAACACACCGCATTTCAGCAACCCGGGCACGACCTGCTGCACGGCGCAGAGCGCGGGCTTTGGCGTGATCACGGGCACGGCCACACCGCCCCGGCAACTCCATTAGGATTGCACTTCGCCTTCTAGACGGAACGTCGTAAGTAACTGCGCAACCGCTCCCCGGAGGAGCCCTGAAAAATTCCGTTCCGTCCGCGGATAAACGCCGATAACTCCATTTTTTCGCATCCGCGTTCATCTGTGTTCATCGGCGGCCTTATCTCTTCACAGGTTCTGACAGTCTATGCCGCGGTTTTTCGGAACGTGTCCGGCTACGCGGCTCCGTTTCTCGCCATCTGCACGGGAGGTTCCAGTGACTGGAGCGTGCGCTCCAGGTCCGGCTCCTGCACCGGCTTGGCCAGCACGAAACGCCCGTCGCCTTCGAAATCCGCCGAGAGTTCCGCGTCGTAGCCGTCGGACAGCAAAATGAATCCTCCCACCCTCGACTGCATGCGCTCCGACAGTTCCACCCAGTTCAGGCCGGGAGCGTGCACCGAGCAAAACGCCATGTCGAACCGCATCCGGTGAGCCATGTCCAGCCCGATATCGGCGTTGTCCACCGGAATCACCCGGCAGCCCCGCGCGGCCAGCAGGCCCAGGATCTGCCGCTGCGCGCCCTCGTCGGGCTCGATCACCAGCGCCGTCATTCCCTTGGCGAAGGCCGCGGCATGACCGTTCGAAGCCGCCGCGCCCGCCGCGCCCGAGCGCTCCTTGGCGATCACCGGCAGCTCCACCTCAAACCGCGGATCCGTGTTGCTCTTGTCGATCAGCCGCACCTCGCCGCCGTGACCGGCGATCACGCTGCGCGTCACTCCCAAAACCGCCGCGGTCTCTTCCACCTTGCGCGATATCGGCGGAGCCGTGAAGGCGATCTCCACCAGCAGCCGCTTGGCCAGTACGCTGGTACGAACGATGATCGCTTTCTGTGGCGCGTCGGCCAGCGACTGCTCCGCGTGCACCAGCAAATTCAGAAAGACCTGCTCCAACTGGCCTTGCGATCCCAGCACGTACAGCGGCTCCCGCGTCGTCAGATCCTTTACCCGTATGCCCGAAGCCTTCCAATCGCCTTCGCGAAAATCGATCAGGGTCCGCAGCAGATCGCTGATCGAGACCGGCCGCGCTTCCACCTGCTCGGCTGCCGCAAACGACACCAGCCGCGCCACCATGCCCGCGGCCGTCTGGGCCTCCGACGCAATCGCCGTCACTTCGCGTTCCGCCGATCCCCCGTGCGATTTCTCCAGAGCCCGGGTCGCCAGGTCCGAAATGGACGACAACGGCGTCTGCAGCTCGTTCACCACTCGCGATATCAGTTGTCCTACCGCCGCCAGCTTCTCCGTCCGGAAGAGCTGCTCCTGCACCGACCGCTGGCCCAACAGTCGAATCGCCACGCCGATCTGGTTGCCCAGATGCTGTGCCAGTTCCTGCTCGCCGGCCGAAAATTCGCGCACTCGATCGTCCTGGTCCAGCTCGAGTACTCCCGTCACTTCGCCCTGCGCCAGCATGGGAACGAAAAGCAGCGACCGCGGCGCCGGCTCGCCCGGCGCGCCGGTGATCGGAAACGGGCTTCGGTCGATATCGGGAATTACCAGCAGCGCGCGGTAGTGAAAACACGCCACCGCCCCCGCCTGCGTCCCCCCAGGAGGAGTCGCGAGCGAAATGGCGCCGGCGTCTCCGGCTCCGTCGGACACGCCCTCCAGGGTCTTGCCGGCCCGATTGTACACGTACAGCCGCACCCGGCTCACCCCCAGAATGCCCGGCAGCGATTCGCGAATCCTCTTCAGGATTTCATACGCCGAAGCGGAGCCCAGGATCTCTTCGCCCAGTTGGTAGGTCTTCCGCAGCGTCTCCCGCTGGTTGCGCAAGCGGCGTTCCCGGCTCCACAGGAAGAACCCGATGAACAGGATCACGCCCAGCGCCGTTGCCAGCGCCATCGGCGGAGGCAGCCAACTGCCCTCCATCCGGACGATCGCTCCCGGATCGTGCACCAGCAGTTGGTAGGAGCGGTTGTACGGCGCTTGCGAGCAGAACTGGTAGCCGATTCCCGTGGCCTGCACCTTGTCGCCGGTTCGCAATCCGCTCGGATCCGTCGGCCAGGCGTGCGCGCGCGGGATGAACAGCTTGTAGGAAGGCGATGCCTCCAGCGTCACGTACCTTCCCGGACCGGTCTGGCCGGCATCCGTAATCCGTCCCTCGGTGCGAACCAGCCGCCCCAGATATCGGTACCCCTCCAGATCTTCCACGGGAACATCCAACGGAACGGGCGGTGGTTTCCGGCCAACCGGATCGATGCTCTCCGGGAGGATCACCACCATCCCCGCAAGCGCCGAAACCGTGCCCTGCACCTGGATCTCATCCCCCGGATGGAAGGTGTCCAGCGGGGTGTTCGCCCCCGCCATCTGGATCACGGCGCCGTAATCCCCGTCCTCCATCGCCAGCAGGCTGTAGTCCGGAAAATGAACCGCCGGCGCGTTCACAACTCCCCGTACGACAACCTTCTGACCGTCGTGCGAGGGGCTGTATCCCTTGGAAGAATCCCGGGAGCCGGCCTCCTTCAGGGTTAGCCGGGTTTGGGCGGACCCCGGCAGACACCCCGCCAGTACCCACACCACAAGCGTTAACCCTTGGCGCATCAGTCGATTCGCCGTTGGACGCCTAGCCATTCGCTCAAATACCCGCTAAAGAAATTATCGATGGTTATATTACTACCAGGCAAGTCCCCATATGTAGTACCCACCAATACTATCCTCATATTAGCCACCCCCGCCGCTTCCACCCCCGAATGGGAATCTTCAAAGACGATGCAGTTGGCCGGAGCGGTTACCAGCATCTCCGCCGTACGCAGGTAAATCTCCGGATCGGGCTTCGGACGGCTGACTTGCGAGCCGTCCACGACCGCCCGGAAGTACGGGCGTAACCCCCCACGGTCCAGCAGAAAATCGACGTTGGCCGGCTCGGCGTTGGTGGCCAACCCCATGGGCGCTCCCCGATACCGCTCCAGAAACTGCCGCACGCCCGGCACCAGCATCTCCTCGATCCGGTCGCCGATCATCTCGCGGTATAGGGCCTCCTTGGCTGCTCCCCGGGCGTCCACTTCTTCCGCCGAAAGGCTGTCACCGAAAAAATAGCGCACGATCTGGTCATTGCGCCAGCCGTTCGTCCGCTGGTACATTTGCTCGCTGATCTCCAGGCCGAAGCGCCGGTTGAAAGCCGCCCATGCCTGGCGATGCACCGGGTTGGAATCGATGATCACGCCGTCCATGTCGAAAATCAGGGCCAGCCCGGGGGCCAGCCGGCATTCGGACAAGGGCGCCGGTTTCTCCACTAGTCGACTCCCCCGGGCTTCCGCAAATTGGCCTCCAGCCAGTTCACGTAATTCTCCGCCCCGTCCACTACGGGCAGCGCGATCGCCTCCGGCGTTTCGTAGGAGTGCGACTGCTCCAGCACGGCGCGCATCGTTTGGAACAGTTCCCGCGACGACTTGATCACCAGCAGGCACTCCTCGGCGGATTCAATGGCGCCCTTCCAGCGATAGTAGCTCTTGACGCGCGGGATCACGTTCACGCACGCCGCCAGGCGCTGCTCCACCAGCAGGCGCGCGATGCGTTCCGCTTCTTCCTCGGTTGCGCAGGTGCTCAGGACGACAATCTTGTCGGTCATTTCAAAAAAATTCCGGCGATTCCCGCAAGCGATGTTACCATTATCTTCCAGGCACTGCTTTTGATGAAAGCGTCGATCACCCGATTTGCGTACCTCTTGGCGGCCGTGATGCTGGCGGCGTATGCTTATGTCACGTTGCGCGGCCCCAGGGGCGTACACGCGCTCTTCGAAAAACAGTCGCTGATCCAGGCGGGCGAGAAACGCAACGCCGGCCTGTCCCGGGAGATCGAGCGCAAGCGCGAGCACATTAAGCGCCTGGAGACCAACCCGGCCCAGCAGGAATTGGAAATTCGCGAGCGCCTCAAGCTCGCGCGGCCCAACGAAAAGATCTTCATCATCGGTCAGCCCGCCAAGGAGTAAGGCGGCGCTGCCGCGTCGTTCCCTATGGGAAAGAGAATCATGGTAGCCGTGGTCGGAGCGGGCATCGGTTCGCTGGCCGGCCTGCTGGTTTCCTTTCTGGGCGCCGGAAACCACGCCCTCATTGTCGGTGCGGTGGCCGGCGCGTTGGTTCCTTTGCTCGTGCTCGGGCCGCCTGGGCCCACCGGCCCGCCCGGGTCGACCGGGCCTCTCGCACCGCCGGGGCAATAAATCACCCCAGCGCATTCGAGCCCATGCTATAATCCCCTGGATTCGAAAGGAGTCTTGCTATGCCGTTCTGCGCGACCTGCGGTGCTCCGGTCGAGGGACGTTTTTGCGCGAAGTGTGGCGGCGCTGTGGCATCTGGCGCGCCAGCCGCGGGTGCCCCTCCTCCCGGTCCTCCGCCCGGATATATGTCTCCGCCCCCGCCCGCTACGGCCGCCACCCCCATGGCCGACAACGTGGCTTCGGCTCTGTGCTACGTGCTGGGTTTCATCACGGGGATCCTCTTTCTCGTGCTGGCGCCCTACAACCAGAATCGCGTTGTGCGTTTTCACGCATTCCAGTCCATCTTCTTGAGCGTCGCCGCCATCGCCATCCGGATCGTCCTGATGATCATCTTCAGCATGATCAGCGGATTTTTCATGGGCGCGATGCTTTCATCGCTGGTTTTTCTGGTGTTTTTCGTGATCTGGATCCTCATGATCGTCTTTGCCTACCAGGGCAAAACGACGGTCCTGCCCATCATCGGCCCCATCGCCCGGCAGCAGGCCGGCTGAGGACGGCAACACCACGCACGGCTCGCGCGTCTGTGTAGTGTGACGCGCATACTCGTGTTGTTGGCCGCCGCGGCCTGCCCTCTGGGCTCGCAGGCGCCGGCCGTCGGAGAGATCAACCTCTACGGGCTCCACAAGATTTCGCCCGATCGCATCCTCGCCGTCCTGAATCTCGAACCCGGCCGTCCCCTTCCCCCCTCCAAAGGCGACATGGAAGACACCCTCGAAAAGCTGCCCGGTGTGACCCTGGCGCGCGTGGAGGCCGTGTGCTGCGACGGCTCGCGCGCTATCCTTTTTGTCGGTCTCGAAGAGAAGGGCGCGCCCCATGCGGCCTTCCACTCCCCACCCTCCGGCGACGCCGCATTGCCCTCCGATCTCGTCCAATCCTACCGCGGCTTTCTCGACGCGGTGCAACGGGCCGTCGTCCGCGGGAATGCCGCTGAGGACCTCACCGCGGGCCATCCCCTCATGAGCGACCCGGACGCCCGCGCCTTCCAGGATCGCTTCGTGTCCTTCGCCGAGGCCAATCTCCCGCTCCTCCGCGATGTGCTGCGCAACGCCCCCGAGCCCGAGGAGCGCGCCATCGCCGCCGCCGTGATCGGCTACGCGCCCGCCAAGCCCCCCATCCTCGACGACCTCCAGTACGCCCTCCAGGATCCCGAAGAATCCGTCCGGGCGAATGCCGCCCGTTCCCTGAAGGCCATCGCCGTGCTCGCCTCCAAACAGCCCGCGCTCGGCATCCGCATCTCCCCCACCTGGCTGATCGAGCTGCTGAATTCCGTCGTGCTCACCGACCGCGTCGAGGCGGTCAACGTGCTGCTCGCCCTCACCGACAACGCCGGCGCATCCGTGCTTCAGCAGATCCGCCAGCGCGCTCTGCCGCCGCTCGAGGAAATGGCGCGATGGAACACCCCGCGCTACGCGCTGCCGCCCTTCCTGCTGCTCGGCCGCCTGGCGGGCCTCCCCGATGCCCAGGTCCAGCAGCTTTGGGAGAAGGGTGATCGCCAGGCAGTCATCGAAAAAGCGCGCGCGCCCGCCGGCAAGCGGCCCAGACTACAATAACAGGTAGTTTCATGCCAGTGACCCGCAGGCAGCTCATCGCCGGGATGGCCGCCGGCGCCAACCGCGCCGCCGCCCAGTTCCGCTCCGGCAATGGCCCCAAACCCCGCACCTCGCCGGCCGTCTGCCTCTATTCGCAGGTCCTCATCAAGGTCGGATACGACGAGCTGGGCCCCATCCTGAAAGACCTCGGCGTGGATGGCTGCGATCTCTCCGTGCAGCAGGGCGGCCACGTCCCCCCCGAGGGGGCGTCGTTGGATCTCATGCGTGCCGTCGAAGCCATCACCGGCGTCGGGCTCGACGTTCCCGTGATCACCACGGCCTACACGTCCCTCGCCAACCCCACCATTCAGACGGTGGCTGGCGTTGCCAGCGAGATGGGCCTCCCGCTGATCCGCGCGGGCCTCTGGAAGTACACCGCCGCCGAGCCCGAGCAGCGCCTCGTCGAAGTGCAGCGCGACATCTCCGGCCTGGCCGCCCTCGCCCGCGCCGCCAAATTGGCGTTCGCCTTCCAGAACGTGGCCGGCGAAAACGTCGGCGCCGCCTTGTGGGACCTCAACATGGTGGTTCGCGGTATCGACCCCGCCACCGTGGGCTACGACTACGACGTCGGTTACGCCACCGCCGAAGGCGGCGTCGGCGGCTGGTCCATTGCCTTGCGCCTCGCCCGGCCGCGCCTCAAGATGGTGACCGTCCGCGATTTTGTGTGGAGCAAGGACGCCTCGGGCGCCTGGAAGCCCGCGCCCTGCCCGCTCGGCGAGGGGATGGTAAACTTTCCCAGGTTCTTCGCCGCTTTGGCCCAGGCCAAATTCGTGGGGCCTATTTCGATTCCGTTGGATTATCAGCCCAAGGACGAAATCGGCGCCATCCGGCGCGACGTGGAATTCATCAGAAAGCAGGTGAAAGCTTCGTACGGTTGATTCCGAGCCCGCCGTTAAAAGCCGTGAAAAAATCAATGAAAGCCGCAGATGAACGCAGATTAACGCGGATAACTCCTTTGTCTTGTCATCCGTGTTCATCTGTGTTCATCCGTGGCCAAATTCCTTTCGGGCTTCTAAGGGTATTGCGGAGGTTCGACGAATGAAGGCTCCGAAGTTTCTGTGGTGGCGGTTGGGATTGGGTCTCGCGCTCATCAGCGCGGTCTACGCCTTCCAGCGCCCCTTCCGTGTCTACCGCAGCATGGAACCGTACGACGACATCCCTCTGCCCTCCGATTGGCAGGAGAAAACCGAATGGGTCCAGGCCCGCCTGATGTACCCCAACCATCCGGAAGCCCGCTTTGGCGGCTGGGGCCGCCGCTTCCGCTTCGGCGGCATGCTCGACTGGCGCGAGGGCGGCACCAGTTGGACGCAGGACTACCCCCGTGCCGACCGCCATTTTGCCGCCGCCTTGCGCCGCCTCACCCGCGTCCACGTGCGCTCCGTCGAACAGCCCTCCAACCCCGACGATACCGACGACTTCTTCAACTGGCCCTGGCTCGTCGCCGGAGAAATGGGCGATTGGAAGCTCACCCCCGCCCAGGCCAAGACCCTGCGCGAGTACCTGCTGCGCGGCGGCTTCATCTACATGGACGATTTCTGGGGGCCCGATGAATACGCCCGCTTCGACGAGAGCATGAAAGCCGTGTTCCCCGACCGCCCCGTCGTGGAGATCGACAACAAGGATGCCATCTTCCACACCGTATACGATCTGGACGACCGCTATCAGGTCCTGGGCCAGTGGGCGCTCCGCCCCGGCGGCATGTCCGACCGCGCCGCCGGAACCGTGGCGCGCTGGCGCGGCATCTACGACGACAAGGGCCGCCTCATGGTGGCCATGTCGTTCAACTCCGACGTCGGCGATTCCTGGGAGTGGGCCGACGACCCCCGCTACCCCGAAAAATTCTCCGCCCTGGGAATTCGCATCGGCGTCAACTACGTGGTCTACTCCATGACCCATTAGGCCGGCGCATCCGGGCCCGAATCTGAACATGCAAAAGGCCGTCACGATAAGAAGCGCTGCCGTGTGCGCCCTGGTGCTGGCGGCTGCCGGACTTCGTTTGCCGTTGCTCGGCGCGCGCCCCATGCACGCCGACGAAGCCATCCTGGCCGACAAGCTGGGCACCCTGCTCTCGACCGGCGCCTTTCCTTACGATCCGCTCGATTACCACGGGCCCGTGCTCGCATACCTGGCCTGGGTTCCCGCGCACCTCACCGGGCGGACCACGTACGCCGCTTTGACGGAGGCCGTTTTGCGCGCGGCGCCGGCGGCGGCTGGAATTCTGCTGGCGCTTTCGCCCCTCCTGCTGGCGCCTGCCATCGGCTGGACCGCGGCTTTCGCGGCGGCAGCCCTGGCAGCCGTATCGCCGGCCCTGGTCTACTACAGCCGCGATTACATCCCGGAAGTGCCCCTGGCACTGTGGACCGCCCTGCTGCTGGCCGCCCTGATGCGGCCCGGCATCGGGTGGCGCGCGCTCGCCGGGGTGGCCGCCGGGCTCATGATCGCCACCAAGGAGACCGCCGTCCTCGCCCTGGCGAGCGCCGCAATCGCGTATGCCGCGGCCACCCGCCTGCGCAGGCCGGACTGGCGCGGCGTCGCGGCGTTTCTGATCGCCTGGGCGGCTGCGGTTTCCATTCTGCTCCCGCCGCCGTGGAAATGGGGAATGCTGGCGCACGCCGCCGGCGCATATCTCGAAAGAGGCGTCGGCGGAGGTCTCCACCTTCATCCGTGGTACGCCTATTTCCAATGGCTGGCCGGCTGGCGCTACAGGTTCACCGAGGGTCCGATTCTGGTGCTGGCGGCTGCCGGCCTGGCGGCAGCCTGGCGAAACAAGTCTCCGGCCCTGCGTTTTCTGGCCCTTTATGCCGTGTCGCTGGCAGTGCTCTATTCCGCCTTGCATTACAAGACGCCGTGGTGCGCGGTGAGCCTGCTGTATGCGCTCGCCCTGCTGGCGGGGGCCGGAGTCGCGGCGCTCGCTGGGAGATGGCGAACCGGCACGATCCTCGCGGCAACCGCCGTGGCCGCCGCCCTCGCCTGGCAGGCCTGGATGGCCGCCGTACCCTATGCGGCCGATCCGCGCAACCCCTGGGCCTATGCCCAGACGGGCACGGGAGTGTTCGCCATCCGCGACCGCGTGGAGGAGTTCGCCGGCGTCGCCCCGGAGGGGCGAAACATCGCCATCGATATCTATACCCGCGAGAATCTCTGGCCGCTGCCCTGGTATTTCCGCACCTATCCAAACGTGCGCTGGTGGCGCCAGGTGATCGTTCCCGGCCGCGCCGCCCCCATTGTCCTGGTGTCGCCGGCGATGGAACAGGACTTGGCGCGGAAACTCTACGAGGGCCCGCCGCCCGGCGAGCGCGAGCTCTACATGAACCTGTTCCCCGCGTATGTGGAGCTTCGCCCCTGGGTCGAGGTGCGCGGCTACGTGGTGAAATCGCTCTGGGACCGCCGTTAGGTCAGGTCGAACGCGCCGGGATCCAATCGTCGCGCCGTGGGGAGAACACGTCGATGGCGGCGCTCTCTTCGAGCGCTTCCAGCCGGTGCGGCACGCCGGGCGGCGTCTGAATCACCTGGCCCGCCTCGACCACCTGCTCGTGGTCCGGGTAGACCAGCTTCACCCGCCCCGCCATCAGCATCGTGACCTGCTCGTTGGCATGGCTGTGCTCGGGCACGATCGCGCCCTTCTCGAGATGGATCCGCGCCACCGTCATGTTCTCGCCGTGGACCACCTGGCGCGTGATCTGCGGGTTCAGGTATTCCTTCTCGACTTGCGACCAGTCGTAGAGCATGCGTTGCCTCCCTTCGATGGTTTCAATCGGCTTAAATCGCGCAGCCGTTGAACCCATCCTCCAGGCCGCAGTATAATAAATCGCGCAGTATAATTTCAGAGTATCGGCAGAAAAAGGGCTGGAAATGCGCCTCGGCAGTAACGTTTCCGTGTCTCGCCGCCGGCTCGGCTTCGCTTACCGGAAGCGGCCCGCGGCGCCGATGACGCGTTGTCCCGGCGCGGTTCCGCATCCTGGTGCCTGGACCTCCGGTCAGGAGGTCCTGAATGATCGGGCGGCGTGACTTTCTGAAGAGCGTCGCAGCCGGCGCGGCGCTCCCTCCGGCCTTCGTCCCTGCTCGCGCGCTCGGCCGCGATGGCGTGGTGGCGCCTGGTGACCGCATCACCGTGGCCTGCATCGGCACCGGCTGGCAGGGCGGCAACAACGTAGACAGCTTCCTCGAGGAGCCCGGCGCCCAGGTCGTGGCGGTCTGCGATATCGACGCCGATCACCTGGAGACCGCCCGCCAGGCCGTCAATAAGAAATACGGCAACCAGGACTGCAAGACCTACCACGAGTTCGAGGAGGTCCTGGCCCGCAAGGATATCGATGCCCTCATGCTGGCCGTGCCCGACCACTGGCACGGCGTGCTCTCCACCGCCGCCGTGGCCGCGGGCAAAGACATTTACGGCGAAAAGCCGCTGGCCCAGAACTTCGCCGAAGGCCGCGCCATCTGCGAAGCCGTCGAGCGTTACCAGTGCGTGTGGCAGACCGGAAGCTGGCAGCGCTCGCGCGACGATTTCCGCCGGGCTTGCGAGCTGGTGATCAACGGCCGCATCGGAAAAATCAGCCGGGTCAAGGTGGTGTTGCCGGGCGGCCTCACCGATTTCGACTCGCTCGGCGGCCAGGACTCGCCGGTCGCCCCGCCCAAGACTCTGGACTACAAACGCTGGCTCGGCCCCGCCCCGGAAGCTCCCTACTCTCCCGCCCGCGTTCACAAAACCTGGCGTTGGAATCTGGACTACGGCGGCGGCATGCTCATGGATTGGGTGGGCCATCATGTGGACACCGCCCACTGGGGCCTGGGATACGACAACACCGGCCCGGTCGAGGTCAACGGAACCGGCGAGTTTCTGCCCTCCCACCGCGTGTGGAACGCGCCGTCGCGTTTCAAGGTAACGGCGCGCTACGCCACGGGCGTGGTCATGGAAATCACCGGCGGCTACGATGCCCGGCGCGGCGTCACCTGGTATGGCGACGACGGCTGGATCTGGGTCGACCGCTCGGGCATCGACGCGCAACCCCGCTCGGTGTTGATGAGCCGCATCCGGCCGGACGAAATCCGCTTCGAACGATCCACCAACCATCACCGCCAGTTCCTCGAGTGCGTCAAGAGCCGGCGCCGCACCCTGGCGCCACCCGGCGTTGCCTTGCGCTCGGCCACCCCGGGCTATCTGGGCCTGATCTCGATCCTGACCGGGACCGCCATTCGATGGAACCCGGAGCAGCAAAGAATCGTGGGCAACCCCACGGCCGAGCGTCTGCTCTCGCGGCCGATGCGCGGCCCCTGGCACATTTGAGGATGATGACCCTCCTATGAAACTGGCCGACATGGAGCCCGTCCTGACCAGGATCGCAGCCTGGGACTACAGCCAGGCCCGCGACCCCTTGTACGAATTCTCCGGCTTCCTGCGCGCGGCGGTCGCGGCACAGTCCGAACTGCCGCGGATCGAAGCCCGCCTGCTGCGGCTGCTGGAGCCTCGCGCGGCCGTCACTCCCGCGGGCCGCGACTATGTGTGCCGCGAGCTCAGTGTGATCGGAACGGCGGCATCCGTCCCCGCGTTGGCGCGCCTGTTGACCGATCGCGCCACCGCCGAGACGGCCCGCTACACCCTCGCGCGCATCCCGGCGCCGGAAGCGGCCGGCGCCTTGCGCAACGCATTGCCGGCCGCTCCGGCCGATGTGCAGGCCGGCATCGCCAACGCGCTGGGCGAGCGCCGGGATGGGAAATCGGTGGCGGCGCTTTCCCGTCTGCTCGCGTCGTCCGATGCCGCCGTGGCTTCCGCGGCGCTGGCCGCGTTGGCGCGGATCGGCGATAAGCCCGCGCTGGCCGCCATTGATTCGGCCATGCCGAAGTCGGGGCCGGGCCGCGAAGAGTTCCTGCGTGCCTGGGTCCGCGCGGCCGATGCGGTGGCGGCTGGCGGCGACAAGGCCGCAGCCACCCGCGTCTATCAACGGTTGATCGCGCCCAACGAGCCGGCCATGATCCGCATCGCCGCGCTGGATGGCCTTCAGGCGGCGGATCCGAAGGCCGCGCTGCCCGTGCTCTCCCGGGAACTCGGCTCGGCCGGTTCCGATATCCAGGCCGCGGCCATGCGTCTGTTGAACCGCGTGCCGGACCCCGAGGTCACGGCGCTCTTTCTGAAGCAATATCCCGGCCTTTCGCCCATCGGCCAGATACGCGTGTTGAGCGCGCTGGCCGATCGCGGCGATCGGGCGGCGCGGCCTTTGGTCACCGCCGCGGTGAAGAGCGCAACCGCGGAAGTGCGCGCTTCCGCGCTGGCGGCGCTCGGCAAGCTCGGCGACGCCTCCTCCGTTTCGATTCTCGCGCAGGCCGCCGCCAACGCGCCAGCCGGCGAGCAGGACGCCGCTCGCGAGAGCCTTGCCATGTTGCGCGGCGCCGACGTCGATACCGCCGTTGCCGCGGCCATCGCATCCTCCACCGGGAAGATCAGGCTCGAGCTGATCCGCGCTGCCGGCGAGCGAGCTTCCTCGGAATCGGCGGACGTGCTCATGAAGACCGCGCAAAGTTCCGACGCCGAGGCGGCCCTCGCGGCCATTCGCGCCCTGCGCAACGCCGCCAGTCCGGAAGACGCGCCCGCGCTGCTCGATGCCGTCATGAAAATCGGCAACGCCACCCAGCGCCGCGAAGCCGCCACGACGCTGGCTTCGGTCATCCGGCAGGCTCGCACTCCGGCCATCGGCCCCGTGCTGACGGCCTGCCTGTCGTCCCCGGACAAACCCGTCAAACTCACCCTGCTGGACGTGATGGGCCAGGTGTCGGCCGGCGAGGCTCTGCCCATGCTGCGCGCCAGCCTGAAAGATCCGGACCCGGACGTGGCCCGCGCCGCCATCCTCGCGCTCACCGCCTGGCAGACGCCCGCGCCCCTGCCCGACCTGCTCGCGCTGGCCAAAACCGAGTCCAACGCCACCCGCCAGATTCTGGCGCTGCGCGGGTTCATCAAGGTGCTCTCGGTGCCCTCGGAGCGCTCCAACGACGAAAGCGTGGCGCTGCTCAAACAGGTTTGGCCGCTCGCCAAACTCCAGGCGGAGAAGCGCGCGCTGCTGGCGCTGCTGCCCCTCTACCCGACACCGGAGGCGCTGCGTATGGCCAACGCAGCCGTTGGCGACGCCGCCGTATCCCGCGAGGCAGTCTCGGCCGCGGACGCGATTCGAGACCTCGGCGTCGAAACCGCGGTCCATTAGGGAAACAGGAAAGGTAGCCGGATGGAAACATTGGCAGTCATCGGCGCCGGCATGATGGGGCCGGGCATCGCGCAGGTCTTCGCCGCCCGCGGGCACTCCGTGCGCGTTCAGGACCTGGCCGATGAGCGGCTGGCGACCGTGCATGACCGCGTGCGGGCGAACCTCGGCAAGATGGCCGATTACGCCCTGGTGGAGGCCGCCTCGATCCCGGCGATTCTCGGCCGCATCTCGGTGACCCGTGACCTGGAGGCTGCCTGCGCCGGCGCCGGCGTCGTCATCGAGGCCATCACCGAGAACCTGCCCCTGAAGCAGGAGTTGTTCGCCTCGCTCGACCGCATCTGCCCGCGCGAAGCCATCCTGTGCAGCAACACCTCGGTAATCAGCATCACCCGGATCGGCGAGCGCGCCACGCACCGGGAGCGCATTCTGGGTACGCACTTCTACCAGCCGCCGTTTCTGGTTCCCCTGGTGGAAGTGGTCCGCACCGAATTCACCGCGCCCCAGTGCATGGACCTGGTTGTCCAACTGATGAGCGATGCCGGAAAAGTCCCGGTGCGCGCCGAGAAAGACGTGCCCGGTTTCATCGCCAACCGCATGCAGCACGCCTTGTGGCGTGAGGCCTTCGCCCTGATCGACGAAGGCGTGTGCGACGCCGAGACGGTCGATATCGCCGTTCGCAACAGCTTCGGCATGCGCTTGCCCGTGCTCGGCCCGGTCGCCAACGCCGACATGGTGGGGCTGGACTTCACCCTCACCCTCCACGATTACGTTCTTCCCTACCTGAACGCGTCGCCGCTCCCTTCCACTACGCTGCGCGCCGCCGTTGCGCGCAATGAGCTGGGGTTCAAGACGGGCCAAGGTTTTCTGAAATGGACCGGCGAGTCCATCGCGGCTGCCCGCGAGCGGCTGGTTACCCATCTGCTCGAAACGCTGTCGAGGTCCAGGAAAGCAGTACACCCGAGAGAAGGAGAAAAATGAAGCTCCAGGGTAAGGTAGCGCTCATTACCGGAGCGAGCCGCGGTATCGGCCGCGGCATCGCCGAGGTGTTCGCCGAAGAGGGCGCGGATGTCGCGGTCAACTACATCTCCAGCGCCCAGCCGGCCGAGGATGTCGCCCGGTGGATCCGCTCCAAGGGCCGTCGCGCCATCACCGTGCAGGCGGATGTCGCCCACCGCGCGCCCGTTGAGGCCATGGTGGACCGCGTCTGGAACGAGCTCGGACCCATCGATGTCCTCGTGAACAACGCCGGTATCGAGACCATCGTGCCGTTTCTCGACCTGACCGACGAACAGTGGACCCGCCTCACCGACGTGAATCTGCGCGGTGAGTGGCTGTGTTCCCAGGTCTTCTGCAAGCGCGTGCTGGCGGCCGGGCGGAAGGGCAACATCGTGAACATCGGATCCGTGCAGGCAGGCAAAGTCCTTCCCGGCCGCACCCACTACGCCCCCACCAAGCTCGGCCTCGAAGCCCTCACCCGCAACATGTCGGCGGAGATGACCCCGCTCGGCATCCGCGTCAATTGCGTCCACCCCGGCCTCATCGATACCGACATGACCGCCTGGGTGATGAAGCGCCCCGACCTGCTCCCCGGCATCCTGGCCCAGATTTCGCTCGGGCGCGCCGGGGAGCCCCGCGAAATCGGCACGGTTGTGGCGTTCTTCGCCTCCGACGAGGCCAGTTATCTCACCGGCCAGTCCATCCACGTGGATGGCGGCTGGGTGGGCAAATAGCGGGAGCGGCTATGAAGCACAGACTGATCGACCTCAGCATGGAAGTCTTCCAGGGGATGATGACCTACCCCAACGTGACCAAGCCGGTCATCGTCGAAATGGAGTCCCATCGCGAAATGGCCCGCAGCATCGGCACCGACAAGTACGGCGTCGACGAGATCACCTGCCATTGCATGATCGTCACCGGCGACCACATCGGCACGCACGTCGATTCCTGGGGCCACGTCAATCCGTCCGCGCCGCGCGCCGAGGCCATCCCCATCGAACTGTGTTACGGCGATGGCGTGGTGCTCGACCTGACCCACAAGAACGCCGGCGATGAGATTACCCCCGCCGACATCGAGGAGGCCGAAGCCAAACTCGGCGGCTACCGCATCAAGCCGCTGGACATTGTCTTGATACGCACCGACTCGGCCAAGCAGTGCCTCGAGAAATGCTACCTGACCAACCACCCCGGCATGACCAAGGAAGCCGTCCACCTCCTGCTCGACCGGGGAGTCAAAATGATGGGCATCGACGCCATCGGTTTCGATCCGCCGGTGGCCAAAATGTTCGAACGCCGCAAATTCTGGGAGGCCCACCGGGTGATGCGCGAGCGGGAATACTACCACCTGGAAAACCTCTGCAACCTCCACGAGATCCCCCCTCCGTTCCACTCTTTCACGGTGAGCGTGCTGCCGGTGAAGTGGCGCGGAGCCTCCGCGGCGCCCGTGCGGGCCGTAGCCATCATTCAAGAGGCATAAATGAAAACGCAAACTCAACTCACCCGCCGCGACGCGATGAAAGCGTTCGGCGCCGCGGCCCTCGCCGCGCCGCTGGCCCATGCTGCTCCGGAACGCCGGTTGAAAATCGGCGAAACCAGCATCAACTGGGGTTTCAAGGTGGAAGGCATCGAGCCCGGAGTGCGCGACTCCGCCACGCTCGGCTTTTGGGGCTACGAGTCGCTGGGCGATAATCTCGAAGCCGTCGAGCAGAAGATCGGCTGGTCGCGGCTTCTGGACCTGTACAACATCCCCATGCCCTCCAGTTACTTCAATTTCAACCTGACCGATCCCGCCCTACGCAAAGACCAGGTGGCCAAGGCCATCCGTCTCGGCGCCATCCTGAAAAAATGCGGCGGCAAGACGGCGGTCATCGGCCCCAACGGCGTCAACCGCTCCACCTACGATTTCAAAGCCGCCAGGCCGGACGTGGTGGCCTCGCTCAACGAGGTGAGCAAAGCGCTCGACGGCCTCGGCCTGGCCGCCGCCCTGCACCAGCACACCGGCACCTGCGTGGAATCGCGTGAAGAAGTCTACGCTGTCTTCGACGCCGTCGACACCCGCGTGGTGAAGTTCGGACCCGACGTGGGACAGTTGCAGAAGGGCGGCGCCGATCCGGTCAAGATTCTCAAAGACTTTCTCCCGTTGCTGCGCAACATTCACCTGAAGGATTATGTGGGCGGGCAGGCCTGGGCGGGATACTGCCCGCTGGGCCAGGGCAAAGTCGACCTTCCCGCCGTAATGGATGTGCTCGAACAGGCCAAGGACCTGCAATACGTCATGGTGGAACTGGACATGACCGCCGCCGCGCCCATGGCTCCGCTCGACTGCGCCCGCACCAGCAAGGAATATCTCATGAAGCTCGGCTACAAGTTTCGTTCCTGAGCGGCACGGGCGCCGGCGCCATAGTTTGCGGTCAGTGATGCAGCGCCTCTGCGATCGGGCCGAGCGCCAAAGCGGGCAGGAAGCACACCGCTCCCACCAGCACGATCGTCCCGAGCACCAACGCTCCGAACGTGGCGGAATCGCCGGGCAGCGTCCCAACGGTTGTGGGCCAGCGCCGCTGCGCCGCGAATCGCCCGGCCAGCGCCAATGCCAGCGCGGCCAGGCCGAATCGTCCAGCCAGCATGGCCACGGCCGTGGTCGCATTGTAAAACAGGCTGTTGGCGTTGAGGCCGGCCATGCTCTGTCCATTGTTGGCCATCGACGATGCGTAGGCGAAGAGCACCTCGCTGAAGCCTCGTGTCCCGCCGTTGGTGACCAATCCGGCCCGTCCCGCGCTCGTGGCGATCGCCACACTGGTCGACACCAGCACCACCGCCGGTGTCAACAGGGCATACAAGGCAGTCCACCGGATCTCGGCCGCGGTGATCTTCTTCCCGAGGTACTCCGGCGTGCGGCCGATCATCAGGCCTCCGATGAACACGGCGATCAGCGCGATCATCACCATGCTGTACAGCCCGGTCCCCAGGCCTCCGAACACCACCTCGCCCAGCAGCATGTTCACCAGCAGCACCAGCACGCCCACGGGCCGGTAGGAG
The DNA here is from genome assembly GCA_035638575.1 of Bryobacteraceae bacterium. Taxonomy (GTDB): domain Bacteria; phylum Acidobacteriota; class Terriglobia; order Bryobacterales; family Bryobacteraceae; genus DASQZT01. Next base: position 22,513 of record DASQZT010000206.1, read on the forward strand.
TCGTGCATCGAGTTGTACGAGCCGGTCGCTCCGTTCGACGTGACCACCGCCGCCAGCACCGAGCCGCCGATGCCGAAGCGCACCTCCTTCCCCTCCATGTTCCCGCCCGAGACATGCAGGTTCGCGAGTTGCGGCGGAGCGGCAGCCTCCGCGAAATCGCACAGCGCCAGGCCGCCGGCGAACAACACCACCATCACCGCCAGCAGTGTCCAGCCCGCGCGAGGGCTGCCGGCCATGTGCCCGAACGTTATCGTGAGCGATGCGGGCAGCACGGCGATCGCCAGCAAGCCGAGGAAATTGACCAGCGGCGTCGGGTTCTCGTAAGGATGGGCGCCGTTGGCGTTGAAGAAGCCGCCGCCGTTGGTCCCCAGGTTCTTGATGAACTCCAGCGCGCCCACCGGTCCTTGAGCGATGGTCTGGGCTCCGCCCTCCAACGTGTGGGCCTCCGTGTAAGGCGCCAGGTTGAGCGGCACGCCCTGCCACATCAGGACGAGGCTGCCCACCAGGGCCAAAGGCAACAGGACCCAAAGCAAAGCTCGAACGAGGTCCACCCAGAAGTTGCCTACTGTGGCCGAGCGTTCCCTGGCGAAGCCTCGGATGAAGGCGATCCCCACGGCCAGACCCGCCGCACCCGCGAGAAAGTTCTGCGATACCAGGCCGAGCAGTTGGGTCAGGTAGCGAAGAGTGCTTTCGCCGCCATAAGCCTGCCACGTTGTGGTCGTCGCGAAACTGATCGCCGTATTCGCCGCCAGGTCCGCGGTCATTGGCGTGGTCAGGTAATGATCGGCGGGCCCGCTGGGAAGCCGGCGTTGAATCAGCAGCAGCAGCAGCAACACTCCCGTGCCGGCGGCGCTGAAGAGCAGGAAACACAGGGTGTATACGCCGGCGGACATCTCCTGGCGGCTGCGAACCCCCAACCACCGATGTAGAAAGGATTCGGCCGGGCGGAGTGCGGGATCGAGGAACGTGGACTTCCCCTCGAACACTCGGGCCAGATAAAGGCCCGCCGGCCGGGCCAGCGCGACGACCAGCGCGAGAAAGACGAAGTATTCCAGCCACCGCATAGGATTGTCAGCGCGGCGCGGGCGGGGCTGCCCGGTCGAGAGCGAGATTCAAATCGAGTACCGAAACCCGGGCATTGCCCAGGAATCCCAGTTGCCGCCCCTCGGTGTGATCGGCCAGCAGACGGCGAACGGCATCCTCGCGGAGGCCGCGTGCGCGCGCCACGCGCGGGACCTGCAGAGCTGCGTTTTGAGGGCTGATGTGCGGGTCGAGTCCGCTGCCCGAGCGTGTCACCGCGTCGATGGGGACGGTGGCATCCGGCGCCAGTCCGTTGCTCTTGCGGTAATCCCGCGCCAACTGCCGGACATCTTCGATGAGCTTGCGGTTGGAGGGGCCGAGATTCGTGCCGCCGGACGAAGTGCCGTCATAGCCCGTCCCCGCGGCCGAGGGCCGCGCGTGGAAATACTCCGGCCGGGTAAAGTCCTGGCCGATCAGCCGGGAGCCGGCGACGATGCCGTTGCGGGTCACCAGGCTGCCGGCGGCTTGAACCGGGGTGAGCACCCGCCCGAGAGCAAACAGCACCAGGGGAAATACGCATCCAGTCAGCAACGTGAGCGGAATGATGCCGGCAACCGCCGGCCGAAGATGCTCGCGGAGCTTCACAGGTTCAAGAGGGTTCATCGGGTCGTTCATATAGTGGGAGCGGCCGGCAGGCGCGCGGAGCGCGCTTGCGGTGACGGGACGGATCGGATAGTGGGAGCCCAGCCACACTGTAGCCGGGCCTTCGGTCCGCAATCATGCGGGTATTCAGTCTCAGGCTACGCCACCAGGCGTCAAGAAATCATGGAGAAAGGATAAAGATTTCATAATGGCGCGCCATCGATCTGCCCCATCTCCGGCCCCCACCCGCTCCTGCTACACACTTCTTGACTTTCGATCTTTACAAGTATATATATTGATCAGTACACATTCGGCCATGAAAAAGCCGCGGAGTCCGGAGAGCTTTCTTCCCCTGAAGCCGCACTGGTTTCACGTCCTCCTCTCGCTGGCCAACCAGGAGCAGCACGGCTACGGCATCATGCAGGAGGTCCTCGACCGCACCGGTGGCCGGGTCCGGCTCTGGCCGGCAACCCTCTACGGCACGCTCAAACGTCTCATCGATGAGGAGATCATCGAGGAATCCGCCAGCCGCCCGGCGCCGGAGCTGGACGACGCCCGGCGCCGCTATTACCGGCTCACCAGATTCGGCCGGCGCGTGCTTTCGGCGGAAAGCGAAAGGCTGGAAGACCTGGTTCGCGTCATCCGCGCCAAGCGTGGCATTTCAGAAAGGGAGGCGGAGTCATGAATCACTCCGAACGACGGCCGGTGGCGATCAGCCTGCGGCTGTACCGGGCGCTGGCCCGCGCGTTCCCGCACGAGTTCCGCAACGCCTACGGGGACGAGCTCCTGCAGGTGGCCGAAGATGCCATCGAGCCCGTCTGGCGGCGTCATGGCCTGCTCGGATTGCTTCGCCTGCTGGCGGATGTCGCCGTCCGCGTCCCGCTGGAACACTTCGCCGAATTGCGGCAGGACATCGCCTACGGCCTCCGCATGCTCCGTGCTTCGCCGGGGTTCACCGTGGTGGCGATCGTCTCGCTCACCCTGGGCATCGGCGTCGCCACGGCGGGCTTCAGCAACATGAACGGAACAGTCCTCCGCGACGTGCCCGGAGTCGCGCAACCGAACCAACTGGTGGCGCTCCAGGCGCCGGCGTCGTATCCCCATTTCAAGCGCTACCGCGAGCTGACCGGCCTGTTCTCCTCCACCTTCGCCTACGCCGCGCCGATTCCTTTCGGCGTCTTCTTGGGAGGGCACACGGAGCGGGCATTCGGACACCTGGTCACCTCATCGTACTTTTCCACCCTGGGCGTGCATCCCGCGCTCGGCCGCCTGCTGAGGGAGGAAGACGACCAGGCCGGCGCGGAACCAGCCGCCGTCGTGAGCTACCGGTTCTGGGAGGGCCGCCTGGGTTCCGACCCCGCCATCGTCGGCAGGACCCTGCGCCTGAACGGGCATCCCTGCACCGTGATCGGCGTCGGCCCGAAGGAGTTTCTGGGCGCGTCGCCCATGATCTTCGTGGCCGACCTGTGGCTGCCGCTGTCGGTCGGAGAGCGCGTCGCTCCCGAGCTCGCCGGCAACGCGCTGGAGCGGCGCAACCGCACCATGTTCCAGGTGGTCGGGCGCCTGAAACCGGGCGTCACCGCGCTCCGGGCGGAAGCCGAGATGGACACCGTGGCGCGGCAGCTCGATCAGGCTTACGGCGAAGAGGACAAGACGCAGAAGGGCCGCCACGTGCGTCTGACCAAGGGCGGAAGACTGGTGCCCTTCCGCGAGCAGGACCTGGAAATGTTCCTGGCGCTTCCCGCGGTGTTGCTGTGCCTGATCCTGCTCATCGCCTGCTCCAACGTGGCCAATATGATGCTCGCCCGCGCCACCAGCCGGCGCCGGGAGATCGCGGTTCGTCTCTCGTTGGGCGCCAGCCGCGCGCGCCTCATCCGCCAGTTGCTGACCGAAAGCATGCTGGTGTCGGTGAGCGCCGCGCTGCTGGGTTTCATCCTCACCATGTGGCTGATGCACCTGTTTTCCCTTTCGCCCGGCGCCGGGTTCCAGGTCGGCATGGCCCCGGGGATGCCGGTGACTTTCAATCTCGAGCCGGACGGGCGAGTCCTGGTGTTCGCCCTGTGCCTGGCCGTAATCACCGGTCTGGCCTTCGGCCTGGTGCCGGCGTTGCGAGCCACCCGGACCGACCTGACGCCCGCTCTGAAAGAAGGCGCCGACATGGGCGTGCGCACGCACCGGCGTTTGAGCCTGCGCAACATCCTGATGGTGTGCCAGGTGGCCGGATCGCTGGCGCTGCTGCTGGTCACCGCTTTCCTCGTGGTTGGCTTTCAGGGAACCGCGGGCGCCGAAGTGGGCTTCGACCCCCGAAACCTGCAACTGGTATCGCTCGATCCGATTCGCGACGGGTATTCCGCCGGACAGGCCGCCGCGTTCTTTCAAAAGGTGCTGGACCGCGTTGGCAGCCTTCCTTCGATTCGCGCTGCGGCTCTGACCGAGACCGTTCCGATGGGTGTCGTCCGCAGGGGCGCGGTCACATTCTCGGCCGCCGGCGCGGCCGCGAGTTCGAGTGTGATCCATAACGCCCGCCGGTACGTGGTGGGGAAGGACTATTTCGATACGCTGGGCATTCCGATTCTGCACGGCCGCGGCTTCCGCAAAGAGGACGAGGCCGACGGCGCCACGGCCGTCATCGTCAGCGACCAACTGGTTCGCCAGTTCTGGCCGGGAGAGGAAGCCTTGGGCCGGCGCATCGAGATCGTCGCCGACCAGGTCGCCCGCACGTCCGGCAAAGGGCGCGACGTCTCCCGCGCTTACGAGATCGTGGGCGTCGCCAGGGATTCCAAGGTGGAATTCGTGGTCGAACCGGCGAAGCCGGCCATTTACTTCCCCCTGCATCCGGCCGATTTCGCGCAGCCCTCCATCGGCGGCTTCACCCTGATGATGCGGGCTGTGCCGGGCAGCGACGCCGTGGGCCCGGTGCGCCGCGAGGTCCAGGCCATGGACCCGAATCTGACGCCGTTCAATGCCCGCACCATGCAGGAGCAGATCGAACCCATGATCTTCGTGATCCGCATGGGCACCATGGTTTACGGCTTCCAGGGGGTCTTCGGACTGATCCTGGCCGCGGTGGGCCTGGCGGGCGTCACGGCCTACTCCGTGAATCAGCGCCGCCGCGAGATTGGAATCCGGATCGCCCTGGGCGCCACGAGCGGCGATGTGCTCGGCCTGGTCATGAGGGAAGGCGTGGTCCTGGTGACGATCGGTACGGTCATCGGCCTCGCGGGCGCCCGGGTCCTGACGCGTCTGCTGTCGTCGTTCATGTCCTCGGTGTGGCGGACGACGAGTTCGAGCATGTACGATCCGGTGTTGCTGGCAGGGGCTCCGCTGCTGTTGGCCGCCTTGGCGCTGGCCGCCTGCTATCTGCCGGCCCGCAGATCGACCCGCATCAACCCGGTCGTGGCGTTGCGTTGCGAATGACGAGCCTATAGTTCACGCCGCGGGATCAGTTCCGAGACGGTTCACTTAAGGGACGGCGTCCCGACACTTCCCAGAACACCGTCTGCCTGGTCAGCGAAAGCATTTCACCGGTTAAGGCGACTTTTCGTCCAGTTGGATCGCCGCACCCCGGGGCGTTGATGGGGACTTGATTTCGGGGCGCGGCGCATGAGCTTGTAACCCATCATTTGCAGACTGGCGAGGAAAAATCACCAATCTGTTCCGCTCGCTGATATTGTGGTATGTACCGTATTTCTTGTGGAATGCCGGAAGCCAGGGCATTCCCGCTTACGATGTAGCCGAATTCGATTCTATAAGGACATGGACACTGAAGTGGCGCCACACAGGCCGGCGTCGTTGACGGGAGCCTACCTCGCCTGCGATTGGTCCGGGACCACTTCGGAAGACGAGAGCACCCTCCATCAGCTCTCGCCATACATCGGAAAGACCAAGTCGGCAATGGCGGGATCGCTGGTATCGCAATTCACGAAAATGGGCGATACAGTTTACGATCCGTTCGCAGGCTCGGGAACGGTGGCTCTGGAGGCCTGGATGGCGGGCCGAAGCGTGATTGCGAACGACCTTAGCCCGTATGCCAGCTTGTTGACCCGTGCAAAACTGTTTCCCTATAAGTCCCTCGATGATGCCCTAAACGATATCAAGCGTATCGCTGCGGAGGTGATCGAGTCACGGATGGATGTCGATCTTCGGAAGGTGCCGCTCTGGGTGCGACGGTTCTTCCACCCACAAACATTGCGAGAGACGATTATTTGGACAGACACCCTGACCCGGCACCGCCGTTGGTTCCTTCTAGCTTCCCTGATGGGCATACTGCACCACCAGCGGCCGGGCTTCCTGTCATTCCCAAGCAGCCACACGGTACCATATTTGCGCACGAACAAGTTTCCCCGCTCACAGTTTCCCCAGCTCTACGAATACCGGTCGTTGCGTGATCGCCTCGAAGCAAAAGTCAGGCGGGCCTTCCGGCGGATGCCAGACCTAAATTTCACGGTCCGTCGGCGGTGCCTCTCAAAATCGGCGGCCACGCTAGTGCCGGCAGAATCCGTCGATGCCATAATCACCAGCCCGCCGTACATGCGGCAGTTGGATTACGGTCGCGATAACCGGCTGCGACTGTGGTTCCTCGGTGTCGATGATTGGCAATCGCTCGACAACCGGATTTCACCGGCACAGGACGTATTTCTGAACCTCATGGGTCGGTGTTTCGCGACATGGAGAGCCGTGCTCAAACCCGCCCATTATTGCGTGCTCATCATTGGCGATGCCTGTAGCAGGGCAAACCGGCGAAATCTACCACAATTGGTGACAGACATCGCTACGAAAGAAGTCGCGGGGTACCAGTACGTGTGTGAGTATACGGACGCGATTCCCAGTGAGAGACGCGTTCGCCGCGGTCTCGAAGGGAGTTCTTCCGAGAGCATCATCGTGCTCAGGAATCTGCCGATCTCCGCGCAGGTGTAGCGCGGAGGGTTCGGACCGAGAGGAAAAATGCAGCAACGCTTCAATACGCGAAATTACAGCATCCGCGATTTCGAGGAGTGGGACGAGAGAGGCGAACTCGTCCTTGCCCCTAAATTCCAGCGTAGGGACGTGTGGAGCGATAAAGCGCGTTCTTATCTCATGGATACCGTCGTGAGAGGCAAGCCAATTCCAAAGATTTATATGCGTCAGGATACCAATCCAGCAACGCGCCGGACTAGACGAGAAATTGTCGATGGCCACCAACGGCTTCGTACCGTGCTGACTTTCATTAAGGATGGATTCAAAATCAGCAAGACACACAATGAGGACGTCGGGGGCAGGTATTTTAGCGCGCTAGATACTGACACTCAGCGTGACATCTTGAAATATGAGTTCGTCGTGGACCTCCTCCAGGACATGCCCGACAATGAGGTTTACGACCTGTTCGCCCGAATTAATACGTATTCGGAGAAGCTCAAACCGCAAGAGCTGCGCAACGCACGCTGGTTCGGCGACTTCAAGTCTTCTGTCTATTTATTGGCAAAGGAATTCGTCACTTTCTTCGAATCGAATAAAATCTTTACTCCAAAAAGTATCTTGCGGATGGCAGAAGCTGAGTTTATTTCCGAGCTTCTCTTGGCGATGGAGGAAGGCATTCGGGAGGGACAGAAAACAGTCATCGACAACGCGTACAAGAAGTATGATGATGCGTTCCCGAACCGAAAGGTCCATGAGAAGCGATTTCGAGAAACCATGGATTCTATCGCTGGAATTCTAGGTGACCAACTCGCAGAGCTTGAAGTCCGTGCCACGCGGCTATTCTATCCCCTCTTCTGCGCCGTCTACCACATGAAATTTGGCCTGCCAAAGTTGCCCGTGGTGAGATCCACTTTCAGGACCAGCGATTACGCAAAACTAAAGACAGTTCTTGAGCGGATAGATGGTCTCATTGAAAAGATCAAGACTGCCGAGGAGGAAGTTGAAGTCATAACACTCTTAGCCGAAGAACGAAAGTTCTACGACGCGTACAGCGAGCACTGGGTGCACGCGGATAACAGGAGGACACTAACCGACTACATCGTGAAGCAGTTCGTGAAGGTACTAAAGGATTAGCGGGTGGCGCAGCGAAAACTCCAGAACGTCCTGGCGACCTTTGAGCGCAGCCTCTACGAATCACGACGCCTTGCCACCGATGCACAACGATGGTCTTCACCCACTAAGCGCGCAAAGGGGCCACGTATTTCGATGAAGCGGCGTGACTCGATGACTGAACTGGCATTCTTGCGTGGCTTCTTAGCGTGGGAGACGTTTCTGGAGGAGTCCTTCGTGCTTTACCTACTTGGACAGGTGCCACCGCGCGGTTCCGGGCCGAAGCGATATGTGTTCCCGCCGAGTCATCGCGCCGCGACGGAATGGATAGTACCCGAGGGAAGGAGGTACGCTCGCTGGACCGTTGCGGCTGAGGTGAGTGAGAGGGCAGAACGCATATTCGAACACGGCCGGCCATTCGCTCCCGTACTGAGGAGCCACCAGCACATACTTGACGAAGCTCGGACGATCAGAAACGCGATCGCGCATGAATCCTCGAGCGTCCGGGCCAATTTTGACACCCTAGTCCGCAACAAGCTTGGCGCGCTCCCTCCGGGTCTGCGTATTGGTGGATTTCTCGCGGCCACCGTCCCTACGTCCGCTCCGCCAATGTCATTTTTGGAATCCTATCTTCAGATCGTCGAATTTGCCGCCCAAAGAATTATTCCCGTGTGATTTTTCAAAATTGGAATCCCGGCAATCGTGCCACTTGGCCGTATCACGCCCTTTCCGCGGAAGTGCCTGGGCAATTGAAACGGGCCTCGGGCTGAAGTTGAACCCCTCCACCGGTAGGACGCGCTTCATGGAATCACGCGTAGCTTTCTTCCGTGGGTCAGGCGGAGCACGCCAATGTCACGCCGGCCCAGGGTGAACATGATTTCAATCCCTTCGCGGTTTGCCAGGTGCGCAAGCGATGCATCGGCGAGTTGTATCCGCAAGCCCTCGTACTTGGCGAGGACTGTGGCAATGCCGGGAGATCCGTTTCGCCCAAAGGAACAAGCTCAAAGGGGCGGCCAGGGAGCCGCCTCGGTAATCACGGGCCAACAAGTCAGCAGTGGAGCCTGATGTGACGAAGTTGCTCGACACATGCTTCATGGTGCTCGCCGGATTCCAACAGGATGGCCACGATCGGGCCGGTATCTACCAACACTCGGCCGGTCAAGAGCCACCGAATCCGTCGAGATACTTTGGGTTCGTGCTGAGGTCCCGAAGTGTCCCCTTCACTGTCCCAATCAATCCGGCCCTTTTCGCATGTTCGTACGCGGTGAGTGACTTCTCTTCGGCCGCGAGTTGCAGCTCTACTGCGCCGCGAACGAGGGCGGACTCACGCGTTCCGCCGCGGCGCGCCGCAGCCTTGAGCCGGCGGCGCAACTCACTGGCCCACACCTCGACATGTGCCGTCAACCGGTCTTACGCCAGCTTGTACGGCCGTCCGCGGTATATGCCGACGCGCTCCACGCTGCGAACGCGAATCAATTGGACGCTGACATTGTCCCTGCCGTCGCGGTCGTTTGCGGCGGAGATCAACTCCCGCGCGGCGGCGTTCAGGTCGGTGTTGCGAGTCACTATGTCCGCCATCTCCGTGGCGGGGACCGCGCCGTGCAGTCCATCGGAGCACAGCAACAGCGCGTCGCCCGGCACTAACAGGTGGTCACTCGTATCCACGCCGACGAACATGCCGTTCCCCAGCGACCGGGTGAGCACATGCCGCTTTTCCGCTTCGGCGGCGCCGCGCTCCGAGATCAGGCCAAAACGCGCTTGCTCGGCCACCACCGTGTGATCCCGGGTGAGCGCCGTGGAGCTCCCGTGGCGAATCGAGTAACAACGCGAATCGCCGACGTGCGCCACCACCACGCGGTCGAATCGCAGGGCGCAGGCTACCAGCGTGGTGGACATCGCCGTGCCTCCCGGCTTGCTGGCCAATCCGGTCTCGAAGACTTTGGCGTTGGCGGCTTGGACCAGGCGCGGCAGCAACGCCCTCAGCGGTTCGCCCTTCGCGGCCCTCCGAAAACCCGCGAGCAGCGTCTCCACCGCCGTGCGCGATGCCACCTCGCCCTTGTCCTGGCCGCCCACGCCGTCGGCCAGCGCAAACAGCCAGCCGTGAGTATGCTCTTCGCCTGGGACTTCGGGGAGTACGGATCCCAGGTAATCCTCGTTGTGATCGCGTACTCGCCCGCAGTCGGACGCTTGAGCGAACTCCAGATCCAGCATCGATAAGCTGTTACAGTGCCAGGTTCGCCTGGCGGTCTGTCACCAGCGTTGTGCGCCCTCTGGTCTTACTGGAGCGCATGAAGTAAATGCCGCCGTAGAGCGCCCAAACCAAGGCAACGCCAAGGGCCAGCAACGGTTCCATCTTGGTGCCATATCCCATGAATGGCCCGATCAGATAGAACGCCATGCACGCCAGGTTCGCGACTAACCCGAATACCGGGATAAAAAGGTGGCGCAAAGGACTGAAATTCGGATGCCGGTGGTACGCCACCATGCAAATCACGCAACTCAGCGCGTACAGCACGAACGTGCCGAAATTCGAAGCCAGTGTCACAGTCAGGAGAGAGTTCGGCAGGGCCGCCATCTTGTCGTGAGACAGGTAACCGAAACTCGACCAGAAGCCCTGCGGAAGAGCCTTGACGGTGGCGTCGGTCAGAGCGCCCGAGTCGCCAAAGAGGTTGGCAACGGTAATGCAGCCGACTACGGCCGAAATCGCCGCCAGCGTCCAGATGGCGCGGTGCGGAGTGAGGTTGCGCGAGTGCAGCGCGCCCAGGGAATCCGGCAGTTCCTCGTCCTTGCCCATGGCGTAAGTCACTCGCGCCCCGGTATTGATACACGAGAGCGTGGTGCCGATGATCGCCAGAAACACGGTGAAGGCCTGGAACTCCATGAAGATCCGTCCGTTGCCGGGACCGAGTATGGCATTCCCCACCACCACCATCATGTCTCCGATGGGCGCGGCCGACCCCACCGCATTTTGCATGGTGTAGCCGCTATTCAGAAAGTAGTTAGCCGCGAAGTATTCGAAGAGGTAGCAGAAAGCCCCCTGCACCAGCAGTGACGTGATCACGGCAATGGGAACGTGGCGCTTGGGGTTCTTGGCCTCTCCGCCCATGGCCGTCACCGATTCGAATCCCACCAGGATCAGAATGGCGATGGTGGCCTGGACGAACATCCAGCCAAAGTTGTGCATCCCCGTTACGGAGCTGGCTTTGGCGTGCGAGAGGAAATTCCCCTTCTCGTCCTTCTCGGGATAGGCGATCTGGAACGGCACAGGCTTGCCGGCCGCGTCCAGCTTGGGTTTCGGAACGCCGCTGGCGTCCCGCAGGACCACGTCGGTGGCTTGTCCGTTGACCGTCTGTTTCTCCGTGGCGAACTCAAAGGTGTAGGCGTCGCCCGAAGCCGAATCGAACTGGTACGCGAGGCTTCCCACGGGGTGATTCATGCGGTAGCCCAGTGCCATCACGGAGAAGACTACCAGGGCGCTGATCTGAATCACGTTGATGGCAATGTTCACCGATGTCGAGCCGTTGACTCCGCGATGCGCGATGTAGGAGACACCGAAGGAGAACAGGATCGCCACCAGCATCATGAACATAGGCCCGGGGTTGGAGGCGCTCATGAAACTCGGCCAGATAGTCCCCACCAGGTAGCCCACGAGGATCCCCATCACGCCGACCATGACACCGGGATAGATCCAGTAGTACAGGTGCGAGCCCCATCCTACGACGAACTTAGACAGGCGCGCATACGGCCACCCTTGCTCGTGATTGAGGAAGGCCTGCTCGGCAAAGTAATAGGAGCTGCCGGTGCCGGGATAGAGCTTGGCCATCTCCGCGTAGCAGACGGCCGTCGCGAGGCACAGCAGCAGCGCGAGGAAGATGCCCGCCCACATGGCCGGGGCGGTAGCTCCGGCCGTGCCTTGGGCGACGAAGGTCAGCCATAGGAAGGCGCCAGGTGCGATGAGCGCCATCGCGTTCATCGTCAGGCCGGTCAGGCCCAGAGTCGGTTTCATTGTAACTTCGGCGTCGTCTGCCATAGGTTCTCTCTCCAAATTGACTAACAAACTCGAGGGCGCCCGCGGCGCCCAACCCACCGTGGCCCGCAAGAGGCCGCTGAGAACGTTATTTCTTGGGCGCCAGGTAGGCGATCAATCCCAACAGGGCCGTCGGCTGCGTCTTCGAGCCGCTCGGCTGGTTGTTCTTCTCGAAGAATGGCTTGTCCGACCAGTCGGTGCGGAACTCGGCGCGAGCCATCAGCCATCCGGTCATCTTGTACTCGCCGGTCAGCGTGAATTCTTTTACGTTCTGCCTGGTTCCCGTGGAGAATCCGTCAATATCGTCGAAGAACTCGAGGCGGCTGGCGATGGCGTAGTTCTTGCCGATCGCATAGCGGGCCGCGCCTGCCAGGCCCGTCCACTGGCTGGCGCCCTGGCCGATGTTCTTATCGCGTCCGTAGTCGAAATTGACGTAGTAGCTGAGCTTATCGGTCGGGTTGACGGCGATACTGGTGTCGTAGAGATTGCGCCATCCCGTGGTAGTGCCGGGGTGCTCGGGACCTACGTAGTAGTTATTGTTCCAGGTGACCTTTTTCCAGGCGTAAGTGCCGGTAACACCAATTGTCTTGCCGCTGTTGATCGGCTCCACGTTGTTCCAGCCGTTGACCACCTGCACGCTTCCCGTAAAATGAGCGCCGACCGCGTATTGCAGGCGGAAGCCGGTGTGGGAGTACGGGATTGCCCAGGCGAAGAGCAGAGAGCGCGAGTAGTTGAAGTTCTGGTTGGTCTCGATGACTTCGGCGCCGGCCGAGGTTACGAACTCTCCCGCATCGAGCTCGATGCCGTGCCAAGCCTTGGGCTTTACGCTGATATAAGCCTGCTTGAAGTATTCCCAAGCCCCCGGATCGCGGTTGCCGGAGTGAATGACATCGAAGGTCTCTCCGAAGCCGACGTCCAGATGGAAGCCCACAGGAGCCGGTGCGTGGTCGATCGTGATCATTCCCATATTGACGTGCGCCGTGTCCGACCGCACGTCGAAGTTGCGAAGACCGTTGAAACCGGACGGCGGGTCGTTGAAGTTCTTATCCACGTAGCCGTCGAACAGGAAGCTGAAATCCGTCCCCCACTGGTGCAGGGGCCCCGGGGATGGTGGAGGGGGCGCCGGAGCAGGCGCTGAAGCAGGTGCCTGTGTTTGTCCTGCCGGAGGGGTATCGGGCGTCTGGGCGCGAACGATGGCCAGCCCTCCTGAAACGAGGAGTCCGGCGACAAGAGCAGCGAAATGACGTTTACGCATAGTCCTTCTCCAGAGTTTAAGTGTGCGCCTGGCATGAGGAAATGCAGGTGCTCTCGAGGGCGATGCAGACGGGGCAGGCCTTCGTTGCAATTCGATTAGGGTTCAGTCTAGCCTCTTCTGCCGGCGAAGGGAAATAGATTATTTTTATTGGTACAATCTAAAGATTCCGGTCCACCCTCCCGCATGGCGAGCACATGGATCGGGTATCCTCAGGCTTTAAAGACAAGATGACACAGGCGCAGGCTCCCGGGTTATCCGACGTCACACAGGCGCTCTGTGTGGTTCTCATTGTTCTAGTCCCGTTGGCCGCCGCGGGGCTGGCTCTGATCAATGCCGGACTGGGCCGCTCGCGGAGCGCCGCTCACGCCATGCTGGCATCGCTCTTAGTCATGGCTGTGGCGGTGCTGGCGTACTTCGTTTGCGGGTTTGCCTGGGAAGGAGTGCCCGGCGGGCCGGCGCGCGTCTTAACGCTCGCGGGAAAGCAATGGAGTTGGATTGCGGCGGAGCCTCTCTTCTTTCGCAAGCTCCCGCTGGGCGGACCACGGGTCGCACTTACTGCGTGGCTCGGAATGTTCAGCGCGGGCCTTGCGGCGCTGATCCCGCTAGGCGCGGGAAACGACCGGTGGCGATTGGGCGCCAGTTGCGCGTCCGCGGCTCTTCTGGCGGGCTGGACTTATCCGCTGTTCGCGCACTGGGTCCGGGGCGGCGGATGGCTGGCGCAACTTGGCGTGAACCTCGGCTTGGGATACGGATTCCTGGATGCCGGCGGCGCCGGGACGATTCAGGCGGTGGGCGGGCTTACGGCCCTGTCGATCGCCTGGATCCTGGGCCCCCGCCGCGGGAAGTACGCCGCCGACGGCATGCCGGCGGCCATCCCCGGCCACAACGCGGTGGTGGTCCTTTTTGCCTGCTTTCTGACGCTGTTGGGGTGGCTTGGCCTGAATTCGAGCGGCAGCATCCTGTTTGCCGGAGCTGGGCCGGCGACACTGGCGCTGGTCGCCATCAACACGACACTGTCCTGTGGAATGGCGGCGCTGGCGGCGGCCTGCATCACGCGGATCCGGTTCGGCAGGCCGGATGCTTCGCTCTGCGCCAATGGGTGGACCGCCGGCCTGGTGGCCAGCAGCGCGGCCTGCGCGTTCATGAGTCCGGCGGCGGCGGCGGTTACGGGAGCGATTGCCGGTGCGCTGGTCACTTTCTCGGTCGAATGGCTGGATGCGCGGCTGGGGCTGGATGACCCGGCCGGCTCGATTTCGGTGCACGCCGTCGGCGGTCTTTGGGGCGTGCTGGCATTGGGCATTTTCGCCAGCGTCCCGCAAGACAGGGTCCTCAACGGAGTCGGCGGCGGCGCGGGGAATTCGAACCAGTGGCTGGCGCAACTCGTGGGCATCGCCGCATTGCTGGGACTGGTGTTGCCGATGACTTATCTGCTGAACCGGCTGCTGAACCGATTCTATCCGCAGCGGGTTCCCGCCGAGGCCGACCCGCACGGGATGGACTTATACGAGCTTGGCGCGGGAGCTTACCCGGAGTTTGTTACCCACTTCGAGGACTTCAGACCAAGGTAGAGCAACACGGGTAAGAATGTCTCTCCACCTTATATGACCACTTCTCAAACGTTACTGGTATTGTTCACGGCTGCGCTGCTGGAGGCCGGCGGCGACGCCCTGGTCCGGAAAGGCCTCCACTCGGCGGCGCTCCCGCGCATCGGCTTCATGATAGCCGGCGCGGCGGTTTTGCTGGCGTACGGTTGCACCGTGAATACGCCACCGTGGAGTTTCGGCCGATTGATCGGGGTGTATGTGGTGTTCTTCTTTGTCCTCGCCCAAGTCATCGGCTGGCTCGCTTTTCGCGAGGCGCCGGACGCGCGCCTGCTGGTGGGCGGAGGCTGCATCGTCATCGGCGGCCTTATCGTCTCCGCTTCGCGCCTGTGATGCGGAACGTAAATCTCAATCCGGCCGATCAATAATTTCTATTGGAAGTACGGAGGCCGCGTCTTTAGAATTGAGGATGGTCGAGACTCGAGCGGCCGGAGACTGGGCGTGGCGAGGGACGAGGTGGACGCGCAACAAGAAAAGCCGATTGCGCTGGAATCGCCGATTGAAGATCTCGCGCTGTCGTCGCGGGCGCGAAATGCGCTTCACAGTCTCGGATGCACCAGCCTCGAGGACGTGCTGCGGCTGGATCTGTCGGGCTGGGTGCGCGGGATCGGACCCAAGACGAAAAGCGAAGTGTTAACGGCCTTGCGAAGCACGGGGCTCCAGCACCCGGAGTTGGATGAGCCTCCGGACTCGGAGATCAGAAGCCTCGATCGAAGGCTGGAACGGATGCACGGCAGGATCAACGCGGCGCTCGGAGCCGTCGCCCGGGAGATTGCGACGGTTCGCAAAAGGCTCCGCAAACGGATCGGGCAGTGAGCGAAAAAAGGAGATACGAGTGAGTCCAAAGGAAGTACTGGAGTTTGCCAAGAAGAACGATGCCAAGCAGCTGGATCTGCGGTTTACCGACATCCCGAGCTTGCAGCACCACGTTTCTTATCCGATCAGCGAGCTGGAAGAGGACAGCTTCGAAGAAGGGTTCGGCATGGATGGATCCAGCATCCGCGGTTGGGCGGCGATCCACGAGAGCGACATGCTGCTCATTCCGGATCCCGCCACGGCCATCATGGACCCCTTCGCCGAAACCCCCACGCTGGTCATGCTGGGCGACGTGAAGGATCCCATCACCAAACAGCGCTACGAGCGCGACCCCCGCTGGATCGCCCAGAAGGCCGAGCTTTACCTGAAGAACACCGGCCTGGCCGACACGGCCTACTTCGGCGCCGAAGCCGAGTTCTTCATCTTC
>DASQZT010000207.1:0-8062 GCA_035638575.1 Bryobacteraceae bacterium
GGTATGCAATCCGCTCCCGGTCAGCGGAATGGTTGGTGGGCCGTTTCTGCTCGAAGGCAGCAGCCCCGTTCTCGAAGAATTCCTTCTGCCAGCGGTAAAAGACCGTCGGCTGGAGTCCCACTTCATCGCACAACTTCGAGACGGGCTCCTTCTCCAGCAAGTGCCCAGAATGGCGACATTCTCTTCCGGCGCGTATTGCTTCCGTTGCTTCTTCATGCGTTCTCTCCATAGCTTAATCGGGGAACGCTTTCTCCATTTCCAACTGAACCGGAACAGGCAAAGGGGTTCTCACCGCCGATCGAGGCACCGCACCCCCGTAAATTGATGTGCGTCAAGAGTGCTGTGACGCTAAGCGTGTCCTCATATTCCTTAACGATTTAGTCATGCGATTGTCACATGCCGCAATTACCATGTCTAGAGGTCAAAAACACAACAATGTGGAAGCCGATAGTGGGCGGGATTACTGTTTTTGTTGCCGGCATCTTGCTCTGCGCCGGGGGATTGAGCCAACTTCACGCACAACAGAACGGAACGATTTCCGGGACGGTATCGGACCAGTCCGGAAAGCCGATCCAAGAGGCCGCGGTGGAATTGAAGAGCGAATCCACGGGCGCCTCTCGCAGTGTGATAACCGACGCCGAGGGAAAGTTTCTGGTTTCGGATCTCGCGGCCGGGAGCTACTCCGTTCGAGTTTCAGCGCCCGGTTTCGCCTTGACCAGCCGCTCCGGGGGACAAGTCACGGCCGGCGCGACCCTGGACATTCCGATCACAATGTCGGTTGAGTCCGTCACGACCTCGGTCACGGTCAACGAATCCATATCGGTGGCGGCTGTTTCAGCGCCTTCGGGCAACACGCTCGAGGCGACTTCGGCCAAAACCGAAGTCAGCTCGGAATTCATCAAGAATTTCATGTCGCCGGTAGCGGACTACGCCGAATACGTGAATTATGCGCCGGGCACGTTCAGCGTGAATCCCAACGGGATCGGGCTGGGCCAAGGCAAGACGTTTTTCCGCGGTTTCGCCGACGGGCAATACACCATGACGTTCGATGGGATTCCGTTCGAGGATACCAACTCGCCGACGCACCATTCCTGGGCGAACTTTCCGAGCGGCTGGACCGATGCCGTGGATTTCGACCGCAGCTCGGGGCGCGCGTCGGACTTCGGCCCCACCAACTTTGGCGGGTCGATCAACATGTTCTCGCCGCAATTGTTTCCGGACCCGGACATCCGCGGGACGATCAACTACGGCTCGTTCAATACGCGCGTGCTGCAGCTGGACGCCGAGAGCGGCTTTTTTGGGCCGGGAAGCCGCAACAGCTTTCTGATGAACATGCAGCAACTGCTGTCGGACGGATATCAGACCTATAACCGCCAGAAGCGGGTGGCGGGATACGGCAAGTATCAGTACCGGGTCTCGGACCGCAGCTCACTCACGTTGTACGGCGGGCTGGTAGACATCTGGACCAACACTCCGAACACCACCAACCCCACGCGCGCGCAGGTGGCCCAGTTCGGCGACAACTACCTGCTGGACAACACGCCATTCCTGGCGAACGGCACGCCGGACCCCTACTACTACGGCTACAACACCTATCACGTGCAGACCGATTTCGAATACGCCGCCTACAATGCGGATCTGGGTGGCGGGTGGAAGTTCAACACGAAGCTGTACACCACACGCTACTGGAACAAGCAGTTCTACCAGAACGGTGCGACGGTGAACCTGACTTCCAGCAAGCCGAGCGGGGTCGACAAGCTGAACGGATACCGGCATGCGGGGGACACGGCGATCTTGAGCAAGGAAACCCATTGGGGCGTCTTCCGCACCGGCATCTGGTACGACTGGGCCTACACCGACCGTTATCAGATCCCGTCCAACATCCTCACGCAGCAAGACACGCCGCTCGGGAACTTCCACGAGCATTTCATTACTCAGTCGGTGCAGCCATTTGCCGAATTCGAATGGCACGCGACGCCGAGGCTGGTGGCGACGGTTGGCATGAAGGCCGCGGATTACGCAATGACGCTGAATCAGTACCAGGACAACGGGAAGACGGTCGGCTGCCTGGGTGGAGTGGCTTCGACTTATCCCGGCATCGGGGCTCCCGCCTGCATCGGCGGCGTCCAGTTTGTCACGCACTCGATCAACTACAACAACTGGCTGCCGAATGTCACGGCCCGTTACTACGTCCAGAGCAGCTGGTCGGTCTATGCGCAGTTCGCCGAGGGCAGCGTGATTCCGTTGAGCAGCGTCTTCGACGTTCCGAACGCGAATGTTCTGGTTCCGCCCAAGCCGACGCTGGCCAAGACCTATCAGATCGGCTCGGTGATGAAGCACCGCCGCTGGACTCTGGATGCCGACGCCTACTACATCCACTTCCAGAACGGCTACGACAGCTACATCGATCCAACCACCAACGAACCCGTCTTTGTGGCGACCGGGCCCAGCAATACCAAGGGCGTTGAAGCGGAAAGCAGCTTCATCCTCGGATATGGACTGTCGCTGTACGCCAACGGCACCATGGGTTCGGCAAAATATCAGACGGGCCCCAACTATCCCAACGGCGGCCTGTGGGTGGCCAACGCGCCCAAGAACGTCGAGACAGTGAGCCTGCTGTGGCGCCACAACAACTTGAATGTCGGTCTGGTCGACAAGCGAGTCGGCTCGCTGTACAACGACAACGCCACGCTCAACTACCTGGTCAACGGAGTCTCGATCCCGTTCCCCGTGGATGAGGCCTTAAAGATCGATCCGTTCAACGTGGTGAACTTCTTCGCGAATTACACAGTCAAGAGCAGGTCCTGGCTGCGTGGGAGCAAGATCGGCGTGGCGTTCAACAATCTAGCCAACAGTCACAACGTTGTTGGAATCACGCCCGGCGCCGGCCCAACGGCGTCCGCGCACTACGTGGAGAGCCCGAGCGATCTGCTGAATCTGCTGCCCGGCCGCAGCGTCATGCTGACGTTCACCGCTGGCTGGGCGCCCCGGCGATGATGCCATAACGATCATCCCCCTTTTCAGCAGCCGCCATCCGTTTGGCGTGTGTTACAGGGCGCACGGACATGCGGCTTCCGTTCCGGCAACCGCCCCGCAGTTTTGCGCGCTTCCCTCGCCCCGCACAACGCGATACCCTGTTCGCTATGAATAACGCATCCATCGGCCGGCGCGCGTTCGTTTCGGCGGCCGGCGCGCTGATCGCCAGGCCCCAGACCGTGTTCGGTTCGCAGGCCAATTCCGCCGTCGAGATTGGAATCGTCGGGTGCGGCGGACGCGGCAACTGGATCGGCAAGCTGTTTCAGGACAACTCCAACATCCGGATCGTCGCCCTGGCCGACGTCATCCGCAAGAACCTCGACGAAACGCGGCAGCGGTTCGCCGTCGAGCCTGCCCGCGCCTACCACGGGCCGAACGCCTATCAGCAACTGGCCACGTCCAAGCTCGATGCGGTGGTGATCGAGACTCCCGTGTATTACCACCCGGAGGCCGCACTGGCCGCGGTCCAGGCCGGCAAGCACGTCTACCTGGCCAAGCCCGTGGCCGCCGACGTGCAGGGCTGCAACACCATGCTGGAGGCCGGGCGCCGCGCCAAGGGCAAGGTCAGCTTCCTGGTCGATTTCCAGACGCGCGCACGGCCCATATTCCGCGAGGCGGCGACGCGCATCCACCGCGGCGACATCGGGGAGACCGCGCTGGCGCAGATCTACTACTATGCCGGGCGCCCCGCTCCGGATAAATCCAAGCCCGGGATGGAGCCCGGCCAGGCGCGCCTCCTGAACTGGCTCACCGACAAGACGCTCAGCGGCGACATCATCGTCGAGCAGAACATCCACGTCATCGACCTGGCCAACTGGTATCTGAAGGGGCACCCGCTGAAAGCGCACGGCGCGGGCGGCCGCGTCGATTGGGCCGGCACTCCCTACAACACCGGAGATGCGTGGGACCACTTCGTCGTGACCTACACATACCCTGGCGGAGTCGTGGCCGGCTTCAGCTCCAACCAGTTGACCAACAGCTACAGCTCGCTTACGGTGCGCTGTTTCGGCCGGAAGGGGGCGGCGGACACCAGCTACGGCGGGCTGGTGCACATCACCGGCGAGAACCCGTGGGCGGGAACGGAGAAGGACGACACGTTCACCGGCGGCGCCATCACCAACATCAAGGACTTCGTGGCCAGCGTCCACGCGGGCGAGTTCCTGAACAACGTGGAGACCGCGGTAGAATCCACGCTCACGTGCATCCTGGGGCGCATGGCATCGTACCAGCGGCGCGAGGTCACGTGGGACGAAATGCTGAAGTCGAACGAGCGCTATGAGGCCCGGCTGAAGCTGGACTGGTGAAGCCGGCATGATTCCCGCGGAATGGATGGAGGCGGCGCCCCTGCTGGCCGATGGCGCGTGGGGCACGGAGTTGCAGAAGCTGGGCCTCGCTCCCGGCGGCTGCGCCGACGAGTGGAATCTCAGCCATAGAGAAGAGGTGGGCAGCGTGGCGCGCGCCTATCGCGAGGCCGGCAGCCGCATCGTGCTCACCAATACGTTTCGCGCCAACCGAATCGCGCTGGCGCCGTACGGGCTTGCCGATCGCACCGATGAAATCAACCGCGCGGGCGTGGAGATCTCCAGGGGCTTTGCGCCCGGCGCGCTGGTCTTCGCGTCGATCGGCCCGTCGGGAAGGCTGCTGATCGGCGAGGACATCAGCGCGGAAGCCCTGGCCGAGGCATTTGGCGAACAGGCCGCCGCGCTGTGGCAGGGCGGCGCGGACGCGCTTTTGATCGAGACCATGAGCGATCCCGAGGAGGCCAGGATCGCCATCGTGGCGGCGAAATCGACGGGGCTGCCGGTGATCGCGTCGTTCGCCTTCGAGAGCGGCCGGAATCACGACCGCACCATGATGGGCGCCACGCCCGAGCGCTGCGCCACGGTGGCGCGCGGCGCCGGGGCCGATGCGGTGGGCGCGAACTGCGGCATCGGCATGGAACAGGCGGCGGGGCTCTGCCACCGGCTGTCGGAAGCTTCCGGGCTGCCGGTCTGGATCAAGCCGAATGCGGGGATGCCTTCCACGACGGCGGACGGCGCGCTGTCCTACCCGGCGACTCCCGAGGAATTCGCGGCTTCCGTTCCGGCGCTCGTCGAGGCCGGCGCGATGTTCATCGGAGGCTGCTGCGGCTCCGATCCGCGGTTCATCCGCGCGATGTGCGCGGCCCTGCGGCCATGAAACTGAAACTCGTCACTTGCGCCATGATCTCGCGCGAGATGCAGGCGGCGGTTTCACGATGCGCCAACGAAGTGGAGGTCGTGCTGCTGCCGGCGGCGCTGCACAGGGAGGGCGCCGCAGCGCTCCGCGACGCCGTTCAGCAAGCCATCGATGCCGCGGGCGGCGCGTGCGACGCCGTGCTGATCGGTTACGGCCTGTGCGGCAACGGATTGAGCGGGCTGCGCGCGGGCGCGGTCCCGCTGGTGGTTCCGCGCGCGCACGATTGCATCGCGCTGCTGATGGGCAGCCGCCACCGTTATCGCGAGTACTTCGATTCGCATCCGGGCGTTTATTTTCTCTCGACCGGGTGGATGGAGGAAGGCGCGGCCCTGGAGCCTTCGGCCCTGACGCAGCTCAGCGGTTACGAGCTCGACGATCTCGTCCGGAAATACGGCGACGACAACGGCCGCTACCTGTACGAGACGCTGCACCAATACGAGCACAACTACCGGCAGTTCACCTTCATCGAGAACGGCTTCGACCAGGATGCGGCGAGCGCGTGCGGCGCCGAGCAACTGGCCGCGCGGCGCGGATGGGGTTTCGAGAAGATTGCGGGCGACCTGCGCCTGTTCCACAACCTGGTGGATGGCGTATGGGATCCCGCCGACTTCCTGGTCGTGCCGCCCGGCAAACAGGTTGTGGCCAGCTACGATGACGGCATCCTCGGCGTGGAAGACGCCGCCTGATCCATGCCCGAGCGCCTGACCCTTTTCCTGGATCGCACGCGCGAATTGCGCGACCTGCTGTTCGATGAGGGCGTCGAATTTCCGTGCGGCGGCCTGTCCAACTGCGGCGGCTGCGCGGTTCGCGTAGTCGAAGGCGAGGTCCCGGCGGACGAGGAGATGCGCTCGGTTTTCTCCGACGCGGAGTTGGCGGCAGGGTGGCGGCTGGGCTGCCGCGCGGCCGCCAGCGGGCGCGTGGTTTTGGAAATCGGGCAATGGCAGGGAGCGATCCTCACCGACGAATCCCCGCTTCAGTTCGAGCCGGCCGAGGGCCTCGGAGTGGCGATCGATCTGGGCACGACCACGCTGGTAGTGCAGGCCGTAGACCTGGCGAGCGGCGATGTGCGGGCGGTCCGCTCCGCGCTCAATCCGCAGGCGGCGTACGGCGCCGATGTGATGACGCGCATCGGCCTGGACCGGCCGGCAGAGCTGTGCCGCGTGATCCGCTCCAAGCTGGGCGAGATGGTGCGCGACGCTTTGTGCGGCGGAACCGCGCGGGAAATCCTGCTGGCCGGAAACACCGTGATGCACCACCTGTTCTGCGGGGTCGATGTGGAGCCGCTGACCCACGCGCCGTTTGAATCGCCCAATCTCGAGGAGCGGCGCTTCACGGCCGGGGAGCTGGGATGGGACGTGAGCGGGAATCCGGCGGCCGCGTTCCTGCCGGCGATCGGCGGCTTCGTCGGCAGCGACGTCCTGTGCGGGATGGTCGCGATCGGGATGTTGGAAGAGCGCGAACCATGCGCACTGATGGACTTGGGCACCAACGGCGAAATCGTGGTGGGCAACCGGCAGGGCGCGGTGTGCGCGTCCACTGCCGCCGGGCCCGCCTTCGAAGCGGGCAGGATCGCCATGGGAATGCGCGCGGTGCGCGGCGCCATCGACCACGTCCGCGTGCACGGCAGCGCGCTCGACTGCCACGTCATCGGCGGAGGCGAGGCGCGCGGCGTGTGCGGCAGCGGGCTGGTGGATGCGGTCGCCGCGGGCCTCGACACGGGCGCGATCCGGCCCAACGGACGCCTGTCCAACGGCGCCCGGTTCCCTTTGCTCGGAGACGTCTCGCTGTCGCAACGGGATATTCGCGAGCTGCAATTGGCCAAGGGCGCGATCGGAACCGGGTTCGACATGCTGGCCGCCGGGCGGCCCGTCAGCCGTGTGTACCTCGCGGGCGCGTTCGGCAACTACGTGGATGCGCGGAGCGCGCTGCGCATCGGGCTGGTGCGCGGCGACCCGCGCCAGCTCACCGCCGCGGGCAACACGTCGCTGCGCGGCGCGCGACTGCTGCTGCTCAATCCGTCGCGGCGCGAAGAGCAGATCGCCGGCGTGATCCGGCGGACGCGGCACGTGGCGCTGGCCCAGGACCCCGAGTTCATGGACCGCTTCGGCGAGAGCCTGTCGTTTCCTGCGGGATGAGGACACACGGGCAAGCTAAAGCATGCCCCACCATCGCTGTCATGCTACATTCACCTACATGCGGAAGGTGTTGGTTGGAATTGTCGCGGCGCTGAGTGTCGCGCTGTGGCTGGATGCCGTCGGGCCGGAAAAACTCGACCTGGGCGTGCTGCACAGGATCAAGAACGAGGCGTTCGGAAACAACTCCAAGGTGATGGACACGGTCTTCTACCTCACCGACGTCTACGGGCCGCGCTTGACCGGGTCGCCCAATTTCAAGTCGGCGGGCGAATGGGCGGTCAAGAAGATGAACGAATGGGGACTGGCCAACGCCAAGATGGAGGCGTGGGGCCCGTTCGGACGCGGTTGGAGCTGCACGCACTTCTCGGCCGAAATGAAGGAGCCGGAGTTCCAGCCGTTGATCGGCTTCGCGCAGCCGTGGTCGCCCGGCACCGACGGCCCGGTGAGCGGCGAGGCCATTCTGGCGGTGATCAGCGGTCCGGAAGACCTCGATAAGTTCAAGGGCAAACTCAAGAACAAGATCGTTCTCACCGCGACGCCGCACCCCTCCGAGATGGTCACGGCGCCGATGGCCCACCGGCTGTCCGACGCCGAGCTGGCCGACGCCGCCAACCTGCCGGATCCCACTATGGGCAACCCGGCGGTGCTGCCACTGGGCTTCCCGCAGCGCACAC
>DASQZT010000208.1:0-2080 GCA_035638575.1 Bryobacteraceae bacterium
GGCTCGTCGGCGCGCATGGCGGCCAACTTCAAGGAATCGCCGGTGGACAGCTCCATTGTCGGAATCGTGGACGAGGTGCGGATGGAGGCCGACGAGGCCCACGCGCTCGCGGCTGCTGCGCCGGCGAAATCGAAACGGTGACGCCATCATGATGCTGGCCCGCGTGATCGGCAACGTGGTCTGCACTGTCAAGGACCCCGGCCTTGAGGGCCGCAAGCTGCTGCTCATCCAGCCGCTCACCCGCGACGGCAAGCCCAAGGGGCGGCCGCTGGTGGGAATCGACTCCATCGGCGCCGGCTTCGGCGAAACGGTTTACTGGTGCCGGGGAAAAGAAGCGTCGCTGGCGTTCACCGGCGAGGTCCCGTCGGATTGCAGCATCGTGGGCATCGTGGACAGCATCGCCCCACACCCTGTGCCTGCTCACGCCGACGGCAGCGCCAAGCCGCGCGCCAACGCGCGGAGGTCGAAATGATTCTGGGACAGGTCTTGGGAGAAGTGGTCGCGACGCAGAAGCATCCTTCACATCAGGGCCGCAAGATCCTGCTGGTGCAGCCGGTGGACCCGGACGGCACCGAGCGCGGCGACGCCGTGCTGGCGCTGGACGCCGTGGATGCCGGCGTCGGCGACCGGGTGCTGGTAGTGCAGGAAGGCTTCTCAGCGATGACCGCCGTCGGCCGTCCCGGCTCGCCCATCGACATGACCATCGTCGGCGTGGTGGACGCCGTCGAGATGCAAGATTAGCCACGGATTCTCACGGATCGGCACGGATTTTGAAATTTGACTTGTTTTATCCGTGTTCATCCGTGAAAATCCGTGGCGTTTTTCTATTCTCCGCCGATGCGGAACCGCATCCCCGCCCGGAAGTTGGCTTTCAGCGCGGGATATCCGACCACTTCCTGGTAGCGGCGGTTGAGCACGTTCTCGACATTGACGTAGGCCGTTATGTAGCGGTTCACGGCGAACCAGCCGCCTGTGTTTACCAACGCATAGCCTGCGGTGTGATCCTGCGCGGGCACGAGTCCGAACAGGAAGTCCGAGTCCGGACGCCGTCCGACGAAGCTGCCGGCCAGGTCCGCGCCCCAGCGTTGGCCGAAATAGTTGAGCAACAGCGAGCCCGAGTGCTTCGGCCGACGCAACAGAGGCTCTCCGGTCGCATTGGGACTGGAGGCGCCGGGCGCGGACAGTATCTGCGTTGACGTGTACACGTATGCTGCATCGAGCGACAGCGAAGAGCGCAGCCGGCTGTGAAACTCCAGTTCCGCGCCATGCGCTAGGCTGCGGTTGATGTTGAAATATTGGCCGATGAACAGCGGCGGAGGGCCGTTCTGAAAGGCGATCTGGTCGCGGAAGAGGTTGTTGAAGTAGGTGGCCGCCAGCGACGACTTGCCTCCCCACAAGCCCTGCAGTACGCCGGCTTCAAGCGAGCGATTCTGTTCCGGCTTGAGGTTGGGATTGGGATTGCTGGGGAAGGTACCGCTGATCCCGAAGGTCTCCTCGAAGCGCGGTTCTTTGATGCCTTCCGAATACACGAAACGCAGGCGCGTGCCTGAGAAGACCTGGCCTCCGCGCAACGCTAGTACGGTCAGCGTGGCCTGCGGCACGACTTTGTCGCCGAAGCTTTCGTTGTGCACGTATCGTGCGCCGGCCGCGAGCGAGAATCGCCCCCGCACGACAGTTTCTTCTCCGTACACGGCGTGGTTGCGCCGCAGGCCGCGCGTGTGCGAGGTCCCGATGAAAGTCACCGGCGGGAACTGGCTGAAATCGGCGGTCAGGAATTGCGAGTCCGAAGAGCCGTTCTCGTCCTCGAACTGGTAGCCGAAGGTGGTGTGTGCCCAGTTGCGCGGCGAGTAGTCGCCCTGGTACTCGAATCCGGCGCGGTTCACCGCGAAAGGCGAGGAGAAGAAGCAATCGAAGAAGTTGAAGCTGGCGGGGTCACAGCCGCGATCGGGCACAGTGTCCCGGTTGAGGCGGGTGTGGCGATACTCGAATCCGAGGAACCGGTGCCGCCAGCGCGCCGGCGCCGCCAGATCGAGCTGGGCGCTGGCCAGCAGATTGTTCTGGCGGGCTAAAGCGTCGATGT
>DASQZT010000209.1:0-24877 GCA_035638575.1 Bryobacteraceae bacterium
GTGCCTAGCATCAGGTTCAACATCGACGTCGATTGGCCGAACACCGGGCTGTCCAGGTACTTCACCGGATCCGCGAAATTCACGTGGTTGAGAACGTTGAAGGCCTCCAGGCGGAACCGCAGCCGAAAACGTTCGCTCAAACGAAACTCGCGCCGCAAGGCCATATCCAGTTGCGACATTCCGAAGCCGCCGATCGCGTTTCGTCCCAGCGTGCCCTGTGTGCCCGGATCGGTGGCCGCAAACGCGGCCGGATTCAAGCGCCGCCCGCCGGCCAGCGATGCGCCGCCCAGCCACCGCGGCTGGCCATATACCAGGTCCGGCCGGAAAGCATTCGCCAGGTTGATGCCGATGTACTCCTCGCTGTCCAGCACGGAGATCGGAAAGCCGGTGCGCGCGCGGAACACGTTGTCGATGGTCCATCCTCGCCGCCACGCCGCGGCGGTCTTCGGCGAAAACTCGTAGCTCACGGTGGCGGTCAGCGTTTGCCGCACGTCGAAGTCCGAAGAGCCCTTGTCGCTCGAGCCCGGCGCCGCCCACACCAGGTACGAGTCGCTCGAATCGTTGTCGATGGAGTGCGACCAGGCGTAAGCCACCGACGATTCCAGCCCTCTCGCCATCCGCCTGCGGTACTCGAACTGCAGCGCATGGTAGTTCGAATAGCCGTAGTTGGTGGTGAGCGCCACGAAAGTCGTCGGAGTGGTTCCCGGGCCACCCATTTCGCGCAGCAGCAGGTGGCGGCCCGACGCGCCCAGATAGCCGAGCGTCACAACATCGTGCACTCCGAAGGCGTGCTCCAGCGCCAGGTTCCATTGCGACACCCTGGGCAACCGCAGATCCGGCAGGAAGCCGTACGTCAATTGGCTGTTGAACAGCCCGAGGCGCCCGCTGTTGAAGCTCGAAACGCTCAGCGGTCCGCCGTTCAGAATGTCGGTGGCAATGCTGATGCTGGAGTCGTAGTACAAGCCCGCGCCGGCGCGCAATACCGTTCGGCCGTCGGCGGAAAGACGAAGAGCCAGACCCAGCCGCGGGGCCAGGTTCCGATAATTGTCCGGCCACAGCGGCTGCCGGCTTTGGTCCAAATGGTTGGTCGCGGAGTTCAGAAAATACCAGACGTTGTCCGGCACGGGCGCCGGGCTGTACTCCCAGCGAAGCCCGCCGGTCACCGTCAGCCGCTTCGAGACTTGCCACGTGTCCTGCAGCCAGATGGACAGCTCATCGACGTGGACCGACCCGTTTTGCGCCTGCGTGCTCCCGATCCAGAGATTGCGTTGGTCCGTGAGGTTGAGGTCGGCCATGGTGTCGGCGATTACGCCGAGGCTGCCAGTCGGGTCGCGCCGGATTGCCACGATGGCCCGGTAATCGGCGCCCCAGCCCAGATTGTGCGAGCCCAGGTGCACGGAGCCGGATTGCGTCGCCTGGAACTGGCGCTGCCGCCGGTCCCCCTCGTGGCCCGACACCAGTTGTCCCACGCCGCCGATGGAGAACCGCATCAGGTAGTCGCACGGCGTATTCACATTGGCGAGCAGGAAAACCATCAGGGGTTGCAGCGTGCACATGGCCGTGCCTTCCGTATTCCACACCGAATGGGTTTCCGCCTGGGATTCGTTCAGGCGAAGATCCAGCGCCACGCTTGCCTTGGGCCGCGCGTTGACCCCTATGGTCAAGCTCCGCGCGCGCAGGTCCAGGCCGTTCACCGCCAGGGTGCCGAACTGGTTGTTGGAGGGCGAATCGTTGTAGCGTGCGAACAAGGAAACGCGCGCGCCGAGAGACTGGTCGATGCGGACGCCGCCGGTGTTCAGGCTGGCCGGACGGACGCCCCGGCCGACCCACTCGCCGACATCGGCCCCCAGCGCACCGGACGCGGGCGGCGGAAACAGGCTCAGCAGCGGCTGCGCCCAGTCCGCGGCCGATTGCCGCGCGTCCAGCGAAGGCACGGGCTGAAGCCACACGAAAGGCTGCCGCAACGCCATGCGTTGGTACGACAGAAAAAAGAACGTGCGGTTGCGCTTCACCGGGCCGCCCAAGGTCTGCGTGAAATCCTGCAGGCGCAGCGGCAAGGGGCCGTAGCCCGACTGATTGGCGAACCAGTCGTTGGCGCTCAGCAGCTCGTTGCGGATGCCGTAGGTGGTGGCGCCGTGCAGCGCGTTGGATCCGGAACGGCTGCTCAGTGCGACGATGGCTCCCGGCATCCGCCCCAGCTCGGCCACCGAAGTGGAGGTGGTGACGCGGAACTCCTCGACCGCCTCGAGCGAGATCAGCGAGTCCAGGCTGCCGAAGGCGCTGAGAGCGGGCAGCGCGCCGCCGGTGGATTGCGCGGGCAGGCCGCCCGCCGTCACGCCCGTGTTGGCGCTGGCGCCATCGACGGTGAAGTAATTGGTGTTGGGCCGTTGGCCGCTGGTGGTGAACTGTCCGGCTTCGCCGCGCGTGGCGGGCGTAACGTTGGTGCCCGGAGCCATCTCCAGCAGCGTGAGTACGCCGCGCCCGTTGAGAGGCAGGTGCTCGAATTCGTCGCGGTCCACGCGGGTGGTGGTGGAGGCGTCCTGCCGCTCGAACTGCGGCACATCGCCGTACACGGTGATGCTCTCTTCGATGGGGCCGACCGGCAGAACGAAATCGGCGCGCGTGAGGGCCGCCATCTCCAGCTTCACGTCGTACCGCTCCACGGTGTGGAAACCCTCCTTGCGAACCGTGACTTTATAGGTGCCGGGTTGAAGGGATCCCACCGCGTACGCGCCGCCGGGATCGGACTCGGTGGTCCGGCGGAATCCGTTGTCCTGGTTAACAACCGTAACGGCAGCTTGCGCGATGCCGCCGTCGGAGGTGTCCAGGATTCGCCCGTAGAGGTGCGCGTAGCGCTCCGCGGCCACGTCCAAAGGGCAGCCCGCCGCGAGCAACACAAAAATCGCGAGGGGCCGGCATATGGACATCCACTCTTAAACTACACCCTTTTCGGCGGCCTTTCACTACAGATCGATAGCCACGACTTCGTGCAGCTCGATAGGTGGCGTAGTAGTCTCGATCCAAGCTCCGGTTTGCCGCCACTGAGCCTTGGCCGCGCTCACCAGGAATCTGACGTTGCGCGCCTTCGCACCGTCCGGCAACCGGACCCGTACCTTCTGCGGACCGACCGGCAGGATCTCGCGGAACGACCCTCTCATCAACATTGGGTTGGACATGTTGACGAGGTGCGCCGTCACGGAGGCCTGCTGTTTCCACAGCGACACATCGAGCACCCCGGGGCCTTCGACCCGCAGGGGCTGCTCTTCGTTCGCGGCCCAGCGGACGGCATTGGCCAGAACAATCCCGTGATCCTGGTTCATGATTTCCCAGAACGTCCGGTCGATGTCCCACGGGAAATAGACCACGCGGCCCGCGCCCGCCGTGCGAACCATCACACCGGGAATGTCCGTCTTCGTTTCCCGTTGGTATACCTCCTCCATCGGCAGATCCGGATAGGTGGGAACCGTCATCAGTGGCGCGCGCAAACCCGCCGCCGCGCGAATCTCGACGCGCATCACGCCGTGGATCATGCGGCCCGCATCTTCGAGCCCGGCCAGGAGCGGATGGCTCCGGTCTTCCAGATTCAGGTACGCGTTTTGCTGCCGCTCGATCACGTTGCCGGCAAACGATGCGCCGAACAGGCCGGCCAGGCCGAAATCGTTGCGGCGCCTGCCCCGCTCGTCGTTGAGCGAGGTCTCGTGGGTGGCGACGAGCCCGCCGCCCTTTTCGACGAACGACTTCAACTGCGCGCACTGCGAGTCGGACAGGTTGGCGATATTCGGCAGCGCCAGGACTTTGAACTGCTGCACGCGCTCCGAGTCGAACTGGCTGTCGGGGACCATCTCGAAGGGGATCCGGGCTTCCACCAGCGCGTGATAGAAACCGGACGTGTGATCCGGCACGGCCCGCGGCGCGGACACCAGCCCGACGCGAGCCAGCGGGCGCTCGTTGCGCATGTACTTTTCGTTCTTCCAGTGCCACACGAACAGGTCTTCCACGGGCTTGAACCAGCGGTTGTCCAGCGGCTTCGCATTGAACTTGATGACCCACGGGCGGAAGCCCTGGGCGATGCCGTCCACCGCCCAAATGCGGATCTCGTTGGGATTCTGAACGGAGTCCTTCCAGCGGTAAGGCGCCTCCAGCCCGACACTGAACAGCCCCACGATGGGCTTCGAGCCGAACGTCGAACGGGCATCCTTCGCCGACTTGCCGTTCTGCCAGGGCAGCGCGTTTCCGCTCCGCGCCTGCCGGTCGGCAAACAGAATCGGCACCTGCGCGCCGTCGCGGATCTGGTCGAATCCGTTGGGGAAAAACGCAGCCTGCGGGTTGCGCTTCCGGATCTCGGCATCCCAAAGCGAATACAACTCGAGCAGGCGTTTCCTCTGCCACGCGGCGAATTGATTCTGCGCGTCGCTCGGCGTGCCCGCGGCCCCGCGTCCACCTGCGCCGCGTCCGCCGCCCGTTCCGCGCCCGGCGCCACCCACTGTAACGCCTCCGCCCTCCGCCGGCGCGCCCGCCGTTCGGGGAAGTTCCAGGCCGCTGAAGTCCCTGAAATTCCGCTGGCAGTGCTGGCAGTAGCACATGCCCGACCCGCTCCAGCGGTTGGCGAAGATGCCGTCCACCTTGTAGAGGGTCATGATCTCCTGGACCACGCTGGTCATCAACTCGAAGTTATAGGGGCCGAGCGCGCAAGTTACCCACGAAGTCGGCATGGCCCAGTGGCGGCGAGGCTGGCCGTTGGCTTCCACGGCGATCCAGTCGGGATGCGCGTCGTAGACGTCCTGGTGCGCGGCGTGTGGATCGATGCGCGCGATCACATTCATGCCGAGCTTCCGGCAGCCCGCGACCATTTCGCCAAACGTGTCGCCGTCGCCCAGGAACTTGCTGCGGTAATGCAGCGGCACCTTGGTGGGATAGAAGGCCACGCATCCGCCGGCGCTGAGGCACGCCGCGTCGGCGTGAATGCGCTTGAAATAGTCGAGCCAGAAGGCGGGGTTGTAGCGTCCCGGATCGTCCTCGACGAAGGCCAGTTGCGCCCATCGCATGGGCCGGTCGTACCACCCTTTGGCCGCGCTGTCCTGTCCCAAAGCCGCGCCGGCAGCCGCCAGCGCGCCGGTCCGCACCATCCATTCCCGTCGATTGATTTCCGCCATAAGCCACGCTCCTCGTTCTTTTTATTGTCTCCAATCGAAAACTGCGGCGCACCCGTTTGACACGGTGGTCCCATGGTCATACCATCGAGTGTCGTAAGAGTAAATGAGACCTATTACTCTGGATAAGGTGGACTTGTGGAACATAGCCGGCGGAATCTGCTGAAGGTTTCCTCGCTTCTCGGAGGCGGGGGCCTGGTTGGCCAGGTGATGGTGGCGGAGAAATCCTCGGCGCAGGGGCCCGCACAACCCGCGGCGGCGGGCCGCCTCAGTGTGAGCGACGTCTTGGCAAAAGCCCGCGAGCGTCTCTACCCCACGTGCCGGGTCTGCCCGGTCTGTGACGGCGTGGCCTGCTCCGGAGATGGCGGTGGAATCGCCGGCGCCGGCACGGGCATGTCGTTCCAGAACAACTTCACCGCGCTCCAGCGCGTGAAGGTCCTGATGCGAAACGTGCACGACGTGGCAAAAGCCGATCCGTCGACCACGATCTTCGGCCACAAAATCTCTTTCCCCGCCGTGGCCGCGCCCATGGGGCCAGCGGGCACCCGATTCGGCAAAGGGATGACGCAGGAGGAATGGTTCGACTCGCTCGTCGGCGGATGCGTTGCCGCCGGCACTTTAGGCTCTGTCGGCGACGATCCGAGATACCCCGAGGCGGACGTGAAGAGAAACCTGTCCGTCATCAAGCGCTACAAGGGGCAGTCTCTTTACAACAGCAAGCCGGCCCCCAACCCGATCATCCTGAAGTGGCTGCCGCTGATCGAGGACAGCGGCGCCGCATGGCTTTCGATCGATGTCGATTCCGGGCCCAAGAGCGTGCCGGAACTCAGGGAACTGGTTCGGGCCTTCAAGATCCCCATCGTGATCAAGGGCATCATGACACCCGACGACGCGTTGCGATGTGTCGACGCCGGTGTTGCCGGAATCGCCGTGTCGAACCACGGCGGGCGCCGGCAGGACCACACGCCGGGCACCGCGGAGGTGCTGCCGGCCGTTGCCGCGAAAGTCAAAGGCCAGGTCCCGATTCTTACCGACGGCTGCGTGTCGTCCGGCACCGACGTGCTGAAGTACCTGGCTTTGGGGGCGGACGTCGTCATGGTCGGCCGGCACATCCTTCGCGCCGCGTATGGAGGCGGTCCCGGCGGAGTCGCGCTCTTCATGAACCGGATGCGATCCGAGTTTCAGAGCGCCATGGTGCTGACGGGTGTTCCCACCGTGTCGAAGATCAATAGCGGCATTCTCTTCGTCTGATCGGGTGAGTCATGCGATTCCAGGGAAGCCTCCGGGGGCGTTGGTCGCGCTGATCTGGCTGTGCCGGCCGCTGGGACCGGTCGAAGCGGGCGGACGCCTGGCCGCTCTGAGATATCGCGGCGGCGCGCAGGGGAGTGTCGTCTTCGACCACCAGGCGCACGCGTCGAAGGGCTTCCGTTGCGGCGATTGCCACACCGATTTCGCGCGGACGGGAAAGCCGCTGTTCGCTACACGGAAACAAGGGCTCATCACTTTGGCGGATCACAAGACTGGCGCAAAGTGTTTTGCCTGCCACGATAGCAAGAGAGCGTTCAGCCATTGCGGCCTTTGCCACTACAAGACTGGCGGGTCGTAGTGAGTCGAACGCCGATAACTCCATCGTCTTGGTCATCCGCGTTCCTCTGCGTTTATCGGTGGCCCCATTTCTTCACGGGTTCCTGCGCGGGTCGGTAGCTGTCTGTGAGAATAGTAGATGCCTAGGAAACTCAAATGAAAAATTTCGGAATTGTCATATGCCTGTTAGCCGCCGCTTGCCTTTCCTTGAAAGCCCAGGCGCCGAACACCATCGCCAGGGAAGAAAGCGCCGCGGGCTGGAAGCTCCTGTTCGATGGCGCCACCCTGAACGGATGGGAACCCCACCAGGCTTCGGCTTCGCAGCCGGCGGCCAAGTGGGGCGTCGCCGACGGCGCGATCTTCTCCGCCGACGATCATCCCGGATGGCTCGGCACTGCGGACACTTTCACCGACTTCAACCTGAAGGTCGATTTCCGGGCCGGGGAGAGAATCAACAGCGGCGTCTTCCTGCGCTCCAAGAAAGAGGGCGGCCCCGCCGACACCGGTTATGAATTGCAGATCTGGGACTTTCGGCCCACTTACAAAACCGGCGCCCTGGTGAATGCCATCGAAGCGGAACCCACCAAGATCCTGGCGGATCAATGGAACAGTTACGATGTCACCGCCGACGGAGACCATTTCGTCGTCGTGCTCAACGGCAAGAAAGTCCTGGACGGTCACGACTCCAAGCACTCCTCAGGCGTGATCGGCTTGCAGTACAACACCGGCGCAGGCAAGGTGGAGTTCCGGAATATCAAGATCAGGCCGATCCGGCACTGACCGCCGGGTTACTGCCCGGCTAGCAGTTTCTGGCACTGATCCAGTTCGGCATGCAGATCGCGCATCGCCGACAGCAGCTCCGAAGGCAGCCGGTCGGACGGCGTGCGCGCTGGCGACGCGCCCAGAACCTCCGACAGCAGCAACTCCGCGCGGTGCGAAGCGTGGAACAACTCTTCGGCGCAGTCCTGCCACGACGCGGTGGCGGCGGCGGGACGCGCGGCGGCCGAGCCGCCCATCGAGACCAGCACCGGCTCGAGCGCGCGCGCGATGGTCGCGGCCTCTCTGCCCAGCACGGTGGCGTGCTTGAGCGCCATGTCGCGGAGCACCTGGCGGTCCTGCGCGCTGAAGCCGCTTTCCTCGGACGCGGGGAAGCGCTGCGCCAGCGCCCGCAAGGCGTAGGCGCGGGACATCAACGCATCGTTGCGGTCCAGCAGTTGGGTGCTGAACCGCTCGAAATCGGCGCGGCCCCCCAACTGCTGTTCCATGCGCGATTGAATTGACGGGGCGGCCCCACCGCCCGACGCTGGGGCCGCTCCCGCCGGCTCTGCCGGCACTGAAGCCGCGGCCGGACTCGTGAACTCCACTGCCACATGGGGCATTCCGTCCAGCGCCTCTTGAATCTGCTGTTGGCGCTCGACCGGTATGCCGACGCCGCTGACGAGCAACTTGCCGCCCGAGCGCGTCACTTCGACCGGATCGCCCAGGTCGGCCCCGATCCCGTGAAGAGCGGCAAGTACCTGCAACTCTTCCGAGATCGAGGCCGATTCCCCGGACGTGTTTGCGGCTGGCCGGCTTGGTTCAGCCCGCCGCACGCGAGGCTCCAGATCCGTAACGGCCGGAGGAATGCCGTCGCGAATGGAGCCATCCGCTATCTCGGTCAACTCCACCCATTCCCGATCGCGAAATTCGAGCCGCGCTTCCACCGGCTCCAGGTCCGTTTCGCGAAGCATCAGGCTGGCGGATGCCAGTTCCCCTTCCGGGGTTGTGGTGTGGATTTGGTAGCAATCGGCCACCGTGGTGACCTCATCCTGTTTGGAGCTCAAAGCGCCGCGCCACCCCTGGAAGGATTTCGCGCTGAGCGGATCTTCCAGATCGTAGTGCGCGGCCTCGAACCGCGCGTCGAGCGACGCCGCCGCGGGATCGGCCGTGCGCCGTCCGGCGGTTCGGATGAATTTCTGCGTCCTGGTGCGGATTTGGTAGCGGCGGGTCGTGGCGGGGCGCGCTTCCGCGGCCGAGACGGCCTTCTTCAGCAGCGCGGCGGCCTCCACCGAGGGCGTCTGGCGAAGCTGATAGAAGACGCCGCAAGCGAGCACCGCCGCGGCTGCCGCGGCCATCGCCCATCGGTTCCTCGCGGGAGCGATAAGCCGCGAAATCCAGGATGCGCCGGCCTGCTCCGCATCGATGCGGTCGAATCCGCGGTAAAGATCGGGCCATGGGTTCGGAGGGGGCGGCAGATGCGCCGCCAGCACGTTCTTGCGGTACCGCACGCAGTCGGCAACCGTGGCCTGCAGCTCTTCCACTTCGGTGCGGCACTGCCAGCAGGCCTCCAGGTGGCGCTCCACCTGGCGCAGTTTGCGCGACGGCAGCTCGCCATCGATGTAGCGGAGCAGCAGGCACTCATCCGGATGCTGTGTTCCCAGGCTACCCATCCCGCACCTTCTTCAACCTCACCACCGCGCGGCGCAGAAACTCTCCCACCGCCGAGGGGCTGATTCCCAGCGTTGACCCGATCTCCGGGTAGCGCAAACCCTCCATCCGCAGAAACAGGCACCGCTTCTGCTGTTCGGAAAGCCCCTCGACGGCGCGGTGAAACCGGATCATCCGTTCCCGCTCCAGCAGCGTGCGCTCGGGGTCGTCCGTGGAAGCCAGCCGGGCTTCCAGTCCCGGATCGAACGGCGTTTCGTAAGCCTGCCGCGCGCGAAGCTTCAACCCGTGATTGTGGGCCACACGAAAGACCCAGCCCCTCGGGCTTTCGATGTCCTCTCCCTTCTTCAGCGCGACGTAGAGCCGCAGAAAAACCTCCTGCACCGCTTCCTGCGCCCGCGGCGGATCCAAACCCAGGGTCAGCAGGTAGCGGAAAACATCCTCGCGCGATTCCTCGAACAACTGCGCGACCCGGTCCTGCAGCGCGTTGCCGGTCCGTTCCTGCCGGAGCATTCCCACCAGCCTCTCACTTGCTGAATACACCGGCATCGCTACTGGCCATTTCAAAGACCGCCGAAATCGGATTTCAACTACAGCCAATTTTAAAAAAAATGTGCCGGCTTCTTTTTTTACTGTAGTTGAACCGGCCCCCTCGGGGGTCTTTGGAACGGCAACCTAGTGAAACCAGTGCCCGAAGGTAAAGTGTGTGTGGCGATCGTCACCTGCAACAGCGGCCGGTATATCCGGCGCTGCCTCGATGCCGTGCTGCGGCAGGAGGGGGTTAGTCTGGAAGTGGTCGTGGTGGACAACGCCTCCACCGACGGCACCCCTCAGATTCTGAAGGACTTCCGCAACCGCATCCACGTTCACTGGAACGACCGCAACGTGGGATTCGCTGAGGCGCAAAACCGCGCCATCCATTCCAGCACCGCCGAGTGGGTGCTCACCATCAATCCCGACGTCCTGCTGCTGCCCGGCTTCATCCGCAAGCTGCGCGACGCCGGCGAAGCCGACCCCGGCGCCGGCTCGGTCTGCGGCAAGCTCCTATCCATCGGTCCCGGTTTCCGGAAGCTCGCGGAGCCGCGCATCGATTCCACCGGTATCTTTTTTACTCCCGCAATGCGCCACTTTGACCGCGGCTGGCACCAACCCGATCATGCGTCCTTCGAAAACCTGGAGTACGTATTCGGAGCCAGCGCCGCCGCGGCCCTCTTCCGCCGGCGCATGATCGACGATATTTCGATCTACGGCAGCTTCTTCGACCCGGATTTCTTCGTGTGCCGCGAGGATGCCGACGTGGCCTGGCGCGCCGTGCTGCTCGGCTGGCGCTCCATCTACACCCCGGCCGCCGTGGCCTACCATGTGCGGACCGTCACTCCCGCCAATCGCCGCTCGCTGCCGGCGGTGATCAACATGCACTCGGTGAAGAACCGGTTCCTGATGCGCATCAAGAACGCCACCGGCGGAATCTATCGCAGGCATTGGCTGCCTATGACTTTGCGCGACCTGGTGGTGCTGGGCGGCTCGATCTTCTGGGAGCCGGCGTCGCTGCCGGCTTACTGGCGGCTCGCCAAATGCTTTCGCCGGGCCCTCCGGCAGCGGCGCGAAATCATGAGCCGCCGCCGCGTGAGCGACGAGGCCCTGGCGCAGTGGTTCAGCTTCGAGCCCGCCGCGCTTCCGATGCATGCCGCCGGGCGGCCGGACCTGGAGGGCGCTCCGCAGGCCGCCGTCCTGGCTCAGCCCGTCGCGTTGTTCGAACGCACGACCTGACACGATTTTCAAACTTCCCCACCTATCCAAGACAGTGGGGCGGCTCCCGCGGCCGGCCTTCCAGGCCGGCCTTTGCTTGCGCACGAGTCTGCCGAGCCGCGCACGTCAGTAAGCGGTGTTTTTGGACTTCTACAGGGCTGCGGTCCGAATCCCTACTGAACGTCGGCCGGATCGACCGCCTTCCGGCTGCCGGTCGCGGCGTACTTGATGTACGCGACGATGTCGGCCATCTGCTGGTCGGTGAACTTGTGGAGGCTGGGCGGGTGCTTCCATGCGGCGTTCGGGGTCATCCCCGAGATATCGGCTTTATCGGCGTCGTGAGGCTCCGGCGGCATCTTCGAAAGATCGTAGAGCTTCACTTTCGGATCATTCCCAGTTGGGGGCATGGTGGGAAACGACTCGCCGGATTTCAGCTTCACCACCTGCACATATTGGGTCACGCTGGAGCGGATCGCCATAACAATCCCGCCCGGACTCACCACCCCGATGCCTTTCAGGTCCGGTCCCACGGCCGTGCCTTTGCCCTTGAGCGCGTGGCAGTTAAAACAGCCGCCTTCCGACCCGAAGAACAAGGCCTCACCGCGATCGACCTGCGTTGGTACGGCGGCTTGCGCCATAAGCAAGATGGCCCAAATCATACAACCTCCTTGGAGGGAAGTGTCCTCCCCACTACTTCAGACTCTGCGGTCTGGATTCAGGATAACCCCCTGCACCCGAAGAAGCAAACCGCCGATCCGCTTCACGGGTCGTTCGGCGCCTTGACTGCGCCGCTCCGAGCCGCCGGCAACCCCGCGCCCGTCTGCGTTTTGTACACTTGTCTATAATGAACCGGGTTATCTCGTTTTTCCTGCTGGGCGTGCTCTCCTCCGCCCCGCTCTGCGCTCAGAAGAGCTTCGAGTTCTGGCCGGGAACCACCTACGACCCCAAGGTCCCCACGCTCCGCCAGGTGCTGGGCTACGACCCCGGCGACCGCGTCACCAGCCACGCCGGAATCGTCCGCTACATGGAAGCGCTCGCCGCGGCGGCGCCCAACCGCATCAAGGTCTTCGACTACGGCGAGACGTGGGAAGGCCGCAAGCTGATCTACGCGGCCGTAGCGTCGGAAGCCAACCTCCGCAGGCTGGCCGCCATCAAGAGCGACATCGAGAAACTGTCGGACCCCCGCAAGACTCCGGAGGCCGAAGCGCGCCGCATCATGGCCGGGCTGCCCGCCGTCGTGTGGCTCTCCTACGGGGTGCACGGCAACGAGATCTCCTCGCCCGACGCGGCCCTGCTCGCGGCCTACCATCTCCTCGCCGCGCACAACGACAAGCTGGCCGACGACATCCTGGCGAAGGTAGTGGTGCTGATCGACCCCACGCAGAATCCCGATGGACGCGACCGCTTCGTGCACTACTTCGACGCGGCGCGCGGCCTCGAGCCGGATTCGAGCCCCGCCGCCGTGGAACACCAGGAGCCCTGGCCCGGCGGCCGCACCAACCATTACCTGTTCGACCTGAACCGCGACTGGATCGCGCTCACCCAGCCCGAGATCCGCAACCAGGTAAAGGTCCTGCGGGAGTGGTATCCGCTGGTGTATGTGGACCTGCACGAGATGGGCGCCGACAGCACCTATTTCTTTAGCCCGGAAGCCGACCCCTTCAACCCGCACCTGACCTCAGGCCAGCGCGAGAGTTTGAAGCTGTTCGGCCACAACAACGCGAAGTGGTTCGACCAATACGGCTTCGATTACTTCACGCGCGAAAACTACGACGCCTTCTATCCCGGGTACGGCGCGAGCTGGCCCTTCTACTACGGCGGAATCGCCATGACCTACGAGCAGGCTTCCGTCCGCGGCCTGGTGGTGCGGCGCTCCGACGAAACGCTGCTGACCTTCCGCGACACCGTGCGGCACCACTTCGTGGCTTCCATCTCTACGCTCGAAACCGCGGCGGCCAATCGCGAGAAGCTCCTTAACGACTTCTACCGGTATCGCGTCACCGCCATCGACGAGGGCTCGAGCGAGCCGGTAAAGGAGTACATCCTGCCGCGCGGCCGCGACGCCGCGGCCACCGACAAGCTGGCCGGCATCCTGGTGGAGCACGGGGTGGAAGTGAAGCGCGCCACCGCACCGTTCCACGCCGAGGGCCGCGAGTACGCCGTGGGAACTTACGTGGTGCCCATGGCTCAGCCCTCCAAGCGGCTGATCCGCACTCTGCTCGATCCGCAGGTCTCCATGGACGACAAGTTCATCGCCGCCGAGGAAGCGCGGCGCAAGCTGAAACAGCGCAGCGAGATCTACGACGTCACCGCGTGGTCTCTGCCGCTGCTGTTCAACGTCGAGTTGGTGGCGGCCAGCGCGGTTTCGCAGGGCAGCTTCGAAGCCGCCAAGGCTGCCCGCGTCGTGCCCGGCGAGATGCACGGGGCGCCCGCCACCGTGGCATACCTGGTCCCCTGGGGCTCGGCGGCGGCGGGACGCCTGCTGACGGCGGCGCTGCGCCAGGACCTGAAGGTCCATTCGAGCGACAAGCCGCTCGAACAGGTGGGCGTGAAATTTCCATCCGGAACTCTGGTTTTCAAAACCGCGGGCAACCCCGCGGACCTGGCCGATCGCCTGGCGCGACTGGCGCGCGAAACCGGCGCGAACGTCTT
Source organism: Bryobacteraceae bacterium (assembly GCA_035638575.1). GTDB lineage: Bacteria > Acidobacteriota > Terriglobia > Bryobacterales > Bryobacteraceae > DASQZT01. The sequence continues at coordinate 13,560 of DASQZT010000209.1, forward strand.
CGGGACCAATTCCGGCTGGGTGGATGAGGGCGTGAATTTCGGCAGCCGCTACGTGGTGCCGGTGCGCCGGCCCGCCATCGCCATGGCCTGGGACACGCCGACATCGTCATCGTCGGCGGGCGCGGCGCGCTTCGTGCTGGAGCGGCAGTACGGGTATCCCGTCACGCCGGTTCGCGCGGCGGCGCTCAATTCCGCGGAGCTGGCGCGTTTCCAGGTGCTGATTCTGCCCGAAGGCACGGGCTATGCGCAATCCCTGGGCGCATCCGGGATCCAGCGCTTGAAGGAATGGGTGCAGTCGGGCGGCACGATTGTCGCTCTGGGCAGCGCCGTTAGTTTCCTTGCCGACGCCCGCCTGGGCCTGCTCGAGATCACGCAGGAGAATGCCCTGAAAGAGAGTGAGGAGAAGAAGCCGCCAACATCGTCGTCATCGGCGGCCGGCGCCGGCGGCGGCGCAACTGCGGGAGGAGGCGGCCGCGGCGCTGCCGTGGCGCCGGGCGAGCGCGTGCCAGGCACCTCCATCGCCACCGAAGCCGATTTCGAGAAGGTGACGCGGGCCAACACCGAACCGCCCGACAGCGCTCCGGGCGCCATCCTGCGCGCGCGCATCCGCCCCGATTTCTGGCTCACCGCCGGCCTGGGCGAGTCGGTCAACGTCATGGTCGAGGGCCGCGCCATCTACTCGCCCCTCAAGGCTGACCAGGGCATCAACGCGGCTTTCTTCGAGGCCGCCGACAAGCTGGTGGCCAGCGGATATCTGTGGAGCGAAAACCGCAAGCAGATGCCCTTCAAGCCGCTGGTGGTGACCAACAACTTCGGGCGCGGCATGGTGATCGGTTTCACCGTGGACCCCAACTTCCGCGCCATCCAGGACGGGATGAACGTGCTGTTCCTCAACGCCATCTTCCGCGGCCCCGCCCATACCAGGGCGTCGGGCTTCGAGGAGCGGTAGCCGCCGGCAAAGGCCCCTCGCACTTTTTTCGCTTTTTCTCTTGACATCCGATCCGATTAGTACTAATTAATTAGTATGCGACGTCGGAGCAGCACCCTAACCGGGCAGGAACTGGAGATCATGAAGATCGTCTGGGAACGCGAAAGCGTGACCGTCCGCGACGTCTACGAGGCGTTGCTGGAACGGCGCAAGGTCGCCTATACGACGGTCATGACCATGCTCAAGATCCTGGAGCAGAAACAGTACGTCAAAAAGAACCAGACGGACCGCGCTTACGTCTACCGCGCCGCGCAGCCCAAGCGGCAGGTGGTCGGCGACATGGTCCGCGAATTCGTCAACCGGGTTTTCAACGGCTCGGCCGAGCCGCTGCTGGTCCACCTGGTGGAAGAGCACAATCTCACGCGCGCGGATCTGGAGGAGATCGCGCGGCTGCGGAGGAAGTCATGAGCGCCAAGCTGATCTGGGACAACCTGGTCACCTACAGCCTGCAGATCGGTCTGCTGGTAGGGCTCGCGGCGTTCGTGCCGGCGCTGCTGCGGCTGCGCCTGCCGGGCGCCAAGCTGGCCTACTGGCAGATTCTGCTGGCCACCTGCCTGCTCCTGCCCGCGGTGCGGCCGTGGCGTCAGGAAGTGATCGCCGCCAATGTGCAGATCACCACTACCGTGCTGGCGGTGGCTCCCCCGAGCGGGCCCGCGGTACCGCATTTCACGCCGGCCCAGATCGCGCTGGCGCTGCTGGCGGCGGGCGCGGCGATTCGCTTCGGGTGGCTGGCGGTAGGACTGTGGCGGCTCGGCCGCTACCGGCGCCGGTCGCGTCCCGCCGACGGGCTGTGCAGGATTTCCGACGAGGTCGTCAGCCCCGTGACGTTCGGCTTCCGGCGGCCCGTGATTCTGCTGCCGGCGCGATTTCCGGCGCTCGACCAGCGGATGCAGGAGGCCATCCTGTGCCACGAAACCCTGCACGTCGAGCGGCGCGACTGGCTCTTCACCTTGCTCGAAGAGCTGGTGCGCTCGGTCTTCTGGTTCCATCCGGCAATCTGGTGGTTGCTGGGCGAAATTCAACTGGCGCGCGAGCAGGCGGTCGATCGCGAAGTGGTGCGGCGGACGCAGGCGCGCGACACATACGTGGATACGCTGCTGGCCATCGCCGGCGCGGGCGCTCAGCCGGATCTGGCGCCGGCGCCGCTGTTTCTCCGCAAGCGGCACCTGAAACAACGAGTGGTGTCTATTCTGAAAGAGGTTCGTATGTCCAAAACGAGATGGATTTCGGTGCTCGCCGCGTCAGTGGGAATCCTGGTGGCGGCGTGCTGGTTTGTCACGGCGACGTTCCCGTTGGCGGCGTCGCCCCAGGTGGTAAGCGATTCGGAGGGCGTCACCGTCGATTTGGGAGGCGCCACCCTGATGCATCGCGCGCCCGTGGCCTATACCCTGGCCGCGCGCAATAGCCACGTGCAGGGGCTGGTCTCGGTGGAAGTGAAGCTCGATGCCGCGGGCAACGTCATGGACGCGCGCGTCCTCAGCGGCCCGGACGAACTGCGCAAGCCGGTGATTCAATCGGTCCTTCAGTGGCATTTCACCGCGGGCGCCGCCGGCGCCACGCACGTTGTCAACGTCAGCTTCCAGGCTCCGCCCGAGAGCGAACGGCCCAAGGTGATCGGGGGCGTAGTGGGAAGCACGGTTATTGGCGGCATCATTGGAGGCACGCCCTCGGCATCTCAGGAGGCACAGGCCCGCGACGCCAAGATAGCGGCGCTCCAGGCGCAGCTCCGCCTCGAAGCTTCCCGCCAGCCGGTGGGTACGGCGCCAACCATGCCGGCGCGCACGATCAGGAGCATCACCGTGATCGGCCTTTCCGACCAGGCCACGGCCGATCTGCTGGCCAAGCTTCCGGTTCACCAGGGCGACATTTTCAGCACCGAGCTTTTGCAGAAAACCATGCAGGCGGTGACGGACTTCGACGAGCACCTGACGGTGTCCTCCTCGTACGTGGGCTCCAATGAGGAGACGCTGACGATCGCGGCGCCCGGAGCCCCCGCGCCGCCGCCTCAGATCAAGATCGGCGGCGCCGTCCAGCAGACCAAGCTGATCAAGCAGCCGAAGCCGGTCTACCCGCCCGAAGCCAAGGCGCAGCGCGTCCAGGGAGTGGTCCGCTTGCAGGCCGTGATTGCCAAAGATGGCACTATAAAGAGCCTCGAGCTGATCGAGGGCGATCCGCTGCTGGCGCCGGCCGCAATGGACGCCGTGAAGCAATGGGTCTATCAGACCACGCTGCTGAACGGCAACCCGGTGGAAGTGATGACCCAGATCGATGTGAATTTCACCTTGTCGCAGTAAAGGAAACACCATGGATGGCGTCGCGCCCAGGCTCGTGCTGATCGTGGCCGGCATCGCAGCCGCGGCCCAACTTTCCGCCCAGCCCGCGGCGCCATCCTTCGATGTCGCATCCGTCAAACCTTCGCCGCCGCCCCCCGGCGACACTTATCGCGCCAATCTCGGCTCAACGGTCCACGGCGAGGTGCGGCTGTCCAATACAACCCTCAGCGAGTGCCTCAGGTTCGCCTACGGAATCAGCAACGACTCTCAGGTTTCCGGACCCGACTGGATCAAGAACAAGGACGTGCGTTTCGAGATCGACGCCAAGGCTCCGCCCGACACGCCGCGGGAGCAACTCCTCATGATGCTCCAGAGTCTGCTCGTGGAGCGCTTCCGACTGGAGACTCACCACGAGCAGAAGGAACTCGCATACCTGGCACTCGTGCCGGGGAAGCAGGGCTCGAAATTGCGCGAGTCCTCCGAAGCCCCGGCCGCTTCCGGCAACATGTCCATACCGGGCCGAATCATTTCCAACCGGATGATGATGTCGATGCTGACCACCCTCTTATCGCGATTTCTGCGCCAGCCGGTGGTGGACCTGACCGGGCTCGCGGGATGGTACCAGGTCAGGCTGGAGTGGACCCCGGACAACGTGGTGTCGCCGCCGCTGGTCAACGGCGAGCCGATGCAATACGTCGATAAGCCGATCTTTGCGGCCATACAGGACCAGCTCGGCCTGAAGCTGGAATCGCGCAAGGGGCCGGTCGAAGTCCTCGCCGTCGATCACGCCGAACGGGTGCCCATCGGGAATTGACCGCTATTCGTACCGCAGCACTTCGGCCGGCGCGATCCGGGTGGCGTTTCTCGCGGGATAGATGGTGGCCAGAAAGCTCACCACGATCGCCAGCGCCGCAATCCAAAACCCGTCGAGCCACCGCGGTTCGAACGGCACGAAGCTCAAAGCGTACACCGTCGGGTCGAGGTGCACCCACTGGTACCGGTTGGCGTAATAGCACAACGCGTAGCCCACCGCCAGCCCGATCACGCTGCCCACCATGCCGATCAGCACGCCCTGCGCCCAGAAGATCCGGCGGATCTGCTGCTGGCGCGCTCCCATCGACATCAGCACCGCGATATCGCGGTACTTTTCCATCACCATCATCACCAGCGTTATAAATATGTTGAGCGCGGCCACGATTTCGATCAGCCCGATGGTGATGATGGTGACCACCCGCTCCATGTTCAGCGCCGCCATTAACTGGTGGTTCTGCTCCATCCAGGTATCCGTCGTGTAAAGCGGCCCGGCCGTTTTCGCCACTTCCGGAGCGTACTCCCCCGCGCGGTTCAGATCGTCCACGTTCAGCTCAATGCGGTTCACCGTGTCCGGGATGGAAAGCATCCGCTGCTCCGCGCCGATGGAAGTGAAGGCCCACTTATCGTCCACTTCGAAAAATCCCGTCTCGAAAATCCCCGCCACGCGGAAGCGGCGGATCGCGGGCCGGATGCCCAGCGGACCCGCCAACTCGCCCTGCGGGCTCACCACGTTGAGATTGGCGCCCACCGGCATCCCGATGTCCTCGGCCAGGCGCGCGCCCAGAATGATGCCAGGCGGATTGGCCCCGGCGTCGCGCAGTCGGTCGAGCGATCCGGCCTTCAGATGCCGGAGCGACGTGAGAATGTTCATCTCGGCATCCGGGTCGATTCCCTTCAGCAGCGCGCCGGTCGAGCGCAAAGGGCCGGTCAGAAATACCTCGCTGTACAGCGCCGGCGCCACCGCGGTCACGTGCGGCAGCTTGCGCAGGCGATCCGCCAGTTCGCGCCAGTTCTCGATCCCCGGCCCCGGCTCCTTGGGAGTGACGTCGATGTGTGCCATGGCGCCCAGCAGGTTGCGTTGCAGCGTCGAGCGGAAGCCGTTGTTCACGCCGAGCGCAACCACCAGCGCCATCACCCCGGCGGCCACGCCGAGAATCGAGATCACAGTGATGATGGAAATCACCGCCTGCTTGCGGTGCGCGCTCAGGTAGCGGCTGGCGATGAACAGCTCGAAGCGCGAGTTCACGGGGTTCGCGGTCCGCCATCGAGATCGCGTAGGCGCGCGACCAGGTCAATGGGCCCCTCGGGCCGCAGCAGCGGGAAGAGGATGACGTCGCGGATGGATCGCGAGCCGGTCAGGATCATGGTGAGGCGGTCGATCCCGATGCCCTCTCCGCCGGTCGGAGGCATGGCGTAGGCCAGCGCGCGCACGTAATCCTCGTCCATCTGGTGCGCTTCTTCGTCGCCGCGCTCCCGCATGGCGAGCTGCATGTCGAAGCGGCGCCGCTGCTCCTGCGGGTCGTTCAACTCGGTATAGGCGTTGCCGATCTCCATTCCGGCGGCGTAGATTTCGAAGCGCTCGACGAACGCCGGGTCCTCGGGTTTGTTCTTGGAGAGCGGCGAAGTCTCCACCGGGTAATCGTAAATCATGGTGGGTTCGATGAGCTTCTCCTCGACGCGCCGCTCGAACAGTTCGGTCAGCGCTTCGCCGGGGGTCGCCGCCGAAGCGTGCCGCAGCAGCCATTCGGGATTGGCCACGTCCTCCAGCGTGGGCCGTCCGTCGCCTTCCCAGAAGTGCACCACCGCCTCGCGCATGCTGAACCGTTCCACGCGCGCGAAATCGATGCGGTGGCCTTCGAACTCTACCGCCGTCCCGCCGGTGGCGTCCCGCGCGGTCTGCTCCAGCAGCTCCGCGGAGAGGTCCATCAGGCCGCGATAGTCGGTGTAGGCCTGGTAGAACTCGAGCATGGTGAACTCGGGGTTGTGCTGCGTGGAGAGGCCCTCGTTGCGGAAGTTGCGGTTGATCTCGTAGACGCGCTCGAGGCCGCCCACGATCAGGCGCTTCAGGTACAGCTCGGGCGCGATGCGCAGGTATAGGTCGATGTCCAGCGTGTTGTGGTGCGTCACGAACGGCCGCGCCGTGGCCCCTCCGTAGAGGGGCTGCATCATGGGCGTCTCCACTTCCACGAAGCCGCGCGCTTCGAGCTGGCGGCGCAGCGAAGCGATGATGCGCGCGCGCGTCACGAAGACCTTGCGCACTTCCGGGTTGGCGATGAGGTCGAGATAGCGCTGGCGGTAGCGGGTTTCCACGTCCTCCAGGCCGTGCCACTTCTCGGGCATGGAGAGCAGCGTCTTGGAGAGGAACTCCAGTTTCTCCGCGTGCACGCTCAGCTCGCCCGTGCGCGTGCGGAAGAGATAGCCTTCCACGCCCACGATGTCGCCGATATCCAGCATCTGGTAGAGCTGGAAATCGCGCTCGCTCACGGCATCCTTCTTCACGTAGATCTGCAGGCGTTCGCCCGATTGTTGCAGATGGGCGAAGCCGGCCTTGCCCATCAGCCGCTTGGTCATCAGGCGTCCGGCGATGCGCACGCGCATCTCGGGGGAAAGCTCCTCGGCCGTTTTCGCGCCGCAGGAGGCCAGGATATCGGGGATGGTGTGGGTGAAATCAAACCGGCGGCCGTACGCCCGGTATCCCAGCGCTTCGATCTCGCCGACGCGCGCCAGCCGCTGCTTGAGTAGCTCGTCTTCCAGGGACAAATGATCTCCTAAGGCTCCGGGCCCAGAGGGCGCCCCGTAACGGAGCGGACGCTGCCCGGGGGGAAATTAGTTATTATAAGGCTTCCTTTGACCCGATCCATCTCGATCATCATTCCCGCCTACAACGAAGAGAAACGCCTGCCCGCCACGTTAGAGGCGGTGCGTTCGTATCTGGATCGAAGCCGCTGGGAATTCGACGAGATCGTGGTGGTGGATGACGGCTCGCGCGACGCCACGGCCGAAGTCGCGCGGCGCGCCGGCGCCCGCGTGCTGAGCAACCCGGGCAATCGCGGCAAAGGCTACAGCGTGCGCCACGGCATGCTCGACGCGAAGGGCGAATGGGCGCTGTTCACCGACGCCGACCTTTCGGCGCCCATCGACGACCTGGAGAGGCTCTGGACCGCCGCCGAACGCGAGCAAGCCCAGGTGGCGTTCGGATCGCGCGCCATCGACCGCTCGCTGGTCGGCGTCCACCAACCCCGGTTTCGCGAAGCCATGGGGAGGTTGTTCAACCTGGTGATGCGGCTCGTGACCGGCCTGCCGTTTCGCGACACGCAATGCGGATTCAAACTCTTCGCCGCGAGCGCCGCGCGGGAAATCTTCGGACGCCAGAGGCTGGAGGGCTTCGGCTTCGATGTCGAAGTGCTGTTCATCGCCCGCCGCCTGGGCTTCCGCACGCTGGAGGTCGCGGTGCGGTGGAACGACGTGGCCGGCACCAAGGTCAGCATGCTGCGCGGCATGGCGGCATATCTCGACCCCGTCAAAGTCCGGTGGAACGACCTGACGGGGAAGTACCGATAGACGTTGTCGCGCGGGATTGCAGGTCCGCGCATGCTGGTGTAGCATTCAAAAATGCCGAGAACCGGGGCTGGCCGCGCTGAGAGGGCGACCTTGCTACGACTGATTCGCATCTTCTGTCTCGTGTTAACAGCCAACGCCCAGCAGTTCACCCAGCAAGGCAACAAACTCGCTGGCACGGGCATCAGCGGCGCGTTGGATATCTACCATGGCAACAGCGTCGCCATATCCGCGGACGGCAACACCGCCATAATCGGCGGAGGCGGTGACAATTCGGGGGTGGGCGCGGCGTGGATTTTCACGCGGACCGATGGTGTCTGGAGCCAGCAGGGCGGCAAGTTGGTTGGCTCCGGGGCCGCGGGCCTGGCGCGGCAAGGCTCGTCAGTGGAGATTTCCGCGGACGGAAATACGGTCATCGAGTGGGGACCCGGGGACAGCAACAATCTCGGAGCGGCGTGGATCTTCAGGCGTACCGGTAACACCTGGAGCCAGCAAGGCAGCAAGCTGGTTGGCCCCGGGGCCGCGGGTCTGGCCCTCCAAGCCCCGCCGCCTCCCGTAACTACGCCCTCGCCCACGTCGGCCAATCCCGCCGCGGGCAGCGCAACGACCGGCGCATTCACCTTCGCCTTCTCCGATACCGGCGGCTTCGCGAGCCTCACGGTGCTGGACGTGCTCATCAACAACGCGCTCGATGGGCGTCAGGCCTGCTATGTGGCCTTCGTTCCCTCGGGCGCGAACACGGGGGCCCTGTACCTGGTGGATGATGCCGGCGATGCGGGCGGGCCGTACTCCGGAATGACTCTGCCGGGAAACCAAACCGTCAGCAACGGCCAGTGCACCATCACGGGGGCGGGCAGTTTCGTGTCCTCCACCGGGAACACGTTGATGCTGACACTGGCCATAACGTTCACGCCGGGTTTTGCCGGCAACAAGGTGTTCTACATGTCCGCGCAGGATATCGCGGCGAACTCCGGCTGGCAGGCGCTGGGCACTTGGGGAGTCCCGGGATCGCAGACCCCGGGTCCGGCCGTGAGCGGCATGAATCCGGCGCGCGGCACCAGCGCGGCCCAAACTTACACGTTCACTTTCACGGACACCAACGGCTGGCAGGACATTACCGTGGCGAACATCCTGATCAACACCGCGATCGATGGGCGGCATGGCTGCTACCTGGCGTACTTACCGGGCTCCAGCTCGGTGTTCCTGGTGGATGATGCCGGCGATGCGGGAGGTCCTTACTCCGGGATGGTGCTGCCTGGCACGGGCACGGTGAGTAACAGCCAGTGCTCGATCAGCGGCGTGGGAAGCTCGGTGGCCGGCATCGAAAACACACTGATCCTCACGCTGGCGATGACATTCAATCCCAGCTTCGCCGGCAACCACGTCTTCTTCCTCGCCGCGCGCAGCAACACGCTGAGTTCGAACTGGCAGGCGTTGGGGTCGGTCAGCGTGCCGTAGACTTAGTGGCCGTACTTCTTCTCGCCGGCTTCGATCCTCACGGGCAGGCGGTTCTCCTCAGGAGGCAGCGGGCAGGTGGCGTAATCGGTGAACGCGCAGGGCGGATTGTAGGCCTGATTGAAGTCCAGCACCACCTTGCCGTCCTTGGGCAGGCCGGAGTACAGGAAGCGTCCCGCGCCATAGGTTTCCTTGCCGGCGGTTTGGTCGCGGAAAATGAAGAACAGCTTCTGCGCGCCGGGCTCCTCGAGAATCGGGTAGAGGCGCAGCTCTTGCCCATTCAGGCGGAACACGGCGTAGCCGGGGCATTCCGACTGCTCCGTCTGGCCGAGAACGTTGAGGATCGGGATCTTGCGCGGCTCCGGGACAAACCGCGCGGTGAGGCGATACTGCTGGTTCAGGGGGAAGTACTCGAGCCCGTGGAAGTTGCGCAGGTATTGGCTCCCGGGGTCCTTCAGGCGGATGCCGAACTTTCCGCCGCGCTCGATCGCCAGAAGGCTCAGCCGGCCCACGGTGACCACGTCGGCTGAATCGGGTTTCACGGCGCGGGTGGCGCCATCAACGGTGACCGTCACGGCGCCATTGCGCAGCTCGAAAGCGCCGGCGCGCGCGGGGCCGTCGGGCAGCACGATATCGTTGGAAGCGTCCTTGCCGAAACGGTTCGGCCCCTCGCGGAGCCAGAACAGGCCGGCCACTTGCAGCCAGTTCCCTCTGAGCGACGCCTCTCTCGCCTTTTTCCACGCGGCGATTTCGGCCTGCCAGGATGTCACCGCCGCCAGCGCGAGGCCGCCCATGAGAACCGCGGTCATGCGCAGCAGTATCATCATTGGTCGCCGGATTGGTCGCCGGCCGATGCGATCAACTGCTCCAACATCAAGCCGAACTCCTCGGACTTGCGGTCGACGCGCTGCTTCAGCTGGTTGAGGTCGCGCTCCAGCGTACGCAGCTTGTCGGCCAGGTGCAGGGCGGCCAGCACGGCGATGCGCGTGGAATCGGCATTGGGGGCTTTAGCGGCGATGGAGAGCATCAGGTCATTGACTTCGGCGGCCACTTCCTCGATATCGCGAGGATCGCCGGTGGCCAGCAGCGTGTACGGCCGGCTCAAGATGGTGACACGGACCTGTTGTCGATCGGGAGTGCTGCCTTCCATGCTAGCCGGCGTTCAACTGGTCGATCTGTCCCAGGAGCTTTTCGATCCGGGAGCGGACGTGCTTGCGTTCGGCCTGAAGGGCCTTCACCTCGTCGGCGGAACGCGCCGCCTGGGCCTTGAATTGGGCGGCCTCTTCGAGCGCGGCTTCCTTCTCCTGGCGCAGGCGCGCCACCAACTGGACGGCGCGCTGGATGCGGTCTTCCAGACTGCTGAGGGAATCTTCCTGTTCCACGGGGCTCATGCATGCTCCAGGGCGGTCTTGGCCGATTCCACCAACTGGCGGAACGCGGCGTCATCGTGCAGGGCCACTTCGGCGAGGACCTTGCGATTGAGGTCGAGGCCGGCCTTCTTCAGCCCGTGCACAAACTGGCTATAGGAAATGCCCGCTTCGCGGCAAGCCGCGTTGATGCGGACGATCCACAAAGAACGGTAATCGCGTTTCTTGTTTTTGCGGCCGACGTAGGCGAACTTGAGGCCGCGCTCCACGGCTTCCTGGGCCGCGCGATAGAGTTTGCTCTTGGTAAGAAAGTAACCGGACGCTTGAGCCAGCGTCTTTTTCCGGGAAGCCCGGCGGTGGGTACCTCGTTTGACTCTGGGCACGTTTTTCTCCTTTCACGACTTCAGGGGACTGGCGGCTCGGGCACGTGCCACGCGCTCCGTCCGCACCATCCGCTCATCCCTATTAATAAGGGAGCATACGCTTCAGAGCGGGTTGATCGGCCTTGTCGGCCACCACGCTCCGATGCAGTTTCTTCTTGCGCTTGTGCGGCTTGGAGGTCAAGATGTGGCGGCCAAAGGCGTGATTGCGAACGACTTTACCCGTGCCGGTCTTCTTGAACCGCTTAGACGCACCTTTATGTGTCTTGAGCTTGGGCATAAAAAGATTTCCTGGATTCCGTCAGGAAAGACTCTAGAATTATAGCACGCCCGGGCGGGGCATGCTTTGTCTCGAAAATGGGCACGAGTAGAGCTACGCTGCCGGGTTGACCGGAACCTCCGTGAAGTTCGCCCCCGGGGCTAGCGCTCCCAAAGCGCGCAGACATCGGAGGTGATGCCGGACACGGGCCTGATGGGTGCGCTC
>DASQZT010000210.1:0-11128 GCA_035638575.1 Bryobacteraceae bacterium
CGCCAATTCCACGCCATCCTCGACCTCCTCGAAGGCGAGGCAAACTCCGACGAATCCCGCCAGGGCTGGCCCGTCTATCGCCGCGTCGGACGCGTCGGCCCCCATCGCCTCCCCGACCAGATCATCCTCGACCTCGCCAACTCCCGATACCAATTCGTCGAAATCGCTCCTGGCGGCTGGAAAATCGGCGGCCTGGCCGCCGCCCCCGCCCTCGGGCTGCACCGAGGAAGAAATCGAACGCGCCTTCGACCCGCCGCCGCCACCCCATCCCATTGTCGAGGCCATCCGCAACCTCCTCGATCAGCGCAAACAATGGGCCGGCAGCGCGACCGAACTCTCGGAACTCCTGGAACCCTTCGGGGTCTGCACCACACCGAGAGCCGTCTCGCAGCATCTCCAAAACTGCACTCGCGTTTGGCGAGCGATGTTGACCCTGGCCGACCACTCCGTTGCACGGAGCGACGGTATCGAGTTGAAATTCCGTCACTTACATGGGAATAGGCGGGTCATCGACCTGCGCCAGGAGAGCGGGGGCGCAAATTGTAAAAACGACCCTGAATCTGCGCCCCCCGATTTTGAGCCCTCTCCGCAACCCGAAGAAACAGAGGAGGTTACGCCGTCATGAAAAACAAACTGACATACCGGGCCAAGGTGCGCCCCCCAGAGTGGGGCAGGCGCTTCCGCCCAATGCCGCTTACCTTGCGATCCTGCACCTAATTGTGGGGCGGACCCCCTGGTCGGGGTGCCCTCTGGGCCAGGACGCCCTCGTCCCGCTTTCGCCAATAGCAACGAGATTCGGCAGGACGCGAGGAAGGCCGACGAGGGCGCTCCCCCGAGAGGACCCCGGCGGACCACTCCGTTGCACGGAGCGAGGGGGTCCGCCCCACGGCCAAAGTAAGTTGCATTGCGCCGACAGCCTGCGCCGCGGCTGCATGACAACCGCGCCCCAGTATGCCGCGCCGCGCCCCAAATCTGCTCGAACGAAGACGGCATGGCGCCCAACCCGCGCGCACGGCCGTGCATCGTGATATAAATCGGCTGTTGGTCACTGGGCGGCCGTCCGTCCAAGAGTTCCAGGGAGTTTTCGCATGCCTGAGTTAGACAAGCTGCATGAAGCGGTGATCGAGGGAGACTGGAAGGCCGCGTCCGCGGCGACACAGGCGGCCATCGCCGCAGGGGTGGCGCCGCTCACGATCGTGGGCGGATACCTGGTGCCTGCCATGGACGAGGTGGGCCGGCGCTTCGACTGCGAGGAGTATTACGTGCCGGAGATGCTGCTCTCGGCGCGCGCCATGAAGGCGGCGATGGAGATCGTCCGCCCATTGCTGGCGGCCACGGGCGCCGAACCGGTGGGGCGTGTGGTGATTGGTACGGTCAAGGGCGACCTGCACGACATCGGGAAGAACCTGGTGGCTTCCATGCTGGAAGGCGGCGGCTTCGAAGTGATCGACCTGGGCGCGGACGTGGCCCCGGAGCGCTTCGTCGAGGCGGCAGCCGCGCGCCATGCCGGCCTGGTGGCGCTATCGGCACTGCTCACGGTGACCATGGGTTCGATGAAAACCACCATCGACGCCTTCCAGGCCGCGGGGCTGCGGGAGAAGGTGAAGATCATGGTGGGCGGCGCTCCCCTCACGCGGCAGTATGCGGATGCGATCGGGGCCGACGGTTACACCGACAGCGCCGGGGGCGCGGTGGCGCTGGCGCGGAGACTGGTGGCTGCGTGAGCGTCTGCGCGAGTGGCTTCGCATGCGCCTCAAACTGATCAGTTGCGAAGTCCTGTTCCGCGAAATGTGCGACGCGTGCGCGCATTCGCCGCACCAGGTGGACCTGGAGTTTTTGCCCAAGGGCCTGCACGACCTGGGCGGCAAGCCGATGGCGGCGAAGATCCAGGAGGCAGTGGACCGCACGCCGGAAGGCGTGTACGAAGCGATTCTGCTGGGCTACGGGCTGTGCGGCAACGGGCTCGACGGGCTCACGGCCCGGCACACGCGGCTGGTGCTGCCGCGCGCGCACGACTGCATCGCGCTGCTGATGGGCAGCCGCGAACGCTACCAGGCGTATTTCGAACAGAACCCCGGCGCCTACTACCGGTCGACGGGCTGGCTGGAGCGCGGCAAAGGCCTGCAGCAGTTGACCCACGACACGATCGGGTTCGACCAGCCGCTGGAATCGATGATCCGCAAATACGGCGAGGACAACGGCCGCTACCTCTACGAAGAGATGACGCGCTACCGCTCGCAGTACGGCAAGCTGACGTTCATCGACACGGGGCTGGAGGCGGGTGGCGGCTTCATCGCGGAGGCTGCCGCCGAAGCCAGGGAGTGCGGCTGGATCTTCGAGCGCCTGCCGGGCGACCTGGCGTGGCTGCGGCGCCTGGTGGATGGCGATTGGGCGGAGTCCGAGTTTGTGGTCGCCGGGCCCGGCCAACGGATTGCGGCCAGTTATGACAGTGGGGTGGTGAAGGTCGAGGCGTGACAAAACGAATTCAAAACCTGAGTGCGCCCGGGGCGGGTAAACGCCGCAGGCAGAGAGCGCCGCGAAACCGTGCCCGCCGGGCGCGAATTCCAAACCGGGAATCGCTGTTTCCTGCCGCGATGATAGTGCGCTACTGGTGCACGGCGGTGAAGAGGGTCTGCGTTCCGGCGGCGCCGTTCAGGGTGAATGCCAGCGGTACCAGGTCGCTGTTCGGCACGGACGGGACCTTCACGTTGAACTGGTACAGGCCCACCAGCCCCGGCGCCAGCCCGGCGTAGTCCGGACTGACCGGCGCGGCGTTGCCGAACTGCACTTTCATCGGATTGGTGAGCTGATTGGAGGCCTGGACGATCTGCCCGGCGGGAATATTCACATTCGACGAAGTGATGACCGGACCGAATCCGATCCCGTAGAAGGTGATGGTTTCCCCCGGCTTGGCCTGGCGTGTGGTCAGACCCGCGATGGAGTTCGGCGGAAGGACGAACGAGCCGTCCGTGAACTGGGCCACCGCGTACTGCTTGCCGCCGATATTGAAAGCCGGCGGGGCCAGCAGCCCGGGCTCGAGCGCGTTGACCGTGATGTTGTAGGCCGCACTGGTTCCGCTGGGATTGGTGACCGTCAGGGGCACCGCCGTTCCGGGAGCGACGTTGGAAGGCGCCTGGGCGTTCACTTGTCCGGAGCCGATGAAGTCCACGAAGGCCGCTTGCCCGCCGATGGTGACCTTGACGTTATCCAGGGAAGTCGGCGCATCCACGCCGTTGAAATCGGAGCCGGCCCATTGGCGGGAAGTGGCGGAGAGATTCGCTCCGTAGATCTCCATCCACGAACCCGGGGCGACGGAGGAAAAGCCCCCGAACGCGCCGGCGCTGACCACCCCACCCGCGGAGATGGCCGGCGGGTTTCCCGTGGCCGCCGCGGGAGTGAGGGTGAAGGTGGCGGTGTAGACGTGAGCATTGGTGGCCACCGGCGCCCCGGGCGGGCCGGCGTTGCCCGCCACGTAGAAGATGACGTTGCCCACATTGCTGGCCGGCGGAGTCCAGTCGAACTGGTAACTGGCGGAGCCGCCCTGACCCAGCGTGGTTTGATAGCCCAACAGACTATGCTCGATATAGGCCAGGGGATGGTTCGAGGGGCAGGCCTGGCTCTGCGGCAGATTGATCTGGTTTCCGCCGTTCAATTCGTCTTCCACATTGGTCGCCGAGGCGCACTGCACGCCGGTCAGTTGGTCCGTCGAGGTGAACGAGCCGGCCATGGAGTTGGACTTGCCCGCCAGGCGCGCCGTCAGTTGAAAACCCCAGGCCCGCTGCGTAGGGGCGGCGTCGGAAATCGTCACCGTCAGGTGCTGCGCCGTTCCGGGCGTGTAGGTGTTGCCGTTCGGAAACGCGATCTTGACGCTGCCTCCGCTGCCGTTGAGCGTACCGACGTGGCAGAGCGAGCCCAGGCAGGTGCCGAGCTCGCCGGGCACCCCGCAGTAGCCGGCGTCGGGTCCGTACTCATGCGCCCAGATCACGAACGGGATGGCCCCCAGAACCACCGCCGTTTTGGCCACGAACAGCTTGCGTTTTCGCTCCATACTGTACTTTATGAACACCGGCTTTCCGCAGTTTACTCGAAGCGCTTGCGTGAATTGTCCTTAATGCGCGAAGTTTACAGGACCTTCGACAAGACCAGTGCCTTGCGCGCGCTGGTGCTGAGGGGGATTTCCGCACATTGGGCCGGCGCGAACCATCGGAATGGCGGACCCGGTGAACGCGATAAAACGGCGGCCCGCGCCGTCGCCGCCTGCACTGTAAAGGTGTAGTGATGGTGGGTGATGGTGTGACGAATCTCACCGAAGGTGTCTCCGATACGCACGCGGGGCAGGTCGCCGGGCGTGGGCAGATCCCAGAAGCCCGCCATGCGGCGGTCCCCGGCCTCACGCTGCCGCAGCAGGACGCGGCCGCGGCGGCGCACGATCAGCAGCACGCCTTCGATGCGCACCGGGGCGGTCTTGCGCAGCTTGACCGGCAGTTGCGCGGCGGCGCCTTCCTGGCGGGCGCGGCACAGGGACTCGAGCGGACACACCAGGCACAGCGGATTGCGCGGCAGGCACACGGTGGCGCCCAACTCCATGAGCGCCTGGTTGAAGAGGCCGGGGCTGCGCGGATCGAGCCAGGACTGCGCTGCCTCGCGGAACCGCTCGCGGGTGCGCGGCGACGCGATGTCGGCGGCGTCGTTTTCGACGCGCGCCACCACTCGCAGCACGTTGCCGTCGAGGACTGCGTGGGGCAGCCCGAAAGCGATGCTCGAAATGGCCGCCGCGGTGTAATCGCCGACCCCGGGGAGCGCGCGGATGGCCGCATATTCGCGCGGGAAGGCGCCGGCATCCACGATGCGGCGCGCCGCCTGCCGCAGATTGCGCGCGCGCGAGTAGTACCCCAGGCCGCTCCACAGCGTGAGCACGTCCTCAACGGCCGATTCGGCCAGAGCCTCGACCGTGGGGAAGCGATCGAGAAAGCGCTCGAAGTACGGCATCACGGCTTGCGCGCGGGTCTGCTGCAGCATGATCTCGGAGACCCAGATGCGGTAGGGGTCGGAGGTGCGGCGCCAGGGGAGATCGCGATGCCCGCGGCCGTACCACTCGATGAGCAGGTGACTCACTCGATGACGCGCAGCCATTCGGCCACCACGGCGAAATCCTCGGGCGCGACATCCCAGGCTTCGAACTCGGGATTCAGGGGCTCGAGGCGGATGCGTTCGTGGCGCCACTCGTCCTCGCTGGTCGAGACTTTGATGCTGGTGTAGCGCTTGACGGTGTAGCGGGCCGTCTCGTCCAGCACGCCGAAGCGCTGGATGAGCAGGATCTTGCCCTGCCGCGATCCGGCGGGATGCAGGCGGAACAGGTTCAGGCTGCCATCGGGGATGCGCGGCTCCATGGAGTGCCCCTCCACGTGGGCCACGAACAGGTCGGGCGAGAGGCGCATGCCTTCGGGCGCGCGCACCCAGTCTTCCGCCGCGGACTCCATTTCCTCGCCCAGCCCGCCGGCCGCGGCCCGCAGGCTGTAAAGCGGCACGTGCGTGCGGAAGGGCGCGACCGGCACTTTTTCGACGTGCTCGTCGAAGAGGCGGTCGAGCACGCGCGAAAAGGCGTCCACCGCGACCGTCTGGCGTTCGCTCACCCGCACCGCGTTCGAGAGGGAATCTTCCATGGACTGGAGCCACGGTTCGGCGCCGCTCTCGGCCAGGCAGGCCTGGATGTGTGCTTCGAGAGCATCGAGGACTTCCGCGTCGTCGGGGCCGGCGCAATCGTCGTAGCGCTGGCGCAGCCGCACCCAGGCGCGGCCGCTAGCGGGATCGAGGAGCAGGACGCCGATGTTCCGCGAGGGGCGCTCGGGCAAGCAGGACTCCAGGAGCACGTAGGTGCCCTGTTTGCGTCCGGTGATGGGAATCACGGTGGCCGGCATGGGTCAAACGCCGTTTCTTATCCTATCTTCTTATCGGATGGAAAGGGAAGGGCTTGAATGGGAAGCTGGCAGCTTACTCACAACCGGCACGACTTTTCTTACAAGCGGCACGACTTTTCTTACAACCGGCACGACCAGGCCGGTGGCGCATCTCGTGGCTGCCCGTCCCGCGACAACAGGAAGAAATGATCCGGCACATCCACCACCTCGTGACCCGGCTGTGCCGCGGTGTCCAGCGCCGGCCGGTAGCGGTTCGGCACCAGGAAGTCGCTGGCGGGATGCATGCGGATGAGCTGCCCCAGCTCTTCGGCCGTCGCCGCGACGATCAGGGTTCCGATCGGCTCTGCGGAATCCAGGCCCCACTCGCGCAGGCGCTGCCGGAAGACCGGCTCCTGGCGGGCGAGGTCGTTGAATTGCGGCGCCGTGAGAGTGATCCCCAGGTCCTCGAAGGGCATGGCGTATTGCCCCATGGCCGCGGCCCCCACTACGCAGTACCGCAGCTTCGCCAGCGGCAGGGCGGATGCGTAGAGGTCGTCATCCACCCCCACCACGATCAGCTCATTGGCCCGATTCCGCTGGCAGTAGCCGGAGAGCAACGGGGCCACCGGCGTGACCGTCCCGGAAGCGAACGAAATTCCCCAGGGTGCCGACGGGAAGCAGGCCTTTCCGGCGAACGCCGCCACCGCCACCAGCAGCATCCAGGTGGGCAGGCGCCCTGCCGAGAACGGCCCGAATGACGCGGCCAGGATCGCGGCCGCCGGAACCATCGGCAGCAGGTACGAGATATTGCGATATTGCCAGACCAGGACCGCGGTGAGCGGCACGGCGATCCAGCAGAGCAGCAGCACCGCTCCGGCGGACCGCTTGCGCAACTCGCCGAGGAACCCCGGCACGGCCACCAGGGCGAAGGCAGTCAGTACCGGATCGACCGCGGCCATGCGCATGAAGTAGAAGAGCGCGTGGTTTTCCTGCGAAGTCTGGGGAGGCGCGCCGGCGCCGAAGCCCAGGATTTCCACGCCGATGTGCTCCGCCCAGAACCATCGGCCATTGGCCGCCAGTTGGTAGGCGAACCACGGCGCGGCCAAGGCCAGAGCGAGTGAGGCCGCCGCGCACACGCGGGTGAAGGCGGGCCGCTGCTTGGGCGGACCGGCGAGCCAGTAGAGCCCCAACATGCCCAGCGGCAGCAAGCCGGCCACGCTCTTGGTGAGGATGGCGGCGGCCACGGCCGCGGCGAATCCCCAGAAGGCGGGGTGCGTCTCCAGCCACGGGTCCGCATACAGGCAGTACATGGCGGCGGTGTAGAAGGCCACCAGCAAACCGTCGGTCATGCACATGCCGCCCAGCACGTGCCACAGGTGATTGGAGGCCACGAGCAGGGCGGCCGAGGCTCCCGCCTGCCACGAGCGGAGCTCCGCCGCCCACAGGAATACGAGGCCCACCGCCAGGCTGGCCAGCAGCGCCACCGGCAGGCGCAGGCCCAGGCGCGTCACGCCCAGCAGGCGCGCCGAGAGACCCGCGAGCCACAGCAGGAGCGGAGGCTTATAGAGCGCGAGGCGGCCCATGAACATGGGGGTGAGCCAGTTGCCCGATCGCGCCATGTGGATGGCGCCGTGCGCGTAGAGGGCTTCGTCCTGGGCAGTGATTCCGCCGATGGGATCGACATAGTCCCCGGCCAGGCCCACGCGGGCCGAGCGCAATAAGAGGCAGGCCAGCGCGAGCATGGCAACGGCACTGAGGGCCCGTTGCATCCCAGTCAAGATACCACGGCTGGGGAGGCGAGAGAGACTCGGAGAAAACTGCTCTCCCGGTCTTCCTCCGCGCTTTCTCCGCTCCGGAGTTTACCCGCTTCGGGCGCCTCCGCGGTGAAGTCTTAGTCTACGCTCGTGCCGCGTCCAATACTTCCCGCACCTTGGCCAGCAGCGCCTCGGGAGTGAATGGCTTGTACAGGAAGTCCCTGGGCGCCTCGCCGAGGGAGGACACGACGGGGTTATCGCGGTATCCCGAGACGTAGAGGATCTTGAGACCGGGAGCGCGTTCGGCGAGCCGGCGGCCCAATTCGATGCCGGTCATCTGCGGCATCATGATGTCGGTCAGTACCAGGTCGATTTTGTGGGCGTTCTTCTCGTACGCGGCCAGGGCCGTCAAGCCGCTGTTGGCCTCCAGCACCTCGTAGCCGTTGGCCTGGAGGACGGCCACCATCAGCTTGCGCACGTCCTCCTCGTCGTCCACCAGCAGGAGGGTTTCGGAGCCCTTCGAGAGGGCCTTTCGGGCCGGTTCGGCGGCGGCATCCGCGAGGCGCGGCAGGTAGATCTCGAAGATGGTCCCGCAGCCCGCCTGGCTGTAGACCGAGACCTGGCCTTCACTCTGTTTGATGATTCCGTAAACCGTCGCCAGCCCGAGCCCGCTGCCCTGTCCCGGGGGCTTGGTGGTGAAGAGCGGCTCGAAGAGGCGCGAGCGCGTCTCCGGGTCCATGCCCAGCCCGGTGTCGCTGACCGCCAGCATGACGTAGGAGCCGGGCTTCAGTCCGAGATTCTTGCTGGCGGGGCCGTCTTCCAGGTCGACATCGGCGGTCTCGATGACCAGCTTTCCGCCCTGCGGCATGGCATCCCGCGAGTTGGCGGCCAGGTTGGCGAGGACCTCTTCGATCTGGGCCGCATCGGCTTTTACGCGGCCCAGCCCGGGAGAAGTCAGGAGGATCAGTTCAATGTTCTGCCCCAGCCGGCGGCGCAGCATGGGCGCCATGCCGGAGACGATCGCGTTGAGGTCCAACACGCGCGGCTGGGCGGAGGCGCCGCGGCTGAAGGCCCGCAGATGCTGGGTGAGCGCGGCGGCGCGCTCGCCGGCGTGGACGATTTCGTCCACGAAGCGGCGCAGCGGGCTGGAGGCGGGGACCTCGGCGTTGAGCAGTTCGGCGTAGCCGGTAATCACGGTAAGCACGTTGTTGAAGTCGCCCGCTACGCCGCCGGCCAGGCGGCCCACGGCGTCCATCTTCTGCGCATGGGTGGCCTGCTCTTCCAGTTGGCGCCGCTTGCTGATGTCGCGGAACACCAGGATGCCGCCGCGCAGCTCGCCGGCATCGTCGCGCACGGGCGATGCGCTGTGCTCGATGGGCACCTCGGCGCCGCTGCGCGAGACCAGCGCGGTGTGTTCGTCCATGGCCACCATCACCCGGTCGCGGAGCGCGCGGGCCAGGGGGTTCTCGACGGCCTGGCGGGTCTTCTCATCGATGAGCCGCAGGACCTCCGCGGCGGGCTTGCCGCGGGCCTCGCTGCGGGGCCAGCCGGTGAGCGTTTCGGCCACCGCATTGAGGAAGGTGACGCGGCCTTCACGGTCGGTGGCGACTACCGCGTCGGCGATGCTCGAAAGCGTGGAGGACAACAGTTGCCGGCTCTCGCGCCAGGACGCCGTCACCCAGGTGACCAGCAAGGCCATCGCCAGGAACGTTGCCGGCACCAGGACTAGGTTGCCCTTCGGCGCGAGCATGGGGAATGTCTCGGGGCGCAGGAAGAGGAACACGATCAACGCAACCGAGGCGATGGCCGCTGTCAATCCGCCGGTGCGCCCGCAATACCAGGCGCTCAGCCACACCGCCACCAGGAAGAGCAGGTACCGGCCGGACTCCAGGTAGGTTCCGAGCCAAATC
The DNA here is from genome assembly GCA_035638575.1 of Bryobacteraceae bacterium. GTDB lineage: Bacteria > Acidobacteriota > Terriglobia > Bryobacterales > Bryobacteraceae > DASQZT01. The sequence goes on from DASQZT010000210.1 coordinate 9,562, forward strand.
GAAAGGAGCAGCGCCAACGCAGTGAGGGCCAGCGCGATGATGCTGCTGTTCAGAGGTGACGGCCGGAGCGGGATCATGAGGGGCCCGGCTACAGAATACTACAGGGTGCCGCCAGGGCATGGTCAGTTGGGGGACTTTTCATACAATGAGGGCTCGCCCGGCGGACGCGTCTTCCAGCGGCGGTGAATCCACAACCACTGGTCGGGATAGGCGCGGATGACTTCCTCCAGCCTGGCTTGCAGGGTCTGGGTATCGCGGGCGGCATCGCCCGAGATCGCGACCGGCGGGTAGAACCGCAGGATGTAGCGGCGTTCCTCGTCCGACCAGAGGGCAAAGCCGGGGATCACAGCGGCGCCGCTGTGGGCTGCGAGCTTGGCGAAGCCGGAGGAGGCGCAGGCGGGTATGCCGAAGAAGTCGACGAACACGCCGCTATCGAGCGACGCGTTCTGGTCGATCAGGATACCCACGGCCTCGTTGGCGGCGAGCGCCTTGAGGATGGTGCGGGCGAAATCCTTCTTGAGCACCAGGCGGTTGCCGGAAAGCGCGCGGCGGCGTTCCACCAGGGCGTCGATGAGGGGATTGTCGAGCGGGCGGACGATTACGTTCATGGGCGATGCGAGCAGCGCGTGGGCATAAGCGCTCAGCTCCCAGTTGCCGAGGTGGGCGGTGGCGAAGAGCACGCCGCGGCCCTGGCGGATGGCGGCGTCGAAGTGCTCGGCGCCTTCGCAGCGGATCCATGGCGCGAGGTTGTCTTTGCGGATGGAGGGAAACCGGGCGAACGCCACCAGCAGCCGGGCGATGGAACGGAACACGCCATCGGCGATCTGGGTGTGGTCCGCGTCCGGAAGCGCGAGCGCGAGGTTGCGATAGGCCACCTGGCGCAAGCGCGGAATCGCCAGATCGAGAAGCCGGGTGTAGACGCGGGCCAGCAGGTGAGCCAAGGGCAGCGGCGCCCATTCGAGCGATTTCAGAACGGCCAGCGCGAGCGCGTATTCGAATCGGTTCCGTAGGGCGGAGCGCCGGCGCATCAAGAGGCATTGTAACTGCTGTTTCGATGTGCCAGCAGGCTGTGGTATATTCGCCAAGCCGGAACCCTGTCGAGTCTGGCTGCGGCGATGTTCAGCACGCTGCCGGACCACCAGACCTGGCGCCCAGTCGCGTCCGCGACGCCGGCGCTGGATTACCGGCTGGGACACAGCCTGAACCCGGTCTATTTTCACCTGTCGGCGTTGCTCTGGTTCGAGGTTCTGGGCCCTCCGCCTGAAGCCCGACTTTCCGCGCGGAACAACCTCGCGTGGGCGAGGTCGCACGCCGGCGCGAAGGCTCCGCCCGGCCGGTGACGTTCCGGGCACATCGAGGCTACGCGTGCCGGTGGCGGTGCGGCATTGATACGATGAGCCCGCCGAGACCCCAGGAAATCAAGGCGATGAACACGAAGCCGAAGAAGAGGTCAAAACTCCGCGTTTGAAGATCCGGCGGGATGGGCGTAAGTCCGAGTACCAGGCTCGCAACGACCGCCAACAGGTGCCAATACCAGTGTTGGGAATGGAAGTGGTACAGCAGGAAA
>DASQZT010000211.1:0-123669 GCA_035638575.1 Bryobacteraceae bacterium
GCGGCGCTGCCGGCGGCGGCCGCGGCTTCCGCGCGCAACTCAACAAGTTCCTCAAGGACGAGGGCGTGCTGGTGGTGCTGTCTCCCGGCAACGGCCCCGATGGCGGCACGGTGATGGGCTCGGCCGCGGGCTCGCAGAATGCGAGCGAAGAGCCGCCGCCGCCCTCCGTCATCATCACCAACGAGCACTACAACCGCATCACGCGGCTGCTCGCCAGAAGCATCCCGGTCACGCTGGCGTTCGACATTCAGGCCAAGTTCACCGAGCCGGCCGATTCGTTCAACATCACCGCCGAAATCCCCGGCACCAATCCCGGCGCCGGCCTGGTGATGCTGGGCGGGCACTTCGATTCCTGGACGGGCGGCACGGGCGCCACCGATAACGGCGCCGGCGCGGCAGTCTCCATGGAAGCCATCCGCATCCTGAAGACGCTCGACCTGAAGATGCCGCGCACCGTGCGCGTCGGTCTGTGGTCGGGCGAAGAACAGGGGCTGCTGGGCTCGCGGGCCTATGTGAAGGAGCACTTCGCCGACCCCGCCGACATGAAACTGAAACCCGAGCACGCCAGGTTGTCCGGCTATTTCAACCTCGACAACGGCGGCGGCAAGGTCCGCGGCGTCTACGTTCAGGACAACGACGAGATGAAGCCCATTTTCGAAGCGTGGCTCGAGCCCTTGAAGGATCTGGGCGTGACCACCGTGACCATGCGCGCCACGGGAAGCACCGACCACATGTCTTTCGATGCCGTCGGCCTGCCGGGCTTCCAGTTCATTCAGGACCCGCTCGAATACGCCACCCGCACGCATCATTCGAACATGGACCTGTACGACCGTTTGCAGCCCGGCGATCTGGAGCAGGCGTCCGCCGTGGTGGCGTGGTCGGTTTACAACGCGGCGACGCGGCCCGAGATGCTGCCGCGCAAGCCGCTGCCGAAGCCCGGCGCCGGGCGCGGCGGACGCGGCCAGTAGAGCAAAACCCGCAAAAAAAGCTTGACCCACGCCACGGTTGTGCTATTCTGAATCCCTAAGCAGGTTCCCGATGTTTAGCGACTGCACCCTCATTAAGCCCTCGGTTCGGTAACGGAGAAGCGCTTCGGGCCACGCGCCCGTCTGAGCTTCCTCTGAATTCCGCACCAATCTCTGCATTGGAAAGAGCGTTCCAGTCCTCCTGGAATGCAGTGCATCAACCGGGCAAATCAGGAATAGTTTTTATGCAAGCGTCAGCGCAGGCCATTCCCCAAAGCAAATGGAAATTCCTGCGGGAAGCCCTGGCGGGCACCCATCAGGATTTCACCGAAGGCAGTCTGAGCCGCGGCATCGCGCTGCTGGCCATCCCCACCATTCTCGAAATGGGAATGGAGTCCACCTTCGGCCTTGTGGACGCCTTCTGGGTCGCCGCACTCGGCGCCGACGCCATCGCCGCGGTCGGCCTGTCGGAATCGATCATCGTGCTGGTGTTCAGTGTGGCCTTCGGGCTCGCCATGGCGGCGACCGCCACGGTCGCACGGCGGATCGGCGAAAAGGATTCCGAAGGCGCCGCCGTCGCCACGGTGCAGGCGATCGCGTGCGGTCTCGCGATCGCGATCGTCTCGGGAATTGTGGGCGCCACGTTCGCGCCGCAGTTGCTCGGCCTGATGCGCGCGACGCCGGAGGTGATCCGCACCGGCTCGCGGTACACGCGCGTGCTGCTGGGCGGCGACGCGGCCATCATCATGATCTTCCTGATCAACGGCGTGCTGCGCGGCTCGGGCGATGCCGCGCGGGCCATGCGCACGCTGTGGCTCGCGAACCTGATCAACCTCGCGCTCGACCCGTGCCTGATCTACGGCCTGGCGTTCTTCCCCAAGCTGGGGGTGATGGGCGCGGCGGTGGCCACCACCACGGGCCGCAGTATCGGTGTGCTGTACCAGCTTTCTGTGCTGTTCGGCGGCAAGAGCCGCGTGGCCCTGGCGCGGCGCCACCTGCGTTGGAATTGGCCGGTGATGCGCCGCCTGCTGCGTTTGTCGGGCACGTGCATGGTTCAATACTTCGTGGCCATGGCGAGCTGGGTGAGCCTGGCGAGAATGAACGCGCGCTTCGGCAGCGCGGCGGTGGCCGGATACACGCTGGCTATCCGCATCATCATGTTCGCGCTGATGCCCTCGTGGGGCATCGCCAGCGCGGCGGCGACGCTGGTGGGTCAGAACCTGGGCGCCAGGCGCCCCGAGCGGAGCGAGCGCGCGGTGTGGCTCGGCGGCATGTACAACATGGGCTTCCTGACGCTGATCGGCGCCGTGTTCTTCGCGGCGGCCCGGCCGATCGTGCGCCAGTTCACGGGCGATCCGAAGGTGGTCGAGATCGGCGTGGAGTGCCTGAAATACGTCAGCCTGGGCTACCCGTTCTACGCCTGGGGCATGATCATGGAGCAGGCTTTCAACGGCGCGGGCGATACCTGGACGCCCACGCGCATCAACCTGCTGTGCTACTGGATGCTCCAGATTCCGCTGGCGTGGTGGCTGTCGCACGCCGATGGGTACGGCCCGCGCGGCGTGTACCTGGCCATCTGCTCGGCCGAGACGGTGCTGGCGCTGGTGGCCGTCGCGATGTTCCGGCGCGGCAAGTGGAAGGAGGTGCGGATTTGAAACGCGGCCGCGGCGCGATATGGGGCATAGCTCAACATGGCCTCCAGTGCGAGAATGGGAATGCATGACCCTTGATGAGCTGGGCAAGGACAAACGCGCCGCCATTCTTGCCATCGCGGCCAGGCACGGCGTTCAGCGTGTGCGCGTGTTCGGTTCCTTTGCGAGGGGTGACGCAGGCGAGAACAGCGACGTGGATTTACTGATCGATGCCGGTCCGCGCACCCCGCCGTGGTTTCCCGGGGGACTGCTTGCCGATCTGGAAGAAGAACTGGGCCGGCGAGTGGATGTCGCTGAAGAGAGTACTCTTCACCCACTCATCCGGGACCGCGTCCTTCATGAGGCGATTCTCTTGTGAGGGACGACCGAATCCACATTCTTCACATTCTCGATTGCGTCCGCCGCATAGAAGCGTATTGCCAGAACGGTGAGGAAGCCTTTCGCGCGTCGGAACTGATTCAAGACGCTGTTCTGCGTAATCTCCAGACCCTCTCCGAATCCACGCAGCGGATCAGCGATCATCTGAAGTCGCTTCATCCGGAGGTTGACTGGCGCGCAATTGCGGGATTCAGAAACGTTCTGGTGCATGATTACCTGGGAATAAGCCTGGAACGCGTTTGGGGAATTGTCTCGGTCCATCTGCGGGTGCTGGGGTCGCAAATGGAGGCAATCCGGCGGGAGACAGATTCGCCCGAGTGACATCCCATCTTGTGCTCGCGCTCCCTCGCCGAAATAGTGGAAGAAGCGCACAGCGGGTGTCCGCGTTATGCCCTAAGTGGGCGGGAACTCCGCCGTCGCGATGTTCCGGCGCGGCCGGTGGAAGGAGGTGCGGATTTGAAACGCGGCCGCGGCGCGATATGCTCGTTAGTTGCATTCCACACTGGACTTCTGGCACGCGGCGGTGGCGTTCGCCGCGGCGTTTCTGGCGGGCGCCATCAATTCGGTCGCCGGCGGCGGCACGCTGGTGTCGTTTCCCGCGCTGATCTGGCTGGGGCTCAATTCGGTCACGGCCAACGCCACCAGCACGGTCGCCATCTGGCCCGGATCGGTGGGCAGCCTGTGGGGCTACCGCCGCGAGATGGGCTCCGCCGAGCCGCGCATGTACGCGCTGGTGGCCCCCAGCCTGGTGGGCGGCATCTCCGGCGCGCTGCTGTTGCGCTGGACGCCGTCCGCCACCTTTGACCGGCTGGTCCCGTTTCTGATCCTGTTCGCCACGCTGCTGTTCATGGCCCAGGAGCCGGTGCAGCGCACGCTGAAGACCGCCCACGCCGAGCAGCACCGTTCCACCAGGTGGCTGGTGGGCGCCATGCTGTTCCAACTCGCCGTGGCAGTCTACGGCGGCTATTTCGGCGCGGGCATCGGCATCCTGATGCTGGCGGCGCTCAGCATCATCGGGCTCACCGACATCCACCAGATGAACGGCCTCAAGGTGCTGTTCGGCATGTCCATCAACGGCGTCGCGTCGCTGTATTTCGTGTGGGCCCGGATGGTCTACTGGCCGTACGTGATTTTAATGGCGGTGGCGGCCATCGCCGGAGGCTACGGCGGCGCCGGCGCGGCCCGCCGGATGGGGCGCACGGCCGTGCGGCGCATCGTGATCGGCATCGGCTTCGGCATGGCGCTGTCGCTGTTCATCTGGAAGTGAAATGCGACAGCCAACGCAGGTTGGCCATGGTGGTGATGATCAGCGAGTTGGTGAAGTCGATGAGAAAAGCGCCGACAACGGGCACTACCAGGAAGGCGCGCGGCGCCGGGCCGTACTTCTCCACCAGCTCTTCCATGCAGGCGATCGCATTGGCGGTGATGCCCAGCATGAAGCCGCAGAATCCGGCGGTGGTCACGGCCGCCTCGTAGTCGCGGCCCATCACGTAATAGGACATGGTGACGCACATCAGCCAGCACAGCGCCACCTGGGCGAGAAGGATCACCAGCATGGGGAGCGCGAGGTGGGCCAACTCCCAAAGCCTCAGTGTCAGCAGCGCCATCACGATGAAGAGGTAGAGGGCCACGCGGCCCAACGTATCGACCTCTGACTGCGCGATGCGCGCGAAGTGGAAGCGGTCGTCGAGATTGCGGAGGATCGAGGCGGCGATCATCGACCCGATGTAAGCCGGCAAGATCAGGCCGAGGCGCTCCATCCCGAGACTGAGGAGGTTGCCGATGCCCATGGCCACGCCGAGGATGACCACGATGGGGAGGAGATCACCGCTCCCTAACGGTCGCGGCTCGGAAGGCGTTACTGAGCTGCCACCATCAGGGAGCGGTTTCAGACCGCGCCTCCGGATCAGCCTTCCGCCGATGTAGCCGCCGATCAGGCCGGCCACGGCGATGCCGAATGTCGCCGACGCCATGGCGACCGCCGTTCCGCCGGTCACGCCCATTTTCTCGAAGGTGCCGCCAAACGCTATTGCGGTTGCCGGGCCGCCGGTCAATGCCACCGAGCCGGACAGGATCCCCAGCCGCGGGTCGATCCCGAGCGCAGTGGCGAGCCCGATTCCCAGCACGTTCTGGAGCACGGCGCCGAAGCTGGCGATGCCCAGCAGCTTGATCAGCGGCCACCCGCCTTCACGCAGCAATTGCAGCCGCGCGCTGAGCCCGATGGTGGTCATGAAGGCGATTTGCAGCAGGTCGCGAAGCGTCGAGTCCGCCTCCAGGTTGACATAACGGCCGCGCAGCGCGAGCGCCGTCAACGCGAACATCAGGCCGCCGATGACCGGGACGGGAATGTTCAGCCGGTCGAGCAGCGGCACTTTCCGCTTCACCCAGCCGCCAATCCACACGCCCACCGCGGCGAGCCCCACCATCTGGACGGCGGTCAGCTTCAAGGTCGGCGTCATGTATTTTGCAGTATAGTAGGTGCCAATGCGCTGGATGAGCATCCTGCTGTGGAGCGGCCTGGTGCTGGCGGACCAGTATCCCCGCCAGCCGGGAGTCGATGTGCGGCACTACACGTTCCGCGTGACGCTCAACGACGACAACGACGAAATCGCGGGCGAAACCACGGTGGCGCTGCTGTTCGTCAAAGACGGCGTCGCGGAGTTCGCGCTCGATCTCGCCTCCGCCGCGGAAGGCAAGGGCATGACGGTTTCGGAAGTGACTTCCGACAAAGGAGCCGTCCGCTACGCGCACCAGGCCGGGCGGCTCGCCATCACGCCGGACTCCGCGCCCAAGGCCGGGGAAGTCCGCCGGTTCACCGTGCGATACCACGGCATCCCCGCCGGCGGCCTCAGAATCCTCAAAAACAAGTATGGCGACCGGTGTTTTTTCAGCGCCAACTGGCCCGACCTGGCGCACCAGTGGCTGCCCACCATCGACCATCCCTACGACAAGGCCACCAGCGAATTCATCGTCACCGCGCCCGCCCGATACCAGGTGGTGGCCAACGGCCTGTTGCAGGAGGAGATCGACCTCGCAGACGGCCGCCGCGTTACGCACTGGAAACAATCGGTGCCCATCGCCACGTGGCTCAACACCATCGGGGTGGCGCGGTTCGCGTCGCGGCATTTCGGAACGGCGGCGGGCGTGCCGTTGCAGACCTGGGTCTATCCGCAGGATCGGGACGCCGGCATCGCCACGTTTGAAGTGCCCAGCCGCCAGGCCATCGAGTTCTACGCCGATCACATCGGGCCCTACCCCTACGAGAAACTGGCCGATGTCCAGTCCGCGGGAAATGGCGGCGGCATGGAGCACGCCAGCGCCATCTTCTTCGGCGAGCGGTCCGTCACGGGGCAGCCGGCTTTCGGACTGGTGGCGCACGAGACCGCGCACCAGTGGTTTGGCGATTCGGTCACGGAAAAAGATTGGGACGACGTCTGGCTGAGCGAAGGCTTCGCCACCTACTTCACCCTGCTCACCACCGAGTACTACCAGGGCCGCGACGCTTTCGTGGCCGGCCTGAAGCGCAGCCGCACGAATATCTTCACCACCGAGAAACGCCTGCCCGGCGTGGCCGTGGTGCAGGACAAGCCGTGGAAGGGAATTCCCAACGGGATCGTGTATCAGAAAGGCGGATGGACGCTGCACCTCCTGCGCGGGCAGATCGGCACGGAGAAGTTCTGGGCCGGCATTCGCGAATATTACAAACGCTACCGCGACAGCAATGCCTCCACCGAAGACTTCCGCAAAGTCATGGAGCAGGTCTCGGGCGCGGACCTCGGCTGGTTCTTCCGCCAGTGGTTATACCGCGCCGGATCGCCCGTCGTGGAAGGCGGCTGGAGGTATAGCGCAGCGTCGAAGAAGATCGAGATCGAGCTGGCGCAGACGCAGCCCGGAGATCCGTACCGTTTGCCGCTGGAAGTGGGGATCGCGGTGGCGGGCCTGCCGGGGGCGAGGATCGAGAAGATCGTAATGACCGCGAAACAGCAGCGCTTCGAGGTGGCCGCGGACCGCGAGCCCGCTTCGGTGGAACTCGACCCCAATACGTGGATGCTGATGGACGCGAAGTTTGCGAAGAGGTGACCATTCATGCGACTTTTATTTCTGCTGGCAGCCGCGCTGGCCCCCGCCCTCGCACAGCCGGTTTTCACGGACGTGTTTCCGCCGGAAGAGTATGCCGCGCGGCGCGTGCGCGTGATGCAAAAGATCGGCGACGGGGTGGCCATTCTGCAAGGGACCACGGAACGGCCGGGCGAGCAGCCGCTGCGCCAGAGCAACCAGTTCTTCTACGTGACGGGCGTGGTGGAGCCGCGCGCGATGCTCGTCATCGACGGCCGGGCGCGCCGCTCCATCCTGTTCCTCAACCCGCGCAACGAGCGGCGCGAGAACGCCATGTTCGGCCCCGGCCTGTATCCCGGCGACGAGGCCGCGCGCGCCACCGGCATCGAATCCGTGCTGGCGCGCGAGGAGTTCGTCAAAGTCGTGGCGGAGCTCGCCGTAGAGGGGCGGGCGATCTACACCCCGTATCGCCCCGAGGTCCTGGGCAGCGCCTCGTCATCGGATGCCGCGGCCCTCGCGCGGGCCACGAAGAACGATCCTTGGGATGGCCGCCCCTCGCGCGAGGAGGCGTTCCTGGAGAAGCTGAAAGCGGTCTTGCCCCGTTCCGAGATCGCGAACCTGGATCCGATCCTTGACGAGCTGCGCGGCACCAAGAGCCCGCGCGAGATCGCCAAGCTGCGCGAAGCCACGCGCATCGCCGGCCTGGGCATCATCGAAGCCATGCGCGACACGAAGCCGGGCATGCACGAATACGAGCTGCAGGCCGATGCGGAGTTCGTGTTCAAGAAGCTCGGCTCGTACGGCGCCGCGTATTTCGCCCTGGTCGCCACCGGCAAAAACACGTTCTACTCCCACTACCACAAAGACACGGCCGTGCTCGCCGATGGCGACCTGGTGCAGTTCGACTACGCGCCGGACTACAAAAACTACGCCTCGGACGTAACGCGCGTGTGGCCCGCCAACGGCAAGTTCACGCCGCGCCAGAGGGAGTTCTACACCATCTACCTGCGGCTCTACCGGGCGCTGATGACCTCGATCCGCGTGCATGCCACGGCCGCCGACATCGTCAGGGACGCGGTGAAGTATATGGACGCCGCGATGGCCTCCTACCCGTTCACCGACGTCAAAATCAAAGACGCCGCCACGCGTTTTGTCGAGCGCTACCGCACCAGCCGCGCGGACAGCCTGGGCCACACCGTGGGGATGGAGGTGCACGACGTGCGCAATCCCACCGCCACGATGGAGCCGGGCCAGGTCTTCACCATCGAGCCGGCCATGACGATCCCCGACGAGCATGTGGGCATCCGTCTCGAAGACATGCTGCTGATCACGGAGACCGGCTACGAGAATCTCTCCGCATTCGTGCCGATCGAGATCGCGGACATCGAGAAGATGATGGCCGAGCCGGGGCTCAGCGACGCGATGTACCGGGAGAAGCCGGCAAATCGCCGGCCGTGATGGCGCCGGTGATAATGAATGTAGAGCTTCCTATGTGGATTGGACGACCTGCCCGGCAGTCGAACGGCATCCGCACAAAGTGAGCGGTGCCTGGGTGTTTCGAGGAACTCGCGTGCCGGTTTCTGCTCTTTTTTCAAGTCTGGAGGGCGGCGCCACTGTCAGCGAGTTCCTGGATTGGTTTCCCGGCGTATCACTTCAACCCCGAATCGAGCGCGAAGTCCGGCGCCACAAGCCCAGCATCAGACCCGCCCCACCCAGGAGCAACACAGCAGTCGATGGCTCGGGTGTCGGACCCTGAGTAGTAATCGTGCCGTTCCCGATGAGCGTGGTTCTGAGGGTGGGAATATCGCTCTGGTTGTAGAGAGGCGCCCCGCCAACCGCCAGGCTGTTGACGACCAGCCCTTTCTCGTTCTCGTCGAAATTACTGGTGTTGATGGCGGCTTGAAAATCGGTCGTGAAACTGAGCGCCGAGACCAAACCGCCGGTGATCGTGGCCGAAAAGGCCAGCAAGTCCGGCACCAGATTGAACTGGACGATAACAGGATTGGGGATTCCACCCGGGAAGTCCAGTTCGAGGAAGAACGAACTCAGGTCGCCCAGACCGACCGTCGTGAGCGCGTTGTTGGTGTACGAGAAATTTCCAAAGCCCGATACATTGGAGCCACTGGGGCCGGTGTAGGTCATTGCAACTGTGTTTGCGTGCACACTCGGAGCGGCAACGCCGACCAGAAACAGCGCGAACATCTGAACGTAGCGTGAGTGCATGGAGGAAATTCTCTCATCTAAGGCATTCCTTACGCAAGCACTTTTTTTGGACGCGCAAGCACATTTTTGGAACGCGAGCGGCCCGGCGTTTTCGTTTCTACGAGCCGTGCAACGCGCCGTGCCGAGGTGTCGCCGGAAGGGGGCCTGCGGGAGCGCCGCGGGGGCCATGGCACTTTTCTCGTAACCCCACATATCGCTAACACCCCTCCGCAATCCATAAACGAACGTCAAATGTCGATTAGTAAACCCTTCCGACAAGGTGAGAGTGACCCAAGGTAACCGTGACACCCGATAGCTAACGCCGCAACGATTCGGCCCTGCGCCACACGATGACTCGCGTGTTCGTGCCCCCGCTGTCGTCGGACACAGGATATCGCAACACCAATCGGTCCTCCGTGAGCTCATACGGACGCTCGTAATTCAGACCGATCTCTTGAGGCCGCAAGCTTGACGCCACGTGGTGCGTAACCACCCGCTTGTTCTCATCAATGTCATACGTGCCGAAGTAGGCGTAGTAACCGCCATAGGCCGTTCGGATCTCGTCATTGGCCGCCGCCGGCAGGAGTGCTCTGCCGCTCGGGCTAAAGACGTTCCCAGCGGCAAACCTGGGGTGCGGATCACCGAGGACCTGCACAAACATTCGCCCGCCCGGCGTGTACGTAATTGTTCCGGTGACCGCTCTGCCCAACCAATAAACAATCTTGCCGGCCGGCTGATGATCTTCGAGCGATACCAACCCCCATACGCCATGAAGCGGATGGCCACCGGCAGTAACGGCTTGGCCCTGGGCTGGGATGCTTGCCCCAACCAGAATTCCAGCAGAGGCGAGCGCTTTGCGGCGAGTGGGCTGGTTCGACATAGACTCATTCTACAGAACTGGTAAGCAAATAACCCGCCGCTAACGGCGCAGTGTAGAACAACGGTTCAACTCCCGTATGGTCGGCTTAACCGGAAGTTGGGCGGCTGATTCCGCGATTGTGGTCGAACGGGGTTATCGGAAACTGGCGGGACCACTTGGCAGGTGAGCGAGCCCCCGGCAACGCGGATCGGATTATTCTTGGGCCGTGCCAGTTTCGCAGCCTCAATCGCTGATCTTCCGAAACCGCACGCGATGAGTAGCGCATCCCTCACTTCAGCCCATCGCGTTTCTAACAGATCGCACAGGACTGGACCAATTCGACTCCGTTGCGCCAGCGACACGTGATCGAAATTAAGCGCGCACGCGACCGGCATCCCGTCATCAACGGTCAAGACTACCTCAGTTGTCAATCCTCGAATCGTTCGCGTCGCCCGAACTACGATGATCTCGTTCAGTCGATCGGCCGCCGCTTATCGGGAAGCCGAAACGTATACCAGCGGATCTCACCACGCTTCACCGCTTCACCCCACGTCCTCCCAGCCTTCTGCGTCCCACGCGAGCGGCTCCTCGTCCGCCGAAAACTCGTCGCGTGAAGGTGGTGCGGACTGGTAAACGGGCGCGTCCGCGCCCTGCGGCAAGGCAATCAACCGCAGCAGACGTATGCGTTCCCGAGGCGTCAACGACGCGACTAGCGGAAGAATGTCATCGACCGTTAAAGTCTTGGCCATCGATTGCATTCTAGCAAGATCACTCCACCGAGCCAGACCCGATGATGCCAGTCCCCCGGCAATCCGCCGGCCTCTAATAAGGATCCGCTTGGCCGAGTAGCCGTTCCGGACTTGCGCCCCCTCGCGGCGTGGAGACGCCGGGGAGGCGTGGGGATGCCGCCGTTAAGTGAACCGTAGTGGGGCTAGACTTGGCGGACAACCCGTGACAACTGCGGCGACTATGAAGAGGCAGCCTTGGTATCCTGGCTGGACTCATCGACGTAGTGACAGAGTTTAGTTTTTGTGCGGCGGCCGGGCATGGTTCCTACTTCCGCGCCCGCAGGCGGCAGTGAATGTCCAGCGCCGGGAAGACCCACGCCGCGTGGCGCTCGTACCACGCCAGCGACCTTCGCGCCAGGAAGCGGCCCGTGTTGTCCAGCAGAAAATTGCCGCCGAAGGTCAGCTCCACCTTCACGATCTCGAAGCGGAACGGCGAGCCCGCGAAGCTGGGGAAATCCTCGCCCGTGAAATAGTCGAAGCTGCGCGCGGACAGGTGCCGCTTGTGCGTCGGATCGGTGTAGGAGTTGTGCGAGCTGAAGTGCGGGGTCACCACGAAAACATCGGCGCCGTCCCGCGCCACGCGCCACACCTCCGCCATCGCGCGCATGGGGTCCTCCAGGTGCTCGATGACGTGCGACATGTGGATGCGGGTGAAGCGGTCGTCCTCGAGCGGCCAGGGGAAGCGGTCGAGATCCCACACCCGGTCGGCGGCGGAGTCCGGCGAGACGTCTATGCCGAACGCGCCGGGTTCGATCTTGCGCTTGCCGCAGCCGATGTCCAGTACCGCGTCTTCGCTCATCGTTTCGCGAGGCCTTCGACCATGATCTTCGCCAGGTCCGCGATCAGCAGGGAGCCGGCGTTGTCCGGACTGTAGTCCGTCTTCGGCATGTCGTCCACCGTGATCGCCATGGCGATGCGCCCGCCTTTGGAGTACACGATGCCGGCTTCCGAGCGCAGGGCGTCGAGCGCTCCGGTCTTGTTGGCCGCCGGCTCGGTGATGTGGCGGCGGATGCCGGTGTTGTCCTGGCAGCGCTTCAGAATGGCCAGCATTTCGCGCGAGGCGTCCGGGCTCACGATTTCCCCGCGCTCGAGCCGCTCCAGAATGGTGACCATGTCGCGCGGGGTCGAGACGCCGATTCCGTACTTCTCGTTCTCCGGGAGTTTGCCCGAGGCGGAATAGCCGGACGGCGCCTTGAGCTGAGTTCCGTCGCCGCGCACCTTGCGCATGGAGCGCGTGGTCTTGATGCCGATCCTGTCCAGATAGGCGTTGACGGCATCGGCGGTGAACCGTTCCAGGATCATGTTGGTCGCGGTGTTGTCGCTGAGCACGATCATCAGGTGCAGAACGTCGCTCAGGGGGAGCTGGACGCCGTCGGAGATTTCGGCGCCGAGGATTCCGGAGCCGGACACCTTTTCCGCGGCGGTCACGGGCAGCGGCTCGGACCACTTCGCCTGCCCGCGCGCGACGGCGTCGAACACGGCCAGCATGATGGGCAGCTTGATGGTGCTCGCCGTGCGGACGGGATCAGTTTCGCGAATCCCGATGGAGACGCCGGTATCGAGGTTCCTGGCATACAGCGATACGGCGCCCTGGAAGCCGGCGATCCGGGCACGCACGGTATCGAGGAGCGGCTGGGCATTGGCGGCCATCGCCAGCGCCAGCGCAAGGATCGGGGTCGCGCGCATGACTGATGCTACACCAGTTCCGGAGGTGCGGGATAATCGTGGCTACCATGCGCGTGTGGTGGCGGATCGTGCCGGTGTGGGCGTGCTTTCTGGCGCGCGGCGTGTTTTATTCGTCCTCGCTGCCGCTGTGGGAAGGCTACGATGAATGGGCGCATTTCGCGGTCGTCCGCACCATGGCGCTACGCGGCGAGTGGCTGGTGGCAAGAGATCAGCCGGCCGGGCGCGATGTCGAGGAGTCGCTCGCGCTGGCTCCGGTGCCGTGGGAGCTGCGGTCTCTTCCCGCGCCTGCCGTCACCGAGGACGTGTACTGGAGCCTGCCCGCCGAAGAGCGCGGCGCGCGGGAATCGCGGCTGCGGGCCATGCCGATCGCGTGGAGCCGTGAAGACGCCGCGGGCGGGTTCCAGGCGTACGAGGCGCTCCAGCCGCCGCTGTATTACTGGCTGATGGTTCCGCTACTCGGCGTGTTGCGCGGTGCGGGGCTGCTGGCGCAGGTGATGGCGCTGCGGTGGGCCGGCGTGGCGATTGCTTCGCTCACGATTCCGCTGGTGTTTGCGATCGGGCGCGAGGTGCTCGGTGACGATCGCGTCGCGGCGGGGTGCGCGGCGGTGGTGGCGCTGATGCCGGGGTTCGCCATCGATGTGGCGCGCGTGGGGAACGATTCGCTGGCGGTGGTTCTGTTCAGCGCGGTGATCTGGGCGGGGTTGCGAACCACGCAGGTGGGAATGTCCGCGACGCTGGGGCTCGGGTTGCTCACGAAGGCATACCTGTTGACGGCGCTGCCGGTGGCGGCGCTGCGCAAGCGCGGCTGGATCGCGGCGGGCATTTCGATTCTGATCGCGGGGTGGTGGTACGTGCGGAATGTGGTCACCACGGGCACCATCTCCGGGCTGAGCGAATCGGTGATGCTGCGCGGCCTCGGCGCCGGCGGCATGATCCGGAAAATCCCGTCCGTTCCGTGGCGCACGGCGGTGGACGCCATTCTGCTTTCGCACCTGTATTTCGGCGGATGGAGTTCGCTCACCGTGCGCAGTTGGATGTACCACGTGTTCTACGCCGTGGCCATCGTGGCGGCGGCGGGATTGCTGCTCCAGCTCGGGCGGGCTCCCGTCCGCTGGCTCGCGGCGATCTATGCCGCGTTCTGGATCGGCCAGTTTTACAACGTGCTGCTGCTGTACCTGAGCAAGGGCCTCGCGGGGTCGATGGGCTGGTACATGTATGCGGTGGTGGCGGCCGAAGTGGTGCTGTCGGTCGCCGGGTTTGGAAGGTTCGGGCGATGGGCCGCGGCCGGCGGCGCAGCGCTGTTCGGCCTGTTCGATCTCTACACCATGCACGCCGTCGCGATCCCGTACTATACCGGCATGATCCGGCACAAAGCCAACGGCGCGCTGGCGGCGGTACACATGAGCGATTTCCGCGCCGCCGGATTCGGGGGAGTCTTTGAGCGCCTGGCGATTAACAAGCCGGCCCTGATTTCACGCCCGGTGCTGATAGCGTTGTGGGCGGCGTACCTGCTGGCGACCGCCGCGCTGATCGCCTGGTCCGGGCGCAACGCCCGGACCACTACGCCGAAGCAGCGAAAACCCGAGCCGGCGCCGGCAGATTCGTTTCCAGGGGAGGGACCTCGACCTTCCATCTCCGCATCCACAGGAACAGCGTCATCAGGCCCCACAGGTGATATCCCACGTTGATCCGCCGCTCCATGTGATCGCGGATCAGCGCGTGAATCGCCTGCGCATCGAAGATCCCGGTAGCTTGAATGGCCTCGGTCGTCAGGGTATCCATCAGCAGCCCGCGCAGCGTCCCGCGGAACCAGTCGTGAGCCGGGATGTCGAAGCCAATCTTCTTGCGGTTCAACACCGCGTCCGGCAGCTTGCCCCGCATCAGCTCCCGCAAGATGAACTTCTGCTTGAATCCGCGGATCTTCAGGTTCTGGGGCAGGGAAGCCGCGAAATCCACGATGCGCGGATCGAGGAACGGCGGCCGCACCTCGAGCGCATGGGCCATGCTCATGCGGTCGGTCTTGTTGAGGATGTCATCCGGCAGGTAATAACTCTGGTCCACCCGCAGGTACCGGTCCAGCACGCCCGCGCCTTCAATTCCCAGTCGATCCACCAGCCGGCGCAGCCCGTTCCCGTTGGCGCCGCTGCGGATCTGTTGCCGCTGCTGGTTGGAGAAGGCGCCGTTCCAGAAGAAGTGCGCCTCGTCGGGGTGCAGCCAGCTCCCATCGATCCAGCGTTTCAGCATGTACTCCAGGCTGATCTTGTCGTCCGAGACCGGCAGGCAGCGCCCCACCGCGCCGCGAATCAGCCGGCGGACCGGCGAAGGCACCATCCGAAACGGCCGGACCAGGCGGTCGGCCGCATACGTCAAATACCCGCCGAACAGCTCGTCGGCCCCTTCCCCGGATAGCGCCACCGTCACGTGCTTGCGGCTCATCCGCGAGAGGTACCACACCGGCAAGGCGCCGGCATCGGCGCTCGGCTCATCCGAGTAATAGGCGAAATCCTCGATCGCGCGATGCAGCTCGACATCCGGGTTCAAGTCGAACTCGTAGTGATCCGTCCCGTAAACCCGCGCGATCTCGCGGAAATACGGGGCCTCGTCGAAGCTCCGGCCGGCAAACGAAACCGAAAAGGTTTTCAGAGTCCCCGGCGACTGGGCCGCAGCGTAGTGCAGGATCGTCGACGAGTCCAGCCCACCGGAAGCCCACACACCCAGGGGCACATCCGAAATCAGGTGCTCGCGGATGGACTCCCGCAGCAGCCAGTCCAGCTCCTCTTTGGCGCTTTCCACGGAACACGGCCGCACCGCCGATGGCCTCGCCTTCGACCAGGGCTCGATCCAGCACTTGCCGCGATGCCACTCCAGCAGGTGCCCGGGCGGGACCTTGCGGATGCCTTCAATCAGCGTGCCGGGGCCCGGAACATAGTTCACCGCGAGGTAGGAATCCAGCGCCTCCAGGTCCAGTTGCCGGGGCACGTCCGGATGTTCCAGGATGGCTTTGAGCTCCGAGCCGAAAAGGACGTCCTCGCCGCGCTGGAAGTAGTACAGCGGCTTGATCCCCATCTGGTCGCGCGCCAGCACCAGCCGTTTGCTCGACTCGGTCCACAGCGCCACAGCGAACATCCCGCGAAAGCGCGCGAAGCACTCCGTGTCCCATTCCAGAAAGGCGTGCAGCACCGTCTCGGTGTCGCAATTCGAATGGAAGCGGTGCCCGGCGCTTTCCAGATCCCGCCGGATTTCCCGATGGTTGTAGACCTCGCCGTTGAAGGCGATAACGGTATCGCCGTCGTCGCTCTGCATGGGCTGGTCGCCGCCTGCCAGGTCGATGATCTTCAGCCGAACGGCGCAGATCGCCACATGGCTGCTCTCGAACACGCCTTGTTGGTCTGGTCCGCGGTGGTACAGCGCCTCGGTGACTCGGCGGGCGACACCCCGATTCACCGTTCTATTGAAACGTGTAAATCCCGCAATACCGCACATCCCCGATACACACCCAAAAGGAAATTTTAAGACTCCACTCTACACTTGGTGGATTGTGATAAATATACCATATTGCGCACTATCGGAAGGAGGGAGGTCTGAAAATAAAGGAACTATCCTAGGATCAGCCCGCCGGCCCACACCGCCAGGAGCCCCAAAGACACGGCCGCGGCCGGACGGGAGACCGCCCCGGCCCTCCGTCCCTCGAGCACGGCGGCGCCCAGCCCCGCGATGAGCGGAACCAGCACGATCCTCTCGTGCTCGAACACGCCGGCGTATCCTCCCAGGTACCGGGCCACGAAACCGAGTCCCGCCGCGGCGGCCACCACGGTTAACAGTACGGATATGGCTCGAATCATATCCCCAGATCGTATCAACCTTTTCGGGCGTGTTGACGTCTAATCTGCGAGACCCGACCATGAGGAATTCCGTGCGCGCTCTCGCGCCGGCGGTCCTGGTGCTGGCCCTGTCCGGCTGCATGCGCCCCACGCCTCCCACTGCCCAAGCGGCGTCTCCGCCCGCCGCCGGGGAGTCGCCGCACGCGAAACACGAAGTCCGGCTCACGGGCACGCTCGAGGCCGTCCATTCCTCCAAGGTCCTGGTGCCCCAGGTGTGGGGTTCGGGCGGTCCCGTGACCCTCACCAAGCTGATTCCCAACGGAGTTCGTGTCGAGGAAGGCGACCTGATCGCGCTGTTCGATAACACCCAGCAGGTCGACGCCGCCCGCAACGCCCAGGCTCGATACGAGGATCTGGGCCACCAGGTGGAACAGAAGAAGGCGCAAAACCGCGCCGATTCCGAAAACCGGACCGCCGATCTGATGCAGGCCGACGCGGACTTCGCCAAGGCCAAGCTGGAGCTTCAGAAGGGTCCGATCCTCAGCGAAATCGATCGCCTCAAGAACGAAGTCAAGGCCGATGTGGCCCGCCAGCACGTGGACAGCCTGAAAAAGTCCAACGCCTTCCACGATGCGTCCGACGCCGCGGCGCTCCGCAACCTGGAATTGCAGCGCGACCGCCAGAAGGTGATGCTGGAGCGCACCCAGAACAATCTGCAAAAACTCGAGCTGCGGGCGCCCTTGGCCGGCATGGTGGCGCACCAGAGCCTCTACCGCTACAACACCATGGGGCACGCGCAGGAAGGCGATCAACTTTACCGCGGCCAGCCCCTCGTCAGCATCTTCGATCCTTCCGCGATGCGGGTCCGATGCGCGGTGGGGGAACCCGACGGCGCCGCCCTCGTGGATGGCGCCCGCGCCACCGTCTACCTCGACGCCTATCCCGAGCTGGCGCTCCCCGCGCATTTCGAATTCGCCAGCCCGGTCGCGGCCTCCGCCCTCGGCAGCCCCGTCAAAACTTTCACCGCGGTGTTCAAGCTGGATAAAACCGACCCGCACCTGATGCCCGATCTGTCCGCCGCCGTCGTGGTCGAGGCTCCGCTTTCCGGCGCCGGGGGCGGCAAGTGAGCGCGGCGGTGGGGCAGAGTCCCCCTTCCCATCCGATCGAACTCCCCGCTCCACCACGGAGACGCCTGGGCGCGCGGGGCAGGCGCATTCGATTCTGGCTTCTCACGCTGCTCTTCCTGGCGGCCCTCGGCGCCGCGTCCGCCCGCGTTTACCGCTGGCGCCAGGCTCAGACCGCGGTGGATCTGCCGGTGGCTCCGGTCCGCCAGGGCGAGTTTCTGGTGATCATCCGCTGCCGCGGCGAGCTGAAGTCCGAACGGTCCGTCATGGTCTACACGCCCCTGGTGCCGAACCTGCGCATCTCGTGGATGGTGGCCTCCGGAGACATTGTGCAGGCCGGCGACCCCATCATCCGCTTCGACTCCTCCAGCGCGGAGCAGGACCTCATGCAGAAGGAGGCGGCGCTCAAACAGGCGCAGGCCACTCTCGACCAGGCGGTGGCCCAGGCCAAGATCACCGCCGAAGAGGACTCCAGCAATCTCGACGACGCCAAGTTCACGGTGGAGCGCGCCCGCCTGGAAGTTTCCAAGCAGGAAATCGTCAGCCGGATCCAGGGGGATGAGAGCCGCGTCGACCTCGGCGTGGCCGAGCAGAAGCTCAAGGTGCAGGAGGCCACCGTCGCCCTCCATGCGGCCGCCTCCAGGTCCGGCACGGCTTCTCTCACCCGCCAGAGGGACCAGGCGGAGGCCGACGTCAAGGTCACCAAGGAACGCATCGCTCAAATGGAGATCAAGTCCCCGCATGCCGGCATGCTCGTTTTCTTCCTCAATTACTCACAGGGCGGCACCAACGCGCGGCCCTTCAAGGTGGGCGACAACGTATTCGCCGGCATGGGCCTGGCCGAAATCCCCGACCTTGCCACCCTGGAGATGGATGCCAAGGTGGAAGAGATCGATCGCGGCCGTGTGGCGGTGGGCAACGACGTGCGAATCCGTGTGGACGCCCTGCCCGAGCTTACCGTCGCCGGCAAGATCAGCCAGATCTCTCCCCTGGCCGAGCTGAGTTACGAATTTCCGCCCACGCGCAGCTTTCGCGGCTACGCGCGTCTTCCGCATCCCGACGACCGCCTGCGCCCCGGCATGAACGGCGGCATGGACATCATCATCAACCGCATTCCCGACGCCATCAGTGTCCCCAGCAAGGCGCTGTTTACGCGCGACGGCAAGCCTTTCGTCTACCTGGCCCGCGACGGCCACTACCGGCCCGTCGAAGTTTCGGTGGTCGCGCGAAATCCCGATGAGGTCGCCATCACCGGGGTCTCCAAGGGCGCCCTGGTGGCCCTGGTCGATCCCGAGAAGAAGGACCAGAAGAAATGACGGTACCCCTCACAGGTCCGGAGGACTCAGCCAAATGAAATTGCGTCTCCTGGTTGCGGCGGTGGTCCTGGCGGTGATCGGCGCGCTGGTGTGGGGCGGCATGCATATGGTCAAGGTGGTCACCGCAACCGCCGGCGCCGAAGTCCCGACCACCCGCATCAAGAAAGGCCGCGTCACCGTCGCGGTGGCCGCCCGCGGCGAGCTGCAGGGCGGCAACTCCGAATTGCTCACCGCGCCCATGGTCGGCGGCACCGACCTGGCCATCACCCTGCTCCGCGAGCCGGGCGAGGTGGTTGTACCCGACGACATCGTCGTGCAATTCGATACCACCATGCAGGAGTACAACCTGCGCGAGGCCGAAGCCGATCTTGCCGAAGCCGACCAGGCCGTGATCAAAGCGGAGTCCGACGCCCTGGCCTCCGACGAGGAAGCGCGCTTCCAGGTGATTACCACGCAGGGCGACGTCAAGCTCGCCGAGCTGGAGTTGCGGAAGAATCCCCTGGTGCCCGCCATCCAGGCGAGGCAGAACGACCTCGCGCTGGAGGCCGCCAAAAACCGCGCCCGGCAGGCGGAGCAGGATTACCAGAACAAGAAGACCACTTCCGCCGCCGCGATCGACATTCAGAAGGCCGCCCAGAACAAGGCCCGCGTCATGACCGTGGTGCAGAAACACGCCATCGACAGCATGACCCTCCGGTCCAAAACCGGCGGCTACGTCAACGTCGCGCAAAACAGCAATAACACCATGATCATGTACCGCGGCATGGTGCTGCCGCCCTTCCAGATCGGCGACACCGCCCGCGCTGGCATGGTGGTGGCGCAGATTCCCGACCTCAAGAACTGGGAGGTCAGCGCCAACGTCGGCGAGCTCGACCGCGGCCACCTGGCGGCGGGCCAGAAGGTCTCCGTGGCCGTGGTGGCGCTGGCCGGCAAGTCGTTCCCCGGGCACGTGAAGATGCTCGGCGGCACCAGCGGCCCGCCCTGGGACCGCCGCTTCGAGTGCCGCATCGCGCTCGACCAGACCGGCCCCGAGCTGCGTCCCGGCATGACTTCCAACCTGGTGATCACGGTGGACTCTCTCCAGGACGTCTTGTGGGCGCCGTCGCAGGCGCTGTTCGAAAGCGACGGCCGCACCTATGTCTACCTGCGCTCGCCCAAGGGCTTCATGCCCCACGACGTGACGCTGCTGCGCCGCAGTGAGAGCCAGGTGGTGGTGAGCGGCGTGCACGAAGGCGACGAGGTGGCCATGTCGAATCCCGATCAGCAGAACAAGCCCGGCTCTCCCGGCCAGCAGAACGGCGCCATGAAGGCCCTATCCCAATGATCCTCCGGTTCTCGGATATCGCCCAGGCCCTGGCCAACCTGCGGGCGCAGAAGACCCGCACGCTGCTCACCGCGCTGGGCATCGTGTTCGGTGTGGGCTCGGTGATCGGGATGCTGGCCATCGGGAGCGGCGCCAAGGAGGAGTCGCTGCGCTTCATCGAGCAGCTCGGCGTGCGCAACATTCTGATCGACGCGCGTCCCGCGGCCAGCGTGGAGGAGTTTCAGCAGCGCCGCCGGTCTTCGCCGGGGCTTTCGGAGCGCGACGTGCGCATCCTCAAAGCCAACATCGAAGCCATGGAGACGCTGTCGGCGCGACGCACCATGCACCCCGCGCGCGTCCTGCCCAAGCCGTCGCGCGACATCCCCGAACTGTACGGCGTCAATCCGCCCTACGGCGCGATCCACAGCCTGCGCCTGGCCGAGGGCCGGTTCTTCGACGCGGGCGACGACGACGCCAGCGCCACCGTCTGCGTCCTCGGCGAAACCGCCAAGGTCAGCCTGCTGGGATACGGGCCGGCGGCCGGCAAGTTCGTCAAGGTCAACGATACCTGGCTGCGGGTGGTGGGCGTTCTCAACGAGCAGCTCATGGCCGGCGCGCAAAGCTCCGGCGGCGCCATGCAGGACATCAACAACATCGTGTACGTTCCGCTCAACACCATGCAGTACCGCTTCTGGGACCAAAGCTCCAACATGAAGGACGACCTGGATGGCGTGGAGCTTCGCCTGAAGCCCGAGGCCGACAGCATCGAAGTGGCCAAGGTGGTGACCGCGGTCCTGAATTCGACGCATCACAATACGCAGGACTTCACCGTCACCATTCCGGCCGCCCTGCTGGCCCAGCAGCAGCGCACCCAGACCATCTTCACCTACGTGATGGTAGCCATCGCCGCGATCTCGCTGCTGGTCGGCGGCATCGGCATCATGAACATCGTGCTGGCGACGGTGCTGGAGCGCACGCGCGAGATCGGCATCCGCCGCTCGATCGGCGCGCGCCGCTTCGACATCGTGCGGCAGTTCCTGACGGAATCGGTGCTGATTTCGGTGGGCGGCGGCCTGCTGGGCATCGGCTTCGGCTTCTTCCTGGCCTGGCTGATCGCGCGCACGGCCGAGTGGAAGACCATCGTCACGTCGGCCTCGGTGGTGATCGCCTTCGGGGTGTCGGTGGCCGTGGGCGTGATCTTCGGAATCTACCCGGCCGTGAAGGCGTCCCGGATCAATCCCATCGACGCGCTACGCTACGAATAGATGAAGACGTCCCTCGATAAGGGCAAGATCAAGATCCTGCTGCTGGAAGGCGTTCATCAGAGCGCGGTCGACGCCTTTCGCGGCGACGGATACACCCGCGTCGATTGCCACGCGAAGTCGCTCTCCGAAGCCGACCTTCTGGCCGCCGCGCGCGACGCGTTCTTCGTGGGAATCCGCTCCGGCACGCAATTGACGGCGGGCTTCTTCGAGCAGGCCCGGCGGCTGGTGGGGGTCGGCTGTTTCTGTATCGGGGTCAACCAGGTCGATCTCGACGCCGCGCAGGCGCGGGGCATACCCGTTTTCAACGCGCCGTTCTCGAACACGCGGAGCGTTGCGGAGCTGGTCCTGGCGGAGGCGATTCTTCTGCTCCGCGGCATTCCGTACCGCAGCGGAATGGCCAAACGCGGCGTGTGGATCAAGACCGCCACGGAGTCTCACGAGGCGCGCGGCCGCTGTCTCGGAATCGTCGGCTACGGCCACATCGGCTCGCAGGTCAGCGTGCTGGCCGAAGCGCTCGGAATGCAGGTGATCTATTACGATATCGAAACCAAACTCGCCCTGGGCAACGCGCGTCCTGTGCCGTCGCTCGACGCTTTGCTCGAAGCGGCGCTGGTGGTCACCTTGCACGTTCCGGAAACGCCGCAGACCTCCGGCATGATCGGGGCTGCGCAGTTGGCGCGCATGCGGCGCGGGTCGCACCTGATCAACGCGTCCCGCGGCACGGTCGTCGATATCCCCGCGCTGGCCGAGGCGCTCCGTTCGAAGCACCTGGCCGGCGCCGCGGTGGACGTGTATCCAGCCGAGCCCAGGAGCGCCGCCGAGGAGTTCGTCTCGCCGCTGCGCGAATTCGACAACGTCATCCTGACGCCTCACGTCGGCGGGAGCACCGAAGAGGCCCAGGAGAGCATCGGCGCCGAGGTCGCCGGCAAGCTGATCCGGTACAGCAACAACGGCTCGACCCTCAGCGCCGTGAACTTTCCCGAAGTTTCGCTTCCCGAGCATCCCGGCAAGCACCGCCTGTTGCACATCCATCGAAACCAGCCCGGCGTGCTCTCCGAAATCAACGCGGTCTTCTCCGAGCTGCGCTTGAATATCGCGGCCCAGTATTTGCAAACCAACATGCGGATCGGCTACGTGGTGATCGACATCGATCCCGAAGACCGCGCCGGGACCCTGGAGATCCGGCGCCGCCTGAAGAAAGTCGCCGGAACGCTCCGCACGCGGATTCTGTACTGAGCCGGCGAGCCATTCCCGTTTGATCGCCGCCACGAGATCGATCGCGACTCAAGCAGCGGCCCGAAGTAGCGGGCCCACCGCGAGATCCTCGTCAATCAAAGGCCAGTGGATACCATAACCGGACGGCGAGAGTTCCGCTCGACTTCGTTCTACGAGGGATGCGCGGGCAAGCCGCTCAGAGCACTTTTCCCACGGTATCGACACCGGCCCGCTTTCCAGAATCACAATGAGTGCTTCGGGGCTGGTCTCGATTGCCTTTGCCAAAACAGGCTTGGTCTTACTCTGCACGATCTCCTCCGAAATGCTCCCGCCAGGCAACCACGATCTGGTCGAAATGCTCGAAGATGATTTCGCAATTCCATTATAGAGAGTCCTGGGATCACGTGACCCACCGCTATGCCTGGACGAGCGCGCCGCCCGGCGACAACCTCCACACCGCCCCGCCACCGCCCCCCGCCGCCCCTTGCGCCCCTCCGAGAGGGGCGTTAGATTGGATGCGCAAAGCCTATGCGTACACTACTCGCAGTAGCTCTTCTGGCGGCGTGCCCCGCCTTCTCCGCCGATGCGGATTTTAACGGAAGGTGGGATATCACCGCCAACACCAAGCCCCGGCCGCGCGCCTGGTGGCTGGAATTGACCGGCGTCGGCACGCCGAGCCCCGCCGGCAAGTTCGTCAGCGCTTATGCCGGCGACATGAACAAGGTCGACACCATCAGCGTGGAAAACGGCGAGCTGCGTTTTTCCTTCAACCTGCCACCCAACCGCAACGCCAAGGCGCCGCAGGCAAACCCCGTGTATCGCGCGCGCCTGGTGAACGGCAAGCTCGAAGGCACGCTCGCCACAGGCCAGGCCGGCCCTCCCGTCCAATGGACCGGCGTCCGCTCTCCCTCCATTCCCGACAAGGACGACGGCACGTGGAAAGAGGGCACGCCCATCGCGCTCTTCAACGGAAAAGACATCTCCGGATGGAAAGCCCTGAATCCCGAGACGGAGATGAAGTGGACCGTCCAGGACGGCGTTCTGCGCAACGCGCCGCCCACCACCGACATCATCTCCGAGCAGAAGTTCTGGAATTTCAAGCTGCACGTGGATTTCCGGATCGTGGCGCGCTCCAACAGCGGCATCGGGCTCCGCGGCCGCTACGAGATTCAGATCCTCGAGGATTACGGCAGGCCGCCCAACACACACGGCGCCGCGGCGCTCTACAGCCGCGTGGCGCCTTCGGTCAACGCCAGCAAGCCGGCTGGGGAATGGCAGAGCTACGACATCCGGCTGGTCGGCCGGCAACTCACGGTGGTGCACAACGGCACCAAGGTCCTGGACAAAGTGGAGGTCGAGGGGCTCACCGCCATTGCCGCCAATTCGGACGAAGCCGAGCCGGGCCCGTTCATCGTCCAGGGCGATCACAGCTACGTGGAGATCAAGAGCTTCGTCGTGACCCCGCTGGTCCACTAGCGGCCCTCGCGAGCGCCGCTACTTCACCAGGTCCGGCCGCAGCCTCGCCGTCTTTTCCAAAGCGGCGCGCTTGCGAAAGCGCCGGATCTCCTCGTGGTTGCCGTTGAGCAGCACTTCGGGCGCCTTCCAGCCGCGGAATTCGGCCGGCCGGGTCCAATGCGGGCAGTCCAGCAGCCCTTCGCCGTGACCGGTATCCTGGAACGACTCGAATGCCGCCGAGCTTTCGTTCCCCAGCACCCCCGGAAGCAGCCGCGCCACCGCGTCGATCACCACCGCCGCCGCCAGCTCGCCGCCGCTCAGCACATAGTTGCCGATGGAGATCTCCTCGTCGGCCAGATGCTCCGCCACGCGCTCGTCCACGCCTTCGTAGCGTCCGCAGATCAGCAGCAATTCGCTTTCCCGGCTGAGCCGGTTGGCCATCGCCTGGTCGAACATCCGGCCTTGCGCCGAGAGCAGGATGATTTTCCGCTCCGGCTTCCGCTCCGGCCAGATCGATTCCGCCGCCTGAAATATCGGATCGGCCTTGAGCACCATGCCCTCGCCGCCGCCGAACGGCCGGTCATCCACCGTCTTGTGGCGGTCCGACGTCCAGTCGCGCAGATTGTGTATGCGGATATCGAGGAGGCCGGCGTCGCGGCCCCGCTTCACCACTCCATGCGCGAACGGTCCCTCGAAAAACTCGGGGAAGATCGTCAGCACATGGAAAATCACGGTCGGTTCAATTCCTTCAGGCCTTCCGGCAATTCCACCGCGATGCGCTTCGCCGCCGGATCGATCTCCACGCAAATGGAACGGGCAAAGGGAATCAGCCAGGCGCCATCCACCACCAGCAGACCCGAGCCTCCTCCGTCCTGCCAGGCCGAAACGCGGCCCAGCGTCTGGCCGGTCGGCCGGTCCACGATCTCACACCCCACCAGTTCCGATTCGAAGAACTCGCCCGGATCGAGCGCAATGCGTTCCGCCGCGGGCACGCGCACTTCGCAGCCGGTGAGCCGTTCGGCATCCGAAATCGTGTCCACGCCGCGAAACTTGAAGACCAGCACCGCGCCGTGGAACCAGGTGGACTCCACCTCCGCCGATTCGCCGTTGCCGAACAGATAGACCCGCCTCAACTCGCCGTATCGCTCCGGCCTGCTGCTGAAGGCCAGCGCCGTGATCTCGCCGCGGTTGCCCCGAGGTTTTCCCAGAAGCGCCACCGTGACCCATTCGCTCGGGGCGTCGGCGCCGGGCGAGCTCACTCGAGGATTTCCAGCGTAAAGCGGCGGCTGAGTTTCATTCCGGCGGCGCCCAGGATCGTCCGGATCGATCGCGCCGTGCGGCCCTGCTTGCCGATCACCTTGCCCAGGTCGCTTGGCGCCACTTTCAATTCCAGAACCGTAACCTGTTCGCCCTGAACCTCGCGGACTGAAACCTCCTCCGGGATGTCTACCAGAGCTTTCGCGATGTCTTCGATCAACTGTTTCATCCCCGAGCCTCCCTCAAGCCCATGGTAACAGCGCTACAACCCGAAATTCGAGAACACGGGACGGGTGGGCGTTCTGTTCCTTACAGTTACGTTCGTTACGGGGGTTCAGGCCACGGGCTGGGCAACCGGCGCCGGGTTCTTCTCCACCAGGCGCTTCACCGTCTCGGACAGTTGAGCGCCGTTCTTGGTCCAAAACTCGATGCGGTCGTGCTTCAGCAACACCTGGGCCGGGTTCGACACGGGGTTGTAGTGTCCCACCACTTCCAGGCTGCGGCCATTCCGGGCCCGTTCCTTCTCGATTACGACAACACGATAAAAAGGCTTCTTTTTGGCGCCAAAACGCGCCAGGCGAATCATCAACATTTGAACTCCATCTTAAGTTTTACCACCGCTCCCTCGAGGGGCGCCCTCCAGGCCCGGCAGCCTACATTCCCGGCATGTCTCCGAACGGGAAGCCGGGCGGGAGTTTCATCTTGCCCATCTTCTTCCCCAGGAAGCCGCCCGAAAAGCTCTTCATCATCTTTCTGGCCTGCGCGTACTGCTTCAACAACTGGTTGACTTCCTGCACCGACGTGCCGCTGCCCTTGGCGATGCGCCTCCGGCGGCTGCCGTTGATGATCATGTGGTTGTCGCGCTCGTGGGGCGTCATCGAATCGATGATCGCCACCACGCGGTTGATCTCTTTTTCGTCGACCTTGACGTCCTTCAGCTCCTTGAGAATCCCCACCTTGGGCATCATTCCCAACAGCGACTGCAACGGACCCAGCTTGCGAATCTGCCGCAGCTGGTCGCGAAAGTCCTCGAGGGTAAACTCGTTTTCGATCAGCTTGCGCTGCATCTCGACGGCTTTTTTCTGGTCGATCGCCTCGCTGGCCTTTTCGATCAGGGAAAGGACGTCGCCCATTCCCAGAATGCGGTTGGCCGCGCGGTCGGGGTGGAACGGCTCGATGGCGTCAAACTTCTCGCCCACGCCCACGAACTTGAGCGGCTGCCCGGTCACGTGCCGGATCGAGAGCGCCGCGCCGCCGCGCGCGTCGCCATCCATCTTGGTCAGGACCACGCCGGTGATGCCCAGCCTCTTGTGGAATTCATCGGCCGACTTGACCGCGTCCTGCCCCGTCATGGCATCCGCCACGAACAGAATCTCGACCGGATTGAGCTGCTCCTTGAGCTGCTGCAGCTCCGTCATCAGCAGGTCGTCGATGTGCAGCCGGCCGGCGGTATCCACCAGCACCACGTCGCGCCCGGTCTGGGCGCTCTCGCGGCGCGCGCCTTTGGCCAGGTCGAGCGGCTGCTTTTCCTCGGCCGTCCCTTCGTAGATCGGCTGGCCGACGTCGCGCGCGATCACCTTCAACTGCTCGCGCGCCGCGGGCCGGTAGACGTCCACCGACACCATCATCGGCCGGTGGCCGTTCCTGGAAAGCCAGCGCGCCAGCTTGCCGGTGGTGGTGGTCTTGCCCGAGCCCTGCAGGCCCACGATCAGAAAAACGCTGGGCGGCTCGTTGGCGAAGCGCAGGCGCGACTCGTGGCTGCCCAGAATCTTGATCAGCTCTTCCTGGACGATCTTGACGACCTGCTGCGAAGGCGAAAGCGAAGCCAGCACCTCCTCGCCCATGGCCTTCTGCTTGATGTTCTCGATGAGCTGCTTGACCACCCGGAAGTTGACGTCGGCTTCGAGCAGCGCCAGGCGGATCTCGCGCAGCGCGCTCTCCATGTTTTCAGCCGAAAGTTTGCCTTCGCCGCGCAGGTTCTTGAAAACCCGCTGCAGCTTTTCCGATAAGTTGTCGAACATGAGAACGAAGCTTCTCAGACGTCAGCGGTCAGCCGCCGGCTCTTGGCGAAATGCCGGCAGCCGGGCTGATAGCTCAGGTTGATTCCCTTATTATAGCCGGTTATGCCGGGGGCGCGATGCGGATGCTGCTGGCCGCCATCTTGCCCGTGCGGTCCATCCCCAGTTCGTAGAAGACGCGGGTCCCCGGCTTCAGGTCGGTGGACACGCCCTCCACCAGGCGCGAAACGTGGAAGAAGATGTCGCGTCCGCCGTCGTCGGGCCGCAGAAATCCGAAGCCCTTGGCTTCAAAGTAGGTCACCACGGAGCCGGCCTGTTCGCCAGCGGGCACTTCCTCGCCGCCCTCTCCGGATTCGGACGACTGAGACGGCCGGGAGGATTTGTCGCCGACACCCTGCTTGATCAGCGCCAGGTCGGCCTCCGTCCAATCCGCCGCGGGTTGGATCTCGGAAGGGATCTTGAGGGCGGGATTCCGCTTCCGGGCTTCTTCAAACAACCGCTTTTGACGTGCGTTCAACGAAAGTTCCTCTCGCCCGCGTTACACCGTCGCGGGTGCGGTCTTCTTCCTGCGGGAGCCCCTCTTTTCAGCCGGGGGCTGCCGGTCGCTCTTTTTCAGACTGCCCATCACCATGTTGGTAACGAACTTCTTTTCGCCGTGATCGTCAAACTTGATCACGATGCGTTCATCGCTGCTGGAGAGGACCGTCCCCAGGCCGAACTTCTGATGTTCGACTTGGGCGCCCTGCGAATAGTTGTTGGAAGGCATGAGTTTTTTCTACGCTTTACTCCTCTGATTTGCCGGGGGAACGGGGCGCTGGTGAAATGAGGTAATCGGGCAGACGTACCACAATGGATAGAAATTATAATAGCAAATCGCGTGCCAATTGTCACGCCCGCACGAATCGCCATGTTACCGGATCAATCCCGCAAGGTCTCCTGTCCCGGCAGGATACCGCTCGCTCCGGCCAGGATCTAGACTGGGATCGGTAAAGAAAACAGCTTTGCGAATCGCCAGCCGCGCCCGCTGAAGAACGGTCGCGGCTTTTTTTGTGCGCCGGCCGCCGCGGCTAGGATCGCCCGGCCACGGCGCGGACC
Organism: Bryobacteraceae bacterium; assembly: GCA_035638575.1. GTDB lineage: Bacteria > Acidobacteriota > Terriglobia > Bryobacterales > Bryobacteraceae > DASQZT01. The sequence continues at coordinate 28,456 of DASQZT010000211.1, forward strand.
GCCGCCGGATGATTCCATGCTTCCGGCTTGATCCGCATCCCGAATCCGCTCTCTTCCGGCGCCTGAATGTACCCCTTCTCCGGGACGATCGGATCCACCAGCATGGCCGGCCAATCGCGTTCGTAGAAACGCTGGCAGCTTTCCTGAATCCACACGTTGGGTGACGCCGTCGAAAGGTGCGTCGAGGCGTAGAACAGCAGAGGTCCGCCGGCGGTGTGCGGCGCCACCGGCAACTCCTGGGCGTCGGCCATGGCGGCGATCTTGCGCGCCTCGGTCAGCCCTCCGCACCAGGTGACGTCGAACATCACGAATTTCGCGGTGCGCGACTCCAGCAGCTGCTCGAACTGCATCTTGCCCGCCATGCGTTCGCCCACGGTCAACGGCAGCGGCGTGGCCGCCGCCAGCTCGCGATACTGGTGGTAGTTGCCGGGCATCAGCATGTCTTCCAGCCACATCGGCCGGTAAGGCTCGAGCGCATGCGCAATCCGGATGGCCGCGGTGAGGTTCCACTGCGCGTGGAACTCGATGGCGATCTCGATCGCGAAACCGAAGGCGTCGCGCAGTTTCTTCACCGGCTCCAGGGCCTGCTCGATGTCCTGCGGGGTGATGAACTGGTTGCGGTTCCTTTGGGCCGCGCCGTCGAACGGCCAGATCTTGATCGCCTGGATGCCGCGCGTATCGATCAGCTCCCGCATGATTTTCTCCGGCTCGCGATTGAAATCGTACTTGTACGGGAAGCAAGTGTTGTAGAGCCGCACGCGCGGATTGGCTTTCCCGCCGATCAGGCGGTAGACCGGCGCCTGGAGCGAGTTGCCGAGCAGGTCCCACAGAGCCAGGTCGATGGCGCTGAGGACGCGCATTTCCGTGCCGCCGGCGATATTGAAATCGAACGACCGGTAGAGGTCCGCCCAGATCCGTTCGCTGTCCCGCGGATCGCGGCCTATCAGGGAAGGAGCGGCGCCGGCGGCCATCGCGGCTTCGGCCGAATTTCGCGGATAGGTCTCCCCGATGCCCGACACGCCGGCGTCGGTATCGATCTTCAACCAGGTCCAGTGCGGCCAGAAAGGAGCATCTCCGCGCGCCTTCCAGTACACGGTTTCGACGCGCGTAATCTTCATGGGAGGCAGCGCCCGCGCGGCGGCGCCGTACGCCACTGCCAGGGGCGAGGCCAGCAAGCGCGCCAGGAAGGATCTTCGGCTTGGCGCCATAGGGGGATTATAGGTCACCGGGAAACCGTCTTCCGGGTGGTGTGCAGGCTGGCGCCGACCATCTCGTCGGAAATGTCCTCTCCGTCCATGGTCCCGCTGACCACCGCGTTGCGGCTCAGGTGCTCACTGCCGCCGGCGCGAGCGTTTTGCGGCCGGCGCACCTGCCGCGTGACGCGGCCCTTGCCCTCCCAAATCAGCACGAGCGAAACCGTGACCACCGAACCCGTGGGCGTATGCCCGCCGATCGTGGCATTGAGCGAGGCCCGGTTCAGATCGCCGGAGAAGATCGGCCGGGCGGTAGTGCCCATGTCCGTGCCCAGATCGGAATCCTCGCAGAAGTCGTACCGGTAGCGGGAATAGGTGACTTCCGCGGTCGTGCCCGGCGCTTTAGCCGAAGCCGCCGTCGCTCTGTTGGCGAACACCACCACCTCGTTCTGAACGCAGCCGTCATCGGACACGTAGGCGAAGCTGGCGCTCGCGCTCATGGCAGACGACTGCGGGGCCGCCGCGGGAGTCTGAGCTTGGGCGGCCATCCAGAAAGAGGACACCGCCAGCCAACCGCATGCGCGCGTGAAACCCATGTTGCTTGCACCTCCCAAGATGGGTTTACCACCAATCGGGGTCGATCGGGTACGGGGGCCGGGCGAGGCCCGGCGGCCTCCATACCGTGACGACGCGGTTGCCGCTTTGGGCCGCTGACCGTTCCACTTGTCAACGCCACGCCAATTGGGATATACTCACCCACCATTACGGCGAAACGTTTTCACACAAGGGAGTTCACTATGAGATTCCGACCCATCGCGGTCTGTTCGTTGTTGATCTTCGCGCTGGTCCCGGTGCCCGCGCAACAGCCGGGTAACGCCGGAAAGCCGAAGCTGTATAACACCGCCAAGCAGAAGCTTCTCGATGGCAAGCAGATCTTCAGCTTCACCCAATCCAAGTTCGATATTGCCGGCTATTGCGAGGCGGCCAAGCATTACGACTTCACCTGGTTTGAAATGCAGCACAGCACGCTGGAATTCAAAGATGTGGAGGCCATGATCGCCGCCTGTCCCCACGCCGGCGCCACTCCCATGGTCCGGCTGCCGGACGCGCAGGAATGGCACATCCAGCATGCCACCGATATCGGCGCATTGGGCGTCATCGTTCCCACGGTGGACGATGTCGACCGGGCGCGCGAGGCCGCCAAGTGGGCCCGCTATCCGCCCGTCGCGCGGCGCAGCGCCGGGGCCGGCCAGGCGGCCTCCATCTGGGGCATCAACGGCATCAATTACCGCCAGACCATCAATGACAACATGCTCGTGGTGATCATGATCGAGACGCCCACCGGCGCCGCCAATGCCTATGACATCGCAGCGGTCCCCGGCGTGGATGTCGTGATCATCGGGAACAACGATTTGAGCTCGTTCTCGGGCTTCGACCAGAAAGACGACCGATACCAGATTCTGATGACCAAGATTCACGACGACACGCTGCGGGCGGGCAAGATCTTCGGCCAGGCCAACGCCATGTATGCCAAGGGCCATCCGCTCAGCAAGGACGCCTTCTTCTTCCAGAACGGCCCCGCCTTCGACGGCTGGACGCCGCCGGGCCGCGGCGGACGCGGCGCCAACCCCAGCGCCCCGCCCCCGGGAGAAGGCGGCCGGTAGCCGGGTTCCCTACGGCAGAGCCAGCGCCACCAGCTCTGCCGGCACGCCCACCGCGCCAACGGCCACCACGATGAACTGCCTGCCGTCCACCAGGTAGGTCATGGGGATACCCGTCGCCATCGCCGGCAGCGGCATCTCGTGAAGGATCTTTCCGGTTTTCTTGTCGATCGCGCGGAACAGGTTGCCGCCGGCCCCCGCCGGGGTGGAAAAGAGGTTGTTGCCGTCCGCTCCGAACAGCAGCGTCCTGGTCACCAGCAGCGGCGATCGCGAGGGCTTGCCCGTATTGCTCAAATCGATGCCCTTCATCGCCGGATGGTTCTTCACGTAGTCCGGCGCGTCCCCGTTGGCGATCATCCAAAGGTGATCTCCGCTATTCAGGTCGATCGCCGTAATGCGGCCCCACGGCGGCTTCACCAGCGGTAATCCCCGCGGGCCCATATTCATTCGCGCAACCGGCCTCACCGATTCGCCGTTGCCCTCGCCAAAGTCCGTAACAGAAGCCGGTCCGCCCCGGCCTCCCCCGCGGCCGCCCACATACCCCATGTCCGACCGCTTGGGATCCGCCGGCGCCACGGCCAGCGCCTCCAGGTTGGTCACCGAAGACACGTACAGGATTCCCGTTTCCGGATCCGCGGCGCCGCCCTGCCAGTTGGCGCCTCCCACGTGGGAGGGAAGGATCAGCGTTGCCGCTTTGCCGTTCGTGTCGGGGACGATCGGAGGCGTATACAGCGGCCCCATCTTATACTGCGAGGCGATCTTGATGGCCTCCGCCCGCAGTTCCGGCGTGAAGTCGATCAGGTCGTCGATGCCGGTGCCCTGCCGGTCGAACGGCGCGGGCCGGGTCGGAAACGGCTGCGTCGGGGAGGTCCTCTCGCCGGGCACGTCCGACTGTGGCACGGGCCGCTCCACGATCGGCCAAACCGGCTCGCCCGTCAACCGGTCGAACACGAAAGTGAAGGCCTGTTTGGTCACCTGCGCCACGGCCTTGATCTTTTTTCCATTGACCGTAATGTCCAGCAGGATCGGCGCCGCGGTGATATCGCAATCCCAGATGTCGTGATGCACCAGTTGGTAATGCCAGATCCGCTTGCCCGTGCGGGCGTCCAGGCACACCAGGCTGTCGGAGAACAGGCTGTTGCCCGGACGGTTGCCCCCATAGAAATCCCCCGTGGGCATCTCCACCGGGATGTACACGTACCCCAGTTCTTCATCTCCGCTCAGCGGCGCCCACGCGCCCGTGTTGCCGGTGTATTTCCAGGAATCCTTCTCCCAGGTTTCGTTGCCGAACTCCCCCGGCCGCGGAATCGTGCGGAAGGTCCACAGCCGCTTGCCGGTTCTCACGTCGAAGCCGCGAATGTACCCCGGCACGTTCTCCTTGGAAGACGGCGCCGTCCCCGTCTGTAGCGCCGCCCCCACCACCACCGTGTCCCGCACCACGATGGCCGGCGAGCTGGCTCCGATCTGTCCCGGCTTCACCACCTCCCGGTCCAGCCCCTCCGTCAAATCCACCATTCCGTTCTTGCCGAAGCCCGCCAGCGGAACACCGTCCCTGGCGTTCAGCGCGATCAACTGGTATCCCGGTGAAATCAGCAGAATCCGGTCGTCGCCCTTGCCGTCGCTCCAGTAAGCCAATCCGCGATTGTTCGCCCGCGCGATCACCGCGCCGCGCGGCCCTTCGTCCAGACGGTACATCCACAGGGTCTCGCCGGTTGCCGCGTTTACCGCCACGGCGTCGCGCCTGGTGCCCGCCGTGAAGTACAAAACGCCCCCCGCCATCAACGGCGTCACTTCCCAGTTGAAATCCGGCCGCCTTCCGAAGTTCTGGGACTTCCACTCCCACACGATCTTGAGCTGTTTGACGTTGCCCGCGTCGATCTGGTCGAGGGCCGAGTACTTGGTGGTTCCCGCGTCCCCCCCGTAGAATCGCCACTCGCCGTTTTTCGCGCCGTACTGGGCTTCCGCGGACGGCCCCGTCACGGCCGCCAGGGAAATAAGGAAAAGCAGTATACGGTCTTTCATCGCTTCGTCTCGATCCGAATGTCGTTCAATGGCGCGGGCTCGCTCTCCAGTTCCTTCTGCCCCACGGGAAACTCGTTGACGCTCAGGATATAAGCCACGAGGTCCGCATACTGCCGCCGGCTCAGGCTCCCGGGATCCTCCGAGGGCATGGTCTTACGAATCAGTTCGAACAGGTCGCCGGCGGTCTTGCCGTTCCATTTGCGCAGGAACTCATCGCCCGCCAATGCCGGCGCCGCCTCTCCGCCCCCCAGGTTTTCGGCGTGGCATTTGATGCATTCCTCCTGGTAGGAAGCTTGTCCGCGCCCAGCCTGTTGCTTCGTATACACGCCATCCCACACCGAACGGCAGAAGGCGGCGACGGAGAACGTCAGAAACATCGACACGATCGACAAACGCATATAGGGCATCCCGACCCGCTCACTTGGCCTGAAATTGTATCAGATGCCGTGCCCCCGTTTCCGATCCGCTCGCGCCGGCAGGCGGTCTTTGGCTGCCCACTCGCCACTCTGCTTGCGCGTACTCCAACTACCACGTTATTCGGTTTTTAGCATATGATTTACCCATGGAGGTCCCCCCTTGCCGGACTCGACCCTAAGCCGCAGAGAGATTCTCATGGGTGCTCGGTACCTCGCCGCAACACCCTTGATCGGCACCGCCATGGCCCAAACGCCGTTTCAGGTCAAGGCGGTATCCAAGCTCAAAGGCGCCGCCAAGTCGGTCGTCATTCCGACCCACGAATTCGCCGGCCCCAATGGCGCCCCCTGGATCGAGGAGCGCCTCGATTTCCCCGCAAGCTGGGATCTGCACGTGATGGACATGGCCGGTCACAATCTGCCGGTCCTCACGCCGCAGCAGATCGCCGATCAGTCCGGCAAGCCCATCGGCACGAAATCCCTGCGCGAGCTGGCCGAGGGAAAGACCAAGGTCGCTATCAGCTTCGACGACCTCACCCGCACCACGCCCGCCTATGCGGTGACGCCCTGGCTGATGTCCGAGCTGAGCAAGGCCGGCGTCAAGGACGAGAACATCCTGTTCATCGGCTCGTTTGGCACGCACCGCGCGATGACTCAGGAGGAAGTGGGACGGAAACTCGGAGTCGAGGTCGCCAAAAGGTACGCCTGGCTGAACCACGACGTCTTCGATAACGTCAAGGAGACCGGCACCACAACCCGCGGAAACAAGATCCTGCTGAACCAGACCTTCCTCGGGGCGGACCTGAAGATCTGCATCAGCGGCGTGAAGGTTCATCAGGACGCCGGCTACGGCGGCGGCGCCAAAGCCATTCTTCCCGGCCTGGCCGCCCTTCCCACGATCGAATACAACCACACCCAGATCCTGACCAAGGTGAGAACCACCGGTCCCGTCAAGATCTTCAAGAACGATATGCGGCAGGACATGATCGAGGCCGCCCGCATGGCCAACGTCGATTACACCATCCAGATCCTGTACAACGACCGCCTGCGGCCCACCCGGATCTGGGCCGGCGATATCGTGGAGGCGCATCATGCCGGCGTGCGCGTGGCGGCCAAGACCTATTGCACGCCCACGCTCGAGGGCGCCGATATCGTGGTGGCCAACGCCTACCCGCAGAACGCGCAGGCGTTCCACGGCGGTTTGTGGATCAACTACTCGGTTCGCGACGGGGGCACGGGAGTTTTAATCGTGCAGCATCCTCTGGGCATCGATCCGGTTCATTACCTGAACAACCGCCTCGCGGGACGGAGCGGCGCCACGCAATTCGACCTGACGGCCCGGCGAGTTGCCCCGGCCGGCCGGGGCGGCGGCCGCGGCGGCAATGCCAAGCAGGTGAACATGATCGTGTACTCCGCGTACCTGACTCGCAACATGCGGAACAACTACCGCACGGGCACGTTCTTCTGCGACAAATGGGAAGACGTAGTCGCCAAGCTCCGGGAACTGCACCCCGGCGACCCGAAGGTCGCGGTCTACCCGTACGCCGGAATGCAGCACCAGGAGATCGAGCTGGACGGCTAGCATCGGGCTGGAAGTTTCTGGCCGCCGAAAGCGTCGAGTCTCCATACAGCCAAATTGAAACTCCGGCTTGTCGCTGTGGCTACTCGTGGCGCAGCGCCACAACCGGGTCGACTCGAGCTGCACGCCGCGCTGGCATATACGAGGCCAGCAGCGCAACGGCTGCAATGACGCAGCCCGCTACCGCCAGTGGAGCGCTGCTCTCCGGTTTCAGACCTTGGACCAAGCTAGCTGCCAGTGGCCTGCCCCATAACACCATGAAGCCTCCGGCCACAAGCCCGGCGCACAGCATTCCAACGGCATCTCGCAACACGAGACGGCTCACGTCGCCCGTGGTCGCACCCAACGCCATCCGAATCCCGATCTCGTTGGTCCGCCGCGCCACGCTGTAGGCCAGCAGTCCATAGAGTCCGATGCCGGCGAGCGCTGCCCCCAGGACGCCGAAGAACCCGGACAAAGTGGCGATGAGACGCTCGGGAACAATATCTGAATCTACCTGCTCGGACAAAGTCCTGACCCTCGTCACCAGCGCCGTTTTCAGGACGTCGCCGATCACTCGGCGCACCGCGCCAGCCATCGCCGCGGGATCCGCGCTGGTGCGCAGCTCCAAGCGATTGTTGAGGTGGTTCTCCTGGAACATGTTGAAGTAGATGACGGGGTATGGAGGGTCGTGAAGTTCCCAAGGTTTGACGTCGCCGGCCAAACCGATGATCTCGTACGGTTGATCGCCGCCGAAGGGGACAGGCTGCGGGTCGTAGACAATTTTGACGTGCCTGCCGATTGGATTCTCACCCGGGAAAAAGTGCCGCGCCACGGCCGCGCTGACGATCGCAACGCGCGGCCTCCCGGCGTCCCGCAGGCTGAAATCGCGGCCGGCCAGGAGCGGGATGCCGAGGGTCTCGAAGTAGCCCGGCGTTACAAAGGAGATCGCTGGCCGCAGCTGCTGGCCAGGGTCCTCCTCGTATCCCTCCGCCTTCAGATAGCGGCTTCCCGACCCGCAACCTTCCAGCGGAGTACAGCCGCTGACCGAGGCTGAACGCACTCCGGGAATGGCTTGGAGCCGCCGCAGCAGCTCCTGATATCGCGCCGCCAATTGCTCGGGTTTGTAGCCGCCGCCGGAGGGGTCGATGGTCACCAACAGCACGTGATCGCTGCGAAAGCCCAGGTCGAAATTCCGCATCCTCGCCAGGTGGCTCAGGAAGACGGCGGTCCCGGTCACCAGAAAGATCGATAGCGCCACCTGCGCGGCCAAGTACACCAACGAGACGCGCGGCAATCTTAAGAAATTGTTGCCCACGTGCAAGCAGCCGAACGGACAACCGCCCACGGCTCCGGGTCAGGCCCAAAGCCAGGCCCAGCCGCGGCGACCTGTTGTGGCGCACCCACGATCCCGACCTCGACAAGCTCGTCCGCGCCCTGCCTGTCCGCAAGCAGCCTGTCGCCGTTCGCGTCGTCGCCCGCGAAGGCGCGCCGCTGGTGACCGAGTGGCGCGCAGCCGACCGGCAAGTGACCGTGGAATCCGAGTCGCCGCTCCCCGCCGCGCGCAACCGCGCGCTCGACCTGGCATTCCTGAGGGACCAACTGGCCCGCCTGGGCGACACCCCCTACGAGTTGGCCGGCGTCGAGCTGGAAGTGGAAGGCGCTCCATTCGCCCCCGCCTCCTTGCTGAACCGCCTGCGCCGCGAAGCCGCCGGCAAGCTCCAAAGCGTCGCGGCGCCGAACGCCCGGGTCAATCCGATCCCGCCTCGCCCCGCCCTGGTCCCCTGTCCCGCCCCGTCAGCCCCCACCCTGCACCTCCTGGTCCGCACTCCCGAGCAGCTCGAAGCCGCCATCGCGGTGCGTCCCGCCAGCGTCACGCTGGACTATCTCGATCTCTACGGCCTGCGCCCTTCGCTCGATCGTGTGCGCGATGCCGGCATCGAAGTGCGCGTAGCCAGCCCGCGCGTCCTCAAGCCCGGCGAGCAGCGCATCGCCGATTTCCTTTTAAGTTGCGACTGCCCCATCCTGGTGCGATCCGCCGGCCTCCTCCATGCCTTTCAGTCCAGGCCCCACGCCCCCTTGATCGGCGATTTCAGTCTGAACGCCGCCAACGCCGCCACCGCCGCGGAGCTGTTCGCCCTGGGCCTTTCGCTTCTCACTCCCACCCACGACCTCAACGCCGCCCAGGTGTCCGATCTCGCCCGCCGCGCCGGCGCCGCCCGCATCGAGGCCATCGCCTACCAGCACCTCGCCGTCTTCCACACCGAGCACTGCGTGTTCTGCCGCTTCCTCTCCACCGGCACGAGTTACCGCGATTGCGGCCGCCCCTGCGAGCATCATCGCGTGGCGTTGCGCGACACCGCCGGCCGCGCCCATCCGGTGATGGCCGATGTCGGCTGCCGCAACACCGTGTTCGGCGCCGAAGCGCAGCAGGCCGGCGAGCATCTGGAGGAGTGGCTGGACGCCGGCATCCGCCGTTTCCGCCTGGAGTTCGCGCACGAATCCGCCGATCAGGTAACGCGCGTCACGCGCCTGTTCGCCGATGCGCTGGCGCCCACCGGATCCCTTCGCGGCCTGTCGCAGCAGTTGGCCCGGATCGCTCCGCACGGCGTCACCGAAGGCAGCCTCTACGTCCCCGCCGGCTACCTCACTCTGCCGATACTGCAGTGATCCGCGACTGACCTCCAATGCGGTTCACGGGACGCGTTTGCCTGCTGCCGACATGAAGGAACTCGTTGAAGGACTTGTCTCCCAGGACGGACCTCCTGTCCGCGTGAGCGGCGCCCTCACAGGTCTTGGGGTTGAAGGCCCGTCTTGCCGCCCACCCGTCCTTCTTCATAATTTTGTGGGAGCCCACCGTGCGGTCATGGCGCCACCCGATCCGTTTCAGTGCGGGGAACACACGACGCGCCTTAACCGATGGCCACGAGCTCATGCGGCGATGTCGAAGGTGGCATTCGCCGAATCAGGCGGCAACTCACCGTGGGCGATCCGGTCGAGAACAATCTCACGCGCGGCCGGCTGGGCTCGCTGAATAGCGTCCTGCTTTGACTCCCCGTACAGGAGGACGTTCAATTCCGGAACCTCGGCGATCCAACGGCCATCGACCTCCCGGTCGAGCTCAATGGTGAGCTTCATAGCCACAGCTTAGCACCGATTGTGAAGTCCGAAACCAGGTGGAAGAAACCTCTCACGAGGTTCAGGGTGACCAGCCCCCTGCCGGCGTGGGCCACGGCCAAGCTCCCCGCAAAGCGACTTCGCGGGGCACTGGCGGTCATGGCACATCTTCGAGGGGCGTAACGCAACGAGGCGGCGGGTCCGCCCCGCGATCGTAGGCGCCAAGCCGACTTCCCATTACTGATCGGCTCTCAATGCGGCGTCACGGGACCTGCTGAACCCATTGGCTCCGCCAGGCCGGCGCCTCGAAGGGATCTGCGAAATACTGAGTCTCGTGCGTGACCTTACCGTTGCTAAACTCCATAATGCTCACGGTGTATGCTGGTCGCCCTTGGTAGGTGATTAAGTATTCCGTGATCCAGAGATCACCTTTCCCGAGAATTCGCTTGACGTGGAAGCCTGACGGCTTACCAGGATGATGACTCCGCAAAGCCTGCAAATTTCTTCGTCCGACGATTCGCTCGCCTGACTGGGGGTAATCGCAGATGGCATCGTCATCGTAAATATAGTGTTCCGCGTTTGCATCCCCGACTGCGGATGCATGCCAATGAGCATTTAGGGCTTCACGTATCTGTTCATCTTCCATCGTCGTCCCAGCCTCCTCTCCGACTTAGAGATAACCATTGTCGCTCCTGCGAGTACGCGGCCAACTGATCAGTACTGGGAAACGCGCTCTGCTTCGCTAATATGTGCGGCCCCCTGTAGACCTGCGGGCGCGGCGGTCGCACTGGCTATGTCTTCTCCCGGTTCTTGATCATCCACAATGTGAGGTCCCAAGCGCCGTAAATACCGGCGAACAGCAGGAGCACGACCGCGCCCGCGATGGCATAGGGTGCGAAAGATCTCTCCGCAAGTAATCCGGCCGCGCCGGCTACCAAGCTTCCACTACCGAGCGCCGGAACGCCCACGTGCGGAAGCCAGTCGTGCCAGTCGAGCAAAATTAACCCGACTTTGTGCCGCCCGACGATTACCTTTACTTGATAGGCAAGGCCCGCCAGCCCGCCCACGCTGAGAATGATTCCGGTTGGCCTGGCCGATGGCCATGGCGCCAACACAGCCAGGGAGAGGAATAACACGCCACTGAACCGAACGAGCGTAGGCGTCACGAAGCCGCGGGTGCCGTGCACGATGCTCGACTTCGAGAACCCGGTGGCTACCGTGACGGCAACGAATACTAATCCGATTAGAGTCGCCGCTGCAGTCCCGGCCATCATAAAGAAATTGTCCCAGCCGTGGAGCATTATTAAGCAGTGTAGCCCGTCGGCCGCGTTCGTGTACGACGATTGCGCGAGCCGGAAGTGATCGTTCATCGGTGGCGTTAGTACCCACAAACGCGCTTGCGTCCGCCCACTTACCCACCCCACAGTCAGCGAGCCGATAGAACTGCCCGCCATCAAATCCCTCCCAAATGGCGAATTGCGCCTTTTCCGCCTCCACTCCTCTCCCCAAAAACGCTATCCTGGTTCCACAAGGAGAGCCCGATGATTCGTGTGGTCTGCTGCCTTCTCGTGGCGTATGCGGCCCAAGCCGCCACGCCGTTGTTCCAGGCGTCTTTCGAAAAGCCCAACCAGGGCTGGACCGTCGTCCGCGGCGCGGTCTCGACCGATCCGGCCGTCCTGCATGGCAAGAACAAGTCGCTCCGCCTGGAGCCGGCCAAAACGGCCCCCGACGCCTGCGTGCGATTCGCGCCGGTCTCGCTCACCATCGGCAAGCGCTACGAACTCAGCGGCTGGGCCCGCACCGACAGCCTTGCGGTCCGCGACCTCGACCGCTCGCCCATCACCCTGGGCGCCGCCCTCACCATGGCCTCCATGCCCTTCGACGTCCACTCCGCCTCACTCGCCGGCACCCAGCCGTGGACCCGCCTCTCCCTGCGCTTCATCGCCAGCCGCGCCCAGGACCAGATCCTGCTGACCGTCGCCAGCGGCGGCGAATTCCGCCAGGGCAAGGCCTGGTTCGAGGGTGTCAGCCTCGACGAAATCTCCTCCCAAGACGCATGGCCCGTCCGCGAGGCCGTCCAGACCTTCGGGCCCGCCTACCGCTATCCCTCGGCCGGCTGGATCTACCTCCACATCGAGGGCGCCCCCTACGAGCGCGGCTACCAGCACGGCCACCTCATGGCCCGCGAGATTCCCGAATACCTCGAGCGCTGCGCCTCCTCGCTCGGCTCCCGCGACCAGTGGAGCGAGTACCGCACCACCGCCAACGCGCTCTTCCTTCGCGGCTTCGACCGCGAGATTCTCGAGGAGATGCGCGGCATCGCCGACGGCTCCTCCGATGCCGGCGCCAAGTGGCTCAATCGCCGCATCGACCTCATGGACATCGTGGTGGCCAACGTCACCGTGGAAATGGGCGAGCTCTCTTCCGCCGTCTCCACCACCGCCACCGGCCTCGAAGGCCTCAACTTCGACAAGCCCGGCTACGCCGCGCCCAAACGCGATTCCGTCGTAGACCATTGCAGCGCCTTCGCCGCCACCGGGCCCGCCACGCGCGATGGCAAGATGGTCATCGGTCACGTCACCTGGTGGCCCCTCACCCTCGCCGAGCAGACCAACGTCATGCTCGATATCAAGCCCGCCTCCGGCCACCGCATGCTCATCCAGAGCTATCCCGGCGGAATCGAAAGCGGCACCGACTGGTATCAGAACGATGCCGGCGTGGTTCTCACCGAGACCACCATCAACCAGACGCCGTTCAACATTCAGGGCACCCCCATCGCTTTCCGCGCCCGCATGGCCATTCAGTACGGCGGCAACATCGATGAGGTCGTGGAACGCCTCGGCACCCGCAACAACGGTCTCTACACCAACGAGTGGTTGATCGGCGACGCCAAGAACAACGAGATCGCCATGTACGAGCTGGGCACCAACCGCTCCAAGCTGTGGCGCAGCTCCAAAAACGAGTGGTTCGGAAACGCCCCCGGATTCTACTGGGGCGACAACAATCCCAAGGACCTGGATGTCCGCCTCGAAAACTACCCCGACCCCCAACGCGGGCCGAGCTACATCCCGTACGTTCCGGCCGTCCGCGACCTCGCATGGCTCGATCTCTACAACCGGAACCGCGGCCAGATCGACGAGCAGTTCGGCTTCCTGGCATTCCGCACCGCGCCGCTGGTGAGTGCCAGCACCATGGACGCCAAGGTGGCTACCTCGGACCTCGCCTCGCGCCTCATGGTGTGGGCCGAGATCGGCAAGCCCAACCAGCGCGAGTGGACGCCCGGAGGCCGGTCCGACTACGCCAAGAACGACGGCCTGTACCCCTCGGGCTACTTCCTCTTCCGCGCCGAGCCTTCCGAGGCGCTCAGCGCCGCCATTCAGGAGAACGAGAAGACGCGCCTGGCCTCCCCGAAAAAGCCCGATGCCCGGCCCGCGCCGAAGGCTGCATCCTTAAAAGACCGCTTGTGGAAGGGTTGGATCCTGCCGGCGTCCGATGCCGACACGTGGTTCGTGGCGGGCTCCGCGGCGTATTCCCGCGTGCTCGGTTCCGACGACGTGGAGAAGGCGCTTAGCGTCCAGCGCGCGGCGTATCGCGGCCTGAAGCTCGCCCCCGATAACGCGTCCAACCGCGTCCGCCTCGAAGAGGCCAAAGGCGCGCTGTTCCTGGATTCGCTTCGCCGCAAGATGGGCGACGATGCGTTCCTCAAACTCATGAGCGGCTATTTCGCCGCCAACACCACCAAGACCGTGACGGCGCAATCGTTCCTCGATAAAGCCGGCGTGCCTTTCGAATTCACCGAGCCCGCCGATGGGCCCGCCTACCTGGCGAGCGACATCTCGCGCCACCTCGCCTCCGCCGTGCTGGTCTACGGCACCGTGCGCGAAGCCGGCGCCAACCGCTACGCCGCCGAGCAGATGCAGAACCGCTATCTGGACCGCTTCGAAAGCGAGGTGCCGGTCTACAAGGACTTCGAAGTGTCCGACGACCTGTTGCGCCATAAGGACGTGATCTTCGTCGGCCGGCCCGAGGCGAACTCGGCCCTGGCGGCGTGGGCCGGCAAGCTCGGGTTGAAGTATCAGGGCGCGAGTTTCCAGGTGGATGGCGACGCCCACGCTTCCGAGCGCCAAGCTCTGGTGCTGGCGTCGAAGAATCCTCTGGACGCCGCCCACATGGTGCTGGTCGTAGCCGGCAACGATGCGCTGCGGACCGTAAAGTCATCGCGCGTGGAAGCGCCCGCGGAGTACGTGTTGTTCGATGACGGCTCCCCCCTGCGGACCGGCTTCCTCGGCCAGGGCGCCGGCGCCGCCGAAGAGCGCCAGGGAAGACGCCAGCGATAGCGAGCTAATTCTCCGAGGGCTTCTCCACGTGTTCGATCACGAACATCTCCACCGGAGCCCTCTGCGGTTCCAGTTTGAGCCCCATATCCGCGAATACGGTGAAGATGGAAGGCAGCGAAGCGAGGTCCGATCCATCCTCCGCCTTGGCGCCCGGAGGCGGGGCCGGTCCCGGACGAAGGGTCGCCCACCCTTTCGTCTCGATCTCGAAGAGTCCCTCGATGCCGGTCTGATCCACCACGGGCCGTTCCGTCCAGTTGGATACATAAAGCGCCAGGTCCGCCATGTCCACCGCCCGCGCGTGGAGCCCGCGCCCCTGGCCGCCGAGAAAAGTGTGGCAGGAAATTCCGACGCCGGCGGAATCGTCGGAGCAGTCTTTCTCCTCGACCTTCGCTTTTTGGAGTTTGGATCCGCTTTTTGCCACCACCATCGCGTATACCGGCTGCTCTTTCATCTCGCGGCGGATGGTGAGTTTGAACCGCTCCGCCAGCAGTGCCTGCAGCATCAGCCTCATCTTGTCCTCGCGATTCTTGGCCGTGGCCCCGGCCGGAAACGCGCCCTTCTCCGCCGTGGCCTCGATATCGAACCGGTCGGAGCGGATCCAATCCGGGCCGCCGCTGAGCCGCGGCGACTGAAAGGGAACGTTATAAGCGGTCGCAATGACAAATAGCACAGGCAGGTTCGTCGTTACAAACCTGCCACCCGGAAGAAACTGCATTCCGATACGCCGGAAGTCTTCCGTCTTGCTTGCTCTGACAGAAGCCACCTCGAAAGCCGGCGGCCTTGCGACCTGGGACTGGGCGATCCCCATAGTGATGGCTGCCGCTCCCGCGGTGGCCGGCAGCAGTCGCTTCGCAAAATCCAGGTAGTGTGACACAGTGATCCCTCCCCAGTGCCCTAATCATAGCCTTGGACTCCGCCCCGCAACCTAAAGTTCCGCCGTGCGTGGCGCAGACTCATCGGGACGCTTCTTTGATCCCCCCTTGCGCGCCCCTCGACCGAGCCGTTTCTCGCGTTGTAACGCCGCACGATGTCCCTTCGTCGAACGAGCGGTGATTTCGCGTATCGGGAGCAGGGCCCCAGCTATCAGCAGGTCTGGAACTGGAACCCGGCCGGCAACAGCCTCCAACAGCGCACTGATTCGCCGCGCGACCATTTCCTGCCAAGCTGCTCGGGTCAAAAATATTCTCTTCGCCTCGCCTGAAGGATGGCAGGCGAATGCGAAGCAGTGGAGCTTTGACCGGGATTCTCGAGACGAACGAGTGATTGGCCCGGTGCCACTGGAAGCCGGGCAACAGCCGTCCGGAATCAAGGGCTGCGACGTTTCGGCGGTCGCCGCCCACAGGGCGTCTGGGTGGAGCATCTGATGCTCTTCGACCCGGCTTCGGGGAAGACCACCGCGATCACTTCCGGCGTCACCAATAACGAGCAGCCGGCCGTTTGCGGAAAGTAGCTTGCTCATCGGCACAACCCGCCCTACGATATCGCGGTTCGCGGGAAAGCTCGAAGTACCGGCGAGTTTCTCCAGGCGCTCCGCGAGCAATCGGGCATCGTCCTGACTCCCACCCGGCGAACTGTCGAGATGCTGGTGGTCAGGCCGCAGCCCTGAAAGGCAGATACGGCTCGCCCACCTTCACCGGGGCCAATCGTCCAGGGGTTTGCTGATCATCCAGTGGGCCGTCAGTGTTCGTTCGGGTAAGCGGCGGCGTACACGGAAACTGGCCACCTGGGCCGGGGCCGTCCTGGGTCGTCTTTGCCGTGCCAGTCGATTGTTCATACCTGAGCATCGCTACCTCCGTCTTTCCCGGAGGCGCGTTAGCCGCGCGATAATGGAGTGTGTACGTTCCAACGGCGTTTGCCCATCAAGCCCGATTCCAGGCGGCAGTGGCGCGAGCCGCGCAACGCCTCGCCCCTCACGTGGTCAGCATCATTCCCACGCTTGGGAGCGATTGGAGCGGAGAGCCGGCGGTCTTCTTCATGGTGATCCTCGCCGATGCTGCCAGCCGGCACGAGAAGCTCTTGAACGTCAGCAACCAGGTCGAACAAGCCATCGTCCAACAGGTTCAACCCCTGGAACAATGGGGCGTGCTTCCCTACTTCAACTTCCGCAGCCAGTCCGAGCAAGCCAAACTCGATCAACCCACCTTGGCATGACGCATGGCGTTTCCCGACGAGCTGCTCAAACTCGCCCAAGACCTTGCAAATCTGCACCCTGAGAGCCCGCATCAGGCCAGCCTCAGGAGGGCCGTTTCCACGGCCTACTACGCGCTCTTCCATCTCCTGATATCCGAAACAACGGCCAAACTGGGCTCGGCCTGAGTTGCGAGCGACACTCGGCCGGTGTTTCGATCACGGCCCGATGAAGACGGCCTCTGAAACGAGGGTCTCCCAGATCAATGCCTCTTTCAAAGACAATCCTCCTGAAGGCGCGGAGAGGACGGTGGCTATCCATCTCCGCACCGTTGCGAACGCCTTCATTCAGGCCCAGCAACGGCGTAACGATGCGGATTACAACATGGCGAAGGAGTGGACACCTGTCGAAGTGGACAAGCAAATCGCCTCGGTGAATGAAGCGTTCAAGACGTGGAACATGATTCGCGACGAAGCCGTTGCACAGGCTTACCTGGTTTCGCTTCTAGGCGCCAAGGAGCGCCGGCCAAACGAGCCGAAACTTCCAAACGCCAGAACCGAAAGAAGAAAGAAACGCCCCAATCCAGAGTGACACCGCGACCGGCAGGTCTGGCGAGCCTTCCCTGTCCCTAGAACCTGCCAAACCTTCTCCGGGCTGTATACTTCCCTCAGAAGTCCATCAACCGGCAACCCCACACCCATGCCCTACAACTGTCATTCGGCGCGATGCACGCGGCCGGATTTTGCCGCCTTCCTTCCCTGGTAAGCCATCAGGATGCCCAGAGGCAAAAGCATCAGCACTGCGCTGGAAGGCTCGGGAGCCGTCAGTGTTCCATTAACGTCGAAGGCCTGTTGGACCGAAAGGCTGGCACCACCCCAGGTGCTGCCGCCATTGCTGGAAGTGGACCTGTTGCCCAGCACCGATTGGTTGTTGACGTACCACGTACCCTCGGTCGACCCCCCTGCCAC
This sequence comes from Bryobacteraceae bacterium, assembly GCA_035638575.1. GTDB lineage: Bacteria > Acidobacteriota > Terriglobia > Bryobacterales > Bryobacteraceae > DASQZT01. Next base: position 45,853 of record DASQZT010000211.1, read on the forward strand.
CACCTCGATCCAGTATTTGGTGCCGCTGGTGAGAATTGGGTCCAGGCTCGACGTCGCCGTCACCACCGAAGCTGAGCTCGGGATCGAATTGATCGTCATGCTCTCGATCACCGCTCCCGGGGAGTTCGAATTGTCGTGGGCGATCTTGACCGTGAAAGTAGGCGTGCCGAGGATCACCTTTGCTGCGATGTCGATGCTGGTTAGAGATGCTGTTAGCAAAGCCGTGAACTCCGCGGCGGCGCCTACCGAGCTGGTGATGCCGGAACCGCTGGAGCCGTTGAAGCTGTGCCCGGAACCGAAGTCCGTATAAATGGTTGAAGCTCCCGCCTGCAAAGAAACCAGGAAGAGACCGAGCGCTGCAAACGCGATTCGCATATAGGATATATAGCTCCGAAAATAGTATATGGGGACCACGCCGGTTTTCAGCGCTTTCCGAAGCTACTAACCCGCCCAGTACGTAACAAGTACTGATGCAGATTACGGCACGTGACGACGGTTGTGCCGCGAGATGCCGGCCTGATAGTCTCAAACCGTGCACCGCTACACGATTTGCGCGCTGGCCCTGCTGTCGGCGGCGCCCGCCGTTCGCGCGGCCGATTACGCCGTGGGCGCCGACCTCTCTTTCCTGAAGCAGGCCGAAGACCGCGGCACGGTCTTCAAGGACAACCACGAAGGCAAGCCGTGCCTCCAGATCTTCAAGGACCACGGCTACAACTGGATCCGCCTCCGACTGTTCCACACGCCGACCCAGCTTCCCAACAGCCTCCCGTACACCATCGCCCTGGCCAAAGACGCCAAGAAGCTGGGCTACAAGTTCCTGCTCGATTACCACTACTCCGACACCTGGGCCGATCCGGGCAAGCAGTTCCTTCCCAAGGCGTGGGAGAAAATGCCGCACGCCGAGCTGGTGAAGGCGGTGTTCGAATACACCCGCCAGACCATGTCCGATTTCCGGGAAGCCGGAGTGCTCCCCGACATGGTGCAGGTCGGCAACGAGATCACCAACGGGATGCTCTGGCCGGATGGCAAGCTGCCGGAAAACTGGGACAGTTTCGCGGAGCTGGTCAAGGCCGGGATCGCCGGCGTGGAGGCGGGCAGGGGCGACCAGCCTCGCCCCCGCATCATGATCCACATCGATAAGGGCGGCGACAAGGTCAAGACCAAGGCGTTCTTCGACAAGCTGAACTCGTATCGCGTGAGTTTCGACGTGATCGGGCAGTCGTACTACCCGTGGTGGCACGGCAGCCTGCTGGACCTGCGCGAAAACCTCCAGTTCATGGCCAACGAGTACCACCTGCCCATCATCGTGGTGGAAGCGGCGTATAACTGGGCGCCGCGCGAATACACCAAGAAGCCGGCGCCGTTCGCGGAGAGCCCCGAGGGCCAGAAGGAGTTCTGGGAAGAAGTGAACCGCGCGGTCATGGCGACGCCGCTCGGCTTGGGCGTGGGCGTCTTCTGGTGGGAGCCGGCGGTCTCCGGAGCGCGCGGCGGGCGCGGCTTCTTCGACGCCGACAACAACGCGCTGCCAGTAATCACCGTCTTCGACAAACTCACCCGCCGGTAGGGTAGATCTCCCTCACCTTGCCGATGATGGCAGCCGGCACCAGGTGTTCCCACGGCTCGCCGCGGGTGATCCGCTCACGAACCTCGGTCGCCGAAACATGGTCGAAGCCGCCGGGAAGATCGAGGCGGCTTACCGCGGCCTCCAGTTCCGGCGGCGGCTGGTAGGTGCCCTGACGGGAGGCCACCAGCAGGTCGAACTGGCGCAACATTCCGGCAAAGGCGCCGGGCTCGCCGTAATCCCAATTGGCGACGCGCTCGGCGGCGTCGCGCCCGCAGAGAAACCAGAGAGCCACTTCCTCGCCGTACGCGGCACGGCATTCCGCGGCGATTTCCACGAACAGGCCACGGTCTACGGCGGCAATCGAAAAGGCCGGCTCGTCCGCCAGGGCGGTAAGGAGCATTTCGACCCGCTCATCAAACGAAGCGCCAGTGTACTCCTTGTGGGGCAATATCCGTGGCAAGGCGAACACGACTTCATCGACGCGCGACAGGGCGGCCCGCCCCAGAGCGAGATGGGCAACGGTGATCGGGTTGAAGGTGCCGGGCAAAATGCCGAGGCGGGAGGGGTGGCCGGGCGCGCGTCGCACAAACTCCATCGCCCTGATTGTAGCCAATCCGGATAAGCCGGTCTGATTGCGCCAAACGACCCAGTGCGGGTTCTTGCCGTAGTGGGAAAACACGAAGGGCGCGAGGTGTAGCTCGCGCCCTGTGTGATCCAAAAAGCTCCGGAAGAAGCTCAAGCGGCCAGGAGTTCGTCCATGGTCTCGCCCGATTCGGATTCGAATTCGTGGCGGTCCGCAGCCTCCTGGCAGCGGATGCAATATTTGGTCCACGGGACGGCATCCAGGCGTTTGGGCTTGATCTCCTCTTCGCAGTGCATGCAAATCCCGTAGCTGCCATCGGCCATCCGGGCCAAGGCCCCTTTCACGTTGCGCAACAGGTTCGATTCGCGGTCCAGGTTGCGAATGGCAAGCTCCCTTTCGCCGGCAAGTTGCACTTCATCAATGGCATCCGGCGTTTTTTCGATGGCAATATCGTCCCGGTTGCGAAGTCCCGCGGCCAGTTCGGCCTGTTTGGCCTCCAGCGTCGCTTTGTATTTGTTGAGTTCGGTCTGGTTCATGGTCCACCTCCCACTTTTATCTTTTTATTTGTTATCTTTAGCGCGTCTGGCGCTGTAACTGTATAGACGGCAGAATTTGCCAAAGGTTTCAGGCTCGAGGCCCCCTCGATAGGGCCATCGATACATCGTGTTTTCACCCAGCGACTTCCGCACGGCTACCTACATGAGCAATTCTATTGCCAAAGCCTCGATTCTGCAAAAACGAGCCACCTCGTGGTCCAACCCCGACCGGTCCGGATCGTTGTCAGATGCTACCATCTCTTTTATCACTCGCCAAGAAAAATCGTGAAGCCTCATACTCAAAGACTCGGTATCACCTGCGTTGCGTTGATCTCATGTATATTTTTCTTTACGGCGGGGCTCGCCTTTCTTCCGCACCTGGGAGTGGAAGACGACGAAGCTCTTTTCGCGGAAGGGATATACACGCCCCGCTCCGAACTTTACTCCATACGTATCGGCCAATCCGACGCGCCGATCATGTTGATGAGCTACGTCGGGGCCTTAAAATCCTGGATTTACGAGCCGATTTTCGGATTCTTCGGGGCCGGAGTACTAACCCTGAGGGTCCCCATGCTACTGGCGGGGACGGGCAGCGTGTGGCTGTTCTACCTGCTGCTGCGGCGGGTCGCGGGCCAACGCGCGGCCGTTATTGGATGCGTGCTGCTGGCGGTGGATTCCTCATATCTTTTGACAGCGTTGTTCGATTGGGGCCCTGTTGCGCTCCAGCATCTGTTGTTGCTGGGGGGCACGTTTATGCTGGTGCGCTTCTACCAGCAGCGCGGGCATTCGGACCTGGCGTGGGGCTTCTTTCTGCTGGGATTAGCACTCTGGGATAAAGCTCTGGCGGTGTGGCTGCTGAGCGGCATGGGAATCGCCGCGATTCTGACGGTTCCGCGCCAAATCCTTGCCGTGGCGACGCGCCGGAGGGTCGCCATTGCCGTAATGTCATTCGTCGTGGGCGCTCTTCCGCTGCTCATTTACAACGCGACAAACCACTGGGTGACCTTTCGCGGCAACTTCCGGCGCGAACCCGGCGGCATCGCGGCCAAAGCTCCCGTGCTGCTGGCGACCGCGACCGGCCAAGGCCTCTTCGGCTATCTGACGGATGAAGACTGGCAAACGCCCGAGCCGCACAGGCCCGCGGGAATCCTGGAAACGGTTTCTGCCAGGATTTCGGCACTTGCCGGGCATCCCCGGCGCGATCTGCTGCCGTATGCGTTGGCGCTGGCGGTGCTGCTGGCGCTGGTGGCACGGGGGAATGACCTGCGGGCCATCCTGTTCGCTCTCATCACGGCGGCGGTGGCCTGGGTGCAGATGGCCATCACGGTGAGCACCGGCGGCAGCGTTCACCACACCATCCTGCTATGGCCGTTGCCCCAGGTGGTGGTTGCGGTTTCGCTCGCATCGGCATCGCGGCGGTCGGGACGTGCCGGTATTCCGGCACTTGCGGCGGTGCTGGCCGTCTCGCTGATTTCGAGCGCGCTGGTGATGGGCGAATACCACGCCATGATGGTGCGGAATGGCGGAGGCCAGTCGTGGGACGACGCCATCTTCAGGCTTTCGGACCGTTTGAAACAGATTCCCGCGCAGAACGTGCTGCCGCTCGATTGGGGCATCTTCGATAGCCTGCGGCTGCTGAATCAAGGCAAACTGCCCCTGGCCAATGGCAGCGACCAGGTCACCAAGCCGGAGATGAACGCGGAAGACCGCGAGATCGCAGACCGCATGATTGCGGAGCCGCGGAACCTGTATATCGCTCATACCAAAGCGTTCGAATTCTTCCCCGGGAACAGCGCGAAGCTGCTGAAGTACGCCGCGGCCGCGGGCTACCGGCGGGAGGACGTGGCGGTGATTCCGGACAGCTTCGGCCGGCCGGTTTACGAGCTGTACCGGCTCGCGAAGGCGCAGTAGAGCCAGCCGGTCAGCGCACCTCGAATGCGCCGAAGGCGAGGCCCAGGTCGCGGTTGTCGGGCGGCACCCGGTAAGTGCGGCCAACCTCCACCACGACCCGCATCTCGAGTGCGCCCACGACCGAGGGCGGCAGCGGATAGGACAAAGCGAAGCTGTTTTCGCCCGGGTGGATGGCGGCGGGCGCCAGCGGCGCGCCATCGATCGTAACCGTGACGGAGAGCGGTCCATCCCGCAACGCGCCGGCGGGACAGTAGCCGCGCAGGTAAAGGCGCTGCCCCGGCGCCCGGGGCCCGCCGATCCGCAGGGTCGCGCGCTTCGCCATCCAGCGGTGGTCGCCATCGATGCCATACCATTCCGGTCCCAAGAGGTACGCTTCGAGCGGGTTGCCCGCATCCACGAGCCTGGGCACTTCGGCCGAACGGGGCCTGCCGGAGTACTCGGTGGTGATGTTGCGCAGCAGCGGAGCGCCGACGTCGTAAACCACCAGCCGCCGCTCGTCCAGCGCTTTGGCGGTGACATCGGGCGGCAGGATGAACTCGGCCGGGTCGCCCCAATCGGGGTGCGGGGCGATGTTGCGGCCGCTGCCGGAGGCCAGATAGACGTTTTCGAACCCGAGAGCGCGGAAGGGATGGTCGAGGATCGCGTTGTAGAACAGATCGGTATCGACGCCTTCGAGGAGGATGGTCTGGTCCGGGTGGCGCTCGTGCGCGCCCGCCACGCCTTCCACCAGGTTGCGCACCCGCTCGGCCAGCCGGTGATTGTAGTCCGAGGCGCCGACGCTCCGCGGGACAACCATCGCGGCATACAGAAGCGCCATCGCCGCGGCGGCGGCACGGTACCGGCCGGCCATGCGCCAACCCCGCGCGAAAGCCTGGCCGCCCAGCCAGCAGAGGCCGATCACGGGAATGTAGACGTAATAATCCATGCGCTGGTCGCGGAACGGGAGCACGGGCGCGATGGCGATCAGGTACCACGCCAGAAAGAAGGCGGCCGTACGGCTGCCGGAACGCCATTCCCGGACCAGGAACGTCAGCAGGCCGAGGGAAACCAGCGCCACCGCGAACGGAACGAGCCAGGCCGGTGCGCGGAAGGGCGTCCAGAGGTACGCCGGGCCCACCGACCACATCCAGTAGTCCTTCAGGGTCCGCAGCATGCCGCTGGTGAAGTGCATGGCGTAGTCGCCGGTCCTTTGGGGAGGCGCGGCCCAGCGGTGGACCAGGAGGTAGGCGAAGGACACCGCGAACATCGGCAGCGTGCGGCGGAACTGTTTCCGCGCGCACAGAAGCGTGTAGGCGGCTGCCAGGGCGGGATAGACCAGGTTCGTCTCCTGCGCTCCGAAGCCCAGCAGGAAGGCCAGCCACTGGAGAATCTCGTAGCGCCGCGCGGAGCGGCCGCCGGACACCTGCCGCAGCAGAAAGTAAAACGCCAGCAGCAGGAAGAAGGCGCACATCACCTGGTTGTAGGCGCAGACCCATCCGAGCGGCAGGACGAGCGCGGAGTTCAGCACCCAGAAGATGGCCGCCAGGAATCCCGCGGCGGCGTTTCCGGTGAGGCGCCGGGCGATGGCGGCCATGAGCGCGAGGTTGGCAAATTGTGTCGCGAAAATAACCACGCGGAACGGCAGGGGATTCATCCCGAAGAGCGTGAATCCCGCCATGAAGAACACGCGCTCGCTCCAGGGCCGGATGGTGCCGAAGGAATAGGGCGTCACCAGGGCGGCGAGGAAGTCCCGAAAACCGTGGACGCGCAGGACCAGCCCGAGCCAGTCGAAATCGTCGGCGCGAAACCAGGCGGTGAAGCCGCGCCAGTACAGCAGCAGGCAGAGAAGGGAAGGGGCGATCCACCAGGCCGCGGCGCGGGCGCGGCTCATTTCGATTCGAGCCCGGCGCTGACCACCACCACGCCCAGCTCGCGCAGGTCCGTTTCTCCCGGCGGCAGGGCTTTATCGAGCTGGAAATCCACGCGCACGGAATTGCCCGAGAGTACGCCCGGGGGGATGTCGCGCTCGTAGGTGTACTGGCCGGGGCGGGAATAGGATTCGGGCGCGAGTTGGCTGCCCGCCACCGAGGCGGAGAGGGTGACCTTGCCTAACTTCTCGGTGACGACCGGGGGAATGGTGAACTTCAGTTGGAGTGTCGCGCCCTTCTGCCCGGAGCCGGCGGGCGGATACAGCGCGACGGCGAAGCTCTTGGCCGTCCACCTCCAGGCATTGGCCTCGATCTGGTGGAAACCGCTGACGAGCTGGCCGGCGGACTTGGGGTCGCGCGTATGCACGCTGGAGGCCAGGGCTGGCGCCGCCTCCTCGATGGTCGGCTGCACTTCGACCTTCTGGCGGCGGTTGCAGGCGAAGGAGGCCAGGAGCAGAAGGACCCATGCGCCGCGGCGGTCGATGGTCAATCTCCGATCCTTTCCACTTCCACCAGGCAACTGTAGAAGGTCGGACCGCCACCGGCGTCGGTGAGGCGTTGCGAGGTCAGCGCGTTGACGTTGCGTTTCCCGGGCGACCGCGTGCCCCACCGGACCGCGGGCGCGCACGACACGCCGGGCCGGACGGTTCCATCGACGTGGGCGATCAGGACGCACGAACCGCGGTCGTTGAAGGCGCGTACCTGGTCGGAGGTGCGGATGCCGCGGCGCGCGGCGTCGCCGGCGTTCAGGTGCAGGGTGGCGGTCTGGAGGTCCACCGCGTCGCGATTCCCGAACGTGGAGTTCATGCTGTCGTCATTCTTGGGCGAGATCAGCTCCAATGGATATTTCTGCCGCAGGGCCGCGTCGCCGTGACGCGATTCCACGGGCGGCGTGTAGTCCAGAGTTTCGGCGCGGAAATGGCATTTCCCGTTCGCGGTTCCGAAGCCTCCGGCGGCGAACGGCTGGAACGGCTGCGGCACCCGCAGGCGCACCGAGCGCTCGCGGTCCAGTTCCTCGAGCGTGATGCCCTGGAGGAAGGGATGCGGCGAATCGATCAGGGCGCGGATCATGTCGTCTTCCGAATCGCGGAAGCAGGGGTCGTCGAAGCCCATGCGCCCGGCCAGCAGGCGGAAGATCTCGACGTTGGATTTCGTCTCGCCCGGAGCGGGCAGCGCCGGCCGCGCCAGTTGCAGGTAGTAGTGGCCGTAGGCCAGGTAGATATCGGTATGTTCCAGGAAGGTGGTGACGGGAAGCAGGATGTCGGCGTAATCGGCGGTATCGTTGCGGAACTGCTCGAGCACCACGGTGAAGAGATCGTCGCGCTGGAGGCCGGCCAGTACGGCGTTCTGGTCGGGCGCAATCGCCGCCGGGTTCGAATTGTACACCACCACGGCCTTGACGGGCGGATGGTCGAGCGTGGTGAGCGCCTGGCCCAGCAGCGACATGTTGACCATGCGGGCTTCGCGCCCTAACGCCTTCTGCTGGAGGTCGGCGCGTTCGAGGGCGGCGCGGTTGAACTGGAACGCCTGCGAGGTGGATAGCTGCAAGCCGCCGCCCACATCCTTCCAGGAGCCGGTGAGCGCCGGCAGCAGGGCGATGGTGCGCACCGCCATGGCGCCGCGCTCGCTGCGCTGGAGCCCGTAATTCAGCCGGATGACGGCCGGCCTCGTGGTGGCGTACTCGCGCGCGAGCGAGACGATTTCGTCCGCCGCGAGACCAGTCAGCTCCGCCGCGCGCCCCGGCGTCCACGGTCGCACGCGTTCGCGCAGGACGTCGAAGCCTTCGGTGTAGCGGGCCACGTAATCGGCGTCGTGGAGGTTTTCCGAGACGATCACGTGCATCATGGCCAGCGCCAGGGCCGTATCGCTGCCGGGGTGAATGAAGAAATGCTTGTCGGCGGCGGCGCCGGTGCGGTTGCGGCGCGGGTCGATGGTGTAGAACCTGGCCCCCTGGCGCCGCGCTTCCATGATGAAGGGCCATAGGTGCACGCTGGTGCCGAGGATATTGGCGCCCCACGCCAGGATCAGGCGGGAGTGGCGGAACTGTTCGGGCTCGGTGCCGTAGCGCAGTCCCAAGGCTTCAGTGAGGCCGGCGCCTCCCGCCGAGGAGCAGATGGTGCGGTCGAGCCGCGACGCGCCCAACCGGTGAAAGAAGCGGCGGTCCATGCCGGAGCCGTTGAGCAGCCCCATGGTGCCCGCGTAGCTATAGGGCAGAACGGCTTCGGGGCCAAACTCGGCGGCGGCCGCTTTCAGGCGGCCGGCTATGGTGTCGAGCGCCTCGTCCCAGGAGATACGCTCGAAGCGGCCCTCGCCTTTGGCGCCCACGCGGCGTTGCGGAAACATCAGCCGGGCGGGCGAGTATTCGCGCTCCAGGTATTGGGCGACCTTGCCGCAGAGAAAGCCGCGGGTGACGGCGTGCGCCGGGTCGCCGCGCAGTTTCGTGCCGCGCCCGTCTTCGACGGTGACCACCAGGGAGCAGCAGTCCGGACAGTCGAGCGCACAGACAGAATGGCGGATTTCGGGCATGTGAAGACGATTATAACGTGGAGGGGATGGGGGGCTTCAGACCGCCTTGGCTTCATGTGAACATGTAGGGGTGAAGAAGCGGAGGGCCAAGCGCCGCAAGCAGAGCCGCAATCAGGTGAGTCTTGACGAACTGGCCGCCGCGACCATCGGGCCTCCGCGCCGCGCCGACTTCTCCGACCTCGTGGGAAGGTGGACTCCGGATCCCGCCGTCGACGAGATCCTGGCAGCCCAGCGCCAGATCGATCGGGACAAGTGGAAGTGACAGTCGCGCGGGACGGCAACCGGCTGACCGACCTCTTCCGGGGTGATACCGTGCTGGCCGATTGGCTGAGCACCTACGCTTCAGAAGAACACGGTTAGGGAACCCTCGCGGTGGCCTTGATCTGAGGGTTGAAGTATGTTCAAAAGGATGTGTCGACGTCTGACAGAGGCTGGAAGAAGAAATGGGATTACCTACGCGAGCCCAGTTTGCAGAAGCACTGAAACAGATTCCGATGCCGCGAGGTCGGCAACTGGATTTCTTACGCGAGCACGTGCAGGCTCCGGGACGCGCGCTCACCGCGCGTCGTCTCGCCCAAACGGTCGGGTACCAGAATCATGGCGGCATCAATCTCCAATATGGTCTGCTGGCACACCGAATTGGCGACGCGCTCGGCCGAAGAGACGTGCATCTCTCTCTTTTGGTGGATTTCGTTCGGCCGAAGTCTGTTACAAACACGGAATGGGTCTTGGTGATGCATCCGCAGTTCGCCGATGCTCTCAGACAGGCTGGTTGGGTTTAGCCGTGCCAGTTAGCAAACCTGCATGGTGAAAAACTATATTTCGATCAACCGACGACTTCGCAGCCTCGCTAGCCTCTGTCGAGATGCCGTTGAAAGCGAGCCCCACGACAACGGCCTCATCTTGCCAGGCATCAGCGACTATGTGCAGCGCGATGTCCGTGATATTTTACGTGTTTGGCCGTTCGACCTTGAGAGCGCCTACATCAAACAGATCGGGCAACGAGCTGGCCAGAAGGATCTCAAGGCCTTTCAAGAAATCTTGTCAGACCTCTTGCCTCAAGTCGAAGATCAGGTCGACGACTATTTCGCCTCACGCACCGTGGCTGATCTGTCATCTACTGTGATGGACTTTCTTCACCCCGCAATTCTCGAGAGCTCCTATTCCCAGTTTCGCGCGGGCAAACTGCGAGACTCAGTGTTCAATGCTTTCGTTGCGGTCTTTGACCTCCTCAGAACCAAGACCGGCTTGGAGAAAGACGGAGCGCAACTTGTCGTCGAGGCGCTATCGCTCGAACGGCCAAGGTTAGTCATCTCCACTCTCGCCACCGAGTCCGGTCGAAGCGAACAAAAAGGTTTCATCCAGATCCTTCAAGGCGCTTACTTGGGCGTGCGAAACCCCAAGGCTCATTCGTTGGCCTCCGACCTAGACGAAATGGCGGCGGCGCAGTATCTCGTCTTTGCTAGCTTGCTTGCTCGGAGAATCGACGAAGCTCAGACGCCAACGCCGGGATCATAGACTCGCGGCGACCGCGGTCGTTTATATTTAGACTGTCGCTGCTGTTTCGGCCCTACCCAAGCGCATTACCGTGCCCTGCTTTCATTTCAGCAATGTCCGGACTCCCCGCAGATCCCAACTCGGGAGATGCTCAAATTAGACCGGGCGGTTTACGGTGCACTCGGAAAGAACTCTTCCTCCGGTGGCCCAACCGCCGGTTCGGCATGCCAAATAGCCTGAGCCTTATACGCCAGATCATCTCCTGAGTGACACACCATCAAATTCAAACGGAGAGCTTTCTTTTCACATCGACCAAGTTATGTTCGTGAATGATCACGGACCCACCACGACGTCGGCTGCAACCAGGAAGGCGATGAAGCCCGCGAGGAAACGAACGTCACCGCCGGTACGCCTCCAGCGTCCATACGTCGTCCGGCTCGTGATGGCGCAGCACATACAGCGCGGCGTCATCGGCCCGCACGCGGAAGTAGATGGCATCCGGATCGTACCAGCGGTCGAGGACCTCTTCCACGGCGTACCACCGCTCGCCCAACTGAAAACGCAACGGCCGTTCGTCCGCTTTGAATCCCGAGTAAGCCTCGACGCGGACCACCACCGCGGTCACCCCGCCGCCTTCTCCGCCATGGCAACAATTTCGGCGCCGATGGCCAGCGACGCCGTCGCCGCGGGACTGGGCGCGTTCAGCACGTGCAGGGCGTTGGGCCGCGCGATGAAACGGAAATCCTGCACCAGGTCGCCTTCGGGCGAGATGGCCTGGGCACGCACGCCGGAGCCGCCGGTCGCCAGGTCGCCGGGTTGTATCTCGGGCACCAGGCGCTGCAGCGATCGGCAGAAAAGCTCGCGGCTGAAGGAGCGGCGCAGCTCGTACCAGGCCATCGAAGGATAGCGCCGGAGGAATCGCCAGAAGCCGCCGTAGGTGAGGGCGTCGAAGAGATCGCGAAGGTTGATATCGGTTTTGCGGTAGCCTTCGCGGGCGAAGGCCAGTACGGCGTTGGGGCCGGCTTCGATGCCGCCGTGAATCAGGCGCGTGAAGTGCACGCCGAGAAAGGGGAAGCTCGGGTCGGGCGTAGGGTAGATCAGGTGGCGCACCAGGTGCTGCCGCTCGGGACGAAGCTTGTAATACTCGCCGCGGAAGGGCAGGATGCGGAGGTCGCGGCGCTCGCCGGCCAGTTGCGCCACGCGGTCGCAGTGCAGGCCGGCGCAGTTGATGATGAAGTCGGCTTCGAACTCCCCCGCCGGTGTTTCGGCCACCCAGCCGGCGCCGGACGGCCGCAGGCGCTCGACGCGAGCTTTGGTCACCACGCGCGCGCCGCGCTGCGTCAGCTTTTCGACCAGAACTTCGCAGACTCGCGGGTAGTCGACGATGCCTTCCTGCGGCACCCGCAACGCCGCCACGCCGCCGGCATGGGGCTCGATCTCGCGCATCTCCTCGCGGCCCAGCCAGCGCAGCCCCTCGAGGCCGTTCGCCCGGCCGCGCTCTTCGAGGGCGCGGAGCCGCGGCACCTCGGCTTCGTCCGCCGCCACCACGAGCTTGCCGCAGACCTCGTGCGGAACGCCGTTTTCCCGGCAGAATTCCACCATCTGCCGGATGCCCGACACCGCCAGCCGGGCCTTCACCGAGCCCGGCTTGTAGTAGAGGCCGCAGTGCAGTACGCCGCTGTTGTGGCCGGTCTGGTGGCGGCCGGCGGCATCCTCTTTTTCGAGAAGCGTGATGCGGCAGCCGGGAAACCGTTCTCCCAATCGCCAGGCCGCGGCCAGGCCGACGATGCCGCCTCCGATAATGACCACGTTTCGAGAGTTCACTTTAATTCATCGATTGCAGAATCCTGCGCACTTCTTCGCTCCGCGACGTTCCCGGCGCCAGCGCCAGAAACTGCTGGTAGTGCTCCTTGGCTTCGGCGTGGCGGCCCAGCTTCATGTAGGTGTCGGCGATGTTCTCGTGCGCCTCCTTGCGCCGCGGGTCGACCGCCAGGGTCTTTTGCAAATAGTTCAGCGCGTCGTCGTACTGGCCCATCACGTAGTAGATGAAGCCGAGATTGTTGAGCAGCACCGGGTCGCCCGGCTTCAGCTCCACGGCGGCCTGGAATTTCTGCAGGGCTTCGGGGTACTTTTTCTCGCGGTAGAACTGCTGCCCCTGGCGGTCCAGGTCGTAGGCCTTCACCGAACTCGGCTTGGCTCGCGGGGCGGCCGCGGCGGGTTCTCCCTGCTTGACCTGCGCCAGCCTGGCGGTCTCCGCCTGAATGCTCTGCTGCAGCTTGAGCAGCTCCGCCTGCCGGGCGGCGATCTGCTGCTGCAGCGCGTCCAGTTGCCCGGTCAACTGCATGGCCTTGTCGTCGAGCTGCCGGCTGCGCGACGTCAAAAGCTGCGGCTGCAATTCGAAAACGAACTCGCCGCCCTCGCTGCCCACCAGGTTGCCCACCGCCGGCGTCTGTTTGGCGAACGAGGAAACCACGGGGCTGACATACGCCCCCAGCTCCGATGCCGTGATGAAGCCGTTGCCGTCCAGGTCCGCGCGTCCATCCAGGCCCTGCAACAAGGCCCAGGTGAACACGGAGTGACCGTTGGGACCGTCGTCGGCCACCTCCTGATCGGCGCCGCCGGCCGTCAGAATCTGGCGCGCGGCCCGCCGCGTGACCTCTTCCAGGTACGATCGGTCGCGCGAAAAAGAGCCGCTGCCGCGGGTCAGCGCCAGGCCGCTGTAGCAGGAGTCCATGACGGAGTAGATGTGCTTGGCGGGAATCAGGTCGGACGCCTCGCGCAGGCTGTTCATGCTGATGGCGGTGGAATAGTAGTTCGATTGGCTGGCGTCCACCGGCACGATGAACCCGATCTGGCGGCCGTCCTCCAGCGTCCGGGTTGCGCCGTGGCCCGCGAAGAAAAAGAAGACGCGGTCCTCGCGCTGCACCTTCTTGCCGTCGCTCAGCTCGTCGCCGAGCACCTGCATGATGCGCTGCCGCGTGGCCTCGCCGTTCAGCATCTTGCGGACGTTCTCGTGCTTGAACCCGAACTTGGTGGTCAGGACCTCTTCGATTCCGTTGGCGTCGTTGACCGCGTACCGCAGCTTGGGCCAGTTCTCGTAATCGTTGATCCCGATGATCACCGCCCAGCTCTCGCGGTAGAAGCTGGGTTTCGCATCCGGCGCGGGAGCCGCCGCGGTCTCCGTGCCCGCCGGCTGTGCCGGGATCGACCGTTGGGGCTCGGGCGGTTTGGCGGTCGTCACGAACTGGCCTTTATCGAAAGAAAGGAAGGTGTACTCCTGCCGCAGCAGCTCTTCGATCACCGGAGACAGCGCCAGCACACTCTGCTTGTGAATGTCGTGGAACAGGATGATGCCCCGGTGCTTCTCGTTCAGCTCGTGGAGGACGCGCATGGCGATGGATTCCGGGATGGGGTCGGCCCAGTCCAGCGAATCGATATTCCACATGATGGAGCGCAGCCCGTCGGCGGTGATCTCCTTCAGGATGGCCTGGTTGCGCGCGCCGTAGGGGGCGCGAAACAGCTCGGGCTTGCGGCCCGCGACTTTCTCCAGCAGCAGCGTGGTGCGGTCGATTTCGCTCTCGCGCTGGAGTTCCGGGAGCTTCGACAGGACCGGATGCGAGAAGCTGTGATTGGCGATCACGTGCCCGGCCTCGAGCACCTTTTTCGCGATCTCCGCGTTGCGCGACAGCTTGGCTTCGCCGTTTTCGACCGTGCCGAGATTGGTTCCCAGCTCGAAGAAGCAGGCCCGGATGCCGTACTTGCGCAGAAGCGCCAGGATCAGCTCCGTGTACTTGGGGTGGGGCCCGTCGTCGAAAGTGAGGGCCACGGTCTTGGGCGTGAAGTCGTTGCCGAACACCTCCGTGCTGCCGCCGGCGCCGCGGAGGCCCTCGGGCGGCTCTTCCGGCAGCGCATCGCCCAGCTCGGCGACGATCTTGTCGCGCGAGATCCGGGTGCGCAGATCGGCCACGTACGCGCTCCACTTTTCGCGTCTGGCCGCCGCGCCGCGCGTGGCAAACTGGGAGAAGATGCGGGTGACTTCCTCGCGGTAGGCCAGTTGGATGGACTGCAGATTATCGAGCAGGCCCTTGAGCGGATCGGTGAGCGGATGGCGCCGGGATGCGGAGGAGGCCAACTCCTCCACCAGGTCCAGAAACGCCAGCTTGTCGGCGTCGTGCAACGCCGGGTTGGAGGAAAGGAACTGGATCAATTGCCGGATACCGTCGTTGTTGCCGGGGCTCAGTTTGCGCCGGGCATCCTCGAGCGCGCTGGTCTTCCGCCAGAACAGGATCCGCCCCAGGTTGGCGTAGCGCGCCCGTGTGGCGTCGTCGAGCGACTCCGCTCCGTCCATCAGGACGATGATGCGGCGATAGTCGTCCAGAACGCTGTTCAGCGTGGCTTCGAGGGCGGGGTCCGGGCGGTAGGGCGTGGGGAGGAGGCGGCCCGGCCGGACGAAGAACAACAGGGCCGCGATCGCCGCCACCCCGGCCGCCACAACCACGAGCGTCTTCCGTTTCATGAGGTCACCCGGCTAGAACCGTTACTGTAACAGGCTTGAGCGGAGATGCCGAAGCCGGGCCGTTGAGGTCGAGTCTGTCCGGCATCGGCGACGGGAGGGGGCTACTTCTTGGGGTGGGGAATGATGTCCAGGATCACGTAGGTGTCGTCTTCGATGGTGAAATAAAACCGCCAGGCCTTGTTGACACGGGCCTGCCACCGCTCTTTTTTTTCAGCTTCCTGGCGTCGGCTTTCAGAGCGGCGGCAAACTCCTCGATATTGTCAAAGGCCAGGGACACGTGGCCTCGTTTGATTTCAGCCGCGGCTTTGTCCAGGCGAGCGTCAACGATGCGGCGCTGTTCGGGCGTGTATTCATCGTGAGCGGTGGGCACTTTGGGAACGATGGTGATCACGCCGCCTGCCGCCTTGAACTCCACCACATCGCCGGTCTTAAACCCAGCCTGGCGCTGAACGACCCGCGGCACGGTGATGCCGGTTTTGATCCTCACGACTACAGTCATAGGCACAGGTCTCGCCGGAATTATGTCTCGGTGGGCAGCATACCAGACTGGGACAGGAGCCGCAGTGCTCGGGCCGGACGTGCCCCACAGCCTGTACTGCTTACACAAATATTACAATCCCGCGGCGCTCCGGCCTTCCCCTCCAACGCTAAAATAAGGTTTTAGGCACTCAAACTCTCGAAAATGCAACCCCATCCCAAAGGAACGCGAGCCCGTATTCTGCTCACCTCCGTTTTCGGCCCCTACGCCCAGGACGACGAATTCGGCAGCCGCAAGATCAACCCCATGGAGCTGTACCACAACCAGGTGACCCGCGAGCAGGGCCCCTTCTCGCTCCGCATGTTTCACCGCTCCTGGGGTATCCTGATGATCCAGCAGAATATCTCGGCGCCCACCACGGTCTTGGATTTCCCCACGCACGCAGCCTTGGAACAGGAACTCGGCGACAACGATTACGACATCGTGGGCATCTCGTCCATCATCGTGAACATCGGCAAGGTGCGGGAGATGTGCCGCATGGTGCGCCGCCTCTCGCCCAAATCCACCATTGTGGTGGGTGGCCATGTCGCCGCCATTCCGGGGATCGAAAAGCTGATCGACGCCGACCACGTCGTGCGCGGCGACGGCATCTCCTGGATGCGCCGCTACCTGGGCGAAGACGAAAACGCGCCCATCCAGCATCCCGAGATCGTGTCCGGCTTCGGCGGCCGCGCGCTGGGCTGCAAGCTGCCGGGAGCGAAGGGCAACACCGCCGCCACCATCATCCCCTCGGTGGGCTGTCCCATGGGCTGTAACTTCTGCACCACCTCGGCGTTCTTCGGCGGCAAGGGGAAGTTTCTGAACTTCTACGACACCGGCGCGGAGCTGTTCAGTGTCATGAGCCACATGGAGGCCAAGCTGGGTGTGCGGTCGTTCTTCATGATGGACGAGAACTTCCTGCTGCACAAACGGCGCGCCATGGAACTGCTCGACCGCATGAAAGCCGCCGCCAAGCCGTGGGCCCTGTACGTCTTCTCCAGCGCCAACGCCATCAGCCAGTACTCCATTCGGGAACTGGTGGAGCTGGGCATTTCCTGGGTCTGGATGGGCCTGGAGTCGCCCCGTTCCGCCTACACCAAGCTAAAGGGCGCCGACACTTTGAAGCTTACCGCCGAGCTGCGCCGGCACGGCATCAAGCTGCTGGGCTCGACCATCGTCGGGCTGGAGCACCACACCCCCGAGAACATCCACGACGAGATCGAGCACGCCGTGGCGCACGACACCGACTTCCACCAGTTCATGCTCTACACTCCGGTGCCCGGCACGCCGCTGCATGCGGAGATGTCCGAGCAGGGCCGCATGCTGGAAGGCGTCGACCTGGCGGATATTCACGGGCAAGACCGGTTCAATTTCCGGCACGCGGCAATCTCGCGGGAGGATTCCAAGCGGCTGCTCGACTGGGCCTTCCGCCGCGACTTCGAGCGCAACGGTCCGAGCATCTATCGCATCTGCCGCACCACGCTCGAAGGGTGGCGCCGTTATAAGAACGACCCGGATCCCCGTGTCCGGGCGCGTTTCGCCTGGGAGGCCCGCTCGCTGCGCGATGGCTATGCCGCCGCGCTCTGGGCCATGGAGAAGCACTTGCGCTACACCAACGAAGCGGTCAGCCGCAAAGTGCGGACGCTGCGCCAGGAGATCGGCCAGGAATTCGGACTGGTGAGCCGGTTGGTGACACGCGCGATTGGCCCCTTCCTTCTGTGGTCCACCCGGCGGGAGGAACGGCGCCTGGCCGGCGGCCAGACTTACGAGCCGGCCACCATCATCGAGCGGCGCAACTGGATCTTGCCCCCTCCCCAGCCCAGCCACGGCCCGGGGCTCCACGTGCTCACTGCCCAAGAGCAATCTTCAGGTACCTGAGCCCGCTGCGCACCTCCACCGTCTCGCTGCTCTGTTTGCCGTCCTTCTCGACGGTGATCTTGTAGGTACCCGGCGCCAACTGGATCTGCGCGGGCGTGGTCTTGTCGATGCGCTTGTCGTTCACCAGCACGGCCGCGCCGGATGGCTCGCTGGTCAGCATGATCGCCCCGCCGAGGGGCCTCAGCATCACCAAACCCAGTTCGATGGGGTTCGAGCCGACTTCCACTTCGCGGCTCTCCACGTGGTAGCCGTCCATGGAGATCGCGACGGTGTGGCGTCCGGGCGCGGCATCGATCCAGCAGGGCGTGGTGCAGGCCGTGGCGGAGCGCCCGTCCAGGGTCGCCGTCGCTCCTCCCGGGCTGCTGATGATAGTGACCGGTTGGGCCATAGCCGGGACCGGAACCGGAGGGCGCTCCACCGGAGGCTGTGGTTTCCGCGCGGGAGTTTCGGCGGGCGCCGTCTTTTCGGGAGGGGGCGGCATGGGGCTCGGCTTGGCCTCGGCCTGTTCCACCGGCGGCGGCACGGGAATGAGCACCGGCTTCTTTTCGACCGGGGTTTGCGCCTCCTGCTTGGGGGGCGCGGTTGGCGCGGGCGGCTGCGCTTCGCCGGACTTCGCGGCGTTGTTGGCGAACCAGTATGGCGCCGCCTGCCATCCAATCAGCGCCAGCAGGCCCGCCGCCACCAGGATCGCCAGAAGAAACGCCAGGAAGCCAGTCTTGCGCCGCGGCCCGTGTTCCCCGGATGCGGTGCTCACGACGCGGCGCCGCGCCGGTGGCAGCGTCACCACCGGATGCGCCACTACTTCCGCCAGGGTCGGCTCGCTCAACATGCCGCCGCGCGCCATCGGCTTCCAGCCCTTGGTAGCGGCGCAGGCCCGCTCCAGGGCATCCACAAACTCCTGGCACGTCTTGTAGCGCCCATCCGCTTTTTTGGTGAGGCCCTTGCGAATGACGGCGTCGATGCCTCCGCTCAGGCTGGGGTTCAGCCGGTTCGGCGGCGCCGGCTCCTCGGCCACGATCTTGTACACCACGGTGGTGAGATGCTCGCCGGTATAAGGCTTGTCGCCGGTCAACATTTCGAACGCGATGACCGCCAGGGAAAACTGGTCGGAGCGTCCGTCCACCGCCTGACCCTGCACCTGCTCGGGCGACATATAGTGCGGGGTCCCCACGATGGAGCCGGTGGTGGTGAGCTGCTCCGAGGCTGCGACCTTGGCGATGCCGAAGTCCGTGATTTTCGCGGTCCCATCGCCCGTCACCATGATGTTGGCCGGTTTGATGTCGCGATGGATGATGCCTTTCTGATGCGCATAATCCAGCGCCGCGGCGGTCTGGCCCAGCACGCTGAACATCTGTGCGGGCTCGACGGGCTGCGCCCGGGAGAGGAGTTGATCGAGCGTGGGCCCATCGACGTACTCCATCGCGATGTAGGCCAGGTCGCCCTGCTGCTCCACGTCGTAGATGGTGACGATGCCGGGGTGCGAAAGAATCCCCGCGGAACGCGCTTCGCGGAACAGGCGCTCGCGCAGCCGGGAAATCTCTTCGGGTTTGCGCTGCCCCAGGTAGATGGTCTTGATGGCGACGGGCCGGCCGATATTCGGGTCGATGGCATGGTACACCACGCCCATGGCGCCGCGCCCAAGCTCTCGTACGATCTTGTACCGGCCGATCCGATCCACTTAGTTCATGTTAGCCGTTCCCCGGGAACCGCGTCATCTATAGTTGGACGGCCCGCGAGCGTCGCGGGCGGGAACGCCGGCCCGGCGGACAGTTGCCGCGCCTATCCCAACATGCGCAGCTCAACCGGTGTTTGGGCGACCGGCTGGTGGAAAGTCCGCGAACCCTGGGTGCGAAACTCGTAGCGTTCGATGGCCACGGCCGCGCCTTTGTCCGAGCTGCGGATCACGCAGCCGTAGATCATGAGCTTCATGGGGCAGGAGTCATTGAGCAGGACCGGCCAACTCATCGACAGTTCGACCGGCATCCCCGCAGTGAGGATGTTTTCCGTCGTAAACCACACCCCGCCACTGGAGATGTTCCCGGTCTTCCCCTGGCCGGTCTCGGCGATCCGCTGGCCGTACAGCATCTTGTAGCGGATCTCCTGCTCGATCTGGAAGCGGCGTTTGATGCGCCTTTCGCGCTCGCCGTTCTTTAAAATCTTCGCTTCCTGCGTGCTCATTGACACCGCCTTATACCGCCAAGTTCTCACGGCAGATTCCAGACGCTCAAGATGTCTTTGGTTAGGGCAGTAACGCTTACCGAACCCCTAGTACGAGGTAACAGCTTTGCTTTCAGCGGAAAGCCCGGAGAATTCGCGCGCTGCACCGGGACCGCGCCGGGAAGCGGGCGAAGGCGGGAAAAAAGCCCAAAATTTTTTTCGAAAATACTAGACAAGAGGGTCTTAAACTGCTAATATCAAATCAACACAGACAGCATCCCTAGCGGTGAGTCCCCTCCCACCGCTAACCCCTCTGAGTGCAGGCCCCGAGTTACTCAACTCGGGGCCTTTTAATTTGAAGTACGCCTTTTGGTCTAGTACGGCCCCACCTCCTGTTGGAAAATCCGACAATTACCGCCCCTGAAAAAAATCTTGAAAATATTTTCAGAAAATACTGGACAAAGACATCCTAAATTGCTAGTATCGAATCAACACAGACAGCATCCCAGGCGGTGAGTCCCCTCCCACCGCCACTCTCTGAGTGCAGGCCCCGAGATACCCAGCTCGGGGCCATTACTTTTTTTGGGGCCCTTGTATCTTGACCTCTCCCTTGCACTACACCTATAAGTCCTTCGACATCTTCACGGAATGGCAGGGCAGCTTCACCGGCACGCCCTGCGGGAACGGCGCGGTGCCGTTTTCCACGTACCCCAGCCTCCGGTAAAACCCTGGCAGCTCCGCCCGAACATTGACGATCTGGAGGTCCATGGCGCGGCACGCGAAAGGCAAGGTTGATCAGGTCGCGGACAGCCTCCGCCTCACCGCTCGGAATTGCCGGCCAGTATACCGCGGAAACGCGGCGCGGGAGCGGGCGTCCAGCAGCGGCGGACCGCACCGCGGCGCTGCGTTAGGATGGAACGGTGCACCGCCTCCTGCTGCTGGCCGCCTTCCCGCTGGTGATGTTCGCGCAGCCGAATTCCCAGGCCGGCGCCGTGGACGCGCTATTCGCCCCGTACAGCCGCGCGGGCGCGCCGGGCGCCTCGGTCATGGTGATCCGCGACGGGAAGGTCCTGTACCAGCACGCCTACGGACTGGCCGACGTGGAAGGCAAGGCCGCCGCCGCCACGTCCACCAACTATCGCCTGGCTTCCGTCACCAAGCAGTTCACCGCCATGGCGATCATGATCCTGGCCGAGCGCAAACGCCTCGCTTACGACGACCCGCTCACCAAATTCTTTCCCGGCTATCCGCCGTACGGACGCCAGATCACCATACGCCAGTTGCTCAATCACACTTCCGGACTCAAGGCTTACGAGGACCTCATCCCTCCCGGCCGCACCGCCCAACTGCACGACGCCGACGTGCTGGAGCTGCTCCGGCACGAGTCCGGCGCCTACTTCCCGCCGGGGTCGGAGTGGCGCTACAGCAACACCGGATATGCGCACCTGGCGCTGATCGTCGAGAAGGCCTCCGGGATGGGCTTCGCCGCCTTTCTCAAGAAGAACATCTTCGATCCGCTCGATATGGCCGGAACGGTGGCCTTCGAAGACGGCGTATCGGCCGTCGCCCACCGCGCCTACGGCTACACCGAGCGCGGCGGCGGCTTCGAGCGCACCGATCAGAGCCTCACCAGCGCGGTGTTGGGCGATGGCGGAATCTACTCCTCGGTGGAAGACCTCTACCATTGGGACCAGGCGCTCTACAGCTCGAAGCTGGTCCGTCCCGATACGCTGCGGCAGGCATTCACGCCTGCGGTCCTCACCGGCGGACGGAAGACGGCTTACGGTTTCGGCTGGGAAATCGGCGAATACCGCGGCCTCGCCACCGTGCGGCACAGCGGCAGCACCGTCGGGTTCCGCACGCACATCGCGCGGTTTCCGGATCGGCGGTTCACCGTGATCGTGCTGATTAATCGCAACGGCGCCGATCCCGGTAAAATCGCGGATCAGATTGCGGACCTCTACCTCTATAATTGAGGCCGCTTCCTTCCCGCTTTACAGCTTGAACAATTCGCGCAGCCGGCGCGTCTGCACCCGGCTCACCGGAACCTCGGTGTGCTTGCGGTCGTCCAGCCGGAGCTGATAGCTCGACTTGAACCACGGCACCACCTCCTTGATCCGGTTGATGTTCACCAGGTAGGAGCGGTGCACCCGCCAGAACAGGTCGCGGTCCAGGTTGGCCTGCAGGTCCTCTATGGTGCGGTAATTGGACTGGCCCTCCAGGTTGGTCGTCACCAGGGTGATCAGCCCGTTGTCGATGGTGGCGTAGATCACGTCGCTGGCGTCCACGATGAAATTGCGGTTGTTGCTCCGCACCAGCAGCTTGGTGCGGGGCGCGGCCTGGGTCTTGGCGGACGCCGGTTCGGGCGCCTTCTTTTCCTGGATCACCCGCCTGGCGCGATCGATCGTCTCCGCCAGGCGGTTCTTGTCCACCGGCTTCAGCAGGTAGTCCATGGCCTCCAGCCGGAATGCCTCCACGGCATACTGATCGTAGGCGGTGACGAAAATGATGTGGGGCAACTGCTCCCCTTTTTCGCGTAGCTGCCGGACCACTCCCATGCCATCCAGACCCGGCATGTGGACGTCGAGGAACACCAGCTCCGGCTCCAGTTTCCGGATCAGCTCCACGGCCTGTAAACCATTGCGGGCACTACCCATTACTTCAATTTCCGGGAAGTCTTTGAGGAGATAGGAAAGCTCGTCGCAGGCAAGCTGTTCATCGTCAACGACAACCGTAGTGAGCGTGGCCGTAACACGGTCTCTCATGGAAGCTGGTATTATAGCATTTCGGATTGTACAGGCCGGGCGCGCACGGCCTGTACCCGATTCCTGGAATATTACGGCTAATCGCTGTATCGTGTAAAAGACGCGGCGGATTCGGTCCGCGACGGGCCCGATTCCGAGCCGCGCGCGTCAGCAAGCGGTTCTTCGGCCTTTTTCGGCGCCTTGCTGGTGCTGGAAGGCTGGTGCCGGCAAGCTGGAGCCGGCACGCTTAGGAGCATATGAAAGTACTGGTCATCGGAGGGACTCTTTTCATCGGCCGGATGCTGGTGGAGGAGTTGCTGAAGGCCGGCCATGACGTGGCGGTACTGCACCGCAAGCCGAAGCACGACTTCGGCAGGCGCGTCGAGAACCTCATGGCGGACCGCAACGACGGGGATTCCCTTCGCGAAGCCTTGAGCGGCCGCCGTTTCGAAGTGGTCTTCGACAATGTCTACGACTGGGAGCGTGGCACCACGGCCGCCCAGGTCGGCGACACCGTGCGAGCCTGCGGCGACCGCCTCAGCCGTTACATCTTCCTGTCGAGCGTGGCGGCTTATGGCGACGGGCTGAACCACAAGGAAAGCGACCCGCTGGCGCCCGACTATAACGCCAACCTCTACGTTCGCGACAAGGCCAGCACCGAACGCCTTTTGTTCCGCATGCACGCGCAAACCGATTTCCCGGTGGTCACCTTCCGGCCGCCGTTCGTCTATGGCCCCGGCAATCCGTTCTATCGCGAGCAGTTTTTCTGGGACCGCCTGCGCGCCGGGCGGCCCATCATCATCCCCGGCGACGGCCACCGGCTGATGCAGTTTGCCTATGTGAGCGACCTGGTTCAGGCCATGCTTCGCGCCATGGTGGAGCCCCGCGCGGAGGGCGAAGCGTTCAACATCGGCGATCCCAAGCCGGTGACCCAGGTCGAGCTGGTGGAGAAGCTGGCCAAGGTGGCCGGCGTGGAACCTACGCTGGCGCGCGTCCCGCGGGACGTCATCGTGCAGGCGGGCGGCAATGCCACAGAGGAGCCCTATTATTTCGGCGAGTACTTCGACCTCCCGCCCATCACCGAGAACATCGGCAAGGTGACGCGCATGCTGAAGATGAAGCTGACGCCGCTGGACGTGGGGCTGAAAGAGACTTACCGCTGGTACCTGCGCAACCACAAGCCGCGCACCGCGGGATTCGAATTCGACGACCGGCTGCTCGGCATGGCGCGGACCAACTCGCACGCCAGCGTGTAGCCCGGTCAATCGATCTTACAACCGATTCCTTCCAGCTCCAGCAGCCGTTTCTTCAGCGGAAGTCCTCCGCCGTACCCGACCAGCCTGCCGCTCGAGCCGATGACCCGATGGCACGGAACCACGATCGGCACCGGGTTGGCGCCATTGGCCGCGCCCACGGCCCGCACCGCGCGCGGCGAGCCGATGGCCCCGGCAATCTGCGAATAGCTGCGCGTCTCGCCGTAGGGAATGCTCTCGAGTTCTCTCCACACGCGCTTCCGGAAGGCCGTACCCTCGGGATCGAGCGGAAGCTGGAACCGCCGCAACTCGCCTGCGAAGTAAGCCCGCAGTTGCCGCTCCGCCTCGATCAGAAAAGGATTGGCGGGGTTCCGTTGGGCGCCCGTGGGACGCGCCAGATCGAAGTCGATCGCGCGGATTCCCGTGGCGCCCGCGGTCAGCCGCAGGACCATCCAACCCGCAATGTCGGCTTCCACGAATTCCAACATGCTCCGAAGTCTTTTATAAGAATAACGCCCAACGGGCTGACCGCGCTCCTGGCGCGATCGCAGAAGGATTGCCGGTCACCAGCTCCAATCGCTGCTTGACCAAATGGGATTGAGCTAGGCGGCGATTCTCCCCTGCGGCTCGGTTACGTCGACGTACGCGAATAACAAATCCCGAAATTCGGGATGCTCGAGATGGTCTGAAACACTTTGCGCTTCAGGCGCCTGTTGTCCGGCTTCTCGATAGGCTTCGAGGTTGATCCGAATCGCTTCACTGGCCGCTCGCTTGGCTGCCTCGATGTTCTCTCCGTAGGTGGCGATAGCCAAATCGGGCGCCTGCACCGCAAATCCCGTTTCGGTTTGTTCCAGCATGATCAGAAATCGCATCACTGGAGCTCCAGTTCTTCACTGTATCCACCGCTCGCCCCACCGGTACATCTTTTTGCGGATGTACGATGGTGACTATAAACCGGCTCGCCGGGTGCTTGAAGTTGTGATGGTCTCCCCTCACGCCGACCAATCTCCATCCAAATTCTTCAGCCAGCTTGACCAGTTCCCGGCTTGTGTATCGCTTGGGCATCAGTCGAGCTGAAATCCCATTGTCGCATGCCCTGGCATTCCGGCCGATTGGGTCTTGACCGGGCGCAGTCGCCAACGTGGAACCAACGCTGGCGCGGGTCCCGAGGGATGTCATCGTGCAGGCGGGTGGCAATGCCATGGAGGAGCCCTATTATTTCGGCGAATGCTTCGACGTCCCGCCGAGGCGAAATCCCCAAACCCACCAAACCCATTGCGCGGGAGCGGCGGCCCGTCTTCCCCTGCTATAATCGTATCCATTCAGCCTCTTATGCCTTTAAAGCCTTTCGCACCCAATAACGGCGCGGAAAAGAAGATCTTTCTGCTCAAGCCGCGCGGCTTCTGCGCCGGTGTCGTCAGGGCTATCGATGTGGTCAAGATCGCTCTCGATTTGTACGGTCCACCCGTCTATGTTCGAAAAGAGATCGTGCACAACAAGCATGTGGTGGACGAGTTGCGCGAGGCCGGCGCCATCTTCGTCGAAGAGCTGGACGAAGTGCCCGCCGGCGCACGCGCCATTTTCAGCGCCCATGGCGTGGCGCCGTCCGTGCGCGCGGAGGCCAAAGAGCGCAAGCTGGACATCATCGACGCTACCTGCCCGCTGGTCACCAAAGTGCACCTCGAGGCGGTACGGTTCGCGCGCGAGGGCTCCAGCATTGTCCTGATCGGCCACAAGGACCACGACGAGGTGATCGGCACCCTGGGCGAAGTGCCGGACCGCAGCTTCCTGGTGGAGACCGTGGAGGACGTGGATCGCTTGCAGCTTCCCGATCCCTCCAGGGTGCGGTACCTGACCCAGACCACCCTCAGCCTGGACGAAACGCGCGACATCATCGAACGCTTGAAGGAGCGCTTCCCGTTGATTCAGGGCCCGCCCGCGCAAGATATCTGTTATGCCACGGAGAACCGCCAGATGGCCGTAAAGGCGGTCTCGCAGTTCGTGGACCTGCTGCTGGTGGTCGGTTCGCAGAACAGCTCGAACTCCAAGCGGCTGGTCGAGGTGGCGGCCAATTTCGGCGTGCGCTCGTTCCTGGTGAACGACCGCGGCGACGTGGATGAAGCGTGGCTCGAAGGCGTACGCAATGTGGGGCTCACCGCCGGCGCCTCGGCCCCGGAGCACCTGGTGCTGGAGCTGATCGAATTCCTGCGCGAGCTGGGCTTCCACCGGATGGAAGAGATAGAGTTGGTGGATGAGGACGTGAGGTTTTCCCTCCCCGTGGAGTTGACCGTATCGATCCGATGAGCGCGCCCTCCCAGATCGGCAACTCGCTCGAATCCGCGGCCGAACAGGCCATGCGGCGGGCGGCTGCTTTTCTCGCCGGCCTGCAGCGCGCCGACGGCCACTGGTGCGCCAACCTTACCGCCGACTCCACGCTCGAATCCGACTACATTCTCCTGCAGCTCTGGCTCTACCCGCCCAAAGGCGGCAAATGGGAGCCCGCCAGCCGGCCGGCCGTCGACAAGGCCGTGCGCTCCATACTCGACCGGCAGCTTCCCGATGGCGGCTTCAACATCTATGTCCAGGGTCCGTCGGAAGTAAGCGCGTCGGTCAAGGCCTACTTCGCGCTGAAGCTGGCCGGCGTGGCGGTGGACGATCCCCGCATGGTGCGGTTGCGCGAGCGGATTCTCGCGCTGGGGGGCATTCAGGCGGCCAACAGCTACGTCAAGGTCAACCTGAACCTGTTCGATCTTTTCCCGCGGCAATACTGCCCCAGCATCCCGCCCGAAGTGGTGCTGCTGCCCTTCGATTTTCTCTACCAGATGTCTTCCTGGACGCGCGCCATCGTGGTTGCCCTGGCCATCGTGCACGCCGCCAACCCGCGCCGGCCCGTGCCGGAGGGTTTCACCCTGGATGAGATCTGGCTGCCGGGCGTGAGTCCCGCGTTTCCCAAGGACGGCCGGCTGCTCTCCTGGCGCAACGCCTTCCTCCTGGTGGACCGCCTGCTGAAATGGTGGGAGCGCAGCGGGTCGAAGGCCATTCGCCGAAAAGCCATCGAGAAGGGGCGCGAATGGATGATCCAGCGGCTGCATCACTCCGACGGGCTGGGCGCCATCTATCCTCCCATGATGTACTCCGTGATGGCGCTGGACGTCCTGGGCCTCGAACCCGACGATCCCCTCCGCGTCCAGGCCGTGCAACAGTTCGAGCGGCTCGCGGTGGACGACGGCGAAAAGTTCTTCTATCAGCCCTGCTTCTCGCCTGTCTGGGACACGGCCATCGGGGCTTACGCGCTGGCCGGGAGCGAGGCCGGCCACCCGGGGCTGCGCGCCTCGGCCGACTGGCTGCTGGCCCAGGAGATCCGCCGCAAGGGCGACTGGTCGCTGAAGCGGCCGGACACCGAGCCCTCCGGCTGGGCCTTCGAATACAACAACGAGTTCTATCCCGATATCGACGACACCGCCATGGTCATGCTGGCGCTCAGCCACGCGCAGGCGTCCGACCCGGCCGCGCTGAGTGCGGCGAAAAAGCGCGGCCTGGACTGGCTGCTGGCCATGCAGTCGCGCGACGGCGGATGGGCCGCTTTCGACGCCGACAATAACTGGGAGTTCCTGAGCAACGTTCCGTTCGCCGATCACAACGCCATGCTCGATCCCACCTGCGCGGACATCACCGGGCGCACGCTGGAAGCTCTCGCGGCCAACGGCGTGGACCGCAACCACCGCGCCGTGCGCCGCGGCGTCGAATGGCTGGTTCGCAACCAGGAGGCCGATGGAAGCTGGTACGGCCGCTGGGGAGTGGCCTACATCTACGGCACCTGTTTCGCCCTGCGCGGCCTGGCGGCGTCGGGCGAAAACGACCGCGAGGCGCATGTCCTGCGCGCCGGCGAGTGGCTCCGCTCCATTCAGAATGCCGATGGCGGCTGGGGCGAGAGCTGCGCCAGCTACGACAATGGAACGTTCACCGCCGCGCCCAGCACGCCTTCGCAGACCGCCTGGGCCATCATGGGGCTGGTCGCCGGCGGCGATCCTGGCAGCCTCAGCGTGCAGCACGGCGTGGAATACCTGCTGGACAACCAGCGTCCCGACGGAAGCTGGGAGGAGGAGCTGGCTACGGGAACGGGCTTCCCCAAAGTCTTCTATCTCAACTACCACCTGTACAAAGACTACTTCCCGCTACTCGCGCTGTCTTCGTTCGTGAAGGCCCGGGTAAATTCGACTCGATGAGCAACGGATAGATTATGAAATTTCCCATCTCGATGACCGCCGGCCTCGCCGGGTACATTTTCAAGAACAAGATGAGGCCCCGTCCGGAATGGCAGAGGAAGGTTGCGCCCGCGGCCGATACCGCCAACCCCTTTCGCATCCTGCCGCCCAAGACCGGCGAGAAGCGCCAGCCGCATCCCATGATCAACAAGCGCTTCCCCATCGTGCTGATGCTCGAGCCGCTGCACGCCTGCAACCTGACGTGCACCGGCTGCGGGCGCATTCGCGAGTACGAAGCCACCATCACCGAGCGCGTGCCGCTCGATGAATGCCTCGCCGCCGTGGACGAGTGCGGCGCCCCGGTGGTCTCGATTTGCGGCGGCGAGCCCATGATGTACCCGCAGATCGGCGAGCTGGTGGCCGGAATTCTCGAGCGCAACCGTCACATCTATCTCTGCACCAACGGCATGTTCATCAAGCGGCGGATCCACGAGTTCCGCCCCGACCGGCGCTTCTACTTCAACGTGCACCTGGACGGCATGGAAAAAACGCACGACATCTGCGTGGAGCGCGAAGGCGTTTTCCGCGAGGCCATCGAAGGCATCAAGATCGCCAAGGCCGCCGGATACCAGGTCTGCACCAACACCACCGTCTACAAAGAGACGGACATGCGCGAGATCGAAGAGCTGTTCCAGTACCTCGAGCAGTTCGGCGTGGATGGCCACCAGATCGCGCCGGCCTATGGCTACTCGGCCGTGGACGACCGCGAGATCTTCATGACCCGCGACGACATTCACGAAAAGTTCAAGGACTTCGACCGCCTCGCCAAGCGGTACGCCGTGCGCCAGACGCCGCTCTACATGGAGTTTCTCCGGGGCGAGCGCGAGCTGCCCTGCACCGCGTGGGGCAATCCCACTTACAACGTCAAGGGATGGAAGGGCCCCTGTTACCTGATCACCGATGGCCACTACAAGACCTTCGAGGACCTGATGACGCAGACGCCGTGGGAGAGCTACGGCCCGGGCAACGACCCGCGTTGCGAGCACTGCATGATGCACTGCGGCTTCGAGCCCTCGGCCGCCTACGGGATCAGCGCCACCTTCAGCGACAACTTCAAACTGTTGAGCTGGATGCTGCGCTAGACGGGCTGGATGAAACCCGTCCTGGTCACCGGCGCCTCGGGCTTCCTGGGGTGGCATGTGGCGCGGGTGCTCGTGGAGCGCGGCTACCGGGTGCGCGCGCTGGTGCGCCCCGCGAGCGTCGTGGCCGGTCTCGATGTCGAACGCTGCACCGGCGACCTGCGCGACCCGCTGTCGCTCCAGCGCGCCTCCGCGGGATGCGGCCTTGTCTTTCACGTCGCTGCCGACTACCGCCTCTGGGCCAAAGACCCCGCCGAGCTGTACCGCTCGAACGTGGACGGCACGCGCAACCTGCTGGCCGCCGCGTGCGATGCCGGTGTGGAGCGCGTCGTCTACACCAGCACCGTGGGCTCGATCGGAATCCCGCACGGCGGCATCGGCGACGAGAACACCCCGGTCTCCCTCGCCGACATGGCCGGCGACTACAAGCGCTCGAAATTCCTGGCCGAGCAGGTGGCGCTGGAGTTCGCGCGCGGCGGCCTGCCGGTGGTGATTGTCAATCCCACGGCGCCCGTCGGCGATCACGATGTGAAGCCCACCCCCACCGGCAAAATCGTGCTCGACTTCCTGAACGGCGATATGCCCGCGTTCATCGACACCGGCCTCAACGTGGTGGACGTCCGCGACACCGCCGAAGGCCACCTGCTGGCGTGCGAGCGCGGCCAGCCCGGCGAGCGCTACATCCTCGGCTCCGAGAACCTGACCCTGGCGCAGATCCTCGAAAAGCTGGCGCGGATCACGGGCCGGAGGGCGCCTGGCATCCGTTTGCCCTACGCCGTGGCCTGGTGCGCCGGCGCGTGCAGCACCGCGTGGGCCGACCTGACGGGGTCGCCCCCGCGCGTTCCCCTGAACGGCGTCCGCATGGCGAAAAAGAAAATGTGGGTCACCATCGAGAAGGCTCGCCGCGACCTCGGCTTCAACCCCGGCCCCGCCGACCAGGCCCTGGCCCGCGCTGTCGAGTGGTTTCAGAAGGGCCGGGGATGACCATTGCCTCCGGCCTGCGGGAGGAACGATGAAGCTTCTGATCGTGGCCTCCGATCCCAGGGAGTTTTCCGGCCTGCTGGCGCGTTCTGATGGAGCCCGCCGCCAGCCGCTGCCCGTTCAGTGGGCGCGGAGCGCGAAGCTTCGAGGCCACGAACTGCTGCTGGCGGCCAACGGGGTTGGCGCAACGCGCGCCGCCGCCGCCGTGGATGCCGCGGCGGAGTGGTTTCGCCCGGAGGCCGTCGTCAGCGCGGGTTTCTGCGGCGCGCTGGACGAGGGTTTGGCGATCGCCGATATTGTGGTGGCGGACTGCGTCGCCGCCGCCGGCCGGCGCTATCCCGCGATGCCCGTAACCGGCCCGCCCTTCCACGCCGGGACGGTATGCTCCATCGATCACGTCGCCCGCACCGCCGAAGAGAAGGGGCAACTCCGCTCCTCGGGCGCCTGCGCCGTCGAGATGGAGGCCGCCGGAGTGGCCCCCCGCGCCGCCGCTTTGGGCCTGCCCTTCTATTGCGTGAAGGCCGTCACCGATCTTGCAGGCGAAACTATGGCGAACGATTTCAACCTTTCGATGCGCGACAACGGGCATTTCGATACAATATTCCTTTTAGGGAGAGCCTTGCGCCGGCCAACCGTTTGCTTGCCGGAGCTGCTACGGTTGCGAAACCGCTCGATTCGAGCTGCGCGCGCCCTGGGGGATTTTTTTGCCGACTGCCGATTGTGATCCGACTGCCATTCCGCAGACCATGCACGCAGCCGTGTACCGCGGCCAGAGCTTGGTCGATGTCGAGGAGATCCCTACCCCCGTCATTCTCCCCGGCGAGATCCTCATCCGCGTGGAGGCTTGCGGCATCTGCCACACCGATCTCAAGAAGATCGAGTACAACCTGCTGGCGCCGCCGCGGATTTTCGGCCACGAAACGGCCGGCGTGGTGGCGGCGGTGGGCGCCGGGGTCCAGAGATTTCGTCCGGGCGACCGCGTTGTCGCCTTTCACCACATCCCGTGCATGAGCTGCTTCTACTGCCGCCGCAAGATCTACGCGCAGTGCCTGACGTACAAAAGGGTCGGAATCACCGCCGGTTTCGAGCCTGCCGGTGGCGGGTTCGCGCAGTACGTCCGGGTCATGGAGTGGATCGTCGAGCGCGGTGTGGAAAAAATCCCGGACGGAGTTTCCTTCGAGTGCGCGACGCTTGTCGAGCCGCTCAACACCTGCCTTAAAGCCGTGGTGCAGTGCGATCCGCAACCGGATGATTTCACCGTGGTTCTCGGACAAGGCCCCATTGGCCTGATGTTCACCATGCTGGTCAGGCGCACTGGCGCGCGAGTGGCCGCCACCGACACCATCGCCGAACGCCGCGCCATCTCCAGCCGCTGCGGCGCGGAGTTTTCGTGGGACCCCCGAGCCATCGACATCGTCGCCGAAGTCCGCAAGCTCACCGAGGGACGTGGAGCCGACCTCGTCATCGTGGCCACCTCCACCAGGGGGATCGTCGACCAGGCCATTGCCTGCTCCCGGCCCGGAGCCCGAATCCTGCTGTTTGCCCAGACTTCCGCCACCGAGCGTATCGAAGCTTCCGGTGCCGACATTTGCGTAGGTGAAAGAATACTCTTCGGGTGCTATAGTGCATCAGTGGACCTGCAGCAGGAGTCCGCACACCTGGTTTTTAACGGTGGGCTGCCGTTGGAGGAGTTGATCTCCCATCGGTTGCCGTTGGTTAAAATCCGTTCAGGATTTGATTTGGCGTTGCATCCAGGACCTAATTCGTTGAAAATAATCGTTCAGCCACAGAGGTGGTCATAAGTGAATAGCCACATGATGGCTGCTGTGCTTTACGGCAAGGAACACTTGCAGGTGGAGCCGGTGGCCGTTCCTCAAATTCAAAGCGGAGACATTCTCGTACGAGTGAAAGTGGCGTTGACCTGCGGCACCGACGTTAAGGTCTTCCGCCGCGGATATCACGCTCGCATGATCGTACCCCCCGCTGTGTTCGGGCACGAACTGGCCGGCGATGTAGTCGCGGTTGGCGAGGATGTCAGAAAGTTCTCCATTGGACAGCGCGTTGTGGCGTCCAACTCGGCCCCTTGCGATAAATGTTTCTTCTGCCGGCGCGATTTGCAGAACCTCTGCGAGGATCTGTTGTTCAACAATGGCGCCTATGCCGAGTACATTCGGATTCCCGCCCGCATTGTCGAAAGCAACACCTACCAGATTCCGCCGCACGTGGGGTATAGCGACGCGGCCCTGGTGGAGCCCCTGGCCTGCGTGGTTCGCGGTCTCGACGAGACGGCTCCCCGCGCCGGCGATACCATCGCCATCATCGGGCTGGGCCCCATCGGGCTGATGTTCGCCAAGTTGGCCAAACTGTACGGTTGCCGCGTCATCGCCGTGGGGCGCCGCCAGACGCAGCTCGACCGCGCCGCCGCGCTGGGCGCCGACGAGCTCATCCTGGCCCGCGACGGCCACGATCCCGTCAAAACCGTCCGCGAGATGACCCACGGCCGCGGCGTGGATATCGCCCTGGAAGCGGTGGGCAAACCCAGGACGTGGGAGTGGGCCGTCAACATGGTGCGGCGCGGCGGCACCGTCAACTTCTTCGGCGGCTGCCCCAACGACAGCAAGGTCAACCTGGATACCGCCCTGCTGCATTACTCGGAGATCACCTGCAAGGCCAGCTTCCACCACACTCCGGCGTATATCCGGAAGGCGCTCGAACTGGTTTCGGCCGGCCACATCACAGCGTCGTTCTTCGTCAACCGCGAAGAGCCCCTGGCCAACCTGCTGGAAGTCATGCGCCACCTGATGAGCCACAACGGGCACCTGAAAACGGCCATCGTTCCCTAAATGCCCGGCGTGGACGCACCCGCGTTCTTGCCGCCGGCCGAATTCGTCCGGTCGCCCGAGGCCCTGGCCCGCCAGTACTCTCCCGAGGATGCGCGGGCCTACACCCGCTGGCTGGCCACTCACCACTACGAGAATTTCCACGTGGTGAGCTTCCTGCTTCCCAAACGCCTCCACCAGGATTTCTACAACGTCTACTCGTATTGCCGCTGGGCCGACGACCTGGGCGATGAAATCGGCGACCGCGCCGAAAGCCTCCGCCTGCTCGAATGGTGGCGCGGCGAATTGGACGCCATGTACCAGGGCCGCGCCACCCACCCCGTTTTCGCCGCTCTCCTCCCCACCGTCCGGCAATACGCCATTCCGCGCCAGCCATTCGCCGATCTCATCGACGCCTTCGTGCAGGACCAGACCGTCACCCGCTACCGCGACTGGGACGAGCTGTTCGGCTACTGCCGCAACTCCGCCAACCCCGTGGGCCGCCTGGTGCTCTATCTGTGCGGATATGCCGACGCGGAGCGGCAGCGCCTCTCCGACGCCACCTGCACCGCCCTCCAGCTCGCCAACTTCTGGCAGGACGTCACCGTGGACCTGCTCAAGGACCGCGTCTACATCCCGCTACACGTCATGGAGCGCCACGGCTACACGCTCGAAGAGCTTCGGCAGCACCGCTTCACGCCCGCCTTCCGCGAAGTCATGCGCGAGATCGTGGAGAAGGCCCGCGGCCTGTTCCTCGAAGGGCTGCCGCTGGCCAACACGGTGGACCGCCGCCTGGCGCTCGATATCGACCTGTTCAGCCGCGGCGGCATGCGGGTGCTCGAAAAGATCGAGCAACAGGGCTACGATGTACTCAGGGCCCGGCCGGCGATCTCCAAAGCGGAAAGGGTGCGGCTCCTGGTGGGCTCGCTGGCGCGCGTGGCCTTCCGCCGGGCGGCATGATGAGCGAGGTCGAACAATCCTACCAGTACTGCTGCCGCGTGGCCCGCACCCGCGCCAAGAACTTCTACTACTCCTTCCTCCTGCTTTCCGCGCACCAGCGCAAGGCCATGTGCGCCATCTATGCCTTCATGCGCTATTGCGACGACCTCAGCGACGAGGCCGGCGCCTCCCGCGCGGCCATCGACCGCTGGCGCGCCGAGATGGAGGATGCCCTCGAGGGCCGTTTCAGCGGCCAGCCCGTGTGGCCCGCGTTTCACCACACCGTGCGCCGCTTCGGCATCCCCCACGAATATTTCCGCGAGATGATCAGCGGCGTCGCTTCCGACCTCGAGCCGCGTTCCTTCGAAACCTTCGACCAGCTCTACCGCTACTGCTACCAGGTGGCCTCCGTGGTGGGGCTGACCACCATCCACATCTTCGGCTTCGACACGCGCATCGCCCTGCCCCTGGCCGAGAAGTGCGGAGTGGCGTTTCAACTGACCAACATCCTGCGCGACATCCGCGAAGACGCCGACCGCGGCCGCGTGTACCTGCCGGCCGAAGACCTGCGCCGCTTCGGCGTCACCGGGCGGGATCTGCGCGAAGGCAATCGCAGCGAGGCCTTTCTGCGGCTCATGCGTTTCGAAGCCGCGCGGGCGCGGGCCTATTACGACGAGTCGCGGCCCCTGCTGGACCTGATTCACCAGCGCAGCCGGCCGTCGTTGTGGGCCCTGATTGCCATCTACTCGCGCCTGCTCGAGCGCATCGAGCGCTGCAACTACGACGTGTTTACGCGCCGCGTGCGGCTCTCCCCGCTGGAGAAATCGTGGATTGTGGTGCGCGCCCTGGTGGCTATTCCGCGATGAGGCTCAACTGCCGCGGATCCGCCGCCGGCGCCTTGAGAGAGGGCGGCCGCTTCAGATCGTCGTGCGACGGGTCGAACTTGCGGATCAGCTGATTCAGTTTGAGTGAGGCTTCCCAGATTTCGCACAACAGGTTGCAGCGCGCGCAACCGCCCCGGATGGCGCCGCGCCCGTCCACCGCCGGATTGTAGCGCTTATGTTTGGCGCAACGGCCGTCGAACTTCCTGGATCGGATCTTCAAGGGATCTCCAACCTCTACACGGTAGCACCAGTTTCCGGCCCGCGCGCGTCGGCAAGCGGTCCCTCACTTCCCCGCCGGAATCCTCCGCCGCAGCTCGTCGAAAAAGTTGAGCAGGAACGTCACGTGAACCGAGCCCTTCTCGCCCACGATGGCTTCCGGCGCCTGAAACACCGCAAAGCGCTTGCCATCCGGGTGAAGAGCGAAATTCAATGTCCCAGTGTAAGGAAGCCTGCGATCACACCAAAGGCGCGGCTTGCCCGGAACGAACGAATCGCCGTCCACGGTGTATTCCATCACCATGATCCGGTTGTCCGCGGTCTCGTAGAACAATTCCCGGCCGTTGTTCGCCCAGATGCCGTACAAGCCTCCTCCCGTCGAGATTTGCCACTTCCCACCCGGCCCCGGGAACGGCCGCACGTAGACTTCATTCCCGCCGGACTCATTGGACCGGTACGCGATCCAGCGCCCATCGGGAGAAAATTCCGGGACAAGTTCATTGGCGGGCGTCCGCAGGAACTGCTCCGGGGTGCCCGCCTTCGGATGAGCGGGATCGCTGGTGTCGAGCGGCACCGTCCAGAGGTCGCCCTGCGTTTGAGGATCCACCTCATGATAGGCCAGACGCTTGGCACCGGGGGAGAAGGACCAGGGAATTGCGTTCTGATGGGTGTCCAGCAGCCGCTGCGCCTCCGCCGCCCCATCGCTCCGCACCCAGGATACGCCATAGCCACCCGCCCCGACCGTGCCGAACACGATGTGTTTGCCATCCGGCGTCCATACGGGGACGTTCACTTGCCCAGCGGAGGTGAGCCGCATCATGGTACCGCGCTGCCAATCGTAGACGAAGATATCGCTGCCGCCGCCAGCGGTCCCTTGCACCGCCAGCCGCCCGCCATCGGGGGAAAAACGGGGAACGAACCAGGCGCCCGGCGTCGGCAGCAGCGGCTGCGTGTTTCCGGAGCTTTCCAGCCAAACCACCGGCCAACTCTGCGCTGCCGCTTTACCCGCGGTATACACCAGCGTGCCGTGCCCGGAGGGCGCCCCCGAGAAGTCGAACTGTCCGCTGCCCCAGGTTGGATTGCTGGCCACATCCTCCAGCAGTGGAGCAGGCGTGCCCTGAACTTCCAGCCGATCGGCATCGAAAGCGATGCTGAACAGAACTCCCTGGTGCACATACACCAGGTGGCCGCTGGGCAGGTACCGGCCATAGTAGGCTCCCCGCACCAGGATCTTGTTCTCGCCGGTCTTCAAGGATGCGGCCTCGATGTTGGCGGCATCAAAGTTGTTGATATTGGCCGACGCCGTGAAGAGGACGGATTGGCCTCCGGGAAGGATCTGCGGCCAGCGTTGGGTGGCTTCTCCGTTGGCCAGTTTCGTCACCGGCTGAATGGGCCCTCCTCCAGCAGGCACGCGGAAAAGCTGACCTTCCCGGTCCCGGGACAAGATGAGGCTTCCATCATTACCCAATGCCGCGCCATATCCGAAAGGCGCACCGCACAGCGTCACCGCTGCGCCGCCCTGGACAGAGACCTCCTTCCAACTGCCATCGGAGTAGAACCCGATCTCGCGTCCGTCAGGAGAGAAGATTGGATCCCTGCCGTTCTCCGTCCCGGGCAGCAGTGTTGCCTGTGCCTGCTCGAGGAGCCGCGTCGCCAGTTGCTGTTTGCCATCCGGCCCGCGCGCCGGAAACACCAGCCGCGTGCCATCGGGCGAGATGGCGGCGGTGATATTTGTTCCCGCCACCGCATCCGGGCCCAGATCCACGCTCAGCCGCATCGGCGGCTGCCCGGCCGGCCGCGTATCGCGCCACGGCCCCCAAAGTGCAACCGCCATCGCGAGCGCCAGCACACCGGCAACCGCCCAGGGAAGCACGTTCGGGCGCGGCTCCGCGACAGAGGCCGCCGGCACTCCCTCTTCCAGCGCCACCCGCACGTCGCCGATGGCCTGCCACCGCCGGCGCGGCTCCTTGCGCAGGCAGCGCTCCACGATCGGCCGCAACAGCGCCGGAACCGCCGCCACGTCCGGCTCCGTCTTGAGCACGGCCGCCAGCGTGTCCGAAATGGTCGGACCGGCGAACAGGTGCCGGCCCGTCAGCATCTCGTGCAGCACCACGCCGAATGCCCAGATATCCGCCCGCCGGTCCACCGTCTGTCCCCGCGCCTGCTCCGGGCTCATGTACGCGGCGGTCCCCAGGATCGTGCCCGCAACCGTGGCGCGCATGGTTAGTGTGGGCGAGGCCTTCGGATCGGATGCCGCCGCCCCGTCGCTGGACATCGCCTTCGCCAGTCCGAAGTCCAGCACTTTCACGCGCCCTTCGCTGGTGACCTTGATGTTGGCCGGCTTCAGGTCCCGATGGATGATGCCGCGCTCATGCGCATACTCCAGCGCCTCCGCGATCTGCCTCGCGATGGGCAGCGCCTCTTCCAGCGGCATGGCACCCTGGGCGATGCGCTCGGCGAGCGTGGGGCCTTCCACCAGCTCCATGATGAGCGCTCGCTCTTCCACGCCATAAATCGCCGCGATATTCGGGTGGTTCAGCGAGGCCAGCACCTGCGCCTCCCGCGTGAACCGCGCCATGCGGTCGGCATCCCCCGCGAACGCCTCCGGCAGAATCTTGATGGCCACCTCGCGGTTGAGCTTCGTGTCGGTGGCGCGCCACACCTCGCCCATGCCACCCTCGCCGATCTTGGAGGTGATGCGATAGTGGGCGATCGAAACCTGTGGGCTCATAGTGCCGGTTAGAGCATGATACCACCGCCGGACCTGGCGAACTCTCCACCTGCCGCAGCCCACCCCGCTTGACACCCCCGCCCAATAGATGCTAGTTTTTTAGCACATGCCGAAGGAGGGCCCGCCTGACCCGTGTAATATCCGCCGCGTTCGTCGTGATTGGTGTTGGCCTCGCAACCCCGCCCCTGGCCGGCGCACAAACCGCCGCCGCTCCGTCTTTTGACGTTGCATCGCTGAAGCCCGCTCAGCCGTCGCCGCCCTACCCGGTCGACCTGGGCAACACTCTCCACGGCCGTGTGACCCTGACCAACGTCACCCTTACCGAGTGTCTGCGGTTCGCTTTCAAAATCAACAACGACAGTCAGATTGCGGGGCCCGACTGGATCAAGTCGAGGGATGTGCTCTTCGATATCGTGGGCAAAGCGCCGCCCGAGACACCCAAAGACCGGCTCCGTCTCATGATTCTGAACTTACTCCAGGAGCGATTCAAGCTCACGCTGCACCATGAGCAGAGGGAACTCGCCTACCTCGCCTTGGTGGCCGGCAAAAAGGGATCGAAGCTCCGCCCGGCCGCGGCTGGCGCTGGCGATGCGGGCAATGAAGTCCGGCAGGGCCGGATTGCCGTGCGCCGCGTGTCGATCAACACCCTGATCGTTCTTTTGGGACGCTTCACCAGCAGACCCATCATGGACATGACAGGGCTCGAGGGGCTGTACGATGTGAACCTGGAGTGGACGCCCCTGAATCAGCGGGCGCCGAAGCAGGGCGAGGGTGTCGAGGCCGCGGCTGCCGCCGTCCCGGAAGGCCCCACCCTGTTCGATGCGATCCAGGAGCAGCTCGGCCTGAAGTTGGAGATGCGCAAGGGTCCTATGGACGTCATCGTCGTGGACCACGCCGAGAAGACGCCCCTCTCGAACTAGCGCTCCCCACCCCCGCCGCGCCGTACGCTAACATTGATTCCGGCCATGTCCACAGCCTTAGACCAGCTCGAACCCCAGGCCGTCTGGAAGCACTTCGCTGCTCTCGCGGCCATTCCCCGCGCTTCGGAAAAGGAAGCCGCGGCCCGAAATTATGTGCTTGCCCTTGCCGGCCGTCTGGGCCTCCAATCCGTTCAGGACTCCGTCGGCAATACCGTCGTCCGCAAGCCCGCGCGCCCCGGACGCGAAGCCGCTGTCCCGGCCGCCATCCAGGGCCACCTGGACATGGTTTGCACGGGAACTGCAACTCCTACAACGTAGCACTACCGAGCCGCGTGCGTTATCGGGGTGACGAGGGTTTCTGGAGCTTCAGAAATCGAATCGCTTTATTTGATGTCGAACTGCCCAGTTAGCTCTAAGGAGCACGCTCGCCTACCCGCCCTACTCGGAACCGCGAACTCCTGCCGTGCGGGAACGGGTTGCCAGCATGCGCGCGACCGGATACGCTGAATCCTTAGGTCGGCGGCAAATATGGACAAGCGGCACATTCTTGAGGAAATCAAGCGAACTGCGAGAGCGAACGGTGGCAAGCCGCTCGGCAAGGAACGATTCTATCAAGAGACCGGAATAAACGAGTCGGACTGGCTTGGGAAGCATTGGGCGAGGTGGGGTGATGCTGTGCGTGAAAGCGGACTCGAGCCAAATCGGATGCAGGGGGCGCTCGACGAACACGATCTGATCGAGAAATTTGTCGGGTTGATGCGCGAGCTGGGCAAGTTTCCGACTGCGAATGAGGTGAAGCTGAAAGCCCGTCGCACGCCCGGCTTTCCGTGGCACAATACCTTTACCCGCTTTGGCTCCAAGCACGAATTCGCTGCGCGCATTCAGGAGTATTGCAGAGAGCGAGTAGGCTACGACGATGTCGTGACCCTGTGTACTGCGATTGAGGCGCCTGATCCACTTCCGGCCGATGACGATGTTGAGCCGGAAGAGAATTATGGTTTCGTATACCTGATGAAGTCTGGCCGTTACTACAAGATTGGCCGAACCGGCCACGTTGGTGGTCGAGAACGCGATCTCGCAATACAGATGCCGGATAAGCTCAATACGGTTCATTTTATTCGCACCGATGATCCGGTTGGCATCGAGGCATACTGGCATAACAGGTTTGACACGAACCGGAAAAACGGCGAGTGGTTTGATTTAACCAGCGCCGATGTAAAAGCGTTCAAGCGACGGAAGTTCATGTAACGGCAACTGCGAGGGACGGACCTAGTTGGCGGAAACCAAGGCGAAACCGAAGCGGAAGCAGAATGTCGCCAGAAGACGGCGAGGACGTGTCTTCATTCTTGGGGCTGGGGCATCCGCATCGTGTGGGATAGCCGTCGCGCGGGACATCCTTCGGGAGGCCATGCAGCGCCTTGCAAAACGAAATGCCGAGCGCGCCGATAAGGTCCACGATCTGCTGCGCTATCTGTATCCGGGATTCAGTGAGGACCTGTCGAATTATCCAAACGTCGAGGATTTCCTGAATTTAGTGGAGATGGCCAAGGAGTTCCATGGAGAGGCTTATATCGCAAGCCAGCGATGGTCGCGGACAAGACTTCAGGAAGCTGCTGACATCAGCCTGCGCGCGATAACCGAATACATCTGGGAATTCATGGCGGACGCTGACCACAGACGGGTTCTGTCTGCCTTGGTTCGCGAACTGGTACGCCCGGGCGATGTGATCGTCAGCTTTAATTGGGACTTCATGATCGATCTTGCTCTCGAAGAGCGCGACGAGAACAGCTCTCCGGTGTATACCTACTCGTCATCCCGCGATTCCGTCGTACTGCTAAAACCGCACGGCTCCATCGACTGGTTTGAGAAAAGCAATCTTCCTAGCGACAAGAAGCTCCTGAAGGAAATGCGGCACAGGGCTACAGGAGTCTACTTCTATCCCTATTTTCAGCTCGCCCAGAACCCTGATTTGCTGCAGTACCCTTCGTTCATCGTCCCGCCGCTATCGGTAAAGAAGTTCGGCGGATTCCTCCAGCGAGTGTGGAGAGACGTTTACCGTGCGGTAGCGGCGGCAACGGAACTCTACATCATCGGGTATTCGCTACCTCGGGAAGATCAGTTTGCGAGGCTCGTCATCGGGCGGGCGATTCAACGTAATAATTCGACTCGCAAGGAGGGGCACAAGCGATTGCCGGTGATAGTCGTTAACCCCGATGAGAGCGCAACGGCGACGTTCGCGAAGCTTGTGGGCAGCGGCGTGCAATTCTTCCAAACATCCCTTCAAAACTACGTCACATGGCTCCGCGAGCAGCGCGAAGGTTAACGAATGTCGCTGGCAGGCTCGTTTCGGCTGCGTCCCTTCCCCTAGCCCGGCACGAGCGCGAGTTCACCATCAGTCATTCGGAGATGGCCGAATCGACGATCTCCGAGCGCACGTTGCGTAGGTGATGAAGGCGGCGACGGCTGAATCCTAAGCCCCACTTCGTAACTCGCCTTCTCACGGTCAATGATAAGCAGGCAGTGGGTCTTGCGGTAGAACGCCATCGCAGCCACCATCAAAATCTGCGTTCGTTCAGCCAGTTTCGCAGGCTCTATACCAGCGCAGGAGCCAAACACGAATACCCATTCGGGCTTGGAGTCAAAGTGCAGTGCCCCGTAGGTGAACCTGTCCCCGGAACTGTCGCGCTTCTCGATTGCTCCATGGAACGCGTGGCCAAGCTTCGACCGTTCCCGCAAGCGAAGATTCGCGAGCACCGCCTGCATCTCCAGGTAACTGCTGCGTTGGTCCGGCGCATCATACCAGGCGAGTGCCTCGGCGGACAGGCCAGCCGCATAGTCTTGACGGCGGGTCGCGAGCTGGTCGGCCACGTCTTCCAGCAGTAAGCTGTACTGGTCATGTTCCCATTTCGATTTCAAAGCCCGGTCCAACTCATCGCGCCGCGCCGCAACTGCAATTGCCGCGTCGGCCTTCCCCGCGCAGCCAGCCAAACTGCCGCCGTGCAACAAGCAGAACTCAAACAGCGCCCGTTCATCACCAATGATCCGCAAATCCGTGTATGGCAAGGCGCGCCTGGCGTCCAGATAGGCGAGGACCTCCGGTGCAGTTCTCAGTTCAACCGCGAGGTTCAGGAAGTCCTTGAGCGAGAGGTACGTGATGGGT
Source organism: Bryobacteraceae bacterium (assembly GCA_035638575.1). Taxonomy (GTDB): domain Bacteria; phylum Acidobacteriota; class Terriglobia; order Bryobacterales; family Bryobacteraceae; genus DASQZT01. Next base: position 87,436 of record DASQZT010000211.1, read on the forward strand.
GTACCTTGATATTGCAGCGGAAGATTGTCAGCCTGGGTATTAAGATCGACGCGCTCCAACACTTCGACGAGGACGATGCCGTGATTGATTTTAGGCAACCCCTCCGGAAGCTCGACCCGTCCCCTCCGCGGGTGGTCGCACCAGACGGGCTTTCCACGTTCCGTGCGCAACGCACCGCGTAGTTGGGAAGCCGCTTTCTTCGCCCCCTTCAGCGCTCACGATAAACTCTTGTCAGCATCGCGGGCGAGCACGTCCTGTTGCGTTTTCTGGGACATCAATATGCCAACGCCGGGGTACGCGATGAGAAAATCCGCAACTTCCTTTTGTGTACCATCGATGGTTTGCGGGCCGCGGAACACGAACCCAGATATAAACGGCAGGGCCAGAAAATCCCGCACGTACAGTTCGGCCCAGATCCCACGCTCCTTTGGTTCTTCTGACATAAGTGACGCTCTTTTAATAGTTTACCAAGCGCACAGTGATTCTCCTGGCCTGCCCCGTCAAGGGCCTAACGACGCTCATGACGCCGGGCGTCGTGCTGGAAGAACCTCTTCACGGTATCAGATGCGGTGCCACGCTCCTGAATGAACTCGCGGGACGTGATTACTTTGGTCTTCTTCTCGAATTAGCACCACACGGGCTCCCCACCCCCGCCGCGCCGTACGCTAACATTGATTCCGGCCATGTCCACAGCCTTAGACCAGCTCGAACCCCAGGCCGTCTGGAAGCACTTCGCTGCTCTCGCGGCCATTCCCCGCGCTTCGGAGAAGGAAGCCGCGGCCCGCAATTATGTGCTAGCCCTTGCTCGCCGTCTGGGCCTCCAATCCGTTCAGGACTCCGTCGGCAATACCGTCGTCCGCAAGCCCGCGCGCCCCGGACGCGAAGCCGCTGTCCCGGCCGCCATCCAGGGCCACCTGGACATGGTCTGCGAGAAGAACGAAGGCACCAGCCACAACTTCGATACCGACCCATCCGCCTGGTGGTCGATGGCGATTGGCTCAAAGCCGATGGCACCACTCTCGGCGCCGACAATGGCGTGGGTGTGGCCGCCGCGCTCGCCGTCATGGAAAGCGATGCCGTCGCCCACGGCCCCCTGGAATTCGTGTTCACTATCGACGAAGAGAGCGGCCTCACCGGCGCTTCGCAATTCCCCGGCGGACTCCTCCACTCCAGGTACTTCCTCAATCTCGACAACGAAGAGGAGGACACCCTTTGCATCGGATGCGCCGGCGGCGTCAACTCCGTCGCCCGGCGCAAGATCGCGCGCCGCCCCGCCCCTTCCGGCGAAGCGTGGCGCATCAAGGTCTCGGGCCTCGCCGGCGGACACTCGGGCGTCGACATTCATCGAGGCCGCGGCAACGCCCTTCGCATCCTCGGCCGCGCGCTCCTGGCTCTCCAGGACCGCCTGCCCCTCGCCGTCGCCGCCATCCAGGGCGGCAGCAAGCGCAACGCCATCCCGCGCGAAGCCTCCGCCGTCGTGGTGCTCGACTCCGCCCACGCGCAGCAATTGAAGTCCCTGCTGGCGGCTTACGAAGCCGAGGCCCGATCCGATCTCGGCTCCTTCGATCCCGGCCTCCGCGTCTCCGTCGAATCCGCCGGGCGTCCGGAGCAGGTCATCGCCGATGCCGACGCCGCCGTGATCGCCGGCATCCTGGCCGGTCAGCATCACGGCGTTCTGGCCATGAGCCCCGATATTCCCGGCCTGGTGCAGACGTCCACCAACCTCGCCACTGTCGCTACCAGCCAGGACGAAGTCGAGATCGCCACCAGCCAGCGCAGCTCCATCGAGAGCAGCAAGCGCGCCGCCGCCCGCATGGTCGCCACAGTATTCCGCTTCGCCGGGTTTGAAGTGACGCAGTCCGGCGATTATCCCGGCTGGAAACCCGAGCCCGCGAGCGACATTGTCCGCACCGCCCTGGCCGTTCACCAGGATGTCCTCGGCAGGAAGCCCGAGCTCATCGCCATGCATGCCGGTCTGGAGTGCGGGGTCATCGGCGAGAAATACTCCGGGATGCAGATGATCTCCTTCGGCCCGCACATCGTCGATGTCCACAGCCCCAGCGAGCGGATCAAGATCTCCTCGGTCGGCCCCTTCTATAAACTGCTGACCGGCCTTCTGGAACGCCTGTAGAGTCGAACCGCCGCGGCGCGCGCCCGAAGGTCTGTGCCACAATCGACTCAGTGCTGCTGGAGCTGGTGGTAGAAAACTACGCGGTGGTCGAGCGGTTGCGCGTGCATTTCCACCCGGGGCTGAACCTGCTGACGGGCGAAACCGGCAGCGGGAAGTCCATCGTCGTCGATGCCGTCGGCCTGCTGCTGGGCGGCCGCGCGTCGGCCGACATGATCCGCACCAGCGAGGCGCGCGCCCGCATCGCCGGCATCTTCGATGTTCACGACCATGCCATGGTGCGGCGCCTGCTGGAGCCCGCCGGCCTCGAAATCGAGGACGGCGAGCTGCTCATCGAGCGCGAGATCCTGGCAAGCGGGAAGTCGCGCGCGTTCGTCGGCAGCCGCCCCGTCGCGGCCTCCCTGCTGAAAGAGCTGGCGCCCTACCTGGCCGATATCCACGGGCAACACGATCAGCAGCTTTTGTTTTCCCCCGACGCCCAGCGCGAGATGCTGGACGTCTTCTCCTGCCATGGCGAGCTGCTCGGCCGCATTTCCGCCGTCTTTCAAAAATGGCGCGCCGCCGCGGCGGAATTGGAGGAGATCGAGCGCCTGGAGCAGGAAAAACTGCAGTTGCTCGACCTGTGGTCCTTCCAGCGCAAGGAGATCGAAAGCGCCGCGCTCGGCCCCGAGGAGGACGCCGCCCTCAACAACGAGCGGCGCGTTTTGCAGAACGTGGCGCGCTTGCAGGAAAGCGCCGAGACGGCCTACGCCGCGGTCTACGATAGCCCCGAATCGGCGCTCTCGCTCACCCGCCAGGCGGCCAAACGCGTGGACGAGCTTTGCCGCATCGATTCGTCCCTGGAGCCTTTTCGCGAGCACCTGAAGGCGGCCGACCTCAGCCTGCAGGAGGTCTCCTACGCGCTGCGCGACTACATTTCGCGCCTGGAGGCCAACCCGTCCCGACTGGAGGAAGTGGAAACGCGGCTGGAGGCCATCGACCGGCTCAAGCGCAAATACGGCCAGTCGATCGCCCAGATTCTCGGCTTTCTCGACGACGTGCGGCAGCACATTTCTTCCGTGGAGCACGCCAGCGAGCGCATGGAGGAGTTGCGCAAAGAGCGCAAGCGGCTCTCCGAGGAATTCGAGAAGCTGGCGGCCGGCCTGACCGAGCGCCGCCGCGCGTCCGCGCGCAAGCTGGAGAAGCGCGTGGAAGCCGAGCTGGCGCAGCTTGCCATGGAGCGCACCGCGTTCCGCGTCGAGATCGCGCCCGCCGCATGGAGTGAGGAAGGCGCCGACCGCGTGGATTTCCTGGTGTCGCCCAATCTCGGCGAGGAGCCGCGCCCGCTCGAGAAAGTGGCGTCCGGCGGCGAGATTTCGCGCATCGCGCTGGCCTTGAAAACCTGCCTGGCCGGACCGAAGCTGGCGCATGTCCGCACGCTGATCTTCGACGAGGTGGACGCCGGCGTGGGTGGAAGCGCCGCCGAAGGCGTGGGGCGCCGCCTGAAGAAGTTGGCCGCCGCCAACCAGGTGCTCTGTGTCACGCACCTGCCGCAGATCGCCTGCTTCGCGGACCATCATTACCGCGTGGAGAAGCGCGAGTCTGCGGGCCGCACGGTGGCCGTGGTGGACGAGCTGGACGCCGAGGCGCGCACCCGCGAAATCGGCCGCATGCTCTCCGGCCAGAAGCTGACTCCCGAGGCCTTGAAGCACGCCCAGCGGCTCATTCGCATGGGCACGGTCTAATGACCGGGCAACCTCGCCGTGGCTTTACTCCTCAGCTGTCTTTGTATTAAGATAGCTCGGTATGGCCAAAACCGATACCCTGCAAGGCTCGCTCGATCTGCTGGTGCTGAAGATTCTTTCGCGGCGCGCGCCGCTGCACGGCTACGCCATCATGACCGCCATCGAGGAGATTTCGGGCGAAGTCCTGCGCGTGGAAGAGGGTTCGCTCTACCCCGCTCTGCATCGCATGGAAGACGCCGGTTCCGTTCGCGCAAAGTGGATCGCCAAAGAGGGCGGCCGCCGGGCGCGCGTCTATGAATTGACGGCGCTGGGCCGCAAACAGCTCGCGAGCGAAGAGACTCGATGGACGGCGGTCACCGGCGCGGTCCAACGCGTCCTCAACCTCGCCTGAGGAGAATAGCCATGTCCTGGATGACACGATTTGCCAATCTGTTCCGCCAGCGGCGCCTCGACGCCGAACTGGAAGAGGAGCTGGCCTCGCATGTCGAGGAAGCGATCGGCCGGGGACGTTCCGCCGCGGAGGCGCGGCACGCCCTGGGAGCCGCGCTCCACTACCGCGAGCAGAGCCGCGACATCAAATTGTTGCCCCGGCTCGATGCCCTGGCCTCGGATATCGTGTTCGGCTGGCGGCAGATCAACAAGCACCGCGCCGTGAGCGCCGCCGCCATTCTCTCGCTCGCCCTGGCCACCGGCGCCACCACCGCCGCCTTCCGCCTCGTCGACGCCGTCCTGCTCCGCACCTTGCCCATCGCCCAGCCCGAGCGCCTCTTCTATCTGGGCAACACCATGATCGACCCCCGCGATGGCCACCCCGACCACCGCGACGACTTCGACTATCCGACCTTTCGCCGCTACCGCGAAACCCTGGCCGGCCGCGCCGACTTGATGGTGGTCGGCTACAGCTCGCGTCAGGACGCCACGTTCGGATCCTCCGGCGAAACCGAAAAGTTCTACCGGCAGTACGTCTCCGGCAACATGTTCGGCGTCTTCGGCCTCCAGCCCGCTCTCGGCCGCCTGCTCACGCCGGATGACGATGTCATGCCCGGCGCGCATCCGGTCGCCGTGCTGAGCCATGACTACTGGACCAGGCGTTTCGGCCGCGACCCGAACATCGTCGGCCGGTCCTTCCGGTACGCCAACGTCGCCTACGAAATCGTCGGCGTCGCCCCCAGAGGCTTCACCGGTACCGAGCCCGGCGTCGTCACCGACGTCTTCCTTCCGGCCATGATGAACGTGCAGGCCATCGATAGCCCCGGCTGGAGCTGGTTTCGCATCTGGGTGCGCCCTGCGACAGGTGTCGCGCCCGAGCAGGTTCGCCAGCCGTTGCAGGCGGCCCTCGCCAACGAACACCTCCAGCGCCTCGAGAACTTTCTGCCGAACACGCCCAAGAGCGTGATCGACCAGTTCCTCAGCGAGTCGATCCTGCTGCTTCCCGCCGCCTCCGGAGCCTCGGATTTGCAGAGGGGATACCGCCGTCCGCTTCTCATCCTGGCGTCGCTCGTGGCGCTCGTCCTCCTGGTCGCCTGCGCCAACGTCGGCAATCTGCTCGCCGCCCAAGCCGCGGCGCGCGCCCGCGAGATGGCCTTGCGGGTCTCCATCGGCGCCGGAAAGTGGCGTTTGATCCAACTGGTGCTGGTGGAGAGCACGCTGCTCGCCGTCCTCGCCTCCGCCGCGGGCGCTCTCTTCTCCTGGTGGTCGGCGCCGTTGGTCGTGTCCATGCTGGCGCCTCCCGAAGCTCCCGTGCGCCTCGTTCTCGGCGCCGACTGGCGCGCCCTCGCGTTCGGCGTCGCGCTCACCGTCCTGGTCGCGCTCGGCTTCGGACTGGCCCCGGCCCTCCGCGCCTCGTCCGTCAAGCCCGTGGCCGCGCTCAAGGGCGGCGAAGATCCGCATTCCCGGCGCGGCTTCATGAACTCGCTGATCGCCGGCCAGATGGCCCTCTGCGTCCTGGTCCTGTTCATGGCCGCACTCTTCGTCGCCACCTTCCAGCGCCTGTCGAACCGCCCCCTCGGATTCTCGTACCAGCGCGTTCTCGCCATGGAGGTCGGCTCCGCCGGCAAAGAACAGAATCCGGATACCTGGATGCAAGTCGCCGCCCGCCTGCGCCAGACGCCGGGAGTGGATTCCATTGCCGTCTCCGGTTGGACGCTGTTGAGCGGCAACCACTGGACCGCCAGCGTGCGCGTGCCTGGCCAGGCCGCCGAGCCCCGCTCGCCGTACTTCCTCGACGTGTCTCCCGGCTTTTTCGAAACCCTGCGCATCGGTTTCGTCGATGGGCGGGACTTCCGTCCCGGCGACCTGCCACCGCGCGTGAAGGGCGGCGACCAGCCGCTCGCCGGTGTCGGCATTGTCAACGAGGCCTTCACCCGCAAGTATTTCGACGGCCGGAACCCGGTGGGCCGCTCGGTCGAAGTGTGGCAGAAAAAAGACGTCTCCGCGGCCATGCGGATTGTCGGCTGGGTCCGTGACGCCGCCTACTCCGATGTGCGCGAAGTCATCCGTCCCGTCGTCTACGTTCCCATTCAGGAAAGAAACGGGGCCACCTTCATCGTCCGCGCCGTCGGCGATCCGCGCGCTCTGGCGCCCATATTGCGCCGCGCCGTGCCGCAGGCGCGCTCCGGGTTCCGCGTGCGCAACATCGATCTCCAGAGCGGGCTGGTCCGCCGGCAGATGATTCACGAGCGCCTCCTCGCCACGCTGTCGTTCTTCTTCGCCGTATTAGCGCTGGTGCTGGCGGCCATCGGCCTCTACGGCGTGCTGAACTACTCGGTGGTCCGGCAGCGGCGCGAGATCGGCATCCGCATGGCGCTCGGCGCGCGCTCCGCCCACGTGGTGCGACGGGTCACCACCGGTATGCTCGCCATGGTCTCGCTCGGCGCGGCCGCCGGTGTAGCCGGAGGCATCGCCAGCGCGCGAGTAGTCGAGACCCTGCTCTTCGGTGTCAGGGCCACCGACTTGGGAATCGTCGCCGCGCCGCTTCTGACGCTGCTCGGCGCCGCCGTTCTGGCGGCGCTCCCGCCCGCCATTCGTGCCGTGCGGATCGATCCCGCCCGGACGTTGCGCAGCGAGTAGATCCACAAGTTGGAATCGACCGGCTTTTCCGGCACACGAGTGCGGCGTTTGCGGTTGGCGGCGCGAAGGTGCTGAACCTGATCCGGAGCTCGTCAACAGGGCTGTTCGGAACAGGTGTTAGGAAAGGCTGGGCGACCAGCCAAGATCTGGAGACCGGACCAAGGTTGACAGGCTCCCTGGGTCGGTTGCTAAATGTGGGACCCGAGGAGCCATGCCCCCACCCTGACAGGCGTTCGACGGCTCAGATCAGCAGTAGCGCCGTAGCGTTCAGGGATCCAAATCCACTCGAGTAAGAAGCCATTCCGGACTTCTGGCCGGCCAAGGAACCGTTTGAGATTCCGGTCGGCATGCGGAGGGTCTGCCGGCGTTTCGAGCGTTGGCGAAAAGGACACCATTTCTAACGCGGAGCGTTAGGTTGGTGCCGCGCCGCCGACGGCGCGCGAACAACAGCGGACCATCGCGCGCTTGCGCGCGCTCTGTTGTCCGAGGATGTTCGAGCGCGTTCGAACCTTAGCCGCGAATTCGTCGAACACCGTCGAATTCGGTCGAACGTCCTCGAACAGTTTCGAACACGAAATGCCTCCCATGCTTGCGGCATCAGCCGTCGTCCGGCAGTGGAGCTACCCCTCGCCGAAATGCGATCATGGAGTTGACGCCATAAGGAAACGGGCGTACGTTACGGATATGACGATCCAACTCAAGCCCGATCAGGAGCGGATCATTAACGAGCAGCTTGCCACCGGTCGCTACCGCTCGGTGGACGAGGTTCTCGACTCGGCCCTTGCCACGCTTCCCCATGAGGCGCAACCCGATCCCAACGCCCGGCGCGAAGCCGTTCGCCGCATGATGGAGTTTGGAGAGCGTCACAACCTCAGCTTGGGCGAGCCCATCACCCGCGAGTTCCTTCATGAAGGACATCGGATCTAGTGGCATCCTTCGTACTTGACGCTTCCGTCGCTTTTTCGTGGTGCTTTCCCGGTGATCCAACCGAAAACACACCCTACAGCCGCGCCGTGCTCAAGCGGCTCGAGCAGGCCGATGCGCTTGTGCCGGAAATCTGGCCGTTCGAAATTGCCAATAGCATCTTCGTCTCGTTCGCCCGGCGTAAGCGAATTACGGAAGCGCAAATCAGCGAGTATTTGCAGAGTCTCCGGTTGCTGCCGATCCGCGTCGAGCATCAGGATCTCTGGACCAGCCTGTCGCTGGAAACCTTGGCGCGAAAGCATCAGTTGACAGCGTACGACGCTTCTTATCTCGACCTCGCCCGGCGACTCGATCTCCCCTTGGCTACCGCCGATGAACCGCTGAAAAAAGCGGCCCTGGCTTCGGGCGTCAAGCTCGTGAACCCGTGAACATTCGGCCATCAGCGCCAGCCACGGAACTGAAAATCCTTGACGGAGCGCCAATGTTACGCTTCCTAGGCAGTTTCCCGAACCGAGGTTTTGAAACGTCAGGACTGAAACGTCGGCCTAAGAAAGTGCTTTGATACGCTAATCAGCGGATTATACTGAGGGTAAGCCATGAAAACTTTCGGTACGATCATTGCAGAAGCGCGGAGAGCAGTCGGCATGAGCCAGAAGGAGTTGGCTGGCAAGATCAAAAAGGAGGACGGTCTGCCGATCTCAGCCCAGTACCTGAACGACATCGAGCACGACCGGCGTAACCCGCCTTCTGAATTCCTGATAGCTCAAATCGCAGAGGATCACGCGGTTGTTTGAGGCGGTCTATCCTGGCACGTATCTGGCACGCGAAGAAAAAGGCCCTGTAGTTAATTGATTCTACAGGGCCAAATCTGTTGCGGAGAGGGGGACTTGAACCCCCACGAGATTGCTCCCGCTAGCACCTCAAGGCAAAGAACCTGCCAACTCGTTTGTTTTCAAGAGAAAAAAGCTAGTGCGTCTGCGAATTCAGCGCCGCTTACAGCCCGATTTTTCAATAACTTACGGCCGAGTCAACGCCTCGGACGGGCCCCCAGCACGGAGAATTCGGCGAGGCAGACGCACTAGTTTCTTCCCCAGTTTCTAGCTACATGTCGGCTACATTTGCGGCTCCTCCGACTCCGATTTGATACAACGTATCATACTCGTTCTGCCTGGGAATCTCGACCTTCCAAATAGCCTTCTCACGTCGGAGTTGGTTGCATTCCGTGGAAATTCGACGGAATGGCTTTGACGTGACGTTTTGGATGCAATACGCTGCCGTGTCAGCGACCGAAAACCACAAAAGTTTGGATCGCTGGAAAGGAGCAGTGCATACGTCCGGTCACTTCGTTCGGTTAAATGAGCGAGCGTGGAGCGTCCTAAAGCGGGTCGCCGTTCCGCTGGATGATAGCGTGTCGGACGCTGTGATCCGGCTGGCGTTCCTGGCTGGTGTCAGCATCGAGCCGCCAGGCATCGAAAAGCCGTTGGCCTATGAACGACAAGGCCGAGTCACACCACACCGCGATTTCAGAGAGCCCATTCTCGCTGAACTTCGTGCGGCAGAGGGGACCTTGGATGTACCGACGCTCAAGTGTGTGTTGAGGCGTGATCTTGCGGAACGTCTGACTCCTGCCGATCGTCGCGTGCTTCGGGATGGAGATGAAAGGTGGTGGCACGCTGCCCAGACGGAGAGGCTGCACATGATTCGCGACGGCCTGCTAAAGCGCGACGGGCGACGCGGCTGGTGGCAACTGACAGATAGTTCCAATCGCGTTAGTGGGGAGGTGGCAACGAATGGACCCCCGAGCGGTTGTTCGGCCGACGATGCGCGCTATCCAAAATAACGCTTGTACAGGGTCAAACTTATCGAGGCATGTTTTGTTTCTGGCGTCGATCCAATCGGTCCAGCTTGCCCCGCATCGAGCAGCTGTTGCGGAGAAAGCGGGCAGCCCAAGAGCTCCATGAAACTCTTGAGGTCCGATACGTCGTGGATTGGGTGCGCCTTGACTGGGCCGCCACCGCGTCCGTCCTGCGGAAAAAACAAAACGTAGAACGCGTTGTTCAGAGCCGCGATCTTGAGGTGCCCCTCTATCATGATCTAAGAATAGACCGCTTCGGCGAGCGCGTCAACCGCATTCGACAGCGTTCTTCCATCCCCACCCACACCACGAATTTGGAGGGTTCGCGCTTTCAAAGCATCAACGCAACCTCCAGCCCAGCGGTTCGTTTCTCGAAATCCGCTACAGTCCGCGCAGAACGTAGCCGCTGAACCCGGCAATCGTCGGCCCGTCACGAGATTATCATAAGGCATAGAAAAGGAGCATTGATGGCGTCATCTGATTATCAAGATGCAAATGCGAGGATCGAAAAGCTAGAACGAAGGCTCCAATGGCGGACCAGGAGCGCGATAGGCATTGGTGTCATCGCTGTGGCCACATCTCTACTGATCGGGCAGACGCCTTCCAGCCGGACGGTAGAGGCCGAGCGGTTCATCTTGCGGGGGCCGGAGGGCCAGGAACTCGCCACTCTGGAGAAAGCGGAAAAAGGTGCGACCCTGATTCTCTTCGACAATCAGCACCGTGGCCGCGTCGCCCTACTCTCTTCAGATGGCGATTCCGGTGTGGTTTTACTTGGGGCCGATCAGAAAAGCAGTGCGTCCATCCAGGTGGACGAGCACGACAAAGCGATGATTACCCTCAACGATCAACAGGGGCGGCCTCGTGCAGATATCGCGCTAACGGATGATGGTCCCGCGATGCGAATGTGGGATTCTCATTCCGTCATCCGCGCTGCCGTCGCAATTCATAGCGACGTTCCCATGGTGACGGTAAGTAGTGGGCCAGATCCCAAGAAGGGAAGTGTACTCATGGCCGCTGGCCCAACCCCAAAAGCGCCGAAGGAAACGAGCGGGTTCCTGATGATAACGGGCGCTAACGGCAAGCCAAGAAATGTGGAGCGATAGCTGGGGAATTCAGGTCTATTCGATGACCAACGCTGCTTTCCCCGAATGATTTGGTGCGGGCGAGAGGACTTGAACCTCCACGGGGTTGCCCCCGCAGCCACCTCAAGGCTGTGCGTCTGCCAATTTCGCCACGCCCGCATACTGCTATTTTCGCGATGGTCTTCGATCAGACCGTGAAGAATTTCAACCACGGCTTCATCGGCGGATCGAGGAGTGCGGGGCGCGCCTCGGCCGGCCGTCTCTGCCAAATCGCCACTTCCGCATGGAACCCATTGTACCCTATCGTTCCTCGTCTTCCAGCAACGCGGCCAGGGCCGCGATCATGGCCTCGTCATCCGGCCGGTATTCCCGCTCGACGGGCGGCTCGTCGCACATAACGTACGGCCGGAACATAAGCGCGAACGACAGCTAGTGCGTCCGGCGCACACAGGCTGTTTTTAGCTACACGTTTAGCTACATGATTTTTTCGGGGGTTTAGAATCAATAACATAGGTCGGTGGCGCGTTGGGACCTCAAGCTAGTGCGTCTGCCAATTCCGCCACCTCCGCGTTTTGGGGTGCTACTTCTTCACTGGCGACGCCGGCGCCGGAGAGCCCTGCTGCGGCGGCAATTGCAACGGGACCGGCTTGCCGCCTTCCGGTGTCACGCTCATCGGTGCGCCCGGAACCGGTACCGGAGTGGGAGCCGGCTGGCTCTTCGTCGGGACGCCCTTCCGCGTCGTGTCCTGCAATACCGTCGAGCCTCCACCGCCGCTTCGCGTGGCCAGTATCGATAGCGACAGCGACGTGATCATGAACAGCACCGCCGAAACAGTCGTGGCCTTCGAAAGCAGTGTCGCCGAGCCCCGCGGGCCAAACGCCGTCTGGGAACCCATGCCGCCAAACGCGCCCGCCAGGTCCGCTGCCTTGCCGCTTTGCAGTAACACGACAATAATCAGGAAGATACAAACTATAGTGTGAACCACCAACGCCAGGATATACATCGCTGCCTTTCAGTATAGGGGACAGGCGCCGCGCGGGTCAAACCGGGCGGACCGGCCGCACCCGGCGGGCCCCGCCGGCCGGTCCGCCGGCAGCCGCCGCCGGCATACCCGCCGCCTTCTTGAGGAACAGTTCCATTCCCTCGTAGTCGCGCGCTTCCAGCTCGTGAACGATGTGGCGCGTCAGATAGTCCCTGACCAGCGCCTGCGGAAACTCTCGCCGCGCCGACTCGGAAACGATGATCTCCTCCAGATGCCCGCGCCCGTAGCGGCACGATTCCTGAAATGCCTCCACCACTTCCGCCGTCGCCACGCCCTTCCTCCCCGCCCAGACCGCGAACACCATCGGCAGTCCGGTCAGGTCTACCCACTCCGCTCCCAGGTCGTATACGTGGTAGGGAAGCCGCGTCGCCTCGATCCGTAAAGCCGGATCGCCGATGATCAGCGCCGCGTCGGCCGCCCGCAGCATCGATTCCAGATCGGGCGCCATTGGAATCAACTCGGGCTCGGCGCCGTAGCGTTCCTCCAGGATCACCCGCGCCAACTGGACCGACGTGCGCGAGCTCGTATCGGCCGCCAGTGTGGCGATCTTCCCGGCGGCGCACGACGACACCAGCAGGATGCTCCGCACCGGCCCCCGGCAGGCAATGCCCGCCCCCGGAAGAATCTCCAGATCCTGCCGCGTCAACTCGAAGGAGGGGACGATCCCGATGTCCGCCGCCCCGGAGGCCATCCGGTCCGCACAGGCCGACGGCACCTGAAATTCGAGGTCGAAAAGTCCCCGCTGCGGGCCGTGCAGCATGCCCCAGACCAGCGGAGTGGTATTCAGATAGCTGACCGCGCACACGCGCGGCCGCCGGGCAATGGTATCGCTCAATCCACCAGCATAGCAGTACGCTTCCTGGTACCGCGCACCTTTGCGCTCTTTTTGGGGTTTGGTATTCTTTGTATAAGCGCTTCCGCGTTCGCGCCATCCGGAAACTCGATGAACCAAAACTCCCTTTCCGCTGTCAGCCTGACGTTGCTGGCCGCTATTGCAGGTTTCGCGCAGAGTTCTGTTCCGCTCAATACCACGCCTTCGCGCGTCGTGGGCCATCCCCTCGCGGAGCAGAACTCCATCACTTCCGTGAGTCCCAATCTGGTCGAAGGACGTGAGTTGTTCGCTCCCCAAGGAATCGCTCTCGACACCTCCGTCACCCCTCCCATCCTCTACATCGCCGACACCTTCAACAATCGCGTGCTGGCGTGGCAAAACGCCGCTGCATTCGGTAACGGCCAGATAGCCGACCTGGTGATCGGGCAAGGGACATCAGGAACCGGTCAGGACTTCTACCACACTCTGTTATTGGGCCCCGCCACCGCATTCACGTCGGGCTTGGCCCTTCCCACCGGCCTCGCCGTGAGCAACGGCGACCTGTACATTGCCGACAGCGGTAACAACCGGATTCTGCGGTTCCGCAAGCCCTTCGCCAACGCCGGGAACCTGTTTCCCGACCTCTACATCGGCCAGCCGAGCTTGAACGCCAGAGCCGTCAATTACACCGGCCAGGTCGATGCGAAAGGGCTGAACCTGCAAGGTTTTCAGGTCGCCCTGGCATTCGACGGCAGCGGAAACCTGTGGCTGTCCGACGCGGGCAACGCCCGTGTCTTGCGATTCGCCGCCGCCGATCTTGCCGCCGGCGGCGGGCCGCTCACCGCCAACCTCGTGATCGGCCAATTGACATTCACCAGCATTCAAGCGCCTGTGACTCCCCAGACCAGGAACGTGCTGAACGCCTTCGCCATTCCCGGTGCGTTGGCCTTCGATCCGTCCGGCAGGCTGTATGTCTCCGACACCGATGGTTCCCAGAATCTGGACCGCGTTCTGGTCTTCGGACCGGGTTTCAGCAACGGGATGTCCGCTTCGCGCGCCATGGGCGTGCTTCTCCCGCTTCCCAACAACCAGACCTATCCGCAGGAACAGATCCTCAAGACCGTGATGTGGTCGCCCGGCGGCATATTCTTTATCCCTGGCGCTTCACAGATGGGGGTTGTGGACACCAACTACAACCGCATCATGCTTTTCGATTCTTATGAGAACTGGCCGGACCCCAACACCACTTTCTCCCCCCTTGCCACCGGAGTCGTGGGGCAGTTGACCTTCAGCGCCATCGGCGCCAACGGCGGAATCTTCGGCTATACTCCGCCCCCCACCGCACAAGTGCTGAATGCTCCCACCTCCGCCGTGTTCGTGGGGAACGAGTTGTACATTGTCGATACCGGCAACCACCGCGTGATTGTGATGCCGTTTCAGAACGGCAGCTTCGGGAGCGCCACCCGGGTGCTGGGCCAGGATCTCTTCGACATGATGCAGCCGAACCTCATCGAAGGGCGCGAATTCAGCTTCCGGCCGAATCCCTACGGCGGTGGGGCCGATGCGGGACTGGCGATCGATGCCACCGGCGACACGCCGCACCTCTACGTGGCCGACACCTACAACAACCGGGTGCTCGGTTTCAACGATTTTCGCAAGGTAGGGCCCGGCTCCAAGGCGGATCTGGTGATCGGACAGGGCGACTTGAAACATGGCCTCTGCAATCAAATCGGCGACCCGTTTCATCCCAACGCCACCACCCTGTGCCTTCCCACTTCCCTGGTGGTGGATTCCAACGGCAACCTCTATGTGGCGGACACGGGCAACAGCCGGGTGCTCCGCTTCCCCGCGCCCTACTCCCACCAGGGGCTGGAACAGGCCGATCTCGTCCTCGGCCAGCACAACATGACCACCATCATCACCGACCCGAGCGCGTTCACCATGGCATCCCCGACCGGCTTGGCGTTCGCCGGAAACAACGGTCTGCTCGTTGCCGACTCGTCTCACAACCGCGTGCTCTTCTTCCCCTTCACCAACGGCGGGTTCGACCCAACCGCCGACAGCGGAAAAGCCGCCACCAAGGTCTTCGGGCAGCCCGATTTCACCACCATCACGCCGGGGACGGGCCTCAACAAGATGAATGGGCCGTATGGCATCTCCGCCGACACCAGTGCCAGGCCCTACGTGGTGGACAACGGCAACAACCGGGTGTTGATTTTCGACCAGATCAATAGCGACCAGAACGGCGCGACCGCGGTCCTGACAATCCCGAATCTGAGCAGCCCGCGCGGAATCTACGTCACTTCGGACACCGGCGAGAGCTGGATTACCGATACCAACAATCTCCAGGTCAAGAAATACGCCAAGTTCGATACCCTGATCACCAACCAGGTGCCGGAGGCCGCGGTGCAGTCCGCGGGCGCGACCCTCGCGGTGGTGCAGGACCCGTTCGGCGCTTTGGTTGTCGCCGACACGACCAACCGCGTCGGCTTCTACTATCCCGGCCTGCAAGGCATCAACGGGGCCAGCTTCCTGGGGAGCCGCCCGCTGGCGCCCGGAACCTTCGCTTCCATCTGTTCGCCCGGCAGCAACTGCGATCCCAAGGTGCGGGCCAGTTATCTGGGGGCCAATACCGCCAATGCCGCGGACTTGCCGAATCCCCTGCCCCTGCCTACCGCCTTGGGCGATGTGCTGGTACTGTTCAACGGCGTCCCTGTGCCCCTGTACTACGTCTCGCCCAGCCAGATCAACTTCTACGTCCCCATGGGCGCTCCCACCAGCGGCACCGCCGACGTGGTGGTGGAGCAGGCCTCCACCGGGCGCATCTACGCCAACGGTCCCGTGGCCATGAATACGTCCTCGCCCGCGATCCTCTTGCAGACGTTTACGGGCACCGACCGGGCGGCCAGCGTGACCAACCAGGACTTCTCCGTGAACACGCCCACCAACCCGGCTTCGCGTTGTTCCGTGATTACGATCTACGCCACGGGCCAGGGCTTCGTTCCGAACGCTCCCCCGGATGGCAGCCCGGCCACCTCGTCGCCCCTGCTGACCACTCCGAGCGTGCCCCGGGTCAATTTCGGCGGCCTGTTCACGGATCAATATCCCAAAGCCACCTGCGATCCGGCGCCGGACCAGTTCGTGCAGTTCTCCGGACTCGCTCCCGGTTACGTGGGTCTGTGGCAGATCAACGTATTCATTCCCGGCAACGTGGCGCCTGCCAGCCAGGTGCGCTTCTTCATCCAGATGGGCAGCCTGGCCAGTGGCGACGGCACGTACTTCACGGACATTGCGGTGAAGTAGGCCAGCAAGCGAAACAGGCCAAGCCGTTGCCACTCACGCTAAACTGGGGGTCAGGGAAGCGACTCCCCGCCCCGAAAGGATCGAACCTTGACGACCGACGAAATCCTAAAGGAACTCCAAGCCACCAACGAACGCTTGCAACGCCTCCAAACCACCGCCGACGAGCACGCCGGCCGTCTCGACACCCAACAACTCCACATCCGCGGCCTCGCCACCATCGCCGAAACCACTCTCGATAACATCCGCGCCCTCGAACGCATCGCCCAAAGCCACGAACGCCAACTCGACGGCCTCCGCGCCGAAATCCAGGCCCTCACCCGCGAATGGCAAGCCTACCTCCGCCGCCTCCCGTCCCAGTAAGAGTCCGGCACGAAGACGCCGCCGGCCTGCTCTTCGGCATCCTATTCCTCTGACCTGTTGACGCCTTGAACCGAGCGGATCGACCAATCGAATACTGTCAAGTTTCATTCACCTGGGTGATGACGGACCAGTTGTCCGGGCACGCTTCGGACGGCATCTCAGGCGTCCTGGGTGGCGCTGGACCGCATGCAGGAAGGTGCTGGCGAGTCCCGGTCGCCGGATATTCCCTTGCCGGTCTACGCCAACAGTTTCGAAGCCCCGCCGCTCTTAAGCTGGCACGACGAATTCCTTGATATAGGGGCTGGAACCGTATACTACCAGAAGTTGGCTGCCTCCCCAGATTGATGGATCGACCTGGATTGGTCTGGCGCACAAGCGGGTAAAACCGCGAAACACTTCGGGGAACGAGTCTTCGCTAAGAGAAACCCTGTGGCCTTCCACCAGCGGCTCCTGTTCCCTATAGGGCACCAGCACGATTACCAGCCACCGGCTGGCTACCAGAAGCCGTTCCAGCCATTCCAGCGCCGCATCAAAGTGCTCTAGAAGGTTCGATGTAACCACCACATCGACGTGATCTTCCAGGATGCCCCGTTCGGTCTCAACGAAAGTCAGACCAGGGTATTTGAGCCGCGCCTTTTGGATCGCAACCCCTGAGATATCCATGCCTACCAGGTCACATAGCGGAAAGGCCTTTGCCAACTCATTGAGGCCATCACCCATGGCGCAGCCCCAATCGAGAATGCGAAGCGGACGGGAGCTGAGGAAGTCGTGCTCCCTGGTCGTGAGGTTGGCGATGAGTCGTTGCATGAAATGGGCGGTTTGAGCAGGTCCTGAGTTGCGCTCCCAGGAATTGGCAAACTGGGTGTCCCACCATTCGCGCTGTTGCACCGGCTCCGAAGACAGCCGGGACATTTCCATACGGAGAAACCGTATGCCTTCGTCCCGTTGGACGACGATCTTTTTCAGATCGGCCATCTGTGCATTTAAGAACTTGACAGCCTGATCACCTTGCGCGATGATTTCATCACGCCTTGCCAGTTCTTCCCGAAGCTTGGCGATCCCCCCCCCCGGCGAACCGATGTTGTCTTGGCTAGCAACGTCGCCACCCGCCGCGATGTTGGGCTCGTCGTTTGTGGGCATATCAACTCCTCGTTGTGTGAACTCGACGTGGAACAAATCCCGCCATGGCTCACCCGCTAAATATGCTGACATTGAGGTCGCCGGATGTCAAATCCGCGCTGTGTGAAAGTCGACTCAACGTGGAAAGATCGCGCCGTCATACAGCATTTACCACTCGGTCCTCCCTCGAGCCGCTACCTGGGCCAACGCGACCCCGAACGGCAACCTGAGGGGGTTCAGAGCGACTCACGCTACACTAGGGCAGAGGGGCCGTCACGACCCGAAAGCGCTCGAATATGACCACAGACGAGAAACTCGAAAAACTCATCGAACTGGCTACCATCCACGACAGCCAGATTCACAGCCACGAGCGCCAGCTCGAAGAACTCACGCGCCAACACATGACCACACTCGAAAGCATCCAAGCCCTTGAACGCATTGCGCAAGCCCACGCCGACGAAGTCCAACAACTCACCCGCGAGTGGCAAGCCTACCTCCGTCGCCTTCCGCCCCAGTAAGAGTCCGGCACGAAGACGCCGCCCTCACTGTAGCGCCCAGTATCCCTCGCGTGTTTTTGCCTGAAGCTCCGGCCGGTTCTTCACCGCGACCCGGATCGTATGATACTTCCCCGGCTCGCCTCCCTTCGGCTCGTAGCTGAGGATGTACTGTCGATGCACCTCTTCGCCCACCAGTTGAATCGCCTGCTCCAAAGCGTTCCGCTTCAGGAAATTCAGGGTTCTCCCGCCGGTGGTCGCCGTGAACAGGCTGGAAAGATCCGGCTGGTGCAGCCGGATCAATTCGCCGATCCCATAGAGATAGCCGCCCGGTCCCAGGTCCGGCGGAACCGGCGTGTCGTCGGGACCCGGACAAAGAGCGCACGGCCGCTTCTTGATCCGCTCTGCTTCGGGTTTCAGATCCTCGGCCGTCTTGGGCTTCACCGTGAACGGCTCCAGTAGCGGCGAATAAGTTAGCCAATAGACCGCGGCATTCAGCCTCTCCACCCGCTCCATCACGTCCGGCAGCTTCGCCTTGCTCGAACGATCGCGTTTCTCCGCGATCATGAGGATGATTCGCCGCCGTCCCGCCGGCCGCCCCTCCAGCATCGCGAGCGCCTGGCCCAGGGCATCCAGCATGTGCGCGTTGCCGCCGTCCTTGCGCAGCATGCGCAGCGCGTGAATCACGGAATCCGCGTCGCCGGTGAAGTCCTGCCGGAGCTTCACCTCGTCGCTGAACGAGATCACCGCCGTTTCTCCCGCATCCGCCGCCAGCAACTGCGTGAACAGAATCCCGCTGCCCCCGAGCTTGTCGATCACGGCTCCGGAATTCGAGCTGGTTTGCACCGCCACCACCAGGTCGATCGGATACGTCATCCAATCCATCTGTATCGTCTGCGGCACATTGTTGTCGCGGAGGATCAGGTCTTCGGGCGTCAGCCCGTCCACGTATCGTCCTTTGGAATCCATGACGGTCGTGGGTGCGACCACCAGCGGAACCGTGCTTTTGAACTGCGCCTGGCCGCTCCAGGCAAGCACGGCGATAGCGGCGGCAACGCGCATCCGAAAACCCCCGGCAGCTTTTGGGCCAACTGGCTCCATCCGCGTTGATCGGCGTTCATCGGCGGCCTGACTCTTTGCTTCTCCAACTTCCCCCGACCCGCGTTGACAAGTGCCCCGCGCTGGTATACCCTCCAGTTTGAGTCGTTTCAAACCAGCGACTTTTCCAGGAGAAAGCTGAATGAGCACCCCCCACCAATCCCCCGCCCTGCACAACGCCATGTGGCCCGGCCTGGTCGGCAAGGGCCCCGATTCCGAGCCGCCCATCGATCTCGATACCATGCTGAACCTTACCGCGGCCGCCGAGGTTGACGGCATCAGGTTCGATGGCGTCGACCTGTTCCTCTCACTCCCGCACACCGACATCGATTCGTCGGACGACGATCTGAAACGCCTGGCCGACAAGCTCGCGTCCAAGGGCCTCCGCGCCGGCTCGCTGGTGGCCCCCGTGTGGCCGCCCACCGGCGGCGGTTCCGCCATGGGCGATGAAGCCGAGCGGGGCCGCTTCCTCACCCAGGTGAAGAAGGCCTGCGCCATCGGCCGCAAGCTGCGCGACCTGAACATCCGCCACTATGGAATCGTCCGCATCGATTCGGCCGCCGGCGCCGCCGAGTGGGCCAAGGATCCCGAGGCCAACACGAAGCGCATCGCCGATACCTTCCGCGAAGCCTGCGAGATCGCCGAGGGCTTCGGGGAGCGCCTCGCCGCCGAAGGCGAGATCTGCTGGGCCGGCATGCACAGTTGGCGGCGCAACGTGCAGTTGCTGGAGATGGTCGGCCGCCCTGAAACCCTCGGATTCCAGGCCGACATGGCCCACACCATGCTCTTCACCATGGGCTACAACGCGCCCGAAGACCGGCTCCTGCCGGACGATTTCGTGTGGTCGCAATCCGACCGCCTGGCCGAAGCCTATCGCAAGATGGCCGGCGCGCTGCGCCCGTGGACCATCGATTTTCACGTGGCCCAGAACGATGGCAGCGTCAAAGGCGCCGGCTCCCACGACAAGACCGGCCGCCACTGCCTGCCGCTCGATCCCGAGGGCAAGCTCGACATTGTCCGCGATGCCGGCGCCTGGATCCGCGGCGACGATGGCGAGCCCACCAGGGCCTTCGCCCACATCTGCTGGGATGGCTGCATGTTCCCCAACTCCGTGATGCTCGATCCCCAAACCTGGCGGGACGTGCTCCGGGTGATGATCGCGGTGCGCAACGCTCACGGGTGGAACTGAAATGAAGAAACTCAACATCGGCATGGTGGGATACGGGTTCATGGGCCGAACCCACTCCAACGCTTTCCTCAAAGTCGCTAACTTCTTCGACCTCCCTTATCAGCCCGTGTTGAAAGCGCTGTGCGCCCGGAACGCCGAACGCGCCAAAGCTTTCGCCGCCAACTGGGGATACGCCTCCGTCGAGACGGACTGGCGCAAGCTCGTGGTGTCGCCCGATATCGACCTGATCGATATCGCCAGCCCCAACGACACTCACATGGAAATCGCCGTCGCCGCGGCCAAAGCCGGCAAGATGGTGATGTGCGAGAAGCCCCTGGGCCGCAACGCCGCCGAATCGGAGCAGATGGTCCAGGCCGTGGAAGAGGCCGGCGTCTTGAACAGCGTCTGGTACAACTACCGGCGCGTCCCCGCCGTCACCCTGGCCAAGCACCTGGTGGACGACGGACGCCTCGGCCGCATCTTCCATTACCGCGCCAAGTTTCTCCAGGACTGGACCATCTCGAGCGATCTTCCGCAGGGCGGCGAAGGCCTCTGGCGGCTCGATGTGAACGTCGCCGGCAGCGGCGTTACCGGCGATCTTCTGGCCCACTGCATCGACACCGCGATGTGGCTGAACGGTCCCATCGACGAAGTGTCCGCCATGACCGAGACGTTCATCAAGAGCCGCAAGCACAATCTCACCGGAAAGGTGGAGCCGGTCGGCATCGATGACGCCAGCGCGTTTCTCGGGCGCTTCCGCAACGGCGCCCTGGCCACCTTCGAAGCCACCCGCTATGCGCGCGGCCACAAGGCGCTCTATACCCTCGAGATCAACGGCGAGAACGCCTCCATCATGTGGGACCTGCACGACCTGCACCGCCTCCAGTATTTCGATCATCGCGATGAAGGCGTCCTGCGCGGATGGCGGAGCATTCACATTTCCGATCGCGACCATCCGTACATGTCGGCCTGGTGGGTGCCCGGTTTGCAGATCGGGTACGAGCACACTTTCATCCACCAGGCGGCCGATTTTCTCCGGGCCGCCGGAGACGGCAAAAGCGCCGCGCCGTCCTTCCGCGAAGCCCTGCAGACCGACTACGTGACCGACGCCGTTCTGCAATCGGCGGCCAACCGCAATTGGGTCAAGGTAGGACCGTAGAGGAGAGCACCATGAAACGTCTGCCCATCGCATTCCTGTGTTCGCTGCTTCTGTGTATCGTCATCCAGGCCTGGCAGCCGCCGCAAACCGGCCAGGGCGCGGGCCGTGGGGCTGGCGCCGGACGCAGCGCGGGCGCCGCCGGCGGCCCCATCGGCCCCCTCGAGGAAACCGGCTTCCGTCCGATCTTCGACGGCAGAACCATGAACGGCTGGGATGGCGATCCCAAGTTCTGGCGCGTGGAGAACGGCGCCCTCGTGGGCCAGACCGAAACCGACAAGCAGCCCGTCCAGAATACCTTTCTGATCTGGCGCGGCGGCAGTCCGGCCAACTTCGAGCTCAAGCTCGAGTTCAAGCTCACCGGCTTCAACAGCGGCATCCAGTACCGCAGCATCGAGCTGCCCGACATCAAGTGGGCCATGAAAGGCTACCAGGCCGATATGGACGGCGAGCAGCAATTCACCGGCCAGATCTACGAGGAGCGCGGCCGCGGCTTCGTGGCCATGCGCGGCCAGGTCACCTACATCGGCGACGGCAAGAAGCCCCAGCTCGTCGGCTCGCTGGGCGACAGCGAGGCCCTCAAGGGATTCATCAAGGGCGCCGATTGGAACGATCTGCACATCATCGCCCGCGGCAACATTCTCCTCCAGGTGCTCAACGGCCACCTCATGAGCGAGCTGATCGACGACGACACCGCCAACCGCAAGATGGACGGCCTCATCGGCATTCAGGTGCACCGCGGGCCTCCCATGAAGATCGAAGTTCGCAATATCCGGCTGAAGAAACTGTAGCCTCGTGCCCACCATCAAGAAAGTCGCGGAGCTGGCGGGCGTCTCGGTGGGAACCGTCTCCCACGTCATCAACGAGTCCGTTCCCGTCTCCGAACCGCTGCGCCTCAAGGTCCGCGCCGCCATCCGCGACTTGAACTACCAGCCCAATCACGTTGCGCGGAGCCTGAAGACCAGCAAGACCCGCACGCTCGGCATCCTCGTGCCCGACCTCACCATCACCTTCTTCCCGCAGGTGATCCGCGGGGCCGAAGATGCGGCCCGCGAGCGCGGCTATTCCCTGATCGCGGTCAACTCCACCGACGATGGCGACCGGCAGAAGGAACTTCTCTCGCTCCTGCACTCGCAGCGCGTGGAAGGCATTCTGTTGGTGGTGGCCTCGGGGCCGTCGCCCCTCGCGCAGATCTCCCGCATCATGGAAGCCGGTATCCCGGTGGTGTGCCTCGACCGGATTCCCGACCGCGTGCCCGTGGACTCGGTGTCGGTGGAGGATACCGCCGCCGCCAAAATGGGCGTCGATCACCTGATCGCCATGGGCCACCGCCGCATCGCCATAGTCACCGGTCCGATCAGCCTCAAGAACGAACGGCGCAGGCTCGACGGATATAAGCAGGCTCTCGAGGGCGCCGGGTTGGAGGTCGAAGACGAACTCATCTGGCACGGCAACCTCCGCCCCGAAGACGTCGCCGCCGTCTGCGCCCCTCGCCTGCGCGACCCGCTCTCCCGGCCCGGCGCGATTTTTTCCACCAACGGCCCCACCGCGCTGGGAGTCCTGCGCGCCTTTCGCGACTGCGGCCTGCGCACTCCCCAAGACATTGCCTTCGCCACCTTCGACGAGCTGACCTGCGACGACCTGTTCACTCCCGCGGTCACCACCGTGGTTCAACCCGCGCGCGACATCGGTTGCTGCGCCGCCCGCATCCTGCTGCAGCGCATCGAGGAGGGCTCCTCCCAAAACGCTTCGCAACCGATTACCATCCGATTACAGGCGGCCCTGAAAATTCGCGAGTCCTCCGGGCCGCCGGGCGTCAAACCGTGATCGAAACCAGCTTCCACAACCGCCGCGCCGCCCGGATCGAGAACGATTCCGTGCGCGTAACCGCCACCTTCGTGGGCGGCCACATTGCCGAGATCCTCGATAAGGCCAGCGGGGTGAGTCCGCTGTGGATTCCCCCGTGGCCCTCCATCGAGCCCACTTCTTACAGCCGCGAACGGCACCCCGAATATGGCGCCGACTCCGAAAGCCCCCTGTTGTCCGGCATCATGGGCCACAACCTGTGCCTCGACCTGTTCGGTGGGCCTTCCGAAGAGGAGGCCGCCGCCGGGATCATCGTGCACGGAGAAGCCAACCTGGTGCCCTACGATATCGCCGCCACCGGCGCGGGCATGACCGCCCGGTGTGCCATGCCCATCGCGCAAATCGCATTCGAGCGCGGCATCCGGCTCGCCGGCAGGCGCGTGCAATTTCGCGAGACCGTGGAGAACCTGTCCCCCCTCGATCGCCCGATCGCGTGGACCCAGCACGTCACCCTGGGCCCCCCGTTCCTGGAGCGCGGCACGACTCAATTTCGCGTCCCCGCCGTCAAATCCCGCGGGGTAGCCGACGGCAGCGATTTCGATTGGCCGTGGCTGCCGAAGCCTGACGGCGGCAAAGAGGACCTCCGCGTATACACCAGCGCCCAATCGTCCGGCGGCTTCACCACCCACCTCCTCGGGGCTGAAAACGGCAAGGCATATTTCCTGGCTTATTCGCCGGCTTCGAAAGTCCTGTTCGGCTACGTTTGGAGCCGCGACGATTTTCCGTGGCTCGGCATCTGGGAGGAAAACCACAGCCGGACCCACGCTCCGTGGAACGGCCGCGCGCTGACCCGCGGCATGGAGTTCGGCGTCTCGCCGTTCCCCGAAAGCCGGCGCCAGATGATCCAGCGCCGCGACCTCTTCGGCACGCCCGGCTACCGATGGCTGCCCGCCAAGACCAGGCTCACCGCCGAATACTACGCCGCCATCACGCAGGCGGACGCCATCCCCGAAACGCTCGCGGAATTCGAGGCGCTGGCCCCGGCCTGATGGACGCTGTACTCGAAGTCGCGGACGTATCCAAATCCTTTTGGGGCATCAAGGCCCTCGACCGCGTCCGGCTGTCCGTCCAGCGGGGCGAAGTTCACGCCGTCACCGGCGAGAACGGCGCGGGCAAATCCACGCTCATGAAGATCATCGCCGGCCTGATCCCGCCCGACGAAGGCGAGGTCCATTTTCACGGCCGCGGGATCGCCATGATCCACCAGGAACTCCTCACCTTCCCGGATCTGACGGTCGCCGAAAACGTCTGCATGGGACAAGAGCCGTCGCGATGGCTCGCAGGCTGGCTCGACAAGCCGGCCATGCGCCGCCAGGCCCGGGAATTGCTCGCCCGCCTGGGCGTCGCGGTCGATCCGTCCAGCCGCATGGGCGATTTGAGTATCGCGGAACAACAGTCCGTAGAGATCGCCAAAGCCCTGGCCCGCGAGGCCGATCTCATCATCATGGACGAGCCCACCTCGGCGCTCTCCGACCACGAAGCCGAACTGCTGTTCCGCATCATCGGCGACTTGAAACAGCGCGGCGTGACCATCCTCTACATCACTCACCGCATGCAGGAAATCTTCCGGCTGGCCGATGCCATCACGGTGCTCCGCGACGGCTGCCACGTCGCCACCGAAGCCGCCGGCCAGATGGACGAGAAGCGGCTGATCGCCCTGATGGTGGGACGTGCGCTCGACACCTCGGTCGCAAAAGCGCCCTCGCGGGCGGGCGATGTAATTCTCGAAGTGCGCGGCCTGACCCGCCCCGGCCGGTTTCGCGACGTCAGCTTCGTCCTCCGGCGCGGCGAGATTCTGGGGCTCGCCGGCCTGATGGGCGCCGGCCGCACCGACGTTGCCGCGGCCATTTACGGACTCGCTCCCGCCGCCTCCGGCACGATCCTGGTGGATGGCCGCGCGGTCCGCATCAACTCCCCTGCGGACGCCCTGTCGCACGGGATCGCCATGGTTACGGAGGACCGCAAGCAATACGGTCTCGTCCCCGAGATGTCCCTCAAGGAGAACGTCACGCTTTCCAGCCTGGCCCGCTACGGCTACGGTCCGTTCATCCGCCGCCGCGCCGAAGAAGCCGCCGCCGACGAGCAGATCCGCGGCTTTGCCGTGCGCACCTCGGGCCGCGACCAGCCGGTCAAAAACCTGAGCGGCGGCAACCAGCAAAAGGTCGTAATCGCCAGGGCCCTGCTCGCGGATCCGCGCATCCTGATCCTCGACGAGCCGACCCGCGGCATCGACGTCGGCGCCAAGAACGAAATCTACCAGCTGATCGCCCGCCTCGCCCGCGAAGGCAAAGCCATCCTGCTGGTATCCTCCGAGATGAACGAAATCCTGTCGCTGAGCGACCGCGTCCTGGTAATGCGGCAGGGCGCCGCGGTGGCCGAAGTGTCGCCCGGCGAATCCACGCCCGAAGAAATCCTGGCGTACGCCATGCCGAACTGATCGCCTATGCCGGCAACCACGAAGAAACCCTGGCCGGCGCAACTGGGGCTCGCCCTGGCGCTGGTGGCCCTGATGGGCGCCCTGTCGCTCGAGCGGCCGAACTTTCTGACGGTCGCCAACCTGGTAAACCTGGTCCGCCAGATCTCCATCAACGGCATCCTGGCCGTCGGGGTGACCTTCGTCCTGCTGACCGGCGGCGTGGATCTCTCGCTCGGCTCGGTGGTGGCCCTCACCGGGGTAATCGCCGCTTCGTTCGCGCACCCGGGCCAGGCCACCGTGCTGGCGCCGCTCGCGATGGGCATCCTCGCCGGCGCCTGTTGCGGCGCGGCCAACGGCCTGGTGGTCACCCGCGGGCGGGTCGCGCCGTTTATCGTCACGCTGGGAACCATGACCTCGGCCCGCGGCCTCGCGCTCCTGATCAGCCACGGACGGCCGGTCTCCAACCTGGGCCCGGCATTTGCCCGGATCGGCGGCGGCGACTTCGCCGGGGTGCCTGTGCCGATCGTGATCTTCTTCCTGGTCGCGCTGACTGCCCACGTGTTCCTGAAGAACATGCGCCTGGGACGCCGCATCTACGCCGTCGGCGGAAACGAGAACGCCGCCCGCGCCTCGGGAGTGCACGTTGGTGCGGTCAAGACGATCGCCTACGTGGTCTCGGGCTCGCTCGCGGGGCTGGCCGGCGTGGTGCTGGCCTCGCGCATCACCACCGGCCAGCCCAACGCCGGAATAGGCTACGAGCTGGACGCCATCGCCGCGGTGGTGATCGGCGGCACGAGCCTCAACGGCGGGGTCGGCGGCGTGGGCGGCGCGGTTTTGGGCGCCCTGCTCATCGGCGTGATCAACAACGGGCTCGACCTGCTCAATGTATCCTCTTATTACCAGCAGGTCATCAAAGGGCTGATCATCGTCGGCGCGGTCTGGCTGGACAGGAGCAAAGACAGGTCATGATCCGAATGAACGGCTTCATCGCCGCGCTGGCCGCCGCGGCATGCATCCTCCAGGGCTGCTCGGGCCAGCGCGGCGCCTCCGGGAAGAAGACCGTCATCGGCGTCTCGCTCATGAACGTCTCCAACGAGTTCATCGTGATGCTCAACAAATCGATGGACGAAAAGGCTCGCCAGCTCGGCGTGGAGCTGATCGTCAACGACGCCCAGCGGAGCGCCGAAAAACAGGTCCAGCAGGTGGAGTCCTTCGTCGCCCAGAAGGTGGACGCCATCGTCCTCAACCCGTGCGAAGTCGAAGCCAGCTCGCCGGCCGTCGACAAAGCGCTGGCCGCGGGAATTCCCGTGGTCAACGTGAACTCCGAGACCAGGACCCCGCCCACGGCGTTCGTCGGATCGCGCGACGAGGACGCCGCCCGCATCGCTATGAGCTACATCGCGCAGCGCCTGGGCGGCAGCGGCGGCGTGGTCATGATGCACGGCTACATGGGCCAGGCCGCGCAGATCAAGCGCGACCAGGGCGCCCGCGAAGTCCTCGCCAAAACGCCCGGCCTGAAACTGCTGGCCGACCAGACCGCCGAGTGGGACCGCGCCAAGGCCATGGCCCTCATGGAAAACTGGATCCAGTCGTTCGGCGACCGCATCAACGCGGTCTTCGCGCAAAACGACGAAATGGCCATGGGCGCTCTCATCTCGCTGGAGCAGGCGAGGCGCAAGGGCAAGGTCCTGGTGGTCGGCGTGGACGCCATCGCCGACGCGCTCCAGGCCGTACGGGATGGCCGTCTGGATGCCACGGTGTTTCAGGACGCCAGGGGCCAGGGCGGCACGGCCATCGAAACGGCCGTCAGGATCGTTCGCAAACAGCCCTTCGACAAAGAGACGATGATTCCGTTCCATCTGGTGACCCGGGAGAACGTGGGCCAGTATTTGAAAGCCACCGCTCCTTAACAAGACGCGCCCGCAAGCGGGCGTGGCAAGCTGAAGCACAATGCCACTTGGTTTTCGCTCTACCGAACATCTGCACAAATAGTGGGGCAGCCAATCCTGGCTGCAGCCGGCTTTCAGCCGGCCTTGCCGAGCACAAGGGCTCGTTCATTGCCAGAAAGAGCCGCCTAAAAGGCGGCTGCGGGCAAGATTGCCCGCCCCACGATTTCCGCAGGATTCGCAACCCTGGGAAAACCAAATGGCATTGAGCTGAAGCATGCCCTACTTCGCCTTGGGGAGCATCTTCGCATTTCCGGGCACCAGGAACAGGTTGTCCTTCAAATCCTTGTTGATCTCGACGGAATCCGAATACATCTCGAAGATCTTGTCGCCGTTGCGCTTGCGCAGCAGCGAGCAGGGCCACTTCACGCCGCCGCCCACGTCGCGGTAATTGGCGAACACGGTCTCTTCGGTATCGAAATCCTTGTATTCCTCGTTGCGCCGGCGGAAGACCTGGCGCACCGGCAGCTTGGTCAACTGATCGAAGTAAACCGTCACCGTGAGATTCTCGGCGTCCGTGATGTCCACAATCTCCATCGGCCGGTTTTCCCAGAAATCCGTGCCCTCGGAGTAGAAACTCATCTCCGGCTCGCCCAGCCGCTGGCGCAGAATGTAGAGGACGTTCCGCAGGGTGCTGTCCTTGAACCGCGCCACGCGCTGGTCGTCGAGCGGGCGCGCTCCGCGGAAGGTGATCTCCCACCCTTCGGTCTCGGTGAACAGCTGGGCGCTGGCTTCGTCCCTGCCGAAGGCGTCCCGCTCGCGGAGGGCGACCTTCCCCGGATCGGGCGCCAGGTAGCGCGTATAGATCTTAGCCACCGAAAGCCCGGTCAACTGCCGGTTGTAGAACGAATAGGCGCGCCCGCTTTCCACGCGGTCTTCCATGTGGAGGAATTGGTTGCCCCCGAGTGCCTGCAAGGCTTCATCCACCACGCGCTTGCCCCGCTCCTGCCGCGTTTCCGCCGCCACGGCGGAGCCTGCAGCGCAGCCCGCCAACAAGACAAAAATCCACCACTTCATGGCCGTCTACCCAGATCCTGTACCTTCAGCCCGCTGTTGAGGCGGGTCTCCGTTACTGTGACGTCCGCGAACTTCTGGCCGTTGTGGAAAATGCCGATCTTGTGGGGCATCTTGATCCCGGAGACCACGCGAAAGTCCGAAAAATCCTCCTCCACGGCGTTGGATGCGCCCACGGCGTCCACCTCCCGGTATAGCACTTTGGCCGGCAGCCCGGTTTCGGAATCGGTCACCAACTGCAACAGGTTGCCATTCTTGTCGCTGATCTCCACGGTGGTCTCGTCCAGCGCGCTGACCGTGCGCCCCTCCAGCCGGTCGCTCAGCAGCAGCGGAAAATACTCCCGGAAGGCCTGCATTTGCGCCTCCCGATTCTGCCGTGCGTCCAGGGCCGAGAAGACTTGCGGGGCCGCGACCCATCCGGCCTTGCCATCCCAGTAGACGGTGATTCTGGCGCCGGGTCTTTCCTGGTCCCGCCGCCAATTGGACGGCGAGATCCACTGTTCGGTCTGCTTCACTTGCACGGCGGTGGCTGCCCCGTTGAGCTGCCCAATCCGCACCGAGTCCTTCACGGCCGCCAGGCGATCGGCTCCACCCACGGCCTGCTGCGCCCGAAGGAGAATTTCCTTGCCCTTCGCCAGGCTCGCCGTATCGGTTGCGGCGGCCTCGGTTTTGGACGGCGGAATGGCCAGGTCGATGGCGGCGACGGGCGATCCCAGCGCATCGAGCTGCGTCCCGAAGTCCTGAGGATTGCCCACGGCCACGACGGTAAACCTGGCGGGGTCCAGACGCTCCCTGGCGACCCGCAGAACGTCCGCGCGGGTCACCGCCGCGAGGCCGCTCTGATACTTCTGGACGAAATCCCCAGGGTAACCAAAATACTCATAAGCCAAGATCCGGTTCAAAGAGTTGACTTTGTTGTCGAAGGCAAACACCAGGCTGCTCAGCGCCGCGTCCCTGGCGCCCTTCAACTCCTCGTCGGTGACTTCGGTGGTGCGCAGGCGCTCCACTTCCTCGCGGATGGCCTTGATGGTGTCCACGGTGGAGAGCGATTTGACGCTGCCGGAAATGTTGAAGACGCCGGGATGGTCGAAATTAGCGCCCCAGCCCGCCGCAATTTCGTATGCGTTCCCCGCCTTTCCGGCGAGCCGCTGGGAGAGGCGGCTTGGGAACCCGCCGCCCCCCAGGATGGTGCCCATGACCACCAGCGCCGGATAGTCCTTGTCGCGTAACTCGCCGCCGCGCTGGCCCAGGGCGAAGAACGTCCGGGTGACATCCGCCTTCACGGCCAGAAAGGTACCGCCCGCCGGCGCGGGGCCGACCTTCGGAAACTCCGGAACCGCGGGCTGTTGCACGGTCCAGCCGGCGAACAGCTTCTCGACCCTGGCTTTCATCTCCGCCGCGTCAAAATCCCCGAAGAGGCCGAGCAGGGTGTTGGCCGGGAAGAAATAGCGGCGGTAGAAGCGCTGGACATCCCCGCGGTTGATGCGGTCGATGGTGGCATGTTGCATGGCCCATCCGTAAGGAGTGTCCTTGCCAACGAGCCTGGCGAGCAACTCCATTCGCGCGATGCCGTCCGGGTTGTCGTTGCGGCGCGCAACCAGGTTGTGAAGCCGGGCTTTGGCCAGGTCGAGCTTGTCCTGCCGGAAGGCGGGCGCGGTGAGCACTTCGTGGAAAAGGGCCAGCACCCGATCGGCGCCAGCCTTCAGCGCCGAGAAAGTGACCGCCCCGGAACTCTCACCGATCTCGCTGTCGATGGTGGCCGCGATGTTTTCCAGTTCCACAGCCAATTCGTCGCCGGTCCTGGATATGGTGCCGCCGGTCCGGATGGTCATTCCGGTCAAGGTGGCCAGGCCGATTTTTTCGCCGGGATCGAAGAGATTGCCGGTACGCACCATGGCCGTTCCGGCGACCAGCGGCAGCTCGTGGTCTTCGATGAGGTACAGCTTTATTCCGTTGGCCAGCGTAAAGCTCTCGACTTTGGGCGCCGGAATGGGAGCGAGAGGCGGATATTTGAGATCCCTGGGTGAAGTTGCGGCCGCCGCGGGCCGGGCTGCGGCCGAGGGCCTCGCGGCCCTGACCGGCGGCTGTGGCTGGGCCAGCAGGGCGGTCACGGCCAGTAACGCAAGCGCCATTCTCATTGCCTGTCTCCTCGAGGCTGCCCGGCAACCGCGTAGGCCAGCGTCCGGTTGACGGGAACAAAGCAGCGCTGCGCGGTGCGCTGTATATCCAGGAGCGTGACTTTGTCGATGTCATCGAGCGAAGTGAAGAGCCTTCGCCAATCGCCGAAGTTGGCATGAAACGTGGTGAACAGGGCAGCCAGCCCGGCATTGGTCGCCAGGCGCCGGACCACCGCGGCGTGGGCTTGTGTCTTGGCGCGCGCCAGCGCCGCCTCGGCTACCCCGTCTTGCTGGATTCGCGCCAGCAGATCGTTCAGCGCTTTCTCGTTCTCCTCCACGGTATGCCCCGGCGAGGGCACCAGAAAGAAAGCGAAGAGGCCAGGGTAGCGCGCCGCCGGAACGGCGGACACGGACTGCGCCGCCAGCGAAATCCTGCTGCCCTCCACAAGGTTCTTGTACAGCAAGCCGCTCGGTCCTTCCGAGAGCAGCAGTTGCATCACATCGTAGACCGCACTGTCGGGGTCGTATTGGTCGGGCCGTTTGTAGCCGATGAACGCCATGGGCTGGCCGGCCCCGATCACGGCCGCGGTCTTGGGACCAGGCTGCGGCGGCTCGCTGGTATGCACCGCGGGCGGCAGCGGGCGCGCCGGCATGGGACCGAAGTAGCGGTCGGCCAGGCGCCGCGCTTCAGCCGGGTTTATGTCCCCAGCCAGGGTGATCGAGACGTTGGCCGCAACGAAATACTCCTGGAAGAAGCGCCTGGCCTCCGAGGCCCGGAGGGCGGCGAGATCGCCCGGCCATCCGCCGGATGGATTGCGGTACGGGTGCGCCTCGAAAGCGGTCGAAAGCAGCTCCTGGAGCAGATGCGCCTGCGCGTCGGTTTCCAGGCGCGCGCGGTTTTCTTCCATCAGGGCGCTGCGCTCTTTGTAAAAGTCGCGGAACACGGGGTTCAGGAAGCGCTGCGATTCCATCAGGAACCACAGCTCGATGCGATTGGAAGGCAGGCTGCAGGAATACTCCGTGGCATCGGGGGAAGCTGCCGCTTTCAGGGCCACGCCGCCGTTCGCCTCGATAATCCCCCAGTACGGATTGGGCGCCGCGAAGGCCTGGGCGCTGTCGATCGCCATTCTCAGCTGGGTTTCGATGCCGCCGATCTTCCCTTCGCTCGCCAGGGGGCCCCGGTTCCGCTCCGCATCGATGCGGTCGTAAATCTCTTCGATGGCGTCCAGGGCTTTTTTCTCGCTGGGCCAGTCCACGCTTCCGACGGATTCCGTGCCTTTGAACGCCATGCGCTCCAACATGCGGGCCATGCCGGCCTGGCCCGCGGGATCATTGACCGACCCGGCGTTCACGCGCGTGTGAAAGGAGACGGCGGGCGCCTCATGCCGCTCGACGACGATAAAATGGAGCCCGTTCGGCAGGGTAAACTCGGTTACTTTCTTTTCAAAATCCTTCAGGTTCTGCGCGGCCAGGATCAGCGGCACCAGCACCGCGAGGGCGGCGAGACGAAATTGCACAGGTATGTCCTTCACCTTTATCGAGAATACCAGGACAGGTGGTGGCGCCGTCCGGATTGGTAGTACCGGACCTTTGGGAGTATGGGAGAAGCCCGAGTGGGAGATCACTGACGCGCGTGGCTCGGAAACGCGCCGGAAGGGCGGTGCGTGACGGGGTGACTGGGTGACAGGGTGATGGGGCGTTTTCGAGGGACGGAGTCGGCGGGGGCGGGGAAGAACTGGTAGACGCGGAAGAAGGTCTGGAGGAGGAAGTCGCGGAAGTCGGCGGAATGGAGGGGGAGGAAGGAGAGGTCGCCCTCGGCGAGGACGCCGGCCCAGACCTGGCCGTCGGAGGAACGGAAGATGCGGTTTGTCGCCGGCGGAAGCAACTTGCCGCCAGTGGTCCCTACGGCACGAGCGCTTTGAGCAGGGGCTCGGTCCAGGTCTCGGTCTTGGCGTCGAAGATGTCGAAGCCGCAGCGCCAGAAGCCCCAGTAGGCGAAGCTCATGCCGTACTTTTCAGCCGTGCGGGCGACGTAGGTGGTCCATTGGACGCGGGAGGGCATGTCGGCCGCCTGATACGCTCCGAACTCGCCGAGGTAGAGCGGGCGGTTGTTCTTCTTCGCCCACGCCGCGACCTTGGCGAACGCCTCGTCTACCGCCGCCTTCTCTTCGGGCGTTCCGGTCCAATGGACGTCTTTGTAGATTCGGTTGGACGACCACGATGCCTGCTGGTGGGTGAAGCGGCCGGGGTCGTAGTTGTGTACTTCGACGATCGTGTTGTGCTCGCTCTCCGGAATGCGGAGGTTTTCGATCGCTCCGAATCCGCCGCCATTGGCGGTTTGGACGAGCAGCGTGCGGTCGGGGTTGCTGCTGCGGAGCAGCGGGATCGTATCCGCCACCAGGGCGTTCCAGCCGTCGATTCCCAGGTTCGGCCGGCTGGGCTCGTTGAGCACGCCGAACATCACCTCGGGTGGCGCCTGCCGGTAGTGCTCGGCCACCTGCCGCCATAGGGCCAGAAAGCGGGTGCGGTTCTCTTGCGGGTCTGCCTGGCTGGTCTCCGTGCCGGTGAAGCTGATGAAGGGATAGTAGTGGAAATCGAGGACCACGGCGAGCTTGTTGGCAAGGGACTGCTCCACCGCCCAGTCCACCTTCTTCAAGAATCCGGGGTCGATGGTGTACGGGGCCCCCTGCTGCGCGTATGACGACCAGCGGATCACCAGCCGAACATTCTTGAAGCCCGCATCGCCGATCTTCTTGAAGTACTCCGGCTTCATGGGCGGATCGGGAACGGTCCCCCCGTTGCGATCGAACACGCCGGGGATGTTGATGCCGCGGCCGAGGCGGCGGTTCTGCTCGAAGGGATCGGCGCCGGGCGCGGCCTTGGTGTACAGCGGCAACAGGGCCGTCAAGGTGAGGACGATGGGCAAGCGTCTCATACGAATACTTGGTAAGTGGTTTCACGGGCGATGTCAAGGTATTCCCGTCCCCTCCCGGCTGGCCGCGTTCGCCGCTTCGCGCGCCGCGCCCTTGGCCAGCAGCAATTCGACGATCTTCGGGTTGGCGTGATCGGTGGCCACGGCGAAGACCAGCGGCGTTCGCGTTTACGTCCGCACCGCTCTCGGCGCCACCCGCGGACCGATGCAAAACTGAAAAGGTCCACTGCCAGTCTTTCGTGTTCTAAATAGGATTACTATGGCTACAGGCGTGCTCGCGCCAACTCGAGGAAATTATGGCAGACGAACAGAAGCCAAAAGGTCGTAAGAAGCCCATCGAACCTGAGACCCAAGACAGCGTCTTGGCTGCTACAGCAAAAGCAGTAGGTACCGCTGCAGGCAAAATAGCATCGCTTGCGGGAGTCGCCGAACCTGCTCCAGCGCCATCCCAAACGAAGTCGATGAAACAGCCGAAACTACAGAAAAAGAACCGGTCCCGCTTACCGCGCCGGCAGAAGAAAGCCCACCAAAAAGTTGCCGCTACCCAAGGCGCGGTCTGAGAGACCCGGCGTCTCCCCCAGACGGCGCCCGGTCTCCTTCGATATCCAACCCACCAGCGGCCGGGCTTCTCATGCGCGGAATCTCCTCCGCCGCCCTGCTCGCTGTCAAGTAGAAATCGCTCCCTTACGATGCGCGTATAGTCCGCCTCATGATTCGGAATCAGAATCCGAAGCCACCGCGCCCGGCGGCCGCCTGTTTCAGCAGGTGCTTTTTGATCGAGGACCTTCATTTTGAGTTTTGGCGGGAGATGGCGATGGCGCATTCCGTGGAGGGGCGCTTTCCATTCCTCGAGCAGGATTGCCGGCAGGATCGCATTCGAGATCCGGCTGGTCGCGACACCACGGCTACAATCCGTGGCCATGGCGCGAGCCAAGGTAAAAACACGGTTACCCTGCGGACGCGCCGCGTAGTAAACTGCGAGCTATGCGAAAGCTCACGATGGCTACGCTCCTTGTTTGCGCGTTCATGGCCGGCGCACTTTCCCAGCCGAAAGGCAGCCCGTTCGTGGGGCGTTGGGATTTCAATCTGACCCAGGGCAACACCCTCCGCGCCGCCTGGCTCGGTATCACAGAAAAGGGCGGCGCGCTGGAGGTCTGGTACCAGCCGACCGGCGGCAACGTTTACCAGTTGAAGGACGTGAAGGTGGAAGGCTCCAAGCTGCTGCTGGTCATCTCCGCCGCCGACCCGGCCAGGAAACGGCCCGCGGCTACCTGGGAACTCGAGGTTTCGGGCGGCAAGCTGGCCGGCGTGCAGAAGCGCGGTAACACCTCCATGCCGCTCACCGGTCTCCTGGCCCCCGACCTGAAACGCGCCGAGCCAAAAGAGTGGGTCGCTCCGGAGCCGCTGCTGAACGGCAGGAACCTGAATGGATGGGAACCCATCGGCAACCCCGCCGACAGCCACTGGACGATTCAGGACGGCCTGCTGGTCAACCAGGACCACGGTGCGAACCTGAAGACCACCCGTACGTTCGACGACTTCAAGCTGCACTTCGAAGCGAACTGTCCGGACCGCGCCAACAGCGGCTTCTACCTGCGCGGACGGTACGAAGTGCAACTGGAGTACGAGCCCCTCTCGAGTAACCCGCCCGAGCGCCGCATAGGCTCCATCTACGGCCGCATCACGCCCAAGGAGATGCCGCGCACACCGGGTTCCTGGGAGACGTTCGACGTCACGTTGGTAGGCCGCACGGTCACGGTGGTGCGGAACGGCGTGACCACCATCGACCACCAGACGATCGAAGGCATCACGGGCGGAGCGCTGGACGCCAACGAAGGCGAGCCCGGGCCTTTTTACATCCAGGGCGATCACACCGGCGGGCTGAAGTTCCGCAATATCACGGTTTCGGTGCCGAAGAAGTAAGCGGAAGGCCGCGGCCGTCCGGCCAGGCCGCGGGTGGGGTCTTTTCGCCGTCTCGGCCGCTTCCTATGTCGCCTTCTTTGCCACGGCCTTCTCCAGGCGGTTGCGCCACCTTGTCTACCCGAACTCTACTGTGCGGATCAGTTCGGCGCGGTCGATCGGTTTGGTCACGTACCCGTCCATTCCGGCGTCCAGGCACTTTTTGCGATCGCCCGCCATGGCGCACGCGGTCATCGCGATGATCGGCACATATACTCCCGAGACACCTTGCGCCTCCCGGATTCGATGCGCTGCTTCGAGCCCATCCATCTCGGGCATCTGCACGTCCATTAGAATGATGTCGAACGGACGAGCCGACGCCATGGCAACCGCTTCGCGTCCGTTGCCGGCGACCGTGACCGAATGCCCGCGACGCTGAAGCAGGCGCATCACTACCTGCTGGTTAACGGGATTGTCCTCGGCCAGCAGGATAGCTATTTTACGCTCGGGCGGCCGCTCGATTTCTTTAGTGACGGCCTGCGCCAGATTCGTGATTCCCCGATCCGCTCCACAGGTCTGGAGCAGTGCTGTAAAATGAAACGCGCTGCCAATCCCGCTTTCACTTTCCACCCAGATGCGCCCGCCCATCATCCGGACCAGGCGTGCGCAGATGGCCAAGCCAAGGCCGGTCCCTCCGTAGCGGCGGGAGGTC
>DASQZT010000212.1:0-4833 GCA_035638575.1 Bryobacteraceae bacterium
CGCCGCAGCGGTCGATCCACACGGGAAAATCGAACGCCGAGCCGTACTCGAGCGCGACCACTTCGGCAGCCAGCTTGGTGGCGCCGTAGAGCGAGACGGGAGACTCGGTGGAGAATTCCGAAGTGATGCCGCACTCGGAAACGCCCGCGGGCAGCGGCTTGGATGAGTCCAGACGGAACGCCCGATCCTCTACCGCGAGCGGCAACCCGGCGAGTTTGCGGATGGAATACACGCGGCTGCTGCTCAGCAGGATGAGGCCCGCCCGGTGGGCCTTGCAATACTCCGCGACGTTGACCAGGCTGGCCAGGTTATGTTCCAGGACCTGGCGGCTGGTGCCCGG
The DNA here is from genome assembly GCA_035638575.1 of Bryobacteraceae bacterium. Taxonomy (GTDB): domain Bacteria; phylum Acidobacteriota; class Terriglobia; order Bryobacterales; family Bryobacteraceae; genus DASQZT01. The sequence continues at coordinate 341 of DASQZT010000212.1, forward strand.
GCCGCCGACGCCGGCCAGAACGCTGGGGTTGGCCGCGGCGTCGATCACCCAATCGGTTTGCGGCAACTCCGCGAAATCGCTGGCGACCCGGATATCGCCGTGGACGACGGTTACGCCCATGCGGCCGAGGCGGGCGCGGTTGGTCTCGGAGCCGGGGCGAGCGAGGTTGTCGATCCCGAAGACAGCAACGCCTTCGCTTCTCTCGACGAGATGCCCGGCAAGCGAACTCCCCACGAACCCGCAAACACCCGTGATGAGGATTCGAGTCATGCCTTGGTGGCCAGTTTCCGCATCCGGCCGGCGACGATCTCCTGAAAGATCGAGGGGAGCGGCTTGGAAACAGTCCAGGCCGGATAGTGTTCTTTCATCTTACGCAGGTCGCTGTAATAGCAGATGTGGTCGCCGGACCGGTGCTCCTCGACGTACCGCCAGCTCATCTTGCGGCCGGTGACCTCTTCCACCATGCGGAAGGCTTCGAGAATGGAGCAGGCATTGTCCTTTCCCCCGCCCAGGTTGTAGACTTCGGCCACTCGCGGCGCCTTCCAAAACTCGTACAGGAAGCGCGCCACGTCTTCGGAGTGGAGGTTATCGCGCACCTGCTTTCCCTTGTAGCCGCGGACGGTGTACTGGCGTTGCTCGACGTTGCACTTGACCAGGTAGCTCAAGAAGCCGTGCAGCTCGACGCCGGAGTGGTTGGGGCCGGTCAGGCAGCCACCCCGCAGACAGCAGGTGGGCATGTTGAAGTAGCGGCCGTACTCCTGCACCATGACGTCGGCCGCCACTTTGGAAGCGCCGAAGAGGGAGTGCATGCTCTGGTCGATGGGAAAGCTCTCGGCGATGCCGTGGCGGAAAGCGGGATCGGCGTAATCCCAGCGGGTCTCCAGCTCCTCGAGGAGGATGGTGTTGGGCCGGTCGCCATAGACCTTGTTGGTGGACATGTGGATGAAAGGCGACTCCGGGCAGGCGCGCCGGGCGGCTTCCAGCATGTGGAGCGTGCCCAGCGCGTTCACCTCAAAGTCCAGAAACGGAATCTCGGCGGCCTTGTCGTGCGAGGGCTGGGCGGCGGTGTGAATCAACAGGCCGGGCCTCAGCTCACCAACCAGATCGAGGACACGCTCGCGGTCGCGGATATCGAGGTTCTCGTGGCGGTAGCCGGGGATCTCCTCGTGCAGGCGGCGACGCATCCAGCCGGTGTCGCCGTCGGGGCCGAAGAACACCGCACGGTGGTTGCTATCGATGCCGGCAACACGGAATCCCTGGCGCGCGAAGAACAGGGCCACCTCCGACCCGATCAGGCCGCATGAGCCGGAGATCAGCACGGACTTTGTCATGGACTCAGTTTTGTTGTACCACCGAATGGCGGGCAAGCTGAAGCATGCCCCACCATGGCATACTGGTGGGTCCGACCCACGTCGGCCTCCCGTGATACGACTCGCGCCTCTGCTGGTTCTTCTGGTGATTTGCTGTTTCTCGCCAGGATTCCTGGTTGTCCGAAGGCTGCGTTGGAGCCCTCTGGAGAAGCTCTGTGGCGCGATCGGGCTGTCACTGATCCTGATTTACCTGGCGTCGGCAGCGCTCTACTGGTTGAACCTACCCGGCCCGTGGAGCTTCTGGGCGGTCTCGCTGGTGTGTCTGGCCGCGGGAGTCGTGGCGCGGCGCGACGCCGTCCGGCTGGCGAAATCGGCGGAGCCGCGGCGGGCGATCGCAGGGTTCGCGTGCCTGCTGATCTGGACGCTGGCTCTGCTGGCGATGATCCGGAACTACTCCGGCGGAGGATGGGCCTGCGACTGGCAGGAGCACTTTCAAAGAACGCTCTTCTTTCTGCACCATATGCCGGCGACGATGCCCGTCGTGTCCGGCGGTGAGATTCCATCACGCCCGCCGATGATGAACCTCCTGGCGTCGTTCTTTCTGGCCCAGACGGCGGACCGGTTCGAGCTGTTCCAGGCGACCTTCACCTTCCTCAACCTGCTGCTGTGGTTCCCGTGCTACCTGATCTCGGCAGCGTTCCAGCGGCGGGGCCGGCGCCGAATCGTGCTGCTGGCGGCGCTGTTCGCGCTGAACCCCATGGTGATGGAGAACGCCACGTACGCGTGGACCAAACAACTGGCCGCATTCTACGTGGTTCTGTCGCTATGGTTCTACCTGGCCGGATGGCGGAAGAACGACCGGGTGCGGATGGCCGCGGCCTTCGCGGCGCTGGCCGCGGGGATGCTGGTCCACTACTCCACGGGGCCATACCTGGTGTTCGTGGCGCTCCACTACGTGCTCTTCCTGTTCTGGCGCCGCCGGCAAAAGTGGCGCGAACTGGCCACCGCGGTGGCGGGCGGCGGACTCCTGCTGGCGAGCTGGTTTGCCTGGTCGATCGCAGTCTACGGGTGGCGGGTGACGTTCCTGTCGAACACGACAGTGACCTCCTCGGAGAAGTACGAGGGCAGCAACCTCAAAAAGGCGGCCGCGAATTTCTTCGACACGCTGGCGCCGTTTCCGCTTCGGACGGACGCACCTCTGGAGCTTCTCGACCAGCCCAGCCGGGCCGGATGGCTGAGAGACAGCGCCTTTCTGATTTATCAGACCAACGCGATCTTCGCCATGGGGGCGGTGGGAGGGCCGCTGGTGCTGTACCTGCTCTGGAAGGCCATGCGGCAGCGCCGCCGGGAGAGCGTGTTCTGGCTGATGCTGATCCCGTTCTGCCTGGTGGCCGGCGTGGCGGTGCAGGGGGAAAGGGAGTGTTTCGGCGTCGCGCACGTCACGCTGCAGACGCTGATGGCGCTCGGCCTGACGTTTCTTTCGGCCAGCTTTTTCCACCTGCGGCGACTGGCGGCAATGCTTCTCATCGCAGGGTGCGTCACCGACTTCGCCCTGGGGGTGTTCCTCCAAGCGCAAGTCGAAAACGCCGAAAACAGCGCGGAGAACCAGGTGTTCAGCATGGAGCTTACGGGGACAGGGATGCAGCCCCTGTCGTACCAACTGGCGCCGGGCGCGTGGCCGAACTGGATGGGGAAACACATGCTGGCCGCCAGCAGCAGGTCGATCGAAGAGTCCGTCCAAAACGGTTTGATCACGGCCAACCAGGCCCAGATGCGCCGGAGCTTTTACGAGCAGTGGGACCGGGATCATTTCGGAGGCTGGTATGGCCGCCACAATGGAGAGATGGTCTTTTTGGGAGACCAGGCCGACCGCTGGTCGATTGAGGAAGTGAACCCGGCGACGGCGATGGTGGCGACGATGTTCCTGGCCTGGATCGCGGGGTTGCTGCGCGAGGCGGACGCCGCGGGGTTCACGCGCCGGCGCGGCGCCCGGATCAGTGGACTTCGAGGTCGGCAGGCTTGACTCCTTTGGCGAATCCGTTGGTACGGAACGGGAGCGGTTGGTAGGTCCCCGACAGTTCGACATCGGCGCGGGCAGGGATGCGGCTCTCCATCCCCAGAGCCCAGTAGCAGGCGTTCACCAGCAGGCGGCGGAACGCCTCGTTCAGAAGATCCTGGGCAGAGCCCATGGTGGTGGTGAAGGTGCGAGCGGGTTTGCCCTGGGGGCTTCGCCAGGTCTTGGTCCACGCCACGGGCATCATGGGATCGTTGGGCTTCCCGGGAGCCGGCGGGTCGGAAGGGTTCATCCCCTCGAGCACCTGGCCGAGCAGGATGGGCCGCGCGTCTTCGGGAAGCGGCAGGCGGACTTCGTACACGTCGGTGGGAACCCAGATATCGCCGCTCGAGATTCCGCGAAGGATGGGATGGCGCTCCTGGCCCGGGGCAGCGATGGCGCGAGTGCTTTGAACTCCGTGGCGTCCGTGGTGATTGATCCACGTTTCGCCCAATACCTGGCGGCCGAAACCGCCATCCCATTCCTTGCTGTTCCAACTGAATCGCTGATACGTGGGGCTGCTCTTCAAGTCGAACGCGTGGGTGGCGGTGCGGATGGCGAGGATGGGTCGGCCCGACTCCACGTAGTCCACGACGTGCTTCATTTGGGCGTCGGGGAGGTCGCGGAAGCGCGTGAAGAGGATCAGGAGGTCGGCCGAATCCAGCGCTTCGAGACCGGGTATGTTGCGGGTGTAGTTCGGATTGATGGCGCCATCGGCGGGATCGATGGCGAACAGCACGGTGCAATCGAAGCCATGGCGCAGGGCGAGGATGCGGGCCAGTTGCGGCAGCGCCTGCTCGGAGCGGTACTCTTCGTCGCCGCTGACGAGAACGATGCGCTTGCCTTTGCCGGGACCGTTGGCGCCGGGGATGGCCAGGCGGTCTTGGGCAGTGCAGACGAAGAGGGAAGCGAGGAAGAGCGTCCCGAGGGGCAGAAGGCGGCCCCTTCGGGAACGTCTCTGGCGCCAGAGGCGTTGCGCGACGGCGCGGACGGGGGCGGGTTGACAACCACTCCTGTCCAAAATACTAGCTGGATCAAGGGAGCCGGGCTGCAAACAAAAGGGATAGTTGTGCTGTGAATGGCGGCAGCCGGATCAGGCTGGCGCCCGAATTTCGCAAGTGTTATTGCGG
>DASQZT010000213.1:0-3484 GCA_035638575.1 Bryobacteraceae bacterium
GCCGCGCCCGCGCCGCCCACCGAGCCCGCGCCCCAGGCCGTTGCCGCGCCGACGCCGCTGCCGGCGGCGCCCTACGAAGCCCCGTCGCCTTTTCCGGTGGAACCGGCCCCCACCGCTGCCGTGCCCAAGCCGCGGCCCACGCCGCGTCCCGCGCGCAACTATCGGGAACGGACGGCCAGACTGGTCCTCCCCAAGCTGCCGGAACGGAAGGCCGCGGCAGAAACTCCGGCGCTTCCCGATCCGCCCTCCGCGGGGCCGGCGTTCACCGGCCAATCGCTGCCGAAAATCGCGGCCGTGGAGCCATCGGCGCCTGTGCCGGACAAGGTGGTCGCGTACATCAAGCCCGGGCCGTCCTCCTTCGGGCACGCCATCCGGAAGGTGCTTGGCGGCAAGCGTCACGAGGGGTTCGTCGAGGCGAGCCCGATCGAACACCCCCTGCCCGCCGTTACCGCCGCCGGCGAGAAGCCGCTGGAGATGGAGGCCAAGATCGATCGCGATGGCAACGTGGTCAACGTAAAAGCGATGCAAGGCAAACATCGCTTCGCGGCGGCCTGCGCCGACGTGCTGCGCCGCTGGCGATTCGATCCCGCGCGGCAGAACGGCGACCCGGTGGAAAGCGACGTGCTGGTCCGCTTCGAGTTTTCGAACGCGGCCAGGTGACCATGCCGGAGTCCCCCACGGCCCCTTCGCTACACACGCCTGCGCAGGCGCGCAGCGTGCGGTTCGAACGCCGCGTGATCGACGGCATTGCCCGCGAGGTCCGGGACGGTGAAGCGGGCGGTATCCTGCTCGGCCGCTGCCCGCGGCACGGCTCGCAACAGTCCGGCGAACTCGTGGTCGAAGACTTTGAACCGGTGCTGTGCGAGCACCGCTTCGGCGCTTCCTATCGTCTGTCGGAGGAAGACCTATGCGGGCTCGAAGAGTCGCTCGCATGGTTTCGCGACCCGCGCCAGGGCCTGGAAGTGCTGGGCTTCTATCGCAGCCGGACGGACGACCTGCCGCCGAACGAGCAAGACGGCGATTTGATGCGGCGCTTTTTCGACGCGCCAGGTTTGCTGTTTCTGCTGCTGAAACCCGGACCCATGGAGACGATCGACGCTTCGCTGCACCGTCTGTCCGAAGGAACCCTCGAACCCGCCTCGGACGCCATGACCTTTCGGCTGGAGGCGGAGAGCGGGATCCCACTCGGCCAACCCCCGGCCGCGGAGCCTCCTGCCGGGGAGCGACAGCTGCTTGCCCCGGCTGCCCAACCGGAAGCCTTGCCACCGCTGCCATCCCACCGCCTTCCGCCGCCGCACAGGCGCGCGCGGCGCCTCGAGACGGTGGAGTTGCCGAGCCGCAGCCGCTGGTGGATCGCCGCCGCGATCCTCACCATCGCCGGCGCGGCGCTGGGATATCTCTCGGCGGTGAACCGCCCCGTACCGCAGCCCCATCGGCAGGAGCCTGGCGCGCACAGCCGGCCAGCGGCCGCGATCATTCCGCCCGCAGCCTATTTTCCGCAGACGAAGTTGGCGGCATCGTCGGTGCTGCCGGCGCCCTTGTACTTCGCCACCAGCGGATACGGGCACAGCGGGCGGGTTCTTGCGCCGCCGCGCGCGACCACCTCCTGGGGCGCGGTGTTCTGCTCCACCCAACGCTCGAGAGGCGCGGCCATGTCGAAGCTATTGGGGCCCGATCCACCGCCGCAGTGCTGCATCCCCGGCACCATGTAGAGGCGGAGGAAATCGCCGCTCTCGCGGGCGCCCATCTTCTTCACCACGCTCTCGAAGTAGTCGATGGCGTTCTGCGCCGGAATGGCGGCGTCGCTCCAGCCGTGGTACAGGATGAGCTTTCCGCCGCGGTCGCGGAACTTTTTCAGATCCGCATCGGTGGCGTTCATCGTGCCGGCTAGCTTGTCGTCCGCCGCTTTCACGTCGCGATCCACGTTGAACGTATGAAAGTCCCACGCGGCGTTCTCGAACATCATGTTCATGAAAAACTGCGTTCCGAAAGCGTACATGAGACTCTTGCCCGGCGCGGCCCCGGTGATCCAGGCCGCCCATCCGCCCGGCTCCGCCTCGCCGCCCGGAGAGTAGCCGGGAAACAGCAACTGGCCTTTGCCGTTGCGCAGCCCCGCATAGAGCTGCTTGAGGGCGGCGGCCTGCGGCGCGGTGAGACACGCATCGGTCTCCGTATCCTTGCACAGCAGCACCGCGGGATCGAAGGTGCACTGCGCGGGGTTTTCGATGAGGCCGTCCTTCACTCCGTCGCGCGCGTCGCAGGCCGCCAGGGCCGCGGCCTGGATGGCCGGCAGCTTGGCCGGGGGAATGTAACTCGCCGGATCGTCCAACAGCGCCCGCAGATTGGAGACGGCCTCCGCCAGAAGGTGAGTCCAGTAGTTGGCCGGCGCGCCGGCGACGATTCCGTCATAGTCGGCGGGATAGCGCTGGGCCTCCATCAGTGCCTGCCGCCCGCCGTTGGAGCAGGAGCTGAAATAGGAACGCTTCGGACCGCCGCCATAGAATGCGGCGGCGATGGCCTTGCCCTTCTCGGTCATTTCGTGGATGGCGCGATATCCGAAATCGATCACCTTTTGCGGATGCCCCAGGGCCCACGTGGCATCCGTGCCCGAAGCTCGGTGCCCGGTGTCGGTTTCGGCCGCGGCGTAACCGCGGGTCACCGCGGCGCCGAGGCTCCGGTAGTCGATCGCACCGGCGAAGCCTCCGTTGCCGATCCCCTGAAATTTCCCGTTCCAGCCCGAGGCCGGCATCCAGACTTCAAACTGGATGTTCGAATCGCTCGAAGGCTTGATGACTCCGGCCACGCGGCAGAACGCGGGGAGATTGTTCAACGCCTGGCCCTCGGGCGGGGTGAAGGAACCGGCAGGCACGGCTTGGGCGATGGTGATGGCAGTGCCGGACAGCTTGAGGTCGGCCAGGGTCTCGCAGGTGGCGGCCCGGCCCACGGGGCACACCGCCGCCGCGCCGGCCAGACAGGCGATCGAAAACCACGAAAAGCAATCGGATATACTCATGTCTTCTAAACTTATACCGGTTATGAATCAAAGTCACCCCCGCATCCTTCTGCTCGCGGCCGCAGGTTCCCTGGCGCTCGGCCCCGCGGCCGCCCAGCCACGGTTCACCGCCGCCGACTATCAGCACGCCGAAAAGTTCATGGGCTACAACACCACTCCGCTGGTGTTTCGCTCCGGCGTGCGTCCGAACTGGCTGCCGGACGAGCGCTTCTGGTACCGGGTCACCACGGCCGAGGGCAGCGAGTTCGTGCTGGTGGATCCCGCGCGGGGAACGCGCGCGCCCGCGTTCGACCACGCCAGGCTGGCGATCGCGCTTTCCACCGCGGCCGGCGCGACCTACGACAGCGCCCACCTGCCCTTCACGACCATCGACTACACGCCCGACGCGAGCGCCGTGCTGGTCGGGGCCGGCGGCCGGCGCTGGCGGTGCGACGTGGAGGGGAGCAAGTGCGCGGTGGACAACAGTCCCGC
>DASQZT010000214.1:0-16682 GCA_035638575.1 Bryobacteraceae bacterium
ATACTCTCCCTGGGCTCTTCGGCGGTGGGCCGGACAATCGGTTTCATCCAACCATACGGTAGCCTAAACCGCATCATTTGTCCAGCGAAATCTTTCAGGCGGGCGATTTCAGAGGTCTCTCAGGCTGGTAAACAAATACGGTGCGTTTTGGTCGAGGTTGTGGTTGATGACGGCGTACTCTACGATCACAGGAATGACGGAACGCTGGTTTCGATCGGCAGCGGTAGTGGCCAAGCGAACAGGCACAGGTGATCGTAGGCCCAGACCTGGATCACTGGTACGCCCGTGCGGCGCGCGGCCAGGTATTCCCGCTGCCAGGGCCATCCGGAATAGAACCACCCCTGTAGATACCGGCAGTGCGCCTGGTCCCACGAGAGTTCCGTGAAAGCGTACCGCGCGCAGCGCTGCGCCTGGTCGATGTTGTGGTTGATCCCGCCGTACTGGTAGCCCTCCGAGATGAACGTGTCTCAACCCGACCCGGCGCGCGCCGTCCACGTGGCGGGCAGATTCACGTACCGCATCAGCTTGCAGTTGTCCGGATCGTTCACGTCCATGGGCCAGAGCAGTTCGAAGGAGGCGGATGGGTACGTCGCCAGCACATAGGCGCGGATCGCGTCGGCGAAGGCCTTCAGCCGCGCGGCCAGGAAGTTGGCGTCGGCATAGCCGTTGACCGATGGATCGTCGTTCGGCGTATGGAAGGTCGCCAGCGCGCGGCCGAGAGCTGCGGTCGCCGCGGCGGTGGTGTCCGCATCGTAGAACGCCATGCCGCTGGCTAGTTGGGGCATATGGTCGGGCCATGGATCGAACGGTTCGGTAAACGGGCGGACCTCTGACATTCCGCCTTTTACAGTGGTGGGATGACAGAGGTCCGTTCAGGAGAAGTTGGTACTTGCTCAGAGCGACACGAATCGCGGGCTGGCTCCCCGCACAACGAGGGAATGCTGCGCGAACTCGCACTTGTACGGGAAATCCGAACGAAAATGTGCGCCGCGGCTCTCCTGGCGGGCGATGGCGCATTCGGCAATCAGCGTCACGACCCGGTGCACATTGCGCAGCTCATAATGAGGCGAACCGCCGAGGGACCTCGACAGCAGCCACCACTGGGCCGATTGCAGCCCGTCGCCTGAGCGCACGATGCTGCAGTGCTCCCATGCCAGGGCGCGGATCTCCAACAGCGTGGCGCACGGAAACTCGGGCTCGGCTGGAAGGGGCGCCGGCAGGATCGGCGCCGCGGCGCATTCACGCATGGCGCGCGCGGCGCGGGCCCCGAAGACCACACCTTCCAGAAGCGAATTGCTCGCCAGGCGGTTGGCGCCGTGCACTCCCGTGCAGGCCACCTCACCGGCGGCGTAGAGGCGCTCCAGACTGGTGCGGCCGTCGAGATCGGTGCGCACGCCGCCCATGGCATAGTGCGCGGCCGGATGCACTGGCGCCGGTGCCTCTGCCAGATCGATGCCGTAGCGCAGGCAAGTGTCGTAGATCCGTGGGAAGCGGGCGCGCAGGAAATCGGCGCCACGATGCGTGATGTCCAGCCATACGTGGGGAGCGCCGGTACCCCGTATCTCGGCCACGATGGCGCGCGAGACCACATCGCGGGGCGCCAGTTCTCGCAGGGGATGATAGCGCTCCATGAACCGCTCGCCCTGCGCATTGCGGAGAAATGCGCCCTCGCCGCGCAAGGCTTCCGAAAGCAGGAACCGCGGCGCCCCGTCTATGTGCAGCGCCGTGGGATGGAACTGGACGAACTCGATGTCGCCGATCTCGGCGCCGGCGCGCCAAGCCATCGCGACGCCGTCGCCAGTGGCCACTTCCGGATTGGTGGTCTCGCGGTAAACGCATCCCAATCCACCAGTAGCGAGCAGCACGGCCCGAGCGGGAACGGCCGTGGAGCGCTGGCTGCGCGCGTCGTACACCATCGCGCCCGATACGCGGCCGTTTTCCACCAGCAGGTCAGTGGTGGCGGAGAAGCTGCGAAATTCGATGTTGGGGAGGGACGCGGCGCGGCGATAAAGCGTGCTCGCAATCTCCTTGCCGGTGGAATCGCCGCCAGCGTGGAGCACGCGATTGCGGGAGTGCGCCCCCTCGCGCGTGAACGCGAGCTCGCCGTTGATGCGGTCGAACTGCGCGCCCCAGTCTATCAACTGCTCGATGGCGGCGGGACCTTCCTCGACCAATGTGTGCACGGCTGCAAGGCTGCAAAGACCGTCGCCGGCGGCGATGGTGTCCTGTTCGTGCAATTCGACTTCGTCGTCATCACCGAGCGCCGCTGCAATGCCGCCCTGGGCGTATTCGGAGGAGGATTCGCGCAGGGTGTCTTTAGCGACCACCAAAACGCGACCGGCACTTGCCAGATCGATGGCTGCTCGCAGGCCAGCCACGCCCGCGCCGATGACGAGAAAGTCAGGGCTCACATTCCCTACTGCGATTCTAGCCCAACCAGTATCCATATGAATCTCGGGCGCCAGATGCTGCCGCCATTCTATGCTTCAAGTCAACTGTATCGTCCCGAAAGCGGACACCGAGTTCGGCACAGGATCCGGCGGGCAGAAGGAATTGCCGCGCGTGTCTCGGCCGGACTTTACAGCTTGGCGCATGGAACCAACGAGGCCCAAAAACGATAGGGATCATCACCAGTGTGCTGTGCTGGGCTCCACCGAAGCCAGCCCGCCCGTACGAATCGGGATGGGCGGAAACGGACAAGCGCCTCCTGGAAGCCAAGTCACCAGGGGCGGACGGTTATGCGAATTGTATTCTCTTAATCATCAACTTGTATAGTTACAGACCCTAATATTGTCTATCTGTATCGCTCTTCGGCGATTCGCACGACTCTCATGAAGCGATTTCCCTCATTGGCTGCCGGCTTCGCGTTGTTCTCGCTCAGCCTGGCTCCGTCGGCGCTGCTGAGCGGCGCGGCGATACCGGGCGCTACACCGTCCGGGATCATTCTCACCTGGTCGGGCGATCCGGCCACAACGCAGTCGGTCACGTGGCGCACCGAAGCCCTCGTGCAGTCTCCGCAAGCCCAACTGGGTTGCCCAACACCCGGTTCAGCCTGGCGCAGCCACTTCGCCCTGCCCGCCAACGGTCCGGACATCGAAGAGATGCCCGGCCAGTCCTACTACCTGGACTATCAGGGGGTTTCGCAATTCGTGGGCGGATGGGAACTGGCCGGCATCGCCAGCGCGCGCACGGGGCTTCCGGTGAATATCACCGTGTCGCGGTCGGCGTCGGCGATGCTGGATGGCAACACTTCCGGACAGCGGCCGAACCTGGTGCCCGGCGTGCCCATCTACGCCGTCAACCAGACAATCAATAACTGGTTTAACCCCGCTGCGTTTTCGGCGCCCGCCAACGGCACTTGGGGCAATCTGGGCCGCTACATCGCCAACGGCCCAGGAGCCTATGAGATCGACTCGTCGCTGCAGAAGCGTTTCCACCTCTCCGAACGTGTGGCCCTCAACTTCCGCGCGGCTGCCTTCAACCTGCTGAACCACCCGGAGTTTCTGAATCCGGGCGCCAGCATAGGCTCAGTCACCGGCAGCGGCTCGAACCTCTCGATCAAGCCTTCAGCTAGCTTCGGCAGAATCACCGGTATTTTGAACACGGGTGCGACCGGCACCGGCGCTCCCCGCCGAATCGAGTTTCACTTCCGGGCTGAGTTTTAGGGCGGCGGATCCGGCGCCGGAGACCGCATTTACTTCGCTAGTGAAGTGATGGCGCTGAACCCGCCCACGGACGTCGATCGTACGCCGAGCACGGCGATTCCGCCCGGAGAGTCAAACTCCACCGTCCCACGCCGATTCTTAGTCGCCGGGTAGTTGGTGGCGAGGTCGAACGTCGTGTGGCCCATCGGCGGAATCAGCGGTAATGTGCCGCCTAAGAGCGAGCCCGTTTGCATCAGATTCCCGCTGTCGTCGCGGATCACGATCCCAATGCTGCTCCCCACCGCCGAGCTGAGGTTGGCGAGGATCACCTGGGTGGCGGCTCCGGCGGTGTTGTCGAACGGCAGGAAGTAAGCGTTGTCAGCGCGGAAATCGATGGGCGCTTGTGCCTCCAGGGCGGTGCTTCCGCTGGTTTCGCGAAGGATCACGCTTCCGCTCAGGGCGCCGGCCGTCAGCACCTGCGCCCAGCCTGTCTGAGGCGCCTGGCTATCGGGGCCGGTGCTCTGGATCACCACCTCCGAGAGAGGATTGACGGTCCGGTCGAGTGTGGAGGCCAGGGTGGGCCCGTTGGACGATGCCGATTGCGGGAAGCTCAGCGGCAGTGCCAGCGGTTTCCCGCTGTCATCGAAAAAGCTGAGACGCGCTTGCGCCGGAGAGGCGCCGGTATTGACCAGCGTGATGGTGGTCTGCCAGGTGCCCGCGGAAGCGATTTGGGCAATGGTGCCGGTGCCGGTAAACGTCGTGACGCCGGCGGCGGCGGCCTGCTCCACGGTATAGCTGTTGAACGCGATGATGAGTATGGCCGATCGCGCGGCACCGGTGTTGGCAGCCACCTGGTAGCTCACCGTGCCGCTCCCGGTGCCCGTGCCGGCGCCGCTGACCGTCACCCAACTCGGCGCACCGCTCACCGTCCAGGCCGGGCAGGCGCTCCCGCCGGTGACGTTGACCGTGCCGTTGCCGCCCGCCGCGGTGAAGCCTTGGCCGCCGACGCTGAGGGCGCAGGCCGACGCCGCTACCGTCAGGCTGAACGCCTGAGTCGCGGTTGCGGCGGTGCTTGCGCTGTCAGTCACCATGATGCTGAAGGTGGAGGCGCCCGCCAGCGCCGGAGTTCCCGAGATCACGCCCGCAGCGGATAACGCAAGGCCGGAAGGCAGAGTGCCGGAAGCCACGGACCAGGTGTACGGCGGCGTTCCTCCGCTGGCCGCCAGCGTTTGCGAGTAGGCCGCTCCGGCCGTGCCCTGCGGCAGCGGCGAGGCGCTGGTGATGGCCAGCGGCGCCGTCGTGCCGGGAGTGAAAGACACGCCGCGCAGCACTTCGCCGTAACCCGCGCTCCGGATGGTGGTGAACACTTCGTTCGCGGCCCCGGCAGCCGTGGTGTTGGCGAGCACATCGGTAATGGCCACGAGTTTGTTCGGATCGGCGCCCTGATCGCCGTTGGCGCTGATGGTTGAGGTCACGCCCCAGACAGTCACCGTGCCATCGCCATTCGCCCGGCCGGTGATGTTGCGAATGCCGTCCGTGGCGGGGTCGAGCGAGGTAGGATAGTTCGCGATGCTGTACTGCTGGCCGAGGTTCAGACCGTTCTGCAACACATAGGCGCGCTGCCACGTGCTGTTCACCAGGATCCACTTCTGCAGGCCTGCGTTGGTACTAGTGGCGGCGTTCGCCGTCGTGCCATCGCCCTCGTCGGCTACGTAAAGGGTGGTTGCATTGGCGAACCAGATACCGAAGGGATTGGCGGCGTCGGCGTTCTTGGCGAGGGTTGTGGGAAGGCCCGGCAGGATGGTGATTGGCGTGGCGGCGGCGTTCGCGGGAGCCGGCAAGCTTCCGGCGTCGCCTACCTGGTACACCGTGTTGATGCCGTTGCTGCCGCTGCCCTTGGTTGTGTAGAGCGTGTTGTTGAAGATGGTCAGGCCGCGAAAATTATTGTCCTTGCCCGCCTTGTCGGCGGCGTAGGGCTTGCCGGTGGCGGGATCGTTGTACTGCGTAATCGAGAAGTTGCCGATCTGCACTGCCGGTGTCGCAGGGTCCTGCCCGGGCAAGGCTAGCTGCACGCCGGCCGTGGCGATGATGTTTGCTGGTGTCCCCGAGCCGTTATTGGAATTCCCGGCCATATAGTACACGCCGTTCGCGAGCACGGCGGCGCGTCCGTTGTTTCCGCTGTAGGAATTCGTGTTGGTCAACTGGAATGCGCCTTTGGCGTCCACCTGCACGACCGAGCGGTAGTAACTCGTGCCCACCGGGTTAGTCGGATCGACGGCGCCGGGCGTATTTGAATTCGAAACATCCACGGTGTTGGGAGGCGTCTGATAGGCCATGAAAGTCACATACTTCGCATCCAGCGACAGGTTCAATGCCACTTCCGATTTGGAACTGAAGCTCGTGGAAGCCAGACTGCCGGGTACCGCCAGCGTGTTTACCAAGGTGCCTGTGGGGGTGATTTGATCCAGAAAAATCGGCGAGGTGACTCCGAAGCTGCCATCCACCTTGTTGTTGTTCCAAACGTTGTTGGTGCTCCCGACGGCCGGGTAGGCGCCGTTATCGGTAGCCGTAGCCGTGCCGCACGAAGCCGTGGGGGGACAGACCGCAGGCAGTGCCTCGCCCACTGTGACCGTGGAGGCATCTCCGGTGTATACGCTGCGGCTCACTACCAGATTGTCCGGAGTGAAACCCGAAAATGAAGGGGACTGGGCCAGCGCCGCGACGGACACGGCGACAGCGGCAACAGCCGACACGACGGCAATCCTGCCCTTGGACAATGGGCCAGACACACACTTCTCTTTCTTTCGATTCGAATTGAGTTCCTTCAACTTGGTTGCTCCTGTTCTTGTGAGTGAATTCGCAGACGGCGGGCTTTTATGATAACAACCGCGCCGCGCCGCCTTTGCGACAGACCCGTTACAGTTCGGTGAGTCTTTCATGACGGCGTACGGCAACGCACTTGTTGTCCTTTCCGGCGTCCCGGCCCGCCCGTCAACCCGGGGAAGGCCGCACAGCTCCGGGCCCACAACATTCTGCACCGGATTTGTTTTCCCAAAAAACCACGCCTTTGCGACTGAATTGTAACCGCCTCGGCTGGAAACTGGAAGAGGGAGAAGGTCACTTGGGGAGGGTCACGTGAAGAATCGCAATGTGTCGTTCTCATGGAGTGAACCAGGGGCGGCCGGACAATTCGCCACGGGTGTGTGCCTTCACGGCCATACCATGCACTCGGAGGAGTGCCTGTCGTTTTTGCCGCGCTACCTCCATCATGTTCCTGGAATTTCGCAGATCGTCAGCCGTTATGCGCGCGGTCCGAAGCCCGCGGTCGATTTCTCCCGCGCGTATTGGACGCCACCGCTCACTCCGGCTTCGGCGCTCGGAATCGAGCGGCAACAGATCGTAAAGCTCGGGCTGCGCCCGCTGGTCTCGCTCACCGACCACGACAACATACAGGCCGGCATGGCGCTTCAAGTGACGTCCGATTCCCGGGAAGTTCCAGTGTCGGTCGAGTGGACCGTGCCCTACCATGGCTCGATTCTGCACCTCGGAGTTCACAACCTTCCGCCAGGCGCCGCCCGGACCTGGATGTCCGTCATGTCAGGGTATATCGCGGAGCCGCGGGAACGGCTCCTGCCCGGGATCCTGAGCGAATTGGCCGGAATCCCGGAACTCCTCATCGTCCTCAATCATCCGTTCTGGCTCGAGGAGGGCGTCCAGGAACCGGATCACCGGCGCGCCCTCGATCGCGTACTGCGGGAATGCATCGCGTGGTTTCACGCCTTCGAGTTGAACGGCACGCGGCGATGGAGCGAAAATGCCGCCGTTCTCGAGCTGGCGCGCTCGCATTCGCGGCCGGTCATTTCGGGTGGGGACCGCCACGCCTGTGAGCCCGCCGCCTGCCTCAACCTGACGGATGCGCGGTCGTTCGCCGAGTTTGTCTCCGAGATCCGGCGCGGCCATAGCAAAGTGTTGCTGATGCCGCAATACCAGGAACCAATACCGATCCGCTTGCTGGAAGCCAGTTGGGATATCCTCCGCCCATACCCCGAGTACCCCGGGCGGGAGCGGTGGGTTGATCGGCTCTTCTACCGCGCCGACGATGGCACGCCGCAGGCGCTCTCGACCGTCTGGCGCGAGCGAGTGCCCTTCGTAGTGAGGCCTGCCGCCGGTCTGGTTCAGTTCCTCGCAGCGCCCAGCGTGCGGATGGCCCTCCGCTTCCTGCTGTCGCGGCGGGCAGAGGTGCTGCGCTGAGGAACGCGGCACTGCCGCAGCTATCGGGGGCCTTCCCGGCAAGACGCGTTGACGCTCCCGCCGGACGGTGCGGGGCGCCGCTGCCGGACTTCCGTCAAACCGGGCGCGCACTACCTCGGAGAGATTCCGCAACGGGATAGCATACCGGACCTGGCTGCCATTCGTCGACTGCCGCGAGGATCCCGCTCAACATCTCCGGGACTTCGTAGACCGCCATGTTACGAGTTGCCGCGGCGCGCTGGCGGTACTTCACGTAGTTCTCCGGCGCCAGCAGCGTGCGCACTGCCGTGGCGACGTCCCGGGAGAAATTCTCGATCACCATTCCCGCTCCGAGCTCCTCAATCCATTCGGTGTTATAGCGTTCGTGCGCCATGGTCCACGCATTGCGCTGCACGATTACGGGCAGCTTTTTGGCGAGCGCCTCGCTGATGCTGCCCGGACCCGGCTTGCCGATGAAGAAATCGGAGATTTCCATGTACAGCGGCAGGTCTCGCGTGAAGCCTGTCACCAGCATGGGAATACGCCGCTCCATGGCGCGCAACTCGGCGGCTACCGCCTCGTTTTTTCCGCAGATCAGGATCAACTGGACGCCGCTGTGCGGGCCGTTGAGCGCTCTGGCTATGCGGACCATCTCGGTGGAGCCTTCGCCGCCAAAGAGCACCAGTCCGACGGGCACATCCGGCTTCAGTCCGCGGCGTCGGCGCTCGGCCGCGCGGTCGACATCCAGCGGCGCATGGAACTTCGGGTTCAGGATCATGCCCGAGACTTGCAGGATGCGGCTCTCGGGTATTCCGATTTCGCGCGCCTGCCGGGCGGCCCGCCGCGACCCGCAGATCACCCACTGGTCCATGCGCTCGATCCAGAAGTGCGGTGGGTAATCCGCCATGTCGGTCAGCAGAGTTACGTAAGGAGTGCCCGGCCAGACCCCATCGAGCGACTCCTTCAGCGCCCGATTGTAATGCGGGATCAGCGACACTACCAGATCCGGCCGATGGCTCCGCCAATAGGCTTTCAGTACCTTGACCTGAGCCTCATGCGAGGCACGGATCACTCCGTGCATCATGGGAATGAGTTGCGCCGTCCCCATGGTCCAGCCGCGCCGCAGCATGATATTGTACACATCCTGGAAACGGACTCCCGTGGACTTCCGGATGAAATCGATGGAATCGAGCAGGTCCTGAATGCAGGCCATCTCGAGATCCCAGGGGCGCTGTTGCTGGCGGATCACTTCGGTCAGCGCGGTCGCGGCGGCGCGATGGCCGCCGCCAGAATCGATGTAGATCAAAGTGATCTTGCGCCGCGTCAATTCGCGCCCCCGGCTCTTACTGGGTTAGATGATTCGCCGGCGTTCGTGTTTCGCGTCCGCTTCAACTCGCGGGCGGCCGGCGATTCGGGGTCCAGTTGTACCGCGGTATTCCACTCGCGGACGGCGTTAGCCTCCTGTCCCTGCGCCCGCAACGCAAGGCCGAGTTTCCAGTGCCCGTCGGCGGCCGTGGGCTGGCTGCCTTCGGTCTCCTGTGTGAGATACAGCCCCAGATACCGCTCCGCGCGAGCTGGATCAAAGCCGCCGGCGAGCAGGCGTTCGGCCGCGCGGTAGTAGGGCGCGTAATCGTCCGGAACCTCGCGCACGGCGGTGGACAAGATGTCGTCCAACGCACTCCAGTCCCCGCGTCCGGCATAGACGTCCGCCAAAACGCAGTATGCTCCAATGCGCCCGCCGTCGATGGCGAGGGCGGTTCTGCCCAGCGCTTCGGCGGTCGCTTCGTCGCGGTGATCCGACGCGAGGTAAAACTGAGCCAGGGCCATGAGCGCCCTGTAGGAAGGCGGACGGATCTCCGCCGCCTGTCGCAGCATGGCCTCCATCGGCGCATGGTCTTTGCGGATCTCCGCGATACGCGCTTCGGCGAGGAAGCCTTCGGCCACGTCGATGGCGGCAATCTGTCGCGCCACCGTCTCCGCCTTCTTGGTATCGCCGCCCACGACCCCCGGCGCGAGGAGGTAGAACTCGACAAGATCGCGCCGCGCCTGAAGATCATTCGGATCGAGCGCCAGTGCGGCATCGATCTCCTTGCGAAAGCGCCGCGCCAGCATCAATTGCTGGAATATGCCGGCGTGCTGAGCCGTGATTCCCTGAACCTCAGCCAGTTGGCGGTGGTACCGGGCCACTGCTCCGTCCAGCCGGACGGCCTTCTCGGCAAGCCATGGCGGTGAGGCATGGTCGCCGAATGCGTTTCGGATCTGCGACGCGAGAAAGATCGCGTTAGGGTCGTCCGGCGCTTCGCGCAATCGCCGCTCCACCAGTGCCCGGGCACGCTTCCAATGTCCCGCCTGGATCAGTTCCTCGGCCGTGGGCTCCTGCGCCAGACACACCGCCACCACCAGGACAAAGAGAATCGCGCGCACACTTGAGCTTCGCCTTCAGCTTGTTTCAGCAGTATGACAAGCGGGTGAAGTGTTGGTCCGCCTTTTCGTCCGTTCGCAGCGGCATACCGACCTCAACCCCAGCCCGCCTTGGCGACACACCAGCCGTTTTTCCAACAAACCGGTTAACAACACACTTTTGACCATCTTGCAATACCCGCCTCTGCTCCATGCCACGCTTCAGACGAATCGCCTCTCCTTCCTGAGCCTCGCCACCGCCAGCCCTCTGTGCGCCCAGGGACTGTAGGGGAACCATCCTGGGGACCGTCACCGGCCACCGGAGTCCGGCAGGTATAATTACACTTAAAGGTATGTATCTATGAATAAGGAGAGCGTTCCATGACACTCGTCAAGCCTGCCCTCAGGGTGCTGCGCAAGGACCCCGGCTTCACCGCCGTGGCCACCAATCTGCGGCAGAAGCTTCCTCCAGCCACGATGCACGAGCTGAAGCTCACGGAAAAAGGCCTCCGGAAAAAGAGCAACTGTGCGAATCCATCCGCCATCTGCACCGCGCGGTTGATCTTGCGCCGAGTATGGAGGACGCGCGCAACAACCTCGGCGCGCAGTATCTCAAACTGGGCGATTACGAGACGGCGAGGCGCGAGTTGGAAGCCGTCGTTGCGCTTGACCCGGCGTCCGAGGTTCCACACGCGAATCTCTCGCTGGGGCTCTTAGCCGTCGGCCGGACAACCGAAGTAGCGGCGGAGGCGCGCATGGCTTTGCGGCGCGACCCTCTCTCGGCCGGAGCAAATTTCGCGGCGGGAGCGCGGTCCACGATCATGCCGACGGCGTAGTTGTTGGCCACCAATGGCGTTCGGGGTGAAGCGGCGGGGGCTCATGCCGACCGTGTGGTTCTCTGGCAGGCTCATCACCATGAAGTTCGGCAGGCGTTTGGCGGGGTCCGGGCTATCAAAGTTGCGCTCATATTCATCGAACTCGCGCAGGAACTCGACCACGTTGTAGCTCTCTAGAGACAGTTTGGTGGCCTCGGGCTATTCCCTGGCGCCATCCCACAAGGGCCGCGCAAGAGCCGCGTGGGCCCATTGCGCCTGCCGCAGATCCCGTGCGCCGCGATCGGTGCAGGTAGCAATCGGAGATTAGAGCTGCGTGAGGGAGGGCGAGACTCGGTTTTCAGTACCTCGTAACACCAGATTAACTGCTCTGTCAGCAGGCTGCAGTGGTCCTGGTCGTAACATGGTTTGAGGTTTCCACCCGTGGATCACGAAGAATCGACCTGCGCCTGCAACCTGTGCCGGCAGGCGCGTTCCCAAGCCGCCAAGCCGTCCGGCACACCAGAACCGCGCCCTACCGCATGACGGCATCGCCGGACGTCTACCCACGAACGCCTACGCCATCATTCGTGAGTCGCCATGCCCGGTGTTCGGTGTCTGAGCGCGGAATATCGCTCATAGATTCAGTGGGTTCCGCCGACGACCCTGGGTTGATTTGACGCAACTGTCACGCTAGCAGTTCGCCCGGCGAACAACATCGACAAACCCGGCGCAAGCACTTCTTCCACCAAAACCTGACCTCAATCTCACGACTGCCATCTCCAAGTCCGGTAACCTCATACTTCAAGACGTTCAAGAGTTTTAGCGAGAGATGAGGTGCCAAGATGAGTTGCAGCAACATCGTCGTTTTGGAAGAACGGGAGGCGAACTCCTTCTCCCGATCTTCGCGTAGCTTTGCGGGACTGTCGCCCAACGCATTCAGGGACCAGGGCTCAGCCACTCCAATCTCGCCACCGGTTGCACTGGATTGCTGCGCCACAGAAAAAGAGGTCTTTGAAGGCATCGTGGGATGCAGCGCGGCCTTGCGCAAAGTGCTGGACCAGGTACAAACCGTGGCCCCGACGGACTCCACGGTTCTCATCGAAGGAGAGACCGGGACGGGCAAGGAGCTAGTCGCACGCGCGATTCACGCCCACAGCCTGCGGCGGACCGGCGCTTTCGTAAAGATGAACTGCGCGGCCATTCCGCATGAACTGCTTGAAAGCGAAATCTTCGGGCACGAGAAAGGCGCCTTTACGGGGGCGGTGGCGCGCAAAATCGGCCGTTTCGAGTCGGCCGACGGCGGTACGCTGTTTATGGATGAGATCGGCGATATGCCGCTCGATCTGCAGGCGAAGCTGCTTCGTGTCTTGCAGGAACAGGAGTTCGAAAGAGTCGGCGGCACCATCACGCAGCGTGTCAACGTGCGAATAGTGGCCGCCACCAATCAAGATCTGGACGGCCTGGTTTCGGAAAAACAGTTCCGGAGCGATCTTTTCTACCGGCTCAACGTGTTTCCAATTCTCATTCCCCCGTTGCGCGACAGGCGTGTCGACATTCCCTTGTTGGTGTCACATTTCGTGAGCACCTATGCGCAGCGGATGAACAAGCATATCGAGAAGATTCCCTCAGATGCCATGGAGGCGCTCCTGGACCATGAGTGGCCAGGGAACATTCGGGAACTGCAGAACTTTGTGGAACGATCGGTGATCCTGACCACGGGCCGCATCCTGAATCCACCGATACCGGAACTATTCAGGAGAGGAAGAGTCGCCCCACCGACCACGCTGAGGGAATGCGAGCGCGAACATATTCTGAAGGCCGTTGAGGCGGCGAATTGGGTGATCGCGGGACCGCATGGAGCGGCTGCGCGCCTGGGAGTTGCGCGATCGACACTGATGTACCGGATGCGGAAGCTCGCGATCACAAACGAGCGGCCTTTGCGAGCTTCGTAAGAGTGGAGGGGCCGGGGCGGGCTTATGGCACCTGGGCGTTCGCGTTGAACCCCGCTGAAATGCCGGCGAAGGATGCCGCCACGGCGCTACTTCGGTTTTGAAATCGGCGGAAGAGGGCCTCTCTAAACCGGAACCGTCAGCACCGGGCCGGGTCCGAGTTGGATCACCCGATACGTGGTGGAACCGAACACGGCCAGATCCAACGAGTTGCGGCCCCGCACTCCGGTGACGACCAGGTCCGCCTGCATCTCCGAGCCAAGGTCGAGGATTTCCCGATATGCCTCGCCGAGGCGCACCTCGAGGTGCGTTTTCGTGGAGGAGGAGCCAGGCGGGAGTAGTTTCGCAAGGTTCGCCATGGCAGCGTCGGTTTCCTGGGCAACGTCCGCCGACTGGGAGACGGGGTCCAAAACGTGAAGGACGGTTACATCGGCAGAATAGGCGTCCGCTGCCGACAACGCATATTCCAAAGCCCGTCGCGAGTGCGCCGAGAAATCCACGCAGCAAAGAATCCGCCGGATGGGGACGGGTTCATCGGGCGCACCCGGATAGTTGGAACCCGGCGCCGCTGGTCGGACGGCCAACACAGGGCAGGACGCGTGCCGCAAGACGCGCTCCGTGACCGATCCCATCATCAAGCGATCAAAGCCCCGCCGCCCGTGGGTCCCCATTACAATCAAGCTGATTGCGCGGGTTTCAGCCAAGGACAGAATCGCATCCGCCGCAGAGAAATTAGCTTGTACGATGCATTCCGGTTGAATGGTGCCCCCGGATCCGTCTACGAACCGATGCAAGGCAGCCAGCCCATCGGCTACGAGGCTTTCGCTGAATTCCACAAAGGCGGGCATCGATGGGGTATAAGAGGCAAAGACATATTGCGAATACTCAATTACTTTCTGGACGATGAGTGATGCGTGATAATGCGCGGCGATCGATTGCGCATAGCGGTAAGCCATCGCCGAAACGTCCGAGGGATCGACCGGACACAAAATGCGTTCGATTCGTATGTCCGGCCGTGCACCAACGAGTGTTTCAACGTCTTTCTCTGGATTCATTTGAGATCCTCGTTCACGAGTTCCAACGAACGAGTCTCATGGCGTCAATCGCTGTTTGGCCGCAATTGGATCCGAAACTCGCGCACAAGTGCCGCTAAAACCGAGACCATGACAGGTCCCAGCAAGATGCCCAATGCGCCAAACGCACTGACGCCTCCCAACACTGAGAGCGCAATGAGCAGCGGCGGCTGGCGGAGCCGTGTGCCTACGATTCGCGGAACCAGCAACAGCGCCACCGCCTGTTGCCCCGCGAAGCACACTACACCGACCAGCGCCGCTTTCACATAGGCTCCGTGAATCGCCAATTTGACCGCAACAGGCAGCCAGACGGCTGCTGCGCCTATGAGCGGAATCATGGAGGCGAATCCGGCAAAGGCGCCCCACATGACGGGTAAGCCGATCCCTGCAATCCAAAAGACGATTCCGTAAAAAAGAGCCTCGACGGCGCTCTCAGCGAAAATACCGTCCACGTTCGCCACAATCGCGTCACGGATGGTGGCAAGGATTCGATTGGTCACCGAGGTGTCAAGCGGGAGCATCGTTGCCAACTGCGATACCCAGCCTTTTCCGTATACCAGCGCGACGTAGAGAAACACCACCGCCAAAGCCCCTGTGAAAAGACCTCCCGCAACCTGGCTGAGGTCCGCCAGTGCTTGTTCAATGGCGTGGCGGTCGATAGGGGCGCCCCCGGTCAGCCGCTCCCCCGCGCGTACGATGTCGCCAAAAGCGCCGGATCTGATTTCACGGTTCATGGCCGCACCCACGAGCAGAACGACCGTCACGACTGGCCCTACAGCCACCAGGGTGGTGAGCAAGGCTGCCACTAAAGGGCGCTTCACGAGGCGAGCGGCTCGCTTCTGCAGCGGATCAAGAGCTACAGCCAGAATTGCAGACAGCACCAATGCGGTCAAGAACGGCCGCGCCATCCGATACGCGGCAGGCAGTAAGGCCACTATGGCGATGCCGAGGACCAGCAGGGCAACCCTGCGACTATCTCTCCGACTCGCCGGATCGAGCGGGCTCAGGTTCGAAGGTGTCACTGGTGTCGAGGGAGTCATCGAATCCGAACCTCACTTGGACGCAATTAAGTTCATTTGAATGCCAGTCGCCTTAACGTGAACTGCGGCTGTCCAGACTTAACGGTCCCGCACCAAACTGCGAAATGAACAACGCGCTACCGATCAGGGCGATGTTCTTCAGGAACATGACCATCTGCGTCTGCGCCGCCACCGGATCGCTAATGCCCCAGAATTTGTGCATCATGAATGTCACCGGAAGCAGGAACAGCACGATCAGCCATGCGCCGAACTTGACCCGATAGCCGAAAAGAATGCTCAATCCTCCGAGCAGGGCCAGAATTCCCGAAGCCGGAACCGCGAAATGTGCCAGGGGAACGCCCTGCGATGTAGCAAAGGCGATCTTCTGCTGCGAGAAGTGGCTGGGAGCGGCCAACAAGAAGATCATTGCGAAGAGAAGCCGTCCCAGGAGCACGACCGCGCCATTGGGAAGGGTTCGAGCTTCCACCGTTTGAGAAACCGTCACAGAACTTGCTGCCATTCTTTTGTTTCCTTTCCGCGACGCCTAACGGCGCCCGCCGATGATGGGCCTGCCGAGAATTCCACGAGCGTGCCGGCCACGGTACTGACGCCGATGACCGGTCCGTCCATATCGTTAGGGTTCTCGGTGAGCCATACACTGCCGTCCGGTATTAACCCGCGGCCGCCTTTTCCTCATAATCGCGGCGAACCTCGGCGATTCGCGCCTCCAGCCGCCCGCGGATCTCTCCCTGTAACTGATCGGCCTTCGCTTTTAGGGCTTGGATCCTGGCGTCCCGCTGATTCTGCCGGAACAGCATCTTGCTGCGGTCGCGCTCAGTGGCGCTTTCCAGTTTCTTCCGCAGGGCGTCAATGGTGGCGTCGATCTTAGCCAGGCGGTCGGACCTCGCCTGGGCCCGTTCGGCCTTGAGTTGCTCCATTTCGGCGCGATGTGCGGCCACGTCGTGGTCGTGATGCATGCGCTTAACCTCACTGCGAGTTCGCCGGAAGACCACGCCGCCAATCTGTTCCATTCGCGTGTCCAGAGGCGTCACCCAGTCCTCGGAGACATCGGCAACCACAGCGAACTTGCCGGCGGTCATCGCCGTGTTCACGTCGTCGAGGAACTCGTCGGTCACGCCGGCATGTACCAGATCGCCGATTGAACCAATTAGTCCGCCCGCCATGCCGCCGACAAGCGCTCCGAGGGGCCCCCCGAGAAGTCCAACGAGGGCACCCACCGCGGCAGTACCGCCGATCACCGGGAAGGCCAGTTCATCGCTATTGTCGATGTACCGGATGCCGCCGTTTGGTTCCTTGGCGATCATTTGCGCCTCGTACACCGAGATCTCACCATCGCGGTCCAATTGGCGCAGGATTTCGAAGCCCGCATTGGCCTTCGTTTGATCGTCGAAGACGATTACGATCAGCTTTTCCATGGTTGTGTTCCTCCTTTAGAAACTGCGGTGGTATCCGCGGGCGCATGCTGCAGGGCGGTCTTGATTTCGGCGATAGCCGCTAGCACGCCGCGATGCAGCTCGCCGAAGGCGGCTTC
>DASQZT010000215.1:0-2797 GCA_035638575.1 Bryobacteraceae bacterium
CAAACTCGTAGCCCGTGGCTTCGTGCCGCAGCAGCTTGGGCAAGAAACTCGCCGGGATGCCGCGCAGGCCGGTCTGCGTATCGGTCAGCTTCTGGCCCAACAGCCCATGCATGATGCCGCGCGTCGCCACATTGCCCACGCGGCTGCGCAACGGCACATCCCGATCGAAGCTGCGGCTCCCCAGAATCAGCGACTCCGGCTGCGCCATCAAGCGATCCGCAACGCGCTGGATATCGTCGGGGTGATGCTGCCCGTCGGCATCGGCGGTAACGATGCCGGCCAGGGCTGGAAAGGTGCACAGTACGTGATTGAATGCAGTCTTGAGAGCGGCGCCTTTTCCCAGGTTCACGGCGTGCCGGAGCAGTTGCACGTTGGGAAAGGCGGCTGCGCGTGAAAACACATCGCGGTACTCCGGGCCGCTTCCGTCATCCACGATGACGATCGCGGGCGCGGCCCGTTCGGAAAGAGTGCGAACCAGGTCGGCCAAGCCGTCGGACGGCCGATAGGCAGGGATCACGATGGCGAGTCGATCGGGCTGTTCAAAATGCCGGGGCAAACTACTACTTTACCTTCGTGAAGAGCTTGCCGAGGATCTTGACTGCCTGGTCGACTTCTTTCTCGGTCACGATGTAGGGCGGCAGGAAGCGCAGAACCGTGTCATGGGTGCAGTTGATGAGCAGACCCTCGGCTATGGCATCGAGGACCAGTTGCTTGCCGGGGATGGTCAGTTCCATGCCCAGCATGAGGCCGAAGCCGCGGACCTCTTTCACGAAACCGTGCTTGCGCGCCAGGTCGTTCAGCGTCACGTGGAAGTAGCCGCCTACGCGTTGAATCGCCGGCAGCAGCTCCTCGAGAATGTCCAGGAACTCCAGGGCCACGCGGCACGCCAGGGCGCCGCCTCCGAAGGTGGTGCCGTGCATGCCGGGCTTGATGGCCGCCGCGGCCTTCTCATTGGCCACGATGAAGCCGAGAGGAATGCCGCAGGCAACGGGCTTGGCCGCCACCACCACGTCCGGCAGAATCACGGGTTGCGAGCGCTGGTAGGCGAAGTGAGTGCCGGGCCGGCCTACGCCGCATTGCGTTTCGTCGGCCACCAGCAGGGCGTTGAAGCGGTCGGCCAGCTCTCGCGCTTTCACGACGTATTCGTGGGTGAGCGGGTAGATTCCGCCCTCGCCCTGGATCAACTCCACCACCATGCCGGCCGTGCGCTCGGTGAAAGCGGCCTCCAGCGCCGGGATATCGTTTGCCGGGACGAATTTGACGCCGGGAATCAGGGGCTCGAAATCCTGGCGGTACTTGGCCTGACCGGTGATGGAAAGGGCGCCCAGGGTGCGGCCGTGAAACGAGTTTTCGAGCGCGATGATCTCGAACTTCTCGGGATGGATAGCGCGGCCGTGCGAGTGTGCCATCTTGAGCGCCCCTTCGATCGCCTCCGTGCCGGTGTTGGCGAAGAAGGCACGCGCCAGCCCGCTGATCTCGACCAGGCGTTTGGCCAGCGGGCCCTGATACTGGTGGTAGTAGAGGTTGGACGAATGGATCAGCAGACCGGCCTGCTCGCGGATCACTTTGAGGATGCGCGGATGGGCGTGGCCGAGCGCGTTGACGCCGATGCCGGCCAGGAGATCCAGGTAGCGGCGGCCCTCCAGGTCGTAAAGGTAGCAGCCTTTTCCGCGCGCCAGGGCGAGTGGGTAACGGGTATAATTCTGGAGCAGATAGTCCCGCTCGAGGTCCATGATGGCCTGGGCGGAATTTTCCACCACGTGAGGAAGGGCGCTGGTCATTTACTCATGATAGCGCGGCAGGAAACGCCCCTCGGCGGTCCGGCGTCTCACCATACAGTTGCGGCGATAGAGGAGATATTTTGCTTCCACGGGTCCCAGCGCCTTCGGCAGCTCGCACCTACCTTTGGAAGGTGGATGGCATCGATGTGAGCGTGGTGCTCGCGAAAGCCGTACTGGCCCAACTCCGCGGCCTCCTGGAGGGCGCCACCACGCCCGATCCACTCGAAATCGGTGGAATTTTACTGGGCCGCACAGAGGCTGACGGCGCCGGATTCCGAACCTTCGTGGATGCGTTCGAGCCCTTCCTCCTGGAAGACCGATACGGCCCGAACTACACCCTGTCCGGCCTCGACAGCCGCCGGCTCGAGCGGCGCCGGAGTGCCCTTTCGTCCCGGCGCAGGAGCGGCGGCCTGGTCCCGGTGGGACTCTGGCGCAGCCACTGCCGGCGGGGCTTTTACCTCGATCAGCGCGATTTCGAGCTGTTCCAGCGCCTCTTCCGCCACCCAGCTTCCATTTTCCTGCTGGTTCGCCGCGACGAGCCCGGCGCAGCCAGAGGCGCCGTCTTCGTTTGGGAGAACGACGACA
Source organism: Bryobacteraceae bacterium (assembly GCA_035638575.1). Classification (GTDB taxonomy): domain Bacteria; phylum Acidobacteriota; class Terriglobia; order Bryobacterales; family Bryobacteraceae; genus DASQZT01. The sequence continues at coordinate 2,367 of DASQZT010000215.1, forward strand.
TCCGGCGGCATTCGAGCTACCTCGAGTTCCCTTTGGAAGCCTTTCCGGTCGCGGCGCTCCCCGAGCCGGTTCTCCGTGCCCCTGGCCCGCCCGCCTGGTTGCGGCCCGCCGCGATGGCGATGTTGAGCTTGGCCTTGCCGCTGGCGGCCTTTTACGTCGGCCGCGCGGTAGCACTGAGCCGGTACCGCGGCGCGGCCGTCGCGCGCGCCAATCCCGCACCGCCAGCGCCAACGCCGCCGCCGTCGGCAGCACCGCCCGACACCCGTCCTGCGCCGCCTCCGCCAGCCGCCGAGGAGGCGCCGGATCATCCCTCGCTTTGGGACTCGCGGGATCGCTCCGCAGCCACTCCAGCGGCCAGGATCAAGCGCCGGCTGGAGGTTCCACTCCCAGCGCGCGCCGCGCCACCAGCCACGCCCGCGCTTCCCGACCCG
>DASQZT010000216.1:0-11771 GCA_035638575.1 Bryobacteraceae bacterium
GTAGCGTTTACCAACGGCGTAGCCATGACGTCGGCCCGCCAGCAACCTGCCCCGCCCGCCCTACTTCATCCCCAACTGATCGAACAAAAACGCAAACACATCGGCGTCCTGCTCGATCTGCTCACTTAGCGCCGTGCCGATTCCGTGTCCCGAGCTCGCACTAGTCCGCAGAAATATCGGCCGTCCCGAGTGCGTCGCTTCCTGCAAGCGCGCCGTCATCTTGCGCGAGTTCATCGGATCCACGCGCCCGTCGTTGTCGCCCGTCAGGAACAGCACAGCGGAATAATCCGCGCCGTCTTTCACATGATGGTACGGCGAGTAGCCGTACAGCGCGCGGAACTGGTCGGCCTCTTTCACCGTGCCGAACTCCGTGACATTGAACGCGCCGTTCGGAAACCGTTCCACGCGCAGCATGTCGTAGATGCCCACGTGGCTCACCACCGCGCGAAACAGCTCCGGCCGCTGGACCAGGGCGGCGCCCATCAGCAGGCCGCCGTTGCTCCAGCCCTCGATGGCCAGCTTGTCGGCGCTTGTGTACTTCGCCTTGATCAGGTACTCCGCGCAGGCCAGGAAGTCGTCGAAAACGTTTTGCTTCTTCGTCAGCCGCCCCTGTTCGTGCCAGTCGTCGCCGAACTCGCTTCCACCTCGCAGATTGGCCAGCACCCACACGCCGCCGTGGTCCAGCCACAGACGCCGTTCGGCGGAGAAACCGGGCGCCATGCTGATCCCATAAGCTCCGTAGCCCGTGAGCAGCACCGGGTTGCTTCCATCCAGCTTGGTCCCCTTGCGGCGCATAATGTTCATCGGCACATGGGTGCCATCCTTCGAGATCGCGATTTGGCGGACCACCTCCGCATCGGTGAAGCTCGCGGGTGACGTCTGGTAGAGACCGGTCTTGTGGATTTCGCCGCTCGCCGGGTCGTAGCGGCGCCACGCCGGGGGATCCACGAAGGTCTCGGTCTCGAACAGAAGCTGGTCGCCCTTTCCGCGGACGAGCTGGCCGACCGAAGCGATGGCCCCCACATCCAGGGTCTTGTCGGGCTTGCCCGCCTGCTTGGCGAGCAGCTTCGAGGGTCCGCCCGCCATGTAGCGCACGTACAGGCACGAGCTCGTAGCCAGAAATCCGTCGATCGAAGAACGGCCCGGCGTCACCACGGTCTTGGCCTTGTCGAGCGAGAAGGCCGGCGGCATCAACTGCAGCAGCTTTCCCGCCGGCGCATCGTCCCGCGAAAGCACGTACAGCGAATCGTCCGGCCCGAAGGCCGCCTCCGAGATCTTGTCGGAGAGCCGCGTGATCTGGCTCCAGCGCCCCGACGGGCCGCGCATGTAGTGCAGGAACTGGCCGCCGTCTCCATAGGCCATGCGCGCCATCACGTACTTGCCGTCGTCCGACGATGCGAGCTGGATCTCGGCGATCGGCGGGAATCCCCTGCCCAAAGCGTACTCGTCTTCGGCAGCCGCGCCGAGGTGGTGAAAGTAGACCTGCTGGTAGAAATTCAGGTCCGCTTCGGGCCGCTCGCCCGCGCGAGGGTAGCGCGTGTACCAGAAGCCGCTGGCATCGCCATTCCAGGCCACGCTGCCTCCGGCCGTGGCGCCGTTGACCCGCGGGATTGCGTCCGCCAGCGGTTTGCCGGTGGCCACGTCGAACACCGATACGGACCCCTCTTCACTGCCGCCCTTGGAGAGCGATACCGCCACCAGCTTTCCGTCGAGCGAGGGTTCGTAGAAATCGATGGTGGTTCCTCCGGCGGCATCGAGCGCGTTGGGGTCCACCACCACCCGCGCCGACCCGGGGTCGTCCGGGGACGCAAGGGTCACCAGGAAGGGCTGCAGCTTGGGAGGCTGTGTCTCGATCGCGAACAGCACGCCGCCTCGCGACGTGAGCTCCGAGAATCGCGGAGAGGGGTTGTTGTAGAGTTGGCCGAGCCGCTCCACAATGGCGGCCCGCATGGGCAGGCGATCCAGGTACGCCCGTGTGCGCGCGTTCTGGCCGCTGCTCCACTGGCGCACCTCCGGATCGGCGCCCTGTTCCAGCCAGCGATAGTCGTCCACCACTTTGACGCCGCTATAGTCGTCGGTTACCGGCCGCTTGGGCGTCTCCGGAGCCGGAGGCGCCTGGTCCGCGGCGCCGCTCAGCAGCGCAGTCAACAGAATCGCCGCCTGAAGTCTCATTCGCATGTCAGTACCACCGCGTTGATAGCATACACCAGCCCGCGTGCGCGGGGATGCGGTATCATGGGCACACCGTGGACATCGAGCGGACCATGCAGTTTATCCTGGACCATCAGGTCAGGCATGAAATCGAAATTGCCGACATCCGGCGGACAATGGCGGAGAATCACGCCACAATGGCGGAGAATCACGCCAGGGCCGACTCCGAGATGGCCGCCATCCGGCAGACGTTGGCCGAGACAACGAAAGTGCAGCTCGAGCAGGCTCGCATCCTGGTGCGAATAGAGGACGCTCATCGCGAGCTGGCCGCCGCCCAGCAGGTCACCGAGCAGAAACTGCAGAACTTCATCGACAACCTGGGGCGGAGCACCAACGGCCATTAAGATCGCGCATCCGAGCAGGCCGGTAAAGCCGCCGGTCCAGAGTGATGATGCTCCAGGTCAGCAGCTTTACCGCCTATACGACACGAGGAAGGTACACTGAGTTGTGCAATCGGGTAACCAAATCGTATGTGCCATGAATCAGGTCGTTTCGCGACCGTCTGAAGCTTTCGCTGCGGCAGCCTGACACCGGTCAGGTACACCGCGGGTGGCGATTTGTACCCGGTCACATCCCGGGTAGAGCCAGCACCGCCCCCCAGTTCAACCCCGCCCCAAACGCCGCCAGCACAATGGGCGATTCCATACGTGGGCCGGTTTCCCGCCACCACTCGGCGGCGGCGATCAGCAGCGATGCGGACGACGTGTTGCCATATCGACTCACATTGCGGAAAAACTTAGACGCGGGAACACCCAACGCCTGCGCCATCCGTGTGATCAGGTTGAGGTTGGCCTGGTGCATCAGGAACGCTCCCACCTCGCCGGGCTTCCGCTGATTGCGCTCGAGAACTTCCAGAATTACCCGCGGCAGCTTTCGGGAAGCCTGGAGAATGATCGTGCGGCCGTCCATGTGGAGCGGCGCATCGAGGTCCAGGCGCAAGGCCTCGGCGAACTCGCCGTCGCTGTGCAAGACCGAATCGGCGATCCGGGCGAAGCCCGTCTCCGCGCTGACCAGGAAGGCGCCCGCGCCATCGCCGAAGAGAATGGCCGTGTCGCGGCCGGCGGGGTCCATGCGTACGGCCCGCGACATGATCTCGGTGCCGATCACCAGCACGTTGCCGTAGTCGCGGCACAGGCCGGCCGCCATCGCCAACCCGAAGAGCGACCCCGCGCTAGCCAGCGGCAAATCGATCGCCGGCGTGCCGGCAATTCCCAGCGCGGAGCCAATCGCCGTGGCAGGGCCCGGGAAGCGGCGCCCGCTTGATCCGCTGGATACCAGGATCAGCCCTACCTCACTCGCCCCAACGCCGGCCGATTCCAGGCAGTCCTTCGCCGCCGATGCGCCGAGCGTGGCGACTGACTCTTCCGGAGACGCGAACCGCCGCTCTTCAATGCCCGTCGCTTGCAGCAGCCACGCCGGATCCGCACCCACCAGCGCGGCCAGTTCGGCGTTCCCCACCACTCGCGATGGCAGGTGACAACCCAAAGCGCGAAGGTAAGGCATAGTTAGTCTCCGCTATAGGGCCCCAACCAGAGTTCTGTTCTCGTTGCGAGCCGAATCATGCTGCCCCGGTCTGAACGCGCATGCCTTCGTGCCATTCTGACTCCTGGCTCCTGACTTCTGACTCCCTTCCGCGCCGGATCAAGTCGAGGCCCGGCCTGATTCGGACCGGCTTTGGACGTAAGCTTCGATGCGGGAGACAGAATCGAACTTGCGCGGCGTGAGATCCGAATCCGGAATGCGAATGGAGAACTCGGACTCCAGGGCCGTCACCAGGTCGGTCAGTGTGAACGAGTCCAACAATCCCGACTCGAACAGGGATTCTTCCGGAGAGGGGTCGACCGGCTTGCCGGCAACCCGTTGTATGATTGCGACGATCTTAGTTCGCTTATCCATCTTAGTTCGGACCGCCTAACTCCTGGCGGGTCTTCTTATAAGTGTCGTACTGCTGCATGATATCCGCGAATAACACGCCCGCCAGGCGGCGGTAGCCGGCGGACGTGAAGTGCACGTAGTCTCCCTGTGCCAGCCCGGCATAGACCCAGTCGCGCATGGCGCCCTTCCCCCCCATGCGCGTGCGCGTGTCCCAAAAGGCGCAGGCGTTCTCGCGGCAGGCGGCCTGCTGCGCGGCAATCACCCAGTCGATGCCGGGATAGATGCGGAAGACGCCCTTGTACCGGTACCACCGGTCGGGAGGCCCCAGCACCAGGATCGAGGCCGTGGGCGCCCCGTTGCGAAGCCGCTGGAGCAACGCCGAGAACATCGCATGGTAGGCCTCGGCGTTCAAGTTCGGGTCGCTTGCCTCGTTGGTTCCGTACGCCAGCACGATCAAGCCCGGATTGCGCCGTTGCAAGTAAGTGGCCAGCATTTTCTCATCCCAGCGAAGGATGACACCCGCTTCCGCGCCGTTAATACCCAGGGCTTCGTAAGTGACTCCAGTGTCTTTGTCCGCCACCCAGCCGAACAGCCGGACCGGCCGCGCAGTCAGTGTGCGCAGCGCGAAACGGTGCGCGCCGGAGGAGGCCTGGTAGCGGACGAATCCAGGGCCCAGCGGGCCATCGGTCGAGAATTGCTCCAGGCGCTGGTCGTAATCGTAGAGTGCCAGGTCACCGCCGCCGGGCTGCTGCAGGTAATGAATCTCGAGGTTGGCGCAATCGGTTTCGATGAAGACCGACTGGCCAGGGTGCGCCGTCGAGATGCTCACGCCGCCCAATCCGAAGTAGCCGTCGCCGCTGGCCGAGCGGAGTCCTTCGCTCACCCATCCCGTGGTACCGCCGCCGTGCACATCGAAGCGCCGGTAGCCCAGGAAGGGATGGCCGGCCAGTGAGAAGCCCGAGCCGCCATCTCCGAACCGCGCCTTCAGCAGGTCGCGGACGCCCCCGGTGAAATCGTCCGCCGCGGTGTGGGAATCTCCCCAGTGGATGATGTGGACGGGCGCCGGATCTGGCGGCTGGGATCCCAGGCGAAAGAGTTGCTCGAACACAGGCACCAGGGTGCCGGCCTGCGCGAACGTCTGCTCCGGCGGGTCCTCCAGGTAGTCCGAAACCTTGCGCAAGGAAGCGGCCCGCAGCGCCGAGCTGACAGCGGGAGCAGCCGGGCGCGTGGCCTTCTTTTTCGCCGCGGCGCCTTCCGACTTCTTCACCTCGGCGCCTTCCGGCGGGGCGGCCAGAAACAGCAGAGCCGCAATGCCTGCACAAAACCGCATCTCTTTAGGGTACCCATCCCAATGTTATCATTGCCTCAGAACGGTCATACCCGTGGAGCGCGAAGAGGTCCTCGCCAAGCTTCGTGAAAGGATTGTGATGTTCGCGGCATCTCATTTATCGAGGGATGTCGCCGAAGACCTGGCACAGGAGGTGCTCATGCTTCTGCATGAAAAATACGCACACCTCGAGCGCCCGGAAGACCTGTTGCCGCTTTCCCTGCAGATTGTGCGCTTTAAGATCATGAGCCATCGCCGCAAAGCCGTGAGACGCGGCGAGTACACGCAGGTCTCCATCACCGACATCCCGCTGCCGGACCTGAATTCGAACCCGGCCGACTACGTGGAACGAAAGGAGATGCTGGAGCGCCTGACCAGGGCCATGGGCCAACTGGGAGACCGTTGCCGCGACCTGATCCGCCTCAAGCTCCAGGGGAAGAGCTTTCCCGAGATTCAAAAGATCCTGGGGGCCAGCGCGCTCAATACGGTGTATACGTGGGATCATCGCTGTCGCAAGAACCTGCTGGAACTGATGGGCGGCGATTGGGAGCACCGAAAACGATGAGCCGGGAAGATATCCAAAAACTGTTGGGCGGATATGCCACCGGAACCCTGACGCCCGAGGAGCAGCAGGCGCTGTTCGAGGCCGCCTTGAACGACCAGGAACTGTTCGATGCGCTGGCCCGGGAACAGTCGCTGCGCGATTTGTTACGCGACCCCGCGGCCAAGGCACAGCTTCTGGCGGCGTTGGAGCGGCCATCGCGGTGGTATCAGCGATGGGGGTGGCGAGAGCCCGCGGCGGCGATTGTGGCCATGGCGGGAGTGGCGGCGATCGCGATAGTGGCGGTGCGGCATCAGCGAACGCCCGCGCCGGTGCCCCAGCCGGCGATCGTCGCGCAAGTCAGCCCTCCCGCGGCACCGATGGCCGCGCCTGCGAACCCGGTCCAGATGGACCGCCCTGCCGCTCCTGCGAAGCGGAAGGCGCCTGCGGAGAACCGCCGGCCGCTCCCCGCGTTGGCCATGACCCCGGTTGTATCGGGCCCACCACCCGTGGTGAACGAGCCAGCCGCGCCCCCCGCGCCGGCCGGACTGCGTGCGGCCGGTGCAGCGGGCGGAGGAGGAGGCCGAGCCGGGATAGCCGGCGGCGCCCCGGGCGGCGTGGTGGGCGGAATCATCGGGGCGGCGCCACCACCCCCGCCGCCGGTGAGCCGCAGTGAGTCGGTCGAGGTGACGGCCGCCGCCCAAACCGTTGTAGTTACACCCGTCAGTGACGCCCGAGCGCTTTTCTTCGCAACTCCGACGACATCGCAATCTTTTGCACCGCGGGACGAGAATGCCATCACGCCACAGCAACAGCAGCAACCCGCCGCACAGCAAGGGCAGCAAGGCGCGCAAAGCCAGGCGATGGCCAGGCTGGCGGTCAGGGCGAAGGCCCTCCAGGCACAGCCGGTCGCGAACCTCGGCATTCGTTATCGCATCTTGCGGGAACCGGACGTCCGTGTGGAATTCATGCCCAACGACAGCGGCATCCTGTCCGTGACGGCCGGCGGGCGGACTCTGATGTCTCGCGCGGTGACACGCCTGACGACGTACACGACCGACCTGCTGAGCCCGCGCGACCAGGAGCTGACGGTCGTGTTCTCGCGCACGAATCCCGTGGTCCGAACCGGCGCTTCGTCTGGGGCTCTGAAGAAAGATGCCCTGCACCGCTCGGAGGATGCCGACGGAATCTACGTCGTCGGCGACCCCGCGTCCGCGCAGGTGAGCTTCACCATCAACCTAAAGCCGTAGCGTCGAGGAACAGGCGCGCCACGCGCGGCGCATCGAATTGTTCCACCCACCGCGCACCGGCGCGGCCCAGGGAATCGCGCGTTTCGGGCGAGCGGTAGAGGCTCTCGATGCCCGCGGCCAGGGCCTCGGGGCTATCGGCATCCACCAGCAGCCCGTGCGGGACCACCTCCGGAATCGCTCCTGCCCGCGCCGCCACGATGGGCTTTTCCGCCGCCATGGCTTCCAGCAGCACGATGCCGAAGCCCTCCTGCACGCTGGGCAGGCAGAAGACATCCGCGCGCTTGTACTCCGCTGCCAGTTGGGCGAGCGGCACGTGGCCCAGCCAGGTCACCGTGCCCGCGAGATTCAGCTCGCTTGACAGGCGGTGCAAGGCGGACGCACACGGGCCGTCTCCGACGATGCGTACTTCAAGTCCCGGGATGCGCTCCCGCAGGGCGGCGGCCGCGCGCAGCAGCACGTCCACCCGCTTGCGGCGATACAGCCGCCCGGCATACAGTACGGTGAAGCGGGGAAGAACACAGGCAGGAATGCCTGTGCTACCCAACAGCCGGCGCCACTCGCCCAGGTCGATCAACTCGGGGACCACGCGCGGGGCTGCGCCCAGCCCGTAAAGCTCCTGCGCGCGGCCGCCCGAATAGCGGCTGGTGACCAGCACCAGGGCGGCGCGATGGACGTGGAGACGCTCGCGCCGGGCCTGCATCGACATAGTAAGGCGAGTCAGTCCGGATTCGAAGCGAACCTCGTCGGCGATGACCCCTTTCAACGACGCCACGTGCGATGGGCATCCGGCCGCGATGCGGTAGCCGTCCATATCGAATCCCACGGTCAGGTCGAATCCGTCCGAGCGCCGCAGGGATCGGTTGAAGAGCAGCCGCTGCGCGGTGTAGATGGGCAGCGAGCGGCGCGGCGTTTCGAATGCGACGGTGTGGCCCATCGCCTCGAGCGCCCTTGCCAGGACGTAAATTCCGACGTAGGTGCCGCTGCCGCGGCGGACGTCGAGCGGGGTCGAGGTGAGGAACCGGAATCGCACTGGCAAAACCACACAGGCACGAATGCCTGTGCCACTTGGCAAAACCACACAGGCACGAATGCCTGTGCCACGGGGCAAAAACCACACAGGCACGAATGCCTGTGCCACGGCGCAAAACCACACAGGCACGAATGCCTGTGCCACGGCGCAAAAACCACACAGGCACGAATGCCTGTGCCACTGGGCAAAACCACACAGGCACGAATGCCTGTGCCACGGGCAAAACCACACAGGCACGAATGCCTGTGCCACTATGATACTGGAAGCGAATGACGAAAGCGGTATGCCTGCTGAGCGGGGGCCTCGATTCCTCGACCTGCCTGGCGCTGGCGCGGCGCGACGGATATTCCTGTTACGCGCTGTCGTTCGACTACGGGCAGCGCCACGCAATCGAGCTGGAAGCGGCCGCGCGTGTGGCCGCCAGCCTCGGGGTCGAGCGGCACCTGGTGGCGCGCATCGGCCTGGATGCGTTCGGCGGGTCGGCGCTGACGGACAACATCGCGGTGCCCAAGGCGCGCTCGGCGGAAGAGATGGGCCGCGGGATTCCGGTGACGTACGTGCCGGCGCGCAACACCATCTTTCTTTCGTTCGCGCTGGCGTGGGCGGAGGTGCTGGAGTGCTCCGACATCTTTATCGGAGTGAACGCCCTCGATTATTCGGGCTATCCCGATTGCCGGCCCGAGTACCTGGAAGCTTACCAGCGCATGGCGAACCTGGCGACCAAGGCCGGGGTGGAGGGCCGCACGCACGTCACGATCCACGCGCCCCTGATGCACCTGAACAAGGCGCAGATCGTGAAGCTGGCGCAGGAGCTGGGGCTGGAATTCTCACTGACGTACAGTTGTTACGACCCCGGCGCGGACGGGCGGCCGTGCGGGCAGTGCGACGCGTGCCTGCTCCGGCGCAAGGGATTCGAAGAGGCGGGCATTGAAGATCGCTGAGCTGTTCTATTCGCTGCAGGGCGAGGGCTCGCTGGTGGGCGTGCCATCGTTCTTCATCCGCAGCAGCGGGTGCAACCTGCGGTGCTCGTGGTGCGATACGCCGTACACGTCGTGGGAGCCGGAAGGCTGCGACATGACCATCCGCCAGATTCTCGACGAAGTGAAGGCGCATCCCGCCAGGCACGTGGTGGTGACGGGGGGCGAGCCGATGATCGCGTCCGAGATTATTCCGCTGACCGAACGCCTGCGCGGGCTGGGGCTGCACATCACCATCGAGACCGCCGGGACGGTGTTCCAGCCGGTGGCCTGCGACCTGATGAGCATCAGCCCGAAGCTCGCCAATTCTACGCCCGAGGGGCGCTGGGCGGCGCAGCACGACCGCCTGCGGATTCAGCCGGAAACTCTGGCGAAGCTGATGGAGCGGTACGAGTATCAACTCAAGTTCGTAGTGGAGAAGCCGGCGGACCTGGAGGAGGTGCGGAGCCTGACCGAGTCGCTGGCGGCGCCGCGGGAGCGCGTGATCCTGATGCCGGAGGGCACGGACGCCGAAGGGCTGCGCCAGCGCGGCGTGTGGCTGGCGGAGATCTGCAAAGACGAAGGCTTCCGCTTCAGCCCGCGCCTGCACGTGGATCTCTACGGGAATCGGCGGGGCGTGTAGGCAGGGACCCCGGCGCGGCGCGCGTTCTGCTATTTTGATCGTTTGGCGAATACAACAGCGCTGCTCATCGATCCGATCTACCGGGAACACCTGGTGGGGCGTCACCATCCGGAGCGGCCGGAGCGGTTCGACGCCGTGGTCCAGGGGCTGCAGGAGGCGGGACTGCTGGACCGTCTGGGCCGCGTGGACCGCCGCGCGGCGACGGAGGACGAGCTGCTGCTGTGCCACTCGCGCGAGTATATCGAGACCGCGCGGCGCGACGTGGAGGCAGGGCTTCCGCAACTGAGCACGGGCGATACCGACATCACGCCGAATTCCTGGGATATTGCGGTGCTGGCGGTAGGCGGGGTGTTGAACGCCGTCGACGCGGTGGTGAGCGGCAAGGCGCGCAACGCATTCTGCGCGGTGCGGCCGCCGGGACACCATGCCACGCGCAACCGCGGGATGGGCTTCTGCCTGTTGAACAACGTGGCCATCGCGGCGCGCTACGCGCAGCGCAAGCACGGGATCGAGCGCGTGCTGATCGTGGATTGGGACGTGCACCACGGCAACGGCACGCAGGACATCTTCTATGCGGATCCCACGGTGTTGTTCTGCAGCACGCACCAGTGGCCGCTCTATCCGGGCACGGGGCGCGCCGATGAGACCGGCGAGGGAGCGGGCGCGGGCCGCACCATGAATTTTCCGTTTCCCGCGGGGGCGGGCAGGGAGGAGATTCTGGGCGCGATCCAGAAGGCGCTGGCGCCGGCCGCGGAAGAGTTCCGGCCGGGCCTGGTGCTGATTTCGGCGGGCTTCGATTCGCGGGCCGGCGATCTGCTGGGGCGATTCACTTTGACGGACCGGGATTTTGGGGACCTGACTCGGGCGGTGATGGAAATTGCCGACCGGCACGCGGGAGGGCGGGTGGTCTCGATGCTGGAGGGCGGGTATACCTTGAGCGGGTTGGCGTCGGCCAGCGCGGCGCACGTCGAGGCGCTGAGTCAGTAGGGGGGAGGCCGACCGCAGGTAAATCTGCGGTTTTCCGGGTGGGCGGGGGGAATCTAAAGGAGTTATGCGTTGCGACCGCAGGGAAATCTGCGGTTTAGATTCCGGGTAGTGGCTCAGTTTGCTCACCAGCAAGGTCCTCCCAGTGTTCGTTTTTGGGACTAGGTTCGTTTGGCAGTACGCGGTGTGCAGCGGCTGCTTTCCCAATCGCTTCAGGGGATGAATCAGGCGCTGCGACACAAGTTGTGTCGCCGGGAAAAGTCGAAGTGGTTGAAAACAAAGCTCGGGCATCCGGGTTGGTGACACAAGTTGTGTCGCCGGGGTGTCTCGGCGGCGGGATGTTCTTCGATCGTGGTTCGGCCATTTTGTTTGAAGACCGCTGGTTCGCGGGTTTGGCTGCGATTCCGGTGCGGATCGGCGTTCGCGAAAGTGGGCGAACGCCGCGAAGTTCTCTTCCTGATTAAAAGCTAGCAGACGATCATTGCGATGGTGGCTGGTGAGAGGAACTAAGTAATTGAAAACAGGGCGAAAATATTTTTCGAAAATCGGAACCGAGAAGAATTTTAGGGGTTGCGGCCGACCAAACGTGAGGAGGGGGATGCGGTTTTGGGGCCGCGAAGTCCGATAGAACTCACTATTGCTACGTTTCACCGCTCCAGTCGGCGTTGGAGGAACTCCACCGCCCGGATGATTCTGATTCCGCCGTATTCCGCCAGGCGAAGGAGGTCTTTGTCGTTTGTGACGATGTAGTCAGATCCCGCCGCGACTGCACATTCGAGGACACGGTTGTCTTCTGGATCGTCGGCGACGTGCAGAGTTTGGCTCGGGACTACGACGTTCGCGAGCTTGCGCAGCCCCTCCCTGGCGAAGTGCAACCGGTAGCCGTCCCAGCGGAACTTGTCGCGCAACACGCCGATTGTCTCGGCCAGGATGGCATCGGAGGTGTCAATGCGC
>DASQZT010000217.1:0-8299 GCA_035638575.1 Bryobacteraceae bacterium
TCCAATCAGCCGGAACGGGGGCCTATGTCCATTGTTTGGCACGTGGAGTCTGGCTGAACGTGTCTAATTTGGACACCAGTGGTTGTCAACCTGCGGCGGGTTGTCAACCCGCCCGGCGAGCGAAGCTCGCCTGTTCGCGCCACTCCGCCGCCCTGCCCCTGGCCGGTATCGGCTATAATAAAGACCAAGGGAGATTACTAGGATGCTGAGAATATATCGTGGTGTCGTAGTGTCGGTAGCCGCCGTTTGTGTTTCTTTTGCCGCTGGGATTCCTTCCCGCACCGTTCGTGGCAACTATATCGAAGCTCGCACTGCCGATGTGTACACCGGTCCCTGCTTCGCCAACGGCGAGGCCGAACAGGTCGGCCGCGAAGCCGTGTTCGGCTGGAGAATCGATGCCGGCGATTGGCACGGCGTAAGCCTCGACGGCCTTTCCGTCGTGGGCGTCATCCGCTCCGAGCACACTTTGGGCCTCCGGACCGAACCGATCAACCCCGCCATTGCGGTGCTCATCGTGGATAACCACGCCAACGCCGAGCAGCGCCTGGCCCTCCAGAGCTTCGCCAAATCCATGGGCGGCGAGCTGCTCAAGGACGTAGTCCAGGTGGACTTCGCGCCCATCGAGCTGACCGTCAAGGATGGCAACATCCACGGCGGCGTGGCCCGGCTGACCGCCGGTTCGCTGGCCTCCATTCAGACCCGCGCCATGAGCGAAACCGACCACGTCTGCGGCAACGAGGAGGTCTGGTACCCGCCGCTGAACAAGGTGGAGCATGCCATGCCGGCCTACGCGATGGAGAACAGCTTCTCGGGCAGCGGCCTCGGCGAAAGCTGGAACGCGCGCCTCGAGCGCAGCGGCTTCATCGGCACGTTCCAGGTTCCGTCCGAGTAGTTTCCCGCGCGCTTACCGCGCGCTCGACTCTTCCGTCTTCGCCGGAACCACGTACCCTGTGCGGGCGCGCACCCGCGCTTTGGGATAGCGCTTGGCGGCCTCGGCCCTCAGCTCGACATGCACCGTGCGCGTGGCGCCGGGCTTGGCTTGCGGCAGGCGGTAGTAGAGACCGTAACGGCTGCGGATGCGGCGCATGGCGTCCTGGAACGCCGTGCCGGGATCGTCCGAGTGGATGAAATCGCCGCCGGTCTTTTCGGCGATTCCCCGCATGCCCGCCTGCATCACCAGGTTCTGCGGGCCCAGGATGACGCTGGCCGCGCGAAGCGCCTCGTATCTCGGGTTGCGCACCACCAGGCCGCTCAACAGCGCGTCGGCCTCCCAGAAGTCGCGGACCACCGAGGCCTCCCGCCGCGTGCGCATGCCGATATTGTCGGTGATGATCAGAACGGCGCGCCGCCGCTGGGTGCGCTTTTCGTGGAGGAAGCGTAGCGCGGCGTCGTCCACGGCGGCCTGTATGAACGTGCCGCCGCCGAACTGGATGTCCATAACGTCCCGCTGAATGGTGCGGTCCACGGCTTCCAGATCGTCGGTGAACGGCGCCACCACGCGGCTGCGCGTGTTGAACACCATGACCGAGACCCGGTCGCCGGCCTTCAGCTCGTGGAAGCCCTCGCGCGCGGCCGCGGCAACGGCCGCGACCACTTCCCGCATGCTGCCGCTGACATCGAAGAGCAGGATCAGGTCGAGCGGCTCTTCCTCGGCGGCGAACTGGAGGATGGCTTGCTCCTTGCCTTCGTCCAGCACGCGGAAGTCGGCCTTGGCGAGTCCGTCGAGGATGCGGCCGTCGGCCGAGGTGACCTCGGCGTCCACGTGCACCAGGGCTACGCCGGCGCGGAAAACAACGTCATCCTGGGCGCAGGCCAGGCCGGCGGCCAGGACCAGGGTCGGAAGCAAGCGCATGTATCGAGTTAGACTCCGGGGGGAGGAATCGCGTTACCGCCCGCCGTTTTCGGAGTTGGAGTTCGCGTTACCGCCGGCTTCCCGCAATACGTCGTCCACGACCTCGTGGGCGCGGTCGGATTGCAGCTCCGCCTTCAGCCGGCGCAGGGCGACCCCGATGATGTCGCGGTGGTGGAGTTTGGCGCCGGGTCCCATGGCGCCCAGTTTGAGCCAGAGATTGTGGACCAGGTCGACGTCCTCCGGCCAGAGGCGCGGAGGATGCGGGCCGAGGTTGAAGAAGACCGTGTCCTTCTGGTTCTCCAGGACGATTTCGAGAGAGAGCGACGGCCGCGGCTCCGGAAGCTCTTCCCAGTAGCGGCCCACCTCGGCGCCCTGCTCCGACGGCGTCAGCTTGGGCGAAAGCCCCATCACGATGCGCGAGGATTGCAGGCGCGCGGCGGTCTGGACCACCGCTTCGTACGGATCGGTGCCGGGAACCACCAGCAGCTCCACGTGCTTGCCGGCCTTTTCCGCGAGCGTCACCACGTGGGTGAAGACCGTGGTCTCGTCGTCGGAGAAGATCTGGTCGGGCTCGAGCCCGTGCTCGCCCGAGCCGGCTTGCGTCACGCGGCGCATGGAAAGCACCACGATATCGATCTTTCGCGTATCGGTCTTGCGCAGAATCCGCGCCAGGTGCTGCAAGTGGTTGGGATTGCGCACGGCCACCAGCACGTTGCCCGGACGCACGTTGACCGATTCCGACGTCAGGTCGGCGCGGGTGTCCAGGCGGAACTTCTCCATCTCGTGCTTCTCGCCCGTCCGGTGCCTGCGGTTGTAGATTTCCGACAGCTCGAAGACGATGAAGAACGCGATGGTGAAGCTGACGCCGGAGATGGTGGCGACCCGTTTGGTGAGCACGTTGATGCACGCCAGCGCGAACAGCGCGACCGTAATCATCACGAGGCCCAGCGGAATCTCCGTCGTGCCGATGTGGAAATTCAGCGGCACTTTCCATTCGCGCCCTCCCGGCTGCTTGTAGCGCAGCACCAGCACCGAGAGCGCCTTCATGGCGAAGCTCCAGACCACCCCGAAGGCATACGCTTCGCCCAGCATGTAGACGTCGCCGCGGCTGATGAGGATGGTGGTGAGTTGCAGGATGACGATCAGGTTGATCAGGCGGGAGGTGGTGCCGAACTTGTGATGCGGATGGCGAAACCAGTCGGGCAGGACGCCGTCTTCCGCCACGCGGTTGAGCACGCCGTTGGAGCCGATGATGGCCGTGTTCACCGCGCCGGCCAGGATCATGGTCCCCACCAGCACGACGAACCCGTGAAACAGCAGGCGCAACGATACGGGGCCGATCAGGTACATGGAAAGGCCGCCGATGAGGTTGTCGAGGAACCTGCCCCGGTCGGCATCCGGGATGATCATCACCGCGAAGAACGACACCAGCGACGTGAACAGCATGCTGTAAATGAAAATGACGAAGCCGGCGCGCTCCAGGTTCTTCAGCTTGGGATGGGCGATTTCGCGGTTGACCTGCGCCAGGCTCTCCTCGCCGCTCATGGCCAGCAGCGAGTGGCCCAGGCCGATCATGATGGCGATCACCGTGATCGAAGGCGCGACCGTGCCCTGAAGCCAGCCCAGCGCCTCGGGGCTGAACTTGAGGTTGGCGCGTGTCGGCAGGGGAACCGGAAAGTAGCCGTTCTTCAGAATGGTGGCGACGCACCACACGATCAGGATCACCACCATCACGGTGGTGATCTGCATGATGCGCAGCGCCTTGCTGCTGGATTCGTGAATGCCGATGATGTTTTTGCGCCAGAAGTAGACCGTGACGGTCGCGGCGAAAACCGCGGCGAAGTACGGGGGGTAAACGTGCAAGCCGGCAACGTGGAGATGCTCGCCGGTCTCGTTGATCAAGCCGCCGAGGTACAGGCCGGCGCTGACCGCGCTGATGGGGCCGGTGAGAACGTAGTCGAACATCAGGGCCGACACGGAGAACTTGGCCAGCGTGCCGCCCATGGCCTCGTGCACCACCTTGTACACGCCGCCCCGCACGAACATGGAGCAGCTCTCGATGTAGATGGCGCGCACGGCGTAGGAGAACAGCATGATCGAAAGGATGAACCAGGGCGCCGCCTTTCCGACCGCGGTCTCCGCGATGCCGCCCACGTAGTATGCCGAGGACGCCAGGTCGCTCAGCACGATCGCCGCCGCGCGCCAGAAGGAAATGAACGACAGCATGACGGTAGTGGCTACCACTACCTTGACTGCGGCGGGCCGCTGCCCGGGTGTCACGGATATGTCTCCTCGATCGTCATTCGGTGGCTTTCAAATCGGCCTGCGAGGTCAGCTGACGGGCGAGCTTGAAAGTACTCCGTCCTCCCGGACTGCGCCCCAAGAAGTCGGTTCCCCCGCCCCCGGGTAGGGTTCGGCAATCACATATTAGCATAGGGTAAGGACACGTACGGAGCTATGACATCGGAAGCGCTGGCGCGCGCGGTGATCGCCAAGCTGAGAGGCGCCGGACACCAGGCGTGGCTGGTGGGCGGCTCGGTGCGCGATGTGCTTCTGGGCGTCGCGCCGAAGGATTTCGACGTGGCCACGGATGCGCGGCCCGACCGCATCATGGACCTGTTTCCCAACTCCGGCCGCGTGGGCGCGCAATTCGGCGTGATCCTGGTGCGCGACGTCTTCTCCCAGGTGGAGGTGGCGACTTTCCGCAGCGACCGCGATTACAGCGACGGCCGCCGGCCCGACAGCGTGCGGTTCGAGAGCGATCCGCGCTCGGACGTGCTGCGGCGCGACTTCACCATCAACGGCTTGCTGATGGATCCGGAGACCGGCCGCATTCTCGATTATGTCGGCGGCCGCGCCGACCTGGAGCGCCGCGTCATCCGCACCATCGGCGATCCCGGCGCGCGCTTCGGCGAGGACCGCCTGCGCATGCTGCGGGCCATCCGGTTCGCCGCGCGCTTTCGATTCGAGATCGATGCCGCCACCTTCGACGCCATCCGGCGGCATCACGCCCTGATCCTGAAGGTCGCGGCGGAGCGCATTCGCGACGAGCTGGTGCGCATCCTGGTCGAAGGCGGCGCGCGCCGCGGCTTCGAGATGCTCGACTCGAGCGGCCTGCTGGCCGGCATCCTGCCGGAAGTGGCGGCGATGAAGGGCGTGGAGCAATCGCCGGACTATCATCCCGAAGGCGACGTGTGGGTACACACGCTGCTGCTGCTGGAGCAACTCGACCATCCCACCCCGACGCTGGCACTGGGCGCCCTGCTGCACGATGTGGGCAAGCCGCCGACCTTCAGCGTTTCCGGGCGCATCCGCTTCAACGGCCACGTGGAGGAAGGGGTCCGGCTGACGCGCGGGATCCTGACGCGCCTGCGCTTCTCGCGGGATGAAATGGAGCGCGTGGAGGCGCTGGTGGCCAATCACATGCGCTTCAAAGACGTTCCCAAGATGAAGGAGAGCACGTTGAAGCGCTTCCTGCGCCTGCCGGATTTCGACGAGCTGCTGGAGTTGCATCGGCTCGACTGCATGGCCAGCAGCGGAAGGCTGGAGAACTACGACCTGGTAAAGCGCAAGCTGGCGGAGTTCCCCGAAGAGCACCTGCAGCCCGCGCCGCTGCTGACCGGCGCGGACCTGATCGGCGCCGGGTACGAGCCGGGGCCGCTGTTCTCGCAGATTCTGGCGGCGGTGGAAGACGCGCAACTGGAGGGCTTGATCCGCACCAGCGGCGAGGCGATGGCCCTGGTGCGGGAGATGTTTCCGCGGTAGGGAGTACAATCGTAAGCAATCAGCCAGATGGCACTCACTGTCGGAGAGCGACTGGGCCCCTACGAAATCCTCGCGCTCATCGGGGCGGGCGGGATGGGTGAGGTGTACCGCGCCCGCGATCCGCGCCTCAACCGCGATGTCGCCATCAAGGTCTCGCGGGAGAGATTCTCCGACCGCTTCGAGCGGGAAGCGCGCGCGGTGGCGGCGCTGAACCATCCCAATATCTGCACGCTCTACGACGTCGGACCTGACTACCTGGTGATGGAGTTCATCGAAGGGGAATCGCCCAAGGGGCCGCTGCCGCTGGAAGAAACTCTGCGCATCGCGCGGCAGATCGCCGATGCCCTGGAAGCCGCGCACGAGAAGGGGATCGTGCATCGCGATCTGAAGCCCGGCAACATCAAGATCAAACCGGACGGCGCGGTGAAGGTGCTGGATTTCGGACTCGCGAAGACTGCCGAGACGGCGTCGGGCGACCCGCAAAGCTCGCCCACCATGACGATCTCGCCCACGCGGGCGGGGATGATCCTGGGCACGGCGGCGTACATGAGTCCGGAACAGGCACGCGGGAGACCGGTGGATAAGCGCGCGGACATCTGGGCGTTCGGCGTGGTGTTGTACGAGCTGCTGACCGGCCGCGGCCCGTTCCACGGCGAGGACATCACGGAGATTGTGGCGTCGGTGGTGAAAGAGGAGCCGCGTTTGGAGGGCATTCCTCCGCAAGTCCGGCGACTGCTCAAGAGCTGCCTGGAAAAAGACCCGAAGAACCGCCTGCGCGACATCGGCGATGCCTGGAATCTTCTGCAGGAAATGCCGCACGAATCACCGCTCCCGCTCCTGCCCACCCGCCGCTGGCTGTGGCCCGGCGTGGCGGCTGTGTTGCTCGCAGCGTTGGGCGCCATCTTGTCACTCCACATCCGCGAGACGCCGCCGGAACTGCCGGCCCTTCGCGTTACCATTCTTCCGCCCGACAACACCACTCTGGAATTCACCAACGGCTTGGGATTGCCGGCGATCTCGCCCGACGGCCGCCGCATCGTGTTCGGCGCGCGCACCGCCGACGGCAAAACTTCGCTGTGGGTCCGTCCCCTCGACGCGCTCACCGCGCAGCCACTGGCAGGCACCGAAGGCGCGACCTTTCCCTTCTGGTCGCCGGACAGCCGCTTCATCGCGTTTTTCGCCGGCGGCAAACTGAAGCGCATGAACGCGGCGGGCGGTCCCGCCATCACGCTGGCGGATGCCCCCGCGGCTCGCGGTGGAAGCTGGAGCCCCCTGGGCGTCATCATTTTCGACCCGGGGATCGAGGGGATCGGGCGCATCCACCGTGTGTCCGCATCCGGCGGGGCGGCCACACCATTGTCCGCCGGCCGCTTACCCTGGTTTCTGCCCGACGGACGCCACCTCGTGTATCAGCTTCAGCAGCAGGCAAACCCCACGGAAGTCACGATCCGCGTGGGTTCCCTGAGCGGCGCAGCCCCCACACAGGATCGCCAACCTGGAAAAGACGGCGCGGAGGACAAGCCGCTGTTTCAAGCCAATTCCAACGCGGTCTTCTCCCAGGGTCATCTCTTGTTTTTGCGCGAAGGCACATTGATGGCTCAGCCCTTCGATCTGAAACGCCTGGTAACCACTGGGGAAGCCGTGCCGGTCGCCGAAGGGGTGCAAGGCGTGCTCAATACAGAGACGGCCGGGGTTTTTGCCGTATCTGAAACCGGACTGCTGGCATATCACGGGGGCGCGGACTCGCGCCGCGTCCTCACGTGGTTCGACCGCGGAGGCAAGCCGGAGGCCACCGTCGGCCTCCCGGTGCGCCGCTTCGGCGGGTTCCGACTTTCACCCGATCAAAAGAGTCTCGCGGTCAGCCTGGCTGATGCTTCGGACGCTCGTTCGAAGGTCGATATCTGGATCTACGATCTCGCGCGTGGGGGGCTGCGGACGCCGCTTACATTCGATGGTGCGTTCAACGATAATCCCGTCTGGTCACCCGATGGGCGAGCCATCGCTTACAGCTCCCTCCGCAAGGGGCACTGGGACCTGTATCGAAAATCGGCCGATGGAGCGGGACCGGAGCAACTGATCTACGCCGACGACCTCTACAAAGTACCGACAAGCTGGTCTCCGGACGGAAAATTCCTGCTCTATTACACCGGCCATGATCGGATCAAGTCTGATGTCTGGGCCTTGCCGCTGACGCCCGATCAACCGGGCGGCACGCTGAAGCCCTTTCCGGTCGTTCAGACGCGTTTCTCAAATAGCCGTGGGCAGTTCTCGCCGGACGGCCGCTGGATCGCATACACATCGATTGCCTCGAGACGTCCCGAGATCTACGCGACTCCATTTCCACCGGGGGCGGGCGGCAAGCGCCTGATCTCGAGCGCCCTAGGGGTGTCACCCAAATGGCGGCCAGACGGCAAGGCGATTCTCTATCTGTCAATACCTCCCGGCCCGCGGCTGATGACTGCGGAGTTCCCCGCCGGAGAGGCCCGCGCACTCTTCCCGGTCGACTTGGCGGGGGCTTCCGCTGGGTTCGAAGTCGCGGCGGACGGACAGCATTTCCTGATTCCCGTCGCTCCCGAGCAGAAGTCCGCCGAGCCCCTGACGCTCATTCAGGACTGGACATCTCTTCTGAAAGAAACGGCGTTGAAGCAATGAGCCTGATGCCTGGCACCAAACTCGGCCCCT
>DASQZT010000218.1:0-62790 GCA_035638575.1 Bryobacteraceae bacterium
CATCGGCGTGTTCCAAGTCAACTATGCCGCGATGCGTTACCGGACCCGCAACGACCAGATGAATCACCTGGACGGCGACAAGGCGCGCATGGACATCGGGCGCGAGGATTGCCGGGTCTTCAAGGAAGGTGCGGAAGACACGCCCGCCATCGAGAGGAAGTCCGAGAAAGGCTTCGGCTGGGCGACGGACCTGCACGTCCAGAACTTCCTCGAGTGCATCCAGACGCGCCACACACCCACTGCGCCCATGAAACTCGCTTTCCAGGCAGCGCTGGTCGTGCAGATGGCCAGCATGTCGTTCAAACAGGGCCGGCGCTTGAAGTGGGATGCCAAGCTGAACAAGGTGGAATTGTGAGGCCTCGAAGCCTCCGGGTATTGGTCCTGCTGGCGCCGTTGACATTGAGTGCGGCGTCCAAGGACATGGTGCTTGAGGTGGATGGCGGCTCATACGACCGTGCGAATACACCGGTCGTGTTTTGTTTCCATTGCCCGAATCGCTCGGGAACGAGCAGCATTTCATGCTGACCGAACTTGGCACGAGCAAGGCGGTGGACGTCCAGGTCGACCATGGCCGCGTCGTCTGGATCGTCCGGGACAAACTCCCGGCGGGACAGACCCAGCGTTACCGATTGGCCGTGAATTCCGGCAAACAGCAGCGATTGGACTGAAGTTCCTTTTCTGAGTATTACAAATGGCTCTTTCTGCTCCGCTCAGCCGGCGGCGATTCCTTCTCGGGGCCGCCGCCCTTCCCGTGGTTATGCCGGCCCTTGCGCCAGCCCGCGCGGTTTCCGACGTGCGCGTCCGCTCCATGGACATCGGATACGAGGATTTCCTGTACCGCGTGCCCATCAAATTCGGAGGCCGCGCGCTCGACCGCGTGACGCTCCTCAATGTTCACTGCGTCGTGGAAGGCCGGAACGGCCGGACGGCCACGGGGTTCGGCTCCATGCCGCTCGGCAATGTGTGGTCGTGGCCGGCTCCATCGATGAACTATGACCAGACCCTTCAAGCCATGAAAGATCTGGCCGGGCGGATCGCCGCTCTATACCGAAGCCTTTCGGAATACGGCCATCCAATCGATCTCACGACCACGATCGAACCCGAGTACCTCAAGGCCGCGCAGGAACTCTCCGCCAAGCTGCCCGACCCCATCCCCAAGCTCTGCTCACTGGTTACGGCCAGCCCCTTCGACGCTGCACTTCACGATGCCTACGGCCGCTACCACGGCCGCAGCGCGTACCAGTTGCTCGGCCCGGAGTTTCTGACGAATTCGCTCGACCATTACCTGGGCGCCGAGTTCCGCGGAGAGCGTCTTTCCTCGTACATCCGGCCCGCGCCGGTGGAGAAGCTGCCGCTTTACCACTTGGTGGGCGCCCTCGACCCGATCACCGACTCCGACATCCGGCAGCGGGTCAACGACGGTCTGCCGGAGACGCTGCCTGAGTGGATCCGTTACAACGGCCTCCTGCGAATCAAGATCAAGCTGGCAGGCAACGACATGGCCTGGGACGTCAACCGCGTTGTTGCCGTGCACCGCGCCACCTCCGAAACGCAACAGAAGCTGGGCGTGACGGGGTGGTTCTGTTCGCTGGATTTCAACGAGAAGTGCCACGACGTCGGCTACGTCCTGGAGTTCATCAGGAAGCTGGAGGAGGCCGACCCGGGCGCTCTCGCCGACATCCAGTACATCGAGCAGCCGACCGCGCGCGACCTGGCGGCGCATCCCGACTTCGACATGCATAAGGCCTCGAGTTTGAAGCCGGTGGTGATCGACGAATCGCTCACCGGTCCAGACGCCCTCTTACTCGCGCAGCAACTGGGCTACTCCGGAGCGGCTCTCAAGGCCTGCAAGGGCATCAGCCAATCGTTGCTGATTGCCGCACTGGCCCAAAAGCACAAGCTGTTTCTCTGCGTGCAGGACCTCACCTGTCCGGGGGCTTCACTCATCGAATCGGCCGGCCTGGCCGCACGCATTCCCGGCGTCGCCGCCATCGAAGCCAATGCACGGCAGTATGTGCCCGCCGCCAACCGCGGCTGGGAGAAGAAATACCCGGGCGTCTTCATCGTCAAGGACGGCTATGTGCGCTGTGGCGCCCTGAAAGGCCCGGGGCTCGGTTTCCAGTAATCGGCCTAGGTCTTTGATCGCCTGAAGAATTCTAATAAAACAATTCAATTCGGAAATGTCTTGGCGCATACTTAGGGCATGGCCCGTCCAGCCCTGCCTACGGAGCGGCAGCGACTACGTCTTGGGAAGCAAGGGGCGGTAAGTGTTTGAAACGTTTTGGTGGACCTGGTGAGATTCGAACTCACGACCTCTTCCATGCCATGGAAGCGCGCTCCCAACTGCGCCACAGGCCCAGTCGTGCCGGGACTTTCTCTATTTATAGCACACTGTGCGCCCGCGCCATCAATTGCGGGGCGCTTCCTCCGCCGCATACAATGAATCGATGATATTCAGGCGCGGTCCTGCGCTTATTCTCCTGCTCTGCCTGATGTCGCTGGAGCTTTCCTCCTGCCTGGCGCGACGGCGCGCTATTAACCGCCCCGGAGGGAATACCACCCAGGCCCTCCTCGTCGCCGATCGCGACACCCTGCTCCAGGCCGTCGTCAGACAGTATAATGCCGTCCGCAATTGCAGCGCCACCGTGGACATGATCCCGGCGCTGGGCACCGCGGAGAAAAGCAAAATCACGGAGTACAAGGATGTCCGCGGCTACATCCGGTTCCGCAAGCCCGCCGACATCCGCATCATCGCCCTCTACCCCGTGGTTCGCAACAAGATGTTCGACATGGTTTCGAACGGCGCCGATTTCAAGCTCTACGTGCCCATCAAAAACCGTTTCATCGTCGGCCGGAACCAGGTCGAGCAGCCCTCCCCTAACAAGCTCGAGAACCTGCGGCCCCAGCACTTTCTGGACGCCATCCTGGTGCGTCCCATCGATGTGGCAAACGACAAGGTCCTGCTCGAAAACTACACCGATGAAGAGAACGCGTACTATATTCTCCACGACGTCCACGTCAACGGCGGCGGCCAGCTACTGCTCAGGCGCACCATCTGGTTCGACCGCCTCACCCTGCGGATGGCCCGGCAGATGATCTTCGACACCTCGGGCAACATCCTCACCGACGCGCGCTACACCCAGTGGAAGCCCTGGGACAACGTGGCGTTCCCCAAACACATCGAGATCAACCGCCCGCACGACGAATACGCCGTGGTCCTCGACATGGTCAAACTGGACATCAATGCGGGCGTCCCCGACGATCAGTTCGTGCTCGAACAACCCGAAGGCACCACGTTGCAGGTGATCGGCCAGCCGCCCGAAGGACCCAAGAAGTGACCACCAAGCTCGTTCTGGAAAACCTGAAACACCGGCCCATGCGCAGCCTCCTCAGCATCCTGCTCATCGGCGTGCCCGTGACCCTCATCCTGAGCCTCGTGGGAGTCAGCGAAGGCCTTTCGCAGGATTCGCAAACCCGCGCGCGGGCTATTGGAGCGGATGTCGTGATTCGCGGATCGAATGCTACGACGGTGACTACGTTCAGCGCCGCCTCGATCGACGAGCGGTTCGTCCCCAAGATCGAGGAGCAGCCCCACGTGAAGCTGGCCATAGGCGTCATCGTGCACCCGGTCGACCTCCCGCTCAGCATGATGGGCGTCGACATGGCGCAGTTCAACGCCATGAGCGGAGGCTTCACTTACCTGGAGGGCCGGACCCTGGAAGGTCCCGACGATGTCCTCATCGACCGGCCCTATGCCGATCAGCAGGGCAAACGGGTCGGCGACACGTTGCAACTCGTCAACCACACCTGGCACGTCGTGGGGATTATCGAGGCCGGAAAGCTGGCGCGCATCGTGGTGCGGAAGCGGAGGCTTCAGGATCTCGACAGCTCCACCGGCAAGGTCAGCGTCATTTATGTCAAGCTGGATGACCCCGCCAGGGCGGACAAGACCGTGCTCGAGTTTCGCGAGTTGCTGCCCAATCTCAAGATCGACACCATGGAGTACTACACGTCCATGTTTTCGGTGACCAACATCAAGGCGCTGAAGATCTTCACCTACGTGGTGATCGGCATCGGCGTGGTGATCGGGTTCGCGGTGGTGTGCCTGTCCATGTATATGGCGGTGCTGCAGCGCACCCGCGAAATCGGCATCCTGAAGTCGCTCGGCGGCTCCAAGTCATTTATCCTCCGGACCATTCTGTTGGAGGCAGCGGTGCTCGGAATCGGCGGCACGATTCTGGGGATCCTTTTCAGCTACGGAGCTTGCTGGATCATCCGGACGTTTATTCCGGCTTCCTTCCCCATGATCATCGTCCAAGCGTGGTGGCCCAAGGCCCTGCTGATCACGCTGCTCGGCACGGAGCTCGGCGCCCTGTACCCCGGCCTCAACGCAGCCAGCCACGATCCCATCGAGGCGCTGGCATATGAGTAACGGAGAGATCATCCAGATCCGCGATCTGCACAAGATCTACCGCGTCGGCAAGGTCGATGTGCCGGCTTTGCGCGGCGTGGATCTGGGCGTCCGGCGGGGCGAGTTTCTCGCGATCGTGGGCCCGTCGGGATCGGGCAAGTCCACGCTGTTTCACATCATCGGGGGCCTCACGCCGCCCACTTCGGGCCAGGTTAAAGTCGCCGATCAGGATCTCGCGGCACTCTCCGATGCCGGCCGCACGCGCCTCCGCAAGCACACCGTGGGATTCGTTTTTCAGAAGTTCAACCTGCTGCCCAATCTCACCGCGCGCGACAACATCGCGGTGGCGCGCTACATCGCGGGAACCGGATCGAAGCCGGACCCGCAGTTCGAAGAAGCGCTGCGTGCATTAGGCATCTCCAGCCGGCTGGACCACAAGCCCAACGCGCTTTCCGGCGGCGAGCAGCAGCGCGTGGCGATTGCCCGCGCCATCGTGAACCACCCGGCGATCCTGTTGGCCGACGAGCCTACGGGCAATCTCGATACGGAGAACTCGAAAGCTGTCCTGGAGATTCTGCGGGACCTCAACGAGCGCCTGGGCCAGACCATCCTGATGATCACGCACAACCCGGAGGCTGCCGCGTACGGTCACCATATCGTCCACATGCGCGACGGAAAGGTGATCGGACTGGCCTCGCGGCCGGCCGGCTCTACGCCTGCCGCACCGCCACCAGCCGCTGCTGTTTGAGCCAGCGCAGCCGTCCCTGGTGCTCCTGGTACAACGTGGTGAAACCCGCCCAGAAGTACCCGAAGACGAACAGCAGCAGGAAGGGAATGGCGAAGAAGTTGTAGGACTCGACGGCAAACACAACCATGGCCAGAAAGTACGCGCCCACGAGGATTTCGGCATAGGGCAGCCAGCCGCTCCGGCGCCGGTATTTCTTCACTTCCAGGTTCATGGGCCGGTCGCCGATGGCGTACTTCGCTGTGCGCGCGAAAGCCGTTTGCACGCGGAACAGCGCCTCGAGCACCGCGCGCGTATTGACGATGGTCAGCCCGACCCCCACCGCCATGAGCATGGGCAGCCTCAGCACCGACCGCTTCCAGTGCTTGGGGTACAGCTCTTTTTGCGCCACCACATAGAACAGCGAGATCGACCAGAACGAAGCCGCGATCAGCGGCAGATCGATGAACACCATCTGCCACCAGCCCATGTAGAACCGCACGATCATCACCGGCAGCATGAGCGCCGAAACCACCACCATCAGCGGGTACGTAATGTTGGGCGTCAGGTGCAGGAACGCCTCGGCTTTGACGCGCTTCGGGATATTGGCGCGGAGGATCGCCGGCAGCAGCTTCATGGCCACCTGCGTCAGCCCCTTGGCCCAGCGCGATTGCTGCACCTGGAATCCGTGCATCTCCACGGGCAGCTCCGAAGGGCAGTCCAGCCCCGGCAGGTACACGAAGCGCCAACCCTTCAACTGCGCGCGATAGCTCAGGTCGGAATCTTCCGTCAGCGTGTCGTGCTGCCAGCCGCCGGCCTCCTCGATCATCTTGACGCGCAGGATTCCGGCGGTTCCGTTGAAGTTGAAGAAATACCCCGCGCCCGACCGGGCCCCGTGCTCCAGAATGAAATGGCCGTCGAGGAGCATGGCTTCCACTTCGGTGAGGAAATTGTAGTCGCGGTTGAGATAACTCCAGCGGGTCTGCACCACGCCCACCGAGGGGTCCGCGAAGAAATGTACGGTGCGGTGGAGAAAATCGGCCGGCGGACAAAAATCGGCGTCGAACACGGCCACCAGTTCGCCCGTCGCCGTTTTCAGTCCTTCCTGCAGCGCGCCTGCTTTGAAACCGTGCCGGTTAGGACGGTGATGATACTCGATGGGATGCCCAATGGTGCGATAGCGCTCCACCAGCGCTTCGGCGAACGGAGCGGTTTCATCGGTGGAATCGTCCAGCACCTGGATCTGGAGCAGCTCCTTGGGGTACTCGATCTTCAGTACTTCTTCGATCAGCCGTTCCACCACGTACCGCTCGTTGTACAGCGGAAGTTGGATGGTCACCGGTGGAAGCTGCTCGAAGCGCGCGGGCGGCGTGGAGACAGCCTTCCTGCGATGCTTGAAATACGTGCGGATGATCTCGTAGCGGTGAAGTCCGTACACCGACAGGATCACCAGAACGGTGAAGTACGGAATCAGCATGGCCCAATCGAACCACGCCAGCGAGTGGATTCCGGCGAACGGCGTCTCCGTAAACACGCGCTGGACCAGGCGCTGGGCAACTGACGGCGCCATGTACAACGCCAACGGTAAACTAACCGGCATGTGCAAACCAGGACGCGGAACAGACCTAGGGACAAAACAATTGTAACAGATGCGAAAACCTGGACGCACCTCTATTGCGTCTGTTTTCTACCGCTTATAAACCGTGCCTTCTGTTCTCCACGGGCGTCACGAATTTCAAGGCCGTATGGGTGGCCGAAAAGCCGGCGACCTTCACGTCCTTGAGCCCGGCCGCCCGGCCCGCTTCCAGCACTTCGATTTCGCGAATCGCCGTTGCGCCTTTGGGATAAACCACCCACAGCGCCCCGTCCGGCTTCAAACTCTTCGACAGCTTGCCAACCTGGTTCAATTCGCGCGCCGCGTTGGCCGCGAAGAGCAGCAGGTCTGGCTTCGCGCGTGCTTTCACGGCGCCGCTCTCTCGCAACTCCCTCTGGAAATCTTCATCGAACTCACCCACCAGGCGGATCGTCACCCCAGTCTTGACGCCCAGCTTGTCCAACCGCGACGGCGGATGGAGAATCTTGTGCGCCCACCCGTCCGCTGCTTTGCCCAGCTCGAACTCCGCCGGGCCGCCTTCGAACTCCAGCTTCAAAACGCCCTCTGCTGCGCGCACGCCTTTCAAATCCTGAAACCGCACCTTGAGCCGCTCCTCTCCGCGAAACAGCACGTGGTCCGTTTCGAGCAGCGCCTTCCCCACAAGCGTCCGCCGGCCCAACCGCACCCTGCATTCCCGCTCCTGTCCCATGCTCACTCCTCAATCGCGGCAGCTTCGCCGAACTTCACACCCAAATCCCGGAGATAGCCTTCAATGCTGGAAGTGTACCCGAAGACGAACCGCGCCAGAAACCGGAAGATCACGTTGTAGATCTCGCCGTCCTCGTGAATTCGCAGCTCCGAGCCGCCGTCCGGCAACGGCGCGATGTCGAATGTCCACACGCCGCCGAAGGGCAGCCCGCGATCCGCGATGCGCGTCACCATTCTCGCCGGGGGCCTGTCTTCCACCAGCTCGTAGGTGATTTTCTGGCGATGGTCATCCTCTTCCCACCAGCGCTTGCGGCCTTCCTGTTCGGGCAGCGGGCCGAAGCTCCTGACGCCGGTCCGCCAGTCCGGCGGCCCCGCCAGCACCGCGTAGAGCGCATTCGGCGCCACGCGGAACCGCGCCTTCCGGGTGGCGTGATGGCCCAGCGGAAGGATTGCGCCGACCCCCGCAACGAGCCCCGCCACGAGGACCAGCCCGCCCGCGATCCACAGCACCCACTTCATCGTTTTGTCAAATCTCCCACACCCGAATCCCTTTCTGATAAAACGACACGCCGCCATCCTCGCTGATTTTCAGAACCGGCCCGAAGCGCGAGGCGTGCAGGGCCGCCGTGGTCCGCCCGCCCTCCTGCGCCGGAAGGCCTTCCTCCACGTGGCGCAGAATCGCGCCGAAGGCCAGCAGATGGCCCTCGCGGTCCATAACGACTGCGCCATCCACGTGGGCGATGCTCTCCAGCACGGTCAGCTCGAGGTCCTCCACGCGCCGGTTGCGCAGCAGGTAATGAAGGTGGCCCTTGTGGGAGCCGGCCGTGTCCCCTGCCAGCAGGTCGCCCGACACGATCAGATCCGCGGCCTTCCGCGGATCGTCGAGCATTACAAAGAGCCCGCCGCGCCGCCGCTCCGCCAGGTTGAGCGCGGCGGTGAACAGGCGCCGCGCCAGGTCCGCCTGTCCCACCGCCCGGTAATACTCGTGATACTTCTCCGGAATGTCGCTCAGACGCCAGCGCCCTTCCATGAAGTGGAACATCTGCACGCCGCCGGCGAAAATCTTGATCTCTCCGTTGGGCGTGAGCACCAGGCAAAGGTGGCCGCCGTGCAGCGTCGCCAGCGTGTGAGCGTGGTAGCGTGCCGCGCTGGGCGCCGGCAGAGCGTCCGCACGGCGCCCGCGCGCGAACTGCTGCATGTCCACCAGGTCCACCAGCATGCCATCGCGGTCCACCAGGAATACGGTGCGCAACCCGTCGCACAAGCGGTAAAACGTCTTGAACCCGATGAGCAGGTTGGTGTACCGCAGCGCGCCCGGCGGCGGCGCCGGCGCGGGGTGAAACGGATCCTCTCCAGCGCCCAGCAGGATTACGCCCGTGGAGATGCGGCGGTTCTCATAGGTCAGCAGGGAGCTTTCGCGCAGCACTTCGATGGCATCCGCCACCACGTCGCGTTCCGCGGGGAGGCCGTCCTCGTCGAGGTAGGGCGTGTGATCGAGAAAGGCGGAGACGTAGCGGTCCTCCGCGAGGCCCTGGAAAACGCTGGTGGTCGACGCCGCCGAAGCGGCCGAGAAAATGCTGCGGTATCGCGCGGAGAGCACGGCCCCGATGCCCGCCAGCAGCCGCATCTGGTTTTCCGTAAATGGGCGTCCTTCGGTTTCGAAATGGTATCGCGAGCCCATCCAGTCGAGGTCGACGGAACCATCCGGCCGGCTGTGAAACCTCAGCGTGGGGCTGGGTGTCACCAGCCGCCCCTCGACAGCCAGGGCGGCATCCGGAAAGAAATACCGCACGCCGCGCTCGAAGAACGCCGAGTACAACGCGTGAACGATCTCGACGGTGGTGTCAGGCATCTTCGCCCTTCCGCAGCGCGCGCAGGTCGATGCCCAACGCCTGGCACTTCTTATAAAGGTGGCTGCGCTCCAGCCCCAGGGCCCTCGCCGTATCGGTCATGCGTTGACTGTGCCGCCTGAGCTCCGCCAGAATCTGTTCTTTCTCGAAGGAATCGACGCGCTGCGCGAGCGGCCCGGTTTGAGGCGCGGTTTCCGCCTGTCCGTTGGCTGCCGATTGCGGCAGCGCCAGCCGCACCGCCGCGCGATCCACGGGCCCCTCGGCCAGCAGCAGCAACCGCTCCACCACGTTGCGCAGCTCCCTCACGTTTCCCGGCCACGGGTATCGCTGCAGCTCCTGAATGGCGTCGGCCTCGAAGGCTTTGGGCTTCCAACCGTTCTGCTCCGACACCTGACAGGCGAAATGCTCCGCCAGCGCGGGGATGTCCTCGGCGCGCTCACGCAGTGGCGGCAGAAACAGCGGGAAAACGTAAATGCGGTGGTAGAGGTCCTGGCGGAAGGCGCCCTTCTTCACCTGCTCCTCCAGGTTGCGGTGCGTGGCCACGATCACGCGCACGTCCACCGCGATGGCGCGGTCGCCGCCCACGCGCTCCACCTGCCGCTCCTCCAGCACGCGCAGCAGCTTGGCCTGCAACACCAGCGGCATGTCGCCGATCTCATCCAGAAACAGCGTGCCATGATGCGCCTGCTCGAACTTCCCCACGTGCCGCGAAGCCGCGCCGGTGAACGAGCCCTTCTCGTGCCCGAACAGCACGGACTCGATCAGCTCTTCCGGCACCGCGGCGCAGTTCAGCGTGATGAACGGTCCGCCGCGCCGCTGGCTGCGCTCGTGCAGCGCCCGCGCGATCAGTTCCTTGCCGGTTCCGGTCTCGCCCAAAATGCACACGCGCGCCTCGCTCGCCGCCACGCGGTCCACCTGGGCCATCACGCGCCGCATGGCCTCGCCCGCGTGTACGATGTCGTGGCCGCCGACGCGCTGCCGCAGCTCGCGGTTCTCCTCCTCCAACCGCTTGAGCTTGAGGACGTTCTCCACGGTGAGCAGCAGCTTGTCGGTGGAGAGCGGCTTTTCGAGAAAATCCACCGCGCCCAGGCGGGTGGCGCGCACCGCCATCTCGATATTGGCCTGTCCGGAGATCATCACTACCGGCAGGGCGATCCCGAGACTTCGCAGATCCTGCAAGAGCGCGAGCCCGTCCTTGCCGGGCATGACCACGTCCGACAGCATCATGTCGAAGGGCTGCGACTTCACCAGTTCGAGCGCGCGCGCCGCGTTGTCGCACACGGTGGCCTCGTGCCCCGCCAGGCGGAAGGCCCGCGCCAGAGAGGCCAGCGTATTGGCGTCGTCGTCAACTATGAGAAGGTGAGCCAAATTTAGAGGTTACCCTACCCGGCTTGTTCGTGCGAGATGGCGGGGATACGGCAGGTTGCGTCACGGATGAATTCCCTACGGCGCCGCAGGCAGGCGCCGCTCCACTTCCCGGACGACCGCCTCGGCCCTTTGTAGCCCGTCTTGCGCTTCGGTCGAGTCGGGCTCGTACGGCACTCCCGGATAGCGGAATCGCCAGGCGTACTGCGTGAGGCCTTCAGCTAGAGAGACAGCCGGTTCGAGCGAGTCGTCAATGGCGAGGCACTCGGGGCTCAGATCGCCGAGATCGTGCGTTCTTCGAAAGGCCCTTTCGTGAAAGGTCAAGAATGCCTTGAGCGCCTTCTCCACGGCCTGCTGGCAATGAAACAACGCCTCCGCGTTGGCGTCTCCCGCAATCAGCAGCTTTGCGGCCCACAAGTCGCGCCGCGCACGGTCCAGCCATGCGCGCGTTTCCTCATGCCCCAACTGGCCGGGAGTCATAGAGTAGCTTGCCTTCTCGAACCACGGTCGCCGGCAGGGAAGCACGAACGTGCGTCGCGCGAGCATCGAAGTCGCTGCGACGCCAAGGCACAATGTCTTTCGGGTAGCCCATGCCGCGTAGCAAGGTGTAGATACCGCCATCTCGAAGCAACTCGGCCGGTGCGCCGTCCGGAACCACAACGCAGAAATCCAAGTCGCTGTCGGGACCTGCGTCGCCGCGGGCCTCGGAGCCGAAAAGGTAGATGCGCTCTGGATGGTAGTACTCCACGAGCCGACCCGTAATCGCGGTGATGGCTTCGTCCCGCGTCATCGTACTCCCATTATGCCTCTACATGGAGACCCTGCCAACGCCAGACCCGGCCTCACGCGCGTCGGCCGACTAAATGCGCCCGCGCAGTTTGGGGCTGACAGGCCGCTGGAGATTGAAGCTGGCAACGGCCGGAACCCGGACTGAGCGGCCGAACCCGAATCCGGTCCAGCGTGACTACCCAGAAGGACCCCCTAAGATCCGGCTGAGACTCAACCAGCGCCAAAGCCAAGTCTGCGGCCTCCTCCGGGGCATACCGGCTTGCCGATCCGTGCCGCCCCGCTCCATCTTACGAAAATAATCGTTGACATACGATTTAATTCGTATAACAATCGGACATGGCCGCTCAAAAGCGCGATCCTCTCCCCATTCCCACCGGGGCCGAGCTCGACATCCTCGCCGTGCTCTGGCGCCTGGGACCGAGCACCGTACGTGAAGTTCACGAGGCGCTCGACAAGGAGAGCGGCTACACCACGACACTCAAGCAGATGCAGCTCATGACCGAAAAAGGACTGCTCACCCGCAGCGAGCGGTTCCGGTCGCATGTCTACGAGGCTCGCACCCCCAAGGAGCAGACCCGCAAACAGATCGCCGGCGACCTGCTGAAACGCGCGTTCGGCGGTTCGGCCAAGAGCCTCGTGCTGGGCGCGCTCTCCGCCCGTCCGGCCTCGGCGGAAGACCTTAACGATATCCGGCGGGTATTGGACCAGTTCGAGAAAGGAAAGGGATCACGATGAACGCTGTTCAGCTTCTATCGGCACAGCCGTGGGTGGAACGCCTCGGCTGGACGCTGGTCCATTTTATATGGCAGGGCGCGTTGCTCGCGGCGCTTCACGCCGCGGTGCGCGGCCTGGCGGGACGCTCGCTCACCGCGCACGCTCGCTACACCCTGGCATGCCTGGTGCTGATCGCCATGGTGGCCTCGCCGCTGGTGACCTTCGGCTTGATGGGCGGGGGCGGCCCCGTGCCGGCGGCGGCGCCGCCCGCCGGCTATTCGGTCTCCGCGATCACTTCCAGCGGGACCACCGTGCGCGTCGCGTCGTGGCAGGCATCCCTGGGGGGCGCGTGGCAGGATGCCTTGCCGTGGGTTGTTGCCGCATGGCTCGCCGGCGCGATAGGCTTTTCGATTCGCCTGGCGGGTGGATGGGCCTTCGCCGCGCGCATGCGTTGGATGGCGGTTCGCCCGGCGCCCCGCGAATGGCAACACACGTTCGAAAGGCTGGTCGCGCGCATGGGCATCTTGCGCCCGGTGCGTTTGCTGATCTCTTCGCTGGTGGATGTGCCGATTGTGGTCGGATGGCTTCGCCCCGTGGTTCTGGCGCCTGTTGGCGCGTTGGCAGGCTTACCCGCCGGCCACGTCGAGGCGCTGCTGATCCACGAGCTGGCACACATCCGGCGCCACGACTATCTGGTCAACCTGCTCCAGAGCGCGGCCGAAGTATTGCTGTTCTACCATCCCGCGGTGTGGTGGGTCTCGGGCCAGATCCGTACCGAGCGCGAGTTGTGTTGCGACGACCTGGCGGCGGCCGCAAGCGGCGACGTGCTCACCTACGCGCACGCCCTGGCGGAGCTGGAGTCGCAACGCCCGGTGCAC
The DNA here is from genome assembly GCA_035638575.1 of Bryobacteraceae bacterium. GTDB lineage: Bacteria > Acidobacteriota > Terriglobia > Bryobacterales > Bryobacteraceae > DASQZT01. The sequence continues at coordinate 13,034 of DASQZT010000218.1, forward strand.
ATTCGGGCAGCCCTGGCAGCCAACGGCGGATCCCTGCGGGATCGCATCGCGAGGCTCCTCGAACAGCCGGCCAGGGCCCCTCACACGCCCCCCGGCCTCGGAGCGGCGCTGGCGGTGAGTATCCTGATGGTGGCCGGAATCGGCGCCGTGGCCGTCCGCGGCGATCAGAAGCCGGCGCCGCAGGAGCCTGTCGCCACCGAATCGCCCGTGGACCCGGCCGGCGTGCGCGTCGATCTCGGCGGCGCCGGCGTGATCCACCGGACGCCGGTCGAGTATCCGAGGTCCGCGATCGAGAGGCGCGTCGAAGGGACGGTCGTGGCGGAAGTGACCCTGGATGCCGGCGGAGCCGTCACCGACGCCCGCATCCTCAGCGGGCCCGTGGAGCTGCGCAAAACGGTGCTCCAGTCCGTGTTGCAGTGGCACTTCACTTCCGGCGCGGCCGGGAGTGTACGCCAGGTCGTCATCACATTTCAGGTGGCGGCGGCCGCGGAGGCGCCGGTCACGACGGTTGGCTTTGCCGTGCGGCGCGAAGGCCACGAGCCGGAACACGTGGAGGTCGTCACGAGGCAACTTGCCGAAAGCGAGCGGACCATTGCCTCGCTGAGAGAAAGGCTGGCCGAAGCGAACCAGCGCTACGAGCAGGCCCTGCAAGAGCAGCGGGATTCCGGTCTGACGCGCGCCCAAATGCTCGAGAGGGAGCAGGAAGTGATGGCGGCACAACAGGCGCTCGAACGCGAGCAGGCGTCCCGCGAGTTGGGCGCCAACGACGAATCGCGCGCCCGCATCGAGCGCGAGCTTGAAATGCTGGCCCGCGAACGCCGGCCCGAAAACCTCGCCGGACGCACCCTGACCGCGATCGAAATCCGCGGTCTCAGCGACGAGGCAGGGAACGCTCTGCTCTCCCGCTTGCCCGTGCGCCTGGGTGATACACTTTCGGCAGAGTCGATCGAAGCGGCGCGGCGTATTGTCCGCCAGATCGACGAGCACCTGGAACTGGGATTCTCGTCGCAGGAAGGCGGCGGCGTGGTTCTCCGGATTCATCCCGCGGGATCGGCGGGCGCGCCGTTAATTTGGCGAAAATAGTCAGGAGGGGACAACATGATACGAACGGCAAGCCTGATCGCACTAGCCGCGTGCGCCGCGTTCGCCCAGCCGGCCGCGGCTCCGGCAGCATTCGAAGTGGCATCCGTAAAGCGGGCGGACGGCGGCGCTTCTCCGGGCGATATTCCGCGCAACATGGACAAGTCTCCGGGCCATTTCGCGATGCACAACGTTCCGCTCAGATTCTGCCTCGAGTGGGCCTACGACCTGAAAGACTACGAAATCTCCGGGCCCGACTGGATCAAGGTTGACGAGCGCTACGACATTATCGCCAAGGCGTCCGGGCCGGCCTCCGACGACGAGATGAGGCCCATGCTGCAAAGGCTGCTGACGGAGCGCTTTCAGATGAAGCTGCACCGCGAGCCGAAAGAGATGTCGGTGTACGTCCTGGTTCCCGGCAAGGGCCCGGCCAAGGTCAAGGAAGCGGCGTCCGACGGCCAGCCGAGCCTTTCGGGGGGCCCGTCCGGCGCGACCTTCACCAACCAGCCGATATCCAGGCTCACGTTCCTGCTGACTCGCCGGATGCAGCGCCCCGTCCTGGATCTCACCGGGCTCAAGGGACTCTACACCTACACCCTGGACCTTTCGGGGTTGCCGAACATGGACACGCAACCGGTAGAGAACGGCCCCGTCCCTTCCATCTTCGCGGCTATTCAGAACGACCTGGGGCTCAAGATGGAAGCGCGGAAAATGCCCATCGGCGTCCTGGTGATCGACCAGGTGAGTAAGATACCGATCGAGAACTGAAGGCGCATCACCCCAGCTCGATGCGGAACGTCGCGCCCTTGCCGGGCTGGCTCTCGACCGAAATGCGCCCCTTGTGATCGCTCACCACCGATTGCACGATGGCCAGGCCGAGCCCTGTCCCGTGGGTCTTCGTGGTGTAGTACGGAGTAAACAGGCGCGCGCATTCTTCGGGAGTAAGGCCTTGGCCCGTGTCCGAGACCTCCAGGCGCACGCCGCTCTCCGTCGCCGCCGTGCGCACCGTCAGGGTGCCGCCCTCGGGCATCGCGTCGATGGCGTTGAGGACCAGGTTCCGCAACACGCGCGTCATCTGCTCCGGATCGGCCTCGACGGCGGGCAACCGCGGATCGAGGTCGGCCACCGCCCGGATCCGCGCCTGCGTCAGCCGCGGCTCGAACAGCTTGAAGGTTTCGGCCGCCAGTTGGTTGAGGTTCAGGGACTGCATCTCGGGCGCCGGCATCTTGGCGAAATCGCTGAACCGCGCGATGATCTGCTTGAGCGTGGACAGCTCAGCGAGCAAGGTTGCGGTGCCCTCGCGAAACACCTCCTCGAACTGTTCGGGAAAACGTTCGCGCGCCCGCTGCATGTTCTCCACCGTGATTTGCAGCGGAAACAGCGGGTTCTTCAACTCGTGCGCCAGCCGCCGCGCCAGCTCGCGCCACGCCGCCACGCGCTCGGCCTGCACCAGCCTTTCGCGCTGCTCCACCAGCTCGTGCGTCATGCGGTTGAAGGCCCGCGCCAGTTGCCCGATCTCGTCGTTGGAAGCCGCCTCGACGGTCGCGCCCCAATTGCCCGCCGCCACTTTGCCGGCGCTCTCGGCCAGCCGTCGCACGGGCCGCGTCACCCGCGCGGTGGCCCACCACGCGAGCGCCATCCCAATCAGAATCCCGCCCGCCGCCACCTGAATTCCGATGCGCAGCAGCGACGCCTCCATCTCCACCAGCACGCGGCGCGAGCTGGCAATCAACAGCACTGCCGCCAGGTTGTTCTCGTATCCGGTGAGCGGCAGGGCGTGGATGGTCTCCGCCTCGGCGCCGCTTCCCACGCGAGCGGTGATGTTGCCTCCGTTGCGGGCCGCGGCATCGATCAGGGGCCGCATCAGCGCCAGGTCTCCGGACTTCGCGCCCAACAACTGCCCCTCCACGTTGCGGTACAGCAGCACCCTCATGCCCGCCGGCAGCACCAACGACGAAAGAAATCTCTGGTCCAGCAACTGGCCGCCCGCGACCAGCAGCTTGCGGTCGCCCGCCACGGCGGTCCCCACCGCCACCAGGGTCGTGGCGAATCCTTCGGGCAGCTCCTCGCGCTTCAGAAATGCCCCCAGCGCTTTCCAATCCGCCGCGCCGGCCAGCCACTCTTCCCGATGACCGAACCTCGCCGGCCACTCGGCCGAAGAGATGATGGTGCCGTCGCCGGCCACCAGCTCCAGCAGATCCAGACCGTTGGTGGACGCCAGCCGCGCCGCGGTGCCGTAGTACTCCGCGTAATCCGATGCGACTGCCATGTTGGCCTCGGAGTCGGCGATGGCGTCCACCGCCCGCACGATCTCCTGCTTGCGCCGCGCAAACTCCTTCTGAAATTGCGTCACCAGGACCTCGACGCGCTGCGATTCCATGCGCTCGAAGGCATCCCGGGTGTTGTGCGTCTCGAGCCATACCACCATCCCCACCGAGGCCACCATTGCCAGGGTAAAGACCAGCAGCAGGCGGGTGCGGAATGTCATGGCCGGCCGGTCTCCAGCCACAAGTTTTCAAACCGCCACTCCCCCAGCGGCGTGATGCCGGGCCCGCCTTTTACCCTCGGGCTCACCGCGTAAACGTCCGGCAAATGGAACAACGGGACCAGGCGAAAGCCGTCCAGCAGCGCTCGCTCCGCGGCATATAGGGCCTCCGGCGAGTCGGCCCGCGCCGGCTCCGGCAGTCCCAGCGCCGCCGCCACGCCTGCCAGGGCCCGCGCCGGATCCGTCGATGCGATCCGCACCTCCATCAGCCGCACGTCGGGATTGGCCCCCGCGGTCTGGCTCACCGTGAGGCCCGTATCTTTCGCGTCCAGCGCGATCCGGTCGGCGATGCGCCTGTTCCAGGAATCGGGCACGCCGAGAGTGAGCATGCGCGCCGCCGCCGGCGTCCCTGCCACCAGCGCCCGCGCGCGCGCCGCATCCTGCGCCGCCGGGAACAGGAAGCCGTACCCCGAGAGCCACTGCGGAAGCAGCGCCCCGGAAATTTCGCCCTGGCCCTGCACGAGCACGTTGTGGATGGCCGCGCGGTCCACCGCCAGCGCCAGCGCCTCGCGAACCCGCGCGTCTTCGATCCGCGGCGCGAAGACCAGCACCAGCAGCCGGACCGGCGCCGACGACCAGACTCTGCGCCCGGCGCGCCGCGGCTCGCTGAGGTCCACCTGGACTACGTCCGCCTTGCCCGTGTCGAGATCGAACCCCTGCTCGCGCAGCGGCCTCCCCATCTGGATTTCCACGGCATCCGGAAAGGGGCGTCCCCCAGGAGCATTCTCGCCGGCGGCGTACACGGCGCGTCCTCCAGCGACCCATTGGGTGATGGCAAACGCGCGGTTCAACTCCGCCATCCCGTACCCGGTCTGCGGCGGATCGGCGGTGACGAGCGCTTCGCGCACCTCCACTCGCAGGGTCCCGCCGTAGTGGGGCCGGGTGGCCGCAAAGGCGAGTGTGGCGGCCAGGAGCAAGCATGCGGCATTCTTAGCCCCCACACGCCACCCCCACCAGATACGCCTCATACTTCCCGCTCGCCAGGTTACGCACGATCGCCACGGCCGAGGTTCCGAGGGAAGGCCACAGCGCCACTACCGGCCCCGGAAAGTCGATCGCGCCCGTCAGCGCAACCGCTGTGCGATTGGCCATCGAAAAAGCCTGGATCGCGTCTGGCGCCGTCGCATCGCCCGCCCGCGTTGCCAGAACCACCGATCCGCCGCCGCAGCGCGCGTCGATCCCCGCGATGTCGCTGCCCCACGCCGCAACGCTCCCCACCGGCTCCAGCGCGGCATCGAAAACCTGGGTGCGCCCGTCCACCATCGCCAACAGCCACAACGCGCGCCCCTGCTCATCCACCGAGGCCGCCGAGTAAAACGGCCCGACCGTCTTGCGCAGCCCTGTCTGCGTCATCACGCGCCCGTCAAAAAAGTTCCGTCCCGCGGCGAAGGTGCCCAGCAGCAGTGCGCGGCTCCCGGATTCCAGGACCCACGGTTCCTCGCTGGCCCGGCATTCGATGGACAACCCGGGCTCCACCGTGCCGCTGCAAATCGCGCCCGGCAGATAGGCGTGAAAACCAGAACCGTTCACCCGCAGAAGTCCCCGCGGGTCGCGCTCCCACGGCTTCACGGGAGCCAGAGGCACAGTTCCCTTCAGTTCCCACCGCCCATCGGCGCGCGCGTAGAGCGCCACCTTCGATGGCGAGAGCACCAGCATCGCCTCGCCGGGAAACGCCACGTCGAGCATCTGCTCGTCCTGCTCCTGGATCAGCTTTTTTTCGAGAGCCACACCCGGCACGGCGGGCGCGGCAGTCTCGCTGCGCCTCCAGCCGGCGATCCAGACCTGCCGCTCTTCGCCCTTGCGGATCTCCTCCACCAGCAGGTACTGCGCCCGGTTTTCCGAGAGTGTGACGTGCGCTTCGACTGCCGGCGCCACGTCGCCCGCCCGCGCGCCCGCATCTTTGAGGCCGGCCTCGAACGCGGTCCGGGCCTGCCCCAATTCCAGGGAGCCCAGCGACGAGGCGTTGCGCCACGCCACCGATACCGTCTCGCCTCTCTGGAGCAAACCCGCCGTCCGGCGAGCCAGTTCGCGCGCCGCGCCGCTCAGGTCATCCGCGGCTGGCGCGCCCGGGGGGATGAAGAACAGGAGCGCGGGAATCGCCGCGTGCCATCCCTTCACGGCTGCGATCATAGCACATCGCGATTGCCTCTCCCCGTCACGATGCGGATGACCCCGCGCAGGCAGCCCCGGGCCACCCAATAGGAAACCGGAAACGTGATCGCCGCCATCACCATGCATCCGACAATGTTGTCCATCGCATTTCTCCTTATTACTGCGCGCTGCCCGAATCCGCCTCGGCCACCAACTCCACACCGAAAATCCGCGCGACTTCCGGCGTGCGCTCGCCGTAAAGCTCCACCGCATCGCCAACCGAAATCATCTCGCACAACTGTTCTACGTCGCGGTTGCGCATTCGGATGCACCCGTGCGACGCATTCCGCCCGATGGACTTCGGCGCGTTGGTGCCGTGAATGCCATATCCTTTGATGCTCAGTCCCAACCACCGCGTGCCCAGCGGGTTGGCTTTTCCCGGGGGCACGGCCTTGCCCTTGGTGTACCAGGTGGGATCTTCCAGGCGGGACACAACCGTGAACGCTCCAACCGGGCTGGGCGTCTTCGGCGCGCCGACCGCCGTCTCGAAGGTCCCCACCACGCGCCCCTCTTCCAGCACCGCCAGCCTGCGGTCCGGGATGCTGACCACCACCCGCCGCGACGGCTTCGCCAGCCTGTCCTGCGCGAGCGCTTCCGCGGCCGCCACCAGCAGAACGCCGGTCATCGCCGCCAGCTTTTTGACTTGCCTTTCCACCGTGAGCATCTTCTGTTTCCTCCGACTACGGAACCGGAAGATGCACTGCGAGGCCCAAACGAAAACCTCAGATTTTAAGACACTTGCGCATTCATCGCCGCGTGTCACCGCTGACACGTGTGGACAATCCGGGGCACAGCATGGCCCCCGCCCGCCGTGGTATCCTGGGCCAGTTCCGGCGCATAGGCCGGTCTAGACTGGGGTGTGCCCGAGATCAAAGTATGCTCTCGCGCATCGGAAAGTACACGGTCGAAAAGGAGTTGGGACACGGAGGCTTCGGTCGCGTCTACCTGGCCTTCGATCCCGACGTCAAGCGCAAGGTCGCCATCAAGCGCATCGAGAACGTCGATCCCGCCAAGCTGAAGTACTTCCTGATGGAGATCCCCACCACCGGCAGGCTGGCTCACAAGAACATCGTCACCATCTACGACAGCGGCGAGGATGCTGGCAATCCCTACCTGGTGATGGAACTTCTCGAGGGCCAGACGCTCAACGAGGTCATCCGCGACCGCAAGCCGCTTTCGCTGATCGACAAGATCCGCATCATGATGCAGGTCGCCGAGGGCCTGGGGTACGCGCATTCCAAGGGCGTGGTGCACCGCGACGTGAAGCCCGAAAACATCATGCTGCTGGCGGACAACACCGTCAAGATCATGGATTTCGGCATCGCGCTGGCGCCCGACCGCAACGTCCACATGACCCAGACCGGCGGCCTGATCGGCACGCCGCGCTACTTCGCGCCGGAGCAGATAGAAGGCCAGAAGGCCACCGGGCAGACCGATATCTTCGCGTATGGCGACGTCTTTTACGAGCTGTTGACCGGCAAGCATCCCTTCCAGCGGTACATCAACGATTGGATGGGGCTGCAAGGGGCAATTCTCACCTACGATCCGCCGCCGGTCGGCCAGCTCCTGCCGGGGTGTCCGGAGGCGCTGGAACTGCTGGTACAGCGCACGCTCGCCAAAGACCCTCAATTCCGCTACCAGACATTCTCCGAGCTGATCCTCGACGGCGAGGCCATTCTCGTCGACCTGCAGCACGACCTTTCGCTGCAGATCCTGGAGGAAGCGCATCGCCTCATCGATGCGGGCGACCTTCGCGGGGCGCGCGCCAAGGTGCGGGAGTCTCAACGGCTCGATCCGGGAAACCGCGATGCGCGGCGTCTGCTGGACACGGTCAATCAGCAGATCGAAAAGGAGGAGCTGCTGGCGCGCGTGGCGGGCTTCCTCACCCAGGCCGAAGGCCACATGCGGGAACGCCGCTTCCACGAAGCCGTCCAGGTCCTGGAGACAGCCGCGCGGGTGGGCAGCTCCGCCGAAATCGTCCAGACCCGCCTGGCGGAAGCCAGGGATAGACTGGACAAGTCTCTCCGCGCCAACCGGCTGGTGGAGGAGGCCCGCTCCTGGCAGCAGAAGGGGGAACTGGCCGAAGCGCTCGACCGGTTGCGCACGGCGCTCGAAATCGATCCCGATCACACCGAAGCCAGGCGGCTGACGCCGCGCCTGCGCGAGCAGCTCGAACGGCGCTTGCGCGAGCAGCGGAGACAGGAGGCGCTCCAGGCGGCATCGAGCCACGCTGCCGCGAAACGATACGCGGACGCCGTTCGGGCGCTGGACGAGCTGGAGCGCGAACAGCCCGGCGCCGCCGGCGTGGCGGAGATCCGCTCCGAAATCGGGCGCCAGCAGGCCGAGGACGAGCGCCGCCAACGCGCCGCCAGGTTCAATCTGGCGGTGAGCCGCACGCGCGAAGCCCTCGAAGCCGGCGAGCTGGAGCGCGCCGGCCAGATGCTCGATCATCTGGATGCCAACTTCGCCTCCGAACCGGGCGCCGCGGAAGTGTTGCCCGGTTTGCGCGAGCAATGGAAATCCCTGGTTCGGGGCCGCGAGATCGACGGATGGCGCCGGCGCGCCGGCAACCTGCTGAACCAGAAGTCGTTTCCGGAAGCCCTGAGCCTGCTGGCCGATGCTTTGCGGCGGTTTCCGGACGATCCCGGCCTCGCGCGGCTGAACCAATCCGCCGCCGAAATGTACGAGCAGCACCGCCGCTCCGAAGCCATTACCGTGGTACTGAAGGAATCCAACCTGTTGCGCGAGACCGGCCATCTTCCGCGCGCTTTGGAAGCGCTCGCCGGTGGACGGAAACGGTGGGGCGACGAGGCGGCCTTCCTGGAGCTTTCGCGCCAGATCGAAAGCGAGATCGAGCGGCAGCGCTACGCCGCGGGCCTCGAGGAGCTGCTCAAAACCGCCCGCTCACTCGTTAATCTCGGGCACAATTCCCGCGCGGTGGATCTGCTGTCCACCGCCAGGGAGTATGCCGGCGAACCCGAAGTGTGCGCTCTGCTGGAGTCGGCCAGCGCGGCAGACGAGCAGCGGATCGTCTCCGCGGCGCTGGCGGCCGCCGAAGATCTGAAATCGCGGGGAGATGCCAAACAGGCCCTGGCAGCGCTGGTGGACGCGCAGGCCCGCTATCCGCACAACGCCGCGCTTTGGCAAACCGCGGACCGGCTGCGCGAGCAGATCGACCGCGGCCGGCGGCAGACGCTCATCGCCATCAACCGGAACCTGATTCGGGTGGAGATCAAAGAAGGAGAGTGGAAAAGGGCCGAGACCGCTTTGCGGCGGGCCCGCTCGGAGTTTCCCGGCGAAACGGTGTTCAACGATCTGGCCGAACAGGTGGAATCCGGATTGTTCGAGCTGCAATCCCGGCAGATGCGCCCGCCCGAAATTGACGCGATTGCGGAGCGCATCCGCGATCTGCTGACCCGGGATGCCGTTCGCCAGGCAGCGAGCGAGCTGGACGCAGGTCGAACGCGGTACCCGAACGAAACTATTTGGGCGACGCTCGAGGGCGAACTCGAAGCGCGCGAGAAGCGCCAGGCCGAGGTCGCCGCCATTGCCGAGCGGGTGCGGGGGGCGATCGGCCGCGAGGATCTGAGCCAGGCGGCCGCGGAACTGAGCGCCGGCCGGGCGAAGTACGCGGACGAGCTTCTGTGGGCGAGGTTGCGGGCCGAGATCGGCGCGCGCGAGGCCGTACCCCAGCGTCAAGACGATGTGGTCGCCAGCGCTCAAAAGATCCGCGAGTGCCTCAAACGCGGCGACGTCCTCAAAGCGGCAAGCGAATTGGCCGCCGGCCAGGTGAAGTATCCGGGCGAAAGCCTCTGGCTCACGCTGCAGTCCGAGATCGACGCGCGCGAAACCCGGATCAAACGAAAGACCAGCGTTGCCGCCATCGCCCAGCGCGTTCGCGAGTGCCTCAGCCGCAACGACCTCCTCAAAGCGGCGGGCGAATTGGCCGCGGGGCAGGTACAGTATCCGGACGAAAGTCTCTGGCCCACCTTGCAGGCCGAAATCGATGCGCGCTCCGCCACTCTCAAACGCCAGGGCGGCATCACCCAGCGGATCCGCGATTACCTGGACCGGCACTGACGCGGTTTCCCCAACGGCGCATTACTGCTTTTTCTTGGGCGCGGGTTTTGCCGGTTTCCGGGGTGTCTTGCAGGCCATGGTTTCCTCCTTCGCGGCCAATGTAGCACGGCGATGCGGCGTATGGGAATAATAATCGGAGTTTCGGGTGAAAAAGACTGGAGGGCCGGAAGTTCCATGCCGCCGGGGTAAAATCGGTATTCGCATGTCCGAACCATTCGAGCAGCTACTCGATCGCGTTGCCTCGCTGTGTGGGATCGATCCGGGCTTTTGGGACATATGGGGCCGATACCGCGCCACTGCCGTCCCGACCCGGCAGGCCATTCTGCAGGCCATGGGAAAAGAAGCGGACAGCGTCGAATCGCTGGAGCGGACCCTGGCCGATCTGGGCCGGCGCGAATGGGAGCGGCTGCTGCCGCCGGCCATGGTCGCCGCCGAATCGGGCGAGGTGGAGCTGACTCTTTCCGTGCCTGCGGATTTGTCGGGACAGCGCGCTCACATCACCGTCCGCCGCGAGGATGGCGGGGCCGCCGGCTACGAAGTGGACCTGTCGGACCCGCCGCTGGCCGGCTCCGCCGAAATGGATGGGCGAACCTGGCTCCGCAAACTGGCCCGCCTTCCCATCCAACTGCCGCTGGGGTACCACGACATCGACATCCGGGTGGGCGGCCAGTGCGGCCACACCCGCTACATCGTCACGCCGGAGCGCGCTTGGACCAACCCCACTCTGGGCCGCGAGGGCCGCGCCGCCGGCATCGCCATCAGCCTCTACGGCGTCCGCTCCTCCCACAACTGGGGCTGCGGCGATTTTACCGACCTGCTGGACATAGTGGACTGGGCCGCCACCGAACTGAAAGCCGGCTTCGTGGGGCTGAACCCGCTGCACGCCATCCAAAACCGGCGGCCGTTCAACACCAGCCCGTATCTGCCGAACTGCATCTTTTACCAGAATTTCCTGTACCTCGACGTGGAAGCCATCGAGGAGTTCGGCCGCTGCCGCCGCGCCGGGCAACTGCGCCGGTCGCGGGAAGTCGAAGCCGAGATCGTGGCGCTGCGGGCGTCGCCTTTCGTGGAATACGAGCGCGTGGCGGCCCTCAAGCTGCGTTTCCTGAAGCTGCTGTTCGTCCAGTTCCTGCGCGAGTACCGGACGCGGTCGCCGCGCGCCTTGGAATTCCAGTCCTTTCTGGAGCGCGAAGACGATCTTCTCGAAAAGTTCGCGGTCTACTGCGCGCTCGACGAACACCTGCATGCGCGCCATCCCGATATGTGGACGTGGACCCAGTGGCCCGAGCCGTACCGGGACCCGGAATCGCGGGAGACGCGCGCGTTCCGTCAAAAACACTGGCGGCGCGTCCTGTTTTATCAGTTCCTCGAGTGGCAGATCGACATTCAACTGGCGCGCGCGCAGCGGAGATCGCTCGACCGCGGGCTGGCCATCGGGCTGTACCACGACCTGGCCCTGGCCACCGACCGTTTCGGGTCGGACCTGTGGGCCCATCGCCCGTTTTTCGCTACCGGCTGCCGCGTCGGCTCGCCTCCCGACGATTTCGCGCCGCACGGCCAGGACTGGGGCTTCCCGCCTCCCAATTCCGAGCGCCACCGCCAGGACGGGTACCGCCTCTTCGCCGAATCCATCCGCAAGAACTGCCGTCACGGGGGCGCGCTGCGCATGGATCACGTCATGCGTCTGTTCCGCCTGTACTGGATTCCGGACAGCAACGATGCCAGCGACGGCGCCTACGTGCGGGAGACGAGCGAAGATTTCGTCCGCATCCTGGCGCTCGAAAGCGTGCGCAACCGCGTGTTGATCGTGGGAGAAGACCTGGGCACCGTGGAGCCGCGGGTACGGGAAACGCTGGCCCGCTTCGGCATCCTGAGCTACCGGCTGTTCTACTTCGAAAAGAAAGGCGAGGAGTTCAAGCGGAACGACGAATATCCCGCCCAGGCACTGGTCTCGTCGACCACCCACGATCTGCCGACGCTGTCGGGCTTCTGGACCGGCGCCGATATCGAGGCCCGGCGTGCCGCGGGCGTGCTGGATGCGGACGCGGTAGAGGCGCAGGTGAAGAACCGCATGCTCGAAAAGCAGAAGATGCTCGATCTTCTGTTCGAGCACGGCCTGTTGCCGGCGAACCTGCCGCGCTCCGCGGACAAATATCCCGAACTCGTCGGCGAGCTGCACAACGCCGTGATCGGGTTCCTGGCGCTCACGCCTTCGCAACTGCTGGCCATCAACCAGGAGGACCTCACCAAGGAACACGCGCAGCAGAACCTTCCCGGCACCACGTGGCAGTACCCCAACTGGGGCCGCAAAATGCGCTACACCGTGGAGCAATTGCGCGCGGATCCGGAAGCACGCGGGTATACCGAGATGTTTCGGAACTGGATCATCCGGTCGGGCAGGCGAAGCAAGCGGGGATGATCCGTTGGGGCATTTGACCATCGATTTGTACGGAACCGGCTCGATGGCGAGAGCCTGCCAGGAGCGCCCTTTCGAGTGCCGAAAGCGGTCGAATTATTTGGAAACTTTGCCCGTTTGCTCTTGAATTGCCGCCTCGACACGGACTAGAATCCAAGCACTGGGGTACTCGCACATCCTGTACTGAGATTCCCAGGCTTACGAGGGGGCATGGTTTGCAGGGCAGCCGCGAAAGAGTTGAGCTTTGCCATTCGCAGGTCGCTGCCTCTAGGCGGCTATTCTTCCATCAAGCACCAGACCAACAGGAGGTTAACCGTGCACACAAACAGCAACAAAAGGACGAGTGGGGCATCCCTTCTGGTTCTCGCGATTGCCTTGACGATAGTCTTTCCCCTGTGCGCTCAAATCGGTGGCTCCGGGTCGATTGAGGGCACGGTCACCGATCCTTCAGGCGCCGTCATCCCGGGCGCCACCGTGGAGGCGACCAGCGTGAACACCAGCGTGAAGACGGCGCGGCAAACCACGGCCGCGGGCTATTACGTGATCTCGGCGCTCCCGGCCGGCGAGTATACCCTGAAGGTCACCGCCGAGGGGTTCCAGTCGCTGGTGCAGGAACACGTCATCGTCGACGCCCTCGGCACCACTGCCGTGAATGCCAACATGACCATCGGCTCGGCCGCACAGCAGGTGACGATCACCGAAAAGCCGCCGGATCTGAACATGGCGGACGCGAGCATGAGCCAGACCATCCGCAACGACGTCTACACCGCACTGCCTCTTACCATGGGGCTCGGAGGGGCCACCGCCAACGCGCCCCGCGACCCCACCTCGTTCGTGCAGTTCCTGCCTGGAGTGACCGGTTACGGCAGCAACACGGCCGGGTCCGTGAACGGCGGCACAGCCGCGTCCGAGGAGGTTTATGTGGATGGCGTGGCCGCGACCTCGGCGGTGCTGCAAGGAGAAGTCCGCTACCTCGCGCTGGGCGTCTCCATCGAGGCCGTGGACCAGGTGCAGTTACAGTCCGCGGGCACCTCGGTGCAGTACGGCGGTCAGGGTTCCACCAATTATGTGATCAAGTCGGGTACCAACCAGTTCCATGGGTTGGCCTATGAGAACGTCCGCAACAGCGACTTCGATTCGCGCGGCTTCTTCCCCAGCGTCAAGCCGGTCAACAAGCAGAACGAGTTCGGCGGCACCTTCGGCGGACCCATCCGCAAGAACAAGTTGTTCTTCTTTGGCTCGTACACCGGTTACCGGACCATCCAGTCGGTCACTCCGACCCTCATCTCCATACCGACGCTTCTGCAAAGGGCCGGGAACTTCACGGAGCTGCCGGCAGCCATCTACGACCCTGCGTCGACGGTTTGCACCGGCACCGCCTGCACGCGCACGCCATTCGCCGGCAACATCATACCCGCCAGCCAGATTTCCAAACCCTCGGCCTTGTTCCAATCGTTCCTGCCGGCGCCTACCAGCCTGGGGATTCAAAACAACTACCTCTCCACGGTGCCCACGGGATTCCACGTAGACAACGAGACCGTGAAAATCGATTACGCCATCAGTAACAATCACCGGCTTTCCGGCCACTACAGTCCCGGCAACAGGCACCAGTCGACGCTTTACCGAAACGGCTACATGCCGTTGCCGTACACGCCCTCGCGCCAGGTCATCGAGAACATGAAAACCGCCGACCTTAAGGAGACCTGGATGGTCACTCCGAAGTTATTGAATGAGTTCAGCGTCGGCTTCGCGCGTTTCGACGTACCGATCCAGGACACCACCATGCTGTCAAATTGCGGCGACGGAGGCGCGGGGGAGGCGGCGGGAGTCGCGCAGTATTGCAATAAGTGGATGACCGCGGCCGGAATCGGTGGTCTGCCGGCCGGCGAAGCCGCCCAGTCGTTCCCTTACCTGACCTTCAGCGGTCCCAATTCGGACTATAGCTGGCGCAACGGCAACACGCCGGCCTTTAATGAGACCCTCAACAACTTCACCATACAGGATAACGTGCAGTATACCAGCGGCAGACACTCGGTCACCATCGGCATGCAGTACCAATGGCTGCAAGCCAACGAGAAGCCGCAGACTTTCGGCACGTTTGCCCAATGGACGTTCGGCAATCTCGAGACCTCCGGTTTTGCGGCAAACAGCCTGACGCCGCAATCCACAGCGGGCAATTCCTATGCCAGCTATCTGCTGGGCGCTCTGGATTCCGCTAATGTCACCGATAATGCCAACATCGACTACGGTGGCCGTCTCCGCGACGCCTCCTGGTGGGTCCAGGACAACATCAAAGTCACCAGGAACCTAACGCTCACCCTGGGCCTCCGGCACGAGATTGATACGCCGTGGGTGGAAGTGAAGGACCGCATGTCCTGGCTTAACCCCACCATACCCAACCCGGCAGTTGGCGGCTTCCCGGGCATACTGCAATTTGCCGGCTACGGTCCCGACAGTTGCCAGTGCCGCAATAACATGTCGGTCTATTGGCGAAACTTCCAGCCGCGCATCGGGGTAGCCTACAGCTTGAACAGCAGGACCGTGATCCGCGCCGGCTTCACCCTGAATTCGATACGCACCGGGGCAGTCGGTGGAACCGTCAAGGAAGGAACCGGCTACCTCGGATACTCCGCCAACCCGGTGATTTCAACTCTCAACGGCGGCGCCACTCCGGCATTCTACTGGCAGGACGGTTTTCCGGCATACCAGCACGCCCCATTCTTCAGTCCTACGTTGAATACGGGTTTCTACACCGGCACGCCGCAGGGTTCATCGATCACCTACGGCGATCCGGTGCTGGGCCCGCGTCCTCCCCGTTTCCAGAATTGGAACGTCAGCATACAGCGTGAAATCGTCCCCACCCTGGTGCTGGATATCGCCTACGCAGCCAGCGAGGGCCATCATATCAGCGGAGGAACTCTCGGGTTCTGGTCGGACCAGATGGCGCCCCGCTATCTTGCGCTCGGCAACCTGCTGAACGCATCGGCGACGGCGGCGAACGTGGCGTCGTCTCAAGCGATCGTGCCGGGCGTCGGCCTGCCCTACGCGAATTACTCCGGAACCATCACTCAGATGCTGCGGCCTTTCCCGCAGTATTCCAGCGTCAGCACTGCCTGGACCAATCTGGGCAACACCAACTATGAGTCGCTGCAAGTGATCGCGAAAAAGGCCTTTTCCCACGGTGTCACGGCAACTTTCAATTACACGTGGGCCAAAGAGTTGGATGACCTGAGCACTTACTCCGGGTACGTGGATGACAAGGCTCAGAGCACCAATCCTGCCTCGGTGATCAACGCTCTGGTGGTTTACCAGTTGCCGTTCGGCAAGGGCCAACCGCTGCTCCACAGCAGCCGCGTGGTTTCCGCCATCGTGGGTAACTGGCAGTTATCCGGAATCACCACCTGGCGTTCGGGAGTGGGATTCGGGGCGTACGGCGCTTCCTGCACTTTGCCGAACACCGGAAGCTGCTGGGCTTCGTATGCTCCGGGCTTCTCCGGACCGGTACAGACGGCTCCCTACGGCAGCGGTAATCTGATCGGAGGGACAACCACTTCTTACCTCAACATTGCCGCTTTCCAGAACCCGGCCGCCTACGCTTATGGAAACACGCCGCGTACCATGGCTTACGGTCTTCGCGGCCCGTCGTTCTTCAATCAGAGCCTGTCGGTGAAGCGGCAGTTCACGCTTTACGAGAGGCTGAAGCTGACATTGCAGGCCGATTCGATCAACCCATTCAACAACGTCTCGTTCTCGGCCCCGAGCAACAGTATTTCATCGGCGTCGTCTTTTGGCCGGATCACCTCGCAGGCCAACAACCCGCGGGATCTGCAATTCGGAGCCAGGCTCACCTTCTGAGTTGAGTTGTGCCTGCAATGCCGCGGCGCAACCAGCGTCCGCCCCGGTCACGGTGTCGGAGGACCAGTCCACTTACACCGTTGCCAACGGCATCGTGGTGGCGCGTGTGAGTAAGAAAACGGGCGATCTGGTGTCGCTGCGCTACCAGGGGATGGAAGTGCTCGATGAAAGCCCGGAGCCCATGGGCGAGCCGCCGGAGATCCCCTTTACGGAAACCTCCGCGCGGCTGCCGCCATCCACTCCGTTCTCGATCGCCTTCGACCTCGGCAAGGCGCCTCTCGGCAAGGCGACGCTGCGTCTGGCCATCTGCGGCGGAAACGCGCCTTACGTGGACGTCACTGTGAACCAGCAGCCAGCCGGCAGAATCGACCGGTTGGCGGGCGATCCCACCATCGCACGCAACGGAATCTCGGGTATCTGGTACGAGCGGGAACTTCCCTTCGATGCATCCCTGATGAAGGCCGGCGCCAACGTCATGCAGCTCATCGTGCCCGCCGGCCCCGTGACCTCGGGCATCCTGTACGATTACCTCCGGCTGGAGTTGGAGGAAAGGTAACGCCACGCTAGGCGGACTGTGGCACTAACGCGGCCTAAACTGGTGAGCCGGGCGGGACTCGGCCCCGCGACACCACTTTAGACTCTGTAACTTACGGAAAACACGAACAGATAGAACCTATAAAACCAATAATCCAGGCAAAAGCCGCGACGTGTCCGCGACACGGCGGTCCCAGCGTGATGCTCCTCTGGCCGTGAGCTGATGGCGCGGTACACCTGATCAATCCATAAACGAAGTTCATTCCAAGGGGAACGAGGCCCGCTCGGCCATGCGCCGGACGGGCTTTCGGTTTTCTGGGCCGTAGATCATGATTTCGAACGCAGGCATCGCCGAATCGGAGGTCCTATGAGTGCCGACTTCAAGCCACGGCGGGAGCGGTCCGATCCCGCGGCAAACAGGACCAAAGTCCGGCCGATCCGCAAGCGAGTCGACCCGATGGAGAAGGGCCTGCCCGCGAACTTGGACGTCGAGCGGTTCGTGCTCGGCTCGTTGTTGCTGGATGGCAGCGCGTGCAGCGAAGTTGCACTCAACCCGGATGATTTTTCCATCGAAAGGCATCGACATGTCCTCGGATGCATACAGAGCCTTCACACTCGTGGCGAGCAAATTGACTACGTCACCGTAGCCGAGGAGCTGGGCCGGCGTAACGAACTGGGAGCCGACGGTCTGAGTTTTCTGATCTCGTTGACCGAAGGCATGCCGTACGTTGCGCACCTCGACAGCTATGTGCGCATCCTGCGCAACAAAAGCACTCTGCGGCGCACCATCTTCGAATCGCAGAAGGTGATGAACGAGTGTCTGCTCGAAACTGCGGCACCAGACGAGATACTGGGCAGCCACTTAGCCGAGATTGAGGGGCTGCGTGGGTCCGTCAGCGGGGACCGCCGTCTTATCCGGCGCATCGAGGACCTCGAATCGATCTTCGCCAAGCGCACGCCCCTCGAATACCTCGTGAAGCCCGAGTTACCCGTCAAGGCAGTCGTCTGCCTTACGGGCGACTCCGAGAGCGGCAAGACAACCTTGGCATGCGCCTGGGCCCGAGATGTTTTCCGACAGGGACACGCGGTTCTCATCCTCGACCGCGACAAGAATCCGCGAGACCGCATCTGTGACCGACTTGAGCGCCTGGGCATCCAAACGGACGGCGAGTTCTTCCGCGTGTGGGATTGCGAACAGGACGAAGAGCCTCCGCAACCGGACGACCCAATCGTTGTCGACTGGGTGAAGCGCATGGTGGTGGCAACCGGGAAATCTCCGGTTGTGATCGTGGATTCGCTGGTCAGTTTCTTCGTTGGAGATGAGGACGAGAATTCCGCTGTGGATATGCGCGCGCTGTTCAACCGCTGCCGCGCACTGACCAAACTTGGAGCCACCGTGATTCCACTCCATCACACCAACCGTAGTGGCGAGGCTCGCGGCTCAAGCGACTTCAGGCCGGCCAGCGACCAGGCATTCCTTGTGAGGAACTGCGACCGTGACGGCGGGCGCCTCCTGGACGTTATCACCCTGGAATGTGAAAAGAGCCGCTACGGGCTCTCAGGCCGCATTGAGTATCATTACGCCGACGGCAAGATGCTCCGCGTCGAGGACCGCGCACCCAGCAAACCGGTCAGCGAGCAATTGCTGGAAGAACTGAAAGCCAACCCCGGCATCTTGTCCGAGCCGTTTGCGGAACTGGCCTACAAGCGCGGCCTGGGAAGGAACAGAGGGCGCGAGTTCCTCAAAACGGGAGTCCGCAACGGCACAATCGAGGTTCGGAAGGAAGGGCGGAAGCGCCACCATTTCTGGCGTGGCGCCGAGGGCGGAATGGACGATCTTGACCCCCAAGGGAGGCTGGATCGAGGATGTGTGACTCCGGGTTCAACCTATCCGCCACCTCCGCTTTTTTGACCTATCCGCCACTGTAGGTGGCGGAATCGGCGTTTACCTGCGAGGGAATCCTTGCAAATCCATGAAAACAAACTATCCGCCAGTCCGCCACCCCTCTCCGGCGGATTCGGCGGATGGCCCTATCCGCCAGTCCGCCACCACCCTTTAGGGTGGCGGACACGGCGGATGCGATTGGCAGCACAACCGAATCGAGGCATCGCAAGCGCCTCGTCGGGTCTTTTGTTCGTCACGGACGTGCAGCTCGCAGAGGGAGCGAACATAACGGAGCAAATCGGGACCTGTCCCAATTTGGTGAAAGAAATGCGGGGACTATCGAAAAGCACTACGGAACTGATCGAATACGCATACCAACTTCTGGCGGCCGACCATCCCCAGACGTTGCGCCAGCTCCACTACGCCATCTTTAGCCGACGGGAGATCGCCTACAGCAACAATCAGGCCCACTACAAGCGGCTGAGCCGTGCCACGACAGCCGCGCGACGGGCACATAGGGAATGGCAACTGGCCGGCGAGAGAGATCCCCAGCCCGAATATGCGATTCCACCCGACTGGATGGTGGACGAGACCCGGCAGCCCGAACTCGTCAACTCCTGGCAGAACATGGAGGCGTACGTCGAGACGGTGAAGAAAGCGTATCGTCGCGACAACTGGCAGGACCAACCGCAGTATTGTGAAGTCTGGAGCGAGAAGGCCACAATCTTGGGAGCCATCCGGCCGGTTGCTGATCGCTGGGGCGTCACACTCCGTGTCTGCCACGGATTCGGTAGCACGGGAATGGAAGCGCAGGTCGGGACGCTGTTCGAGGAACTGGACAAGGAGATCACGGTGTTTTACCTCGGGGATCACGACCCCTCGGGCCATGTCATTGAGCAGGACATGCACCGGCGCGTGAAAAACGCCAGCGGAATCGATTTCCGAATGGTGCGGCTCGCGATTCATGCCAGCGATATCGCTCTCTTCAAACTGCCCCCGCAGGCGATCAAGGCGAGCGACAGCCGGGCAGCTTCGTTTCGGCTCCGATTCGGAAGCAACGCGGCCACCGTCGAACTGGATGCGCTCCCGGCGGCTGAGTTGCGGAAACGTGTCGACAAATCCGTTCAAAGCT
Organism: Bryobacteraceae bacterium; assembly: GCA_035638575.1. Classification (GTDB taxonomy): domain Bacteria; phylum Acidobacteriota; class Terriglobia; order Bryobacterales; family Bryobacteraceae; genus DASQZT01. Next base: position 32,712 of record DASQZT010000218.1, read on the forward strand.
CAATCGACCGAGAACGATGGAATCGACAGGTTGCGGTCCAGCAGGTGGAATTGAACTGCATTGCTGACTTTGCTGAGCGGATTCGGAACCTTCCCCAGGCTGGACATTAGAAGCAAACAGGAATACAGCCATGGCCCAACCTTCACGTTTCTCACAGCTCTCGCCGGCGCGGCAGGCCCTGGTTCGAGCCTGCCAGGCGGTGAACTTCGGTGAGATTCAAAACGTTCTTGTGCGGGATGCCGAACCTGTCTTTGGCGAACCCGCACCGGTCGTGGTCATCGACGCGAAGCTCGATAAGCAGGAGGAGCCGCGGCCGGAACTGGCATTGAAAGATTTCGAGCTTCGCGAGCAGGTTCGCAGGCTCATGGCTCGGCTTGACGACGTAAAGAACGGCGCGATCCTGCGCATCGAGGTTCGGGCCGGCATCCCGCGCCGAGTCGTCTTTGAATCGAGACTGGCGAAGGCGTCGGCAACTACCTTGACACTCCGGAGATAGGTCAGCCGTGGCGCTGTCGGTTGCGAAAGATTATGATAGCGGGTCGTGGCACTCCTATTCTGCACGCTGTGCGAGCACCGCTGGGATCAGACTGCACTGGAAATGTGGCTGTGTCCCAAGTGTGAAATGGCATCGGCGCCGATGATTGTAGTCGATGCGACGAACGATGAGATCGCGGACGCCTGGAGTTTTTTCAACTCTTTCCCGCTGTTTGCGCAAGTGCGCCAACTGGTCAGCGAAGGCCACAGCACGTATTTCAATGTAAACCCTCGCGAAGGGCTGAGTCCCTATCTCGATTTCTTGGTGTTGGCGTTTGACCGTGTTTTCCTTCCGGATATATGGGAATACGTGGACAAAACGAATGAAGAACGTTTGCTCTATTACTACGATGCCGGGGCGCTCATCCCTGTAGATCGCGGAACGCTCTCTCCCTGGATCACAGTGATGGGAGAACCTCGGCCCTCTGACCTTGACGCGGACATCAGTGAGCCTCGACCCCTGTCCTTCGAGGCTGGACTCGGCGGAAACGGGCAATGGGTGGGCGTCGATCCGAGACGATTGCCGCCTGGTCTTGAGAAGGTTGAACGGCGGGTGTTGGAAACGGGCCGGTTCATCAACTTGAGTCAGTTTCAGCGATGGGGTTCAGGAGGCTTTCCAATTTCGCTACTTGACCGACTCGAAAACTTTATCAAGATCCTGAGCCATCTGGACGTTCAAAGCCAAACTGTACGAATGCGGGATCTGGTCGCCCATCTGGCCGCGCACGACCAGTACGAATACGAGGGGAGGCCAAACTTCTTTTTTCTCACAAAGGAAACGTTGCCGAATCCAGCGGCCGACGTCTACGCGTTGTCGCGGCTAAATCATCTGAACGCTCAGGTTATGATATCTCAACTGTCCGCGGTACCACTCCTTGTAGATCCGACGCTTGGTCCGGTCCTTAGATGGAAATTCGGAGGCCATGAATCGACAGGAGAAGAGGCGAGGGTATCCGCTTTACGAACATTTGCGAACGCCCTTGGCATCTCTTTTCCACGGGGCGTTGACCACCGCGAGGTCATTAAGCTACGAGACAGCACCGCTGGGGCACAACTGCGATCCGTGCTGGCAGACGCGGTGAAACAGGCGCGTGAGGACCAGCTCACCAGCTCCACTGAGGTTTTACGCAGAGAATATGACAGAGCGCTTGCCGAACTCGCCCAACGGGCGACCCGGCTGGGTGACGTCGTGTCTCTTTCCATCACAGGATCGGCGAGTACGGCAGGATCAATACTGGGCGGACCCGTTGGGGCCGTCATCGGTGGAGCTGGTGGCGCCGTAGTTGGCTATGGAGCCAAGATTGCCGCCGAAGCCTTTTACAAGGTGGTTAAGAAGAACTGGGCATTCTACTTCGCGACATGGGGTAAGAAATAGATCTTCTTCGCGACCCCGCGATACGTCTCTAAGTTTAGAGCCGCGAGCCGGCGACAAAACGCGCTACGCTAGCGAGCCGAGACGTTGATTTCGCGATCGTTGAAAGCTGTCTGCATTCCTCGAAGGATGCGCTCGGCCTCTGCTCGTGGATCCGGCACGTCAGTAATCGGTCGTCCGATGACCAGATAGTCGGCGCCCGCGAGAATTGCAGCGCGCGCGGTCGTCCGGCGCTTCTGATCGTCTACTGGAGAGTCTTCATCGCGGATTCCCGGCGTCACCACGAGGAGATTATTACCAGACATTTCCTTTATGGCCTTAGCTTCACGGCCGGATGCAATCACACCGTCGCAACCTGCATCCAGCGCTTTTTTCGCCCTAAAGAGCACGAGTTGTTCAACTGTGTGTTGAGTGTAGCCCATCTCTGCGATATCATCGGCGTCCATGCTGGTCAACACCGTTACGGTGAACAGCTTCAAATCGCTCGTTCCCCGTCCCGCGACCGCACCCTGAATTAGGCTACTGGAGCCATGCACCGTCAGAAAGGAAATGCCGATTCCGGCTGCCCTCGAAACCGCCTTCTTGAGCGTCTCGGGAACATCGTAGTATTTATAGTCCAAAAAGACCTTCTTGCCGTCGTTTATCAGGGAATGGATGAGATTCTGGACGCCCATGGCCAATTGCAGGCTCAGGCCGATCTTGAAGAAGTGAACGGCACCGTGGAGCGCCCTTACCATCTCGTTTGCTTCTTCAATATCAGATAGATCCAGAGCGACTATCAGACGATCTCTGGCTTCGATTTTGGGAGTTCGCATTGATTGGAAAACTCCCATCTTAACAGAACTGGCATTAGCCAACGCTTGCAATGTCGGAACCTTTCCGTTCCGAGAGAAGCTCTAGAATCGCGCAACCGGAAGCCGTTCGATGGACGGCCCATTTGGCAAGAGGTTAACACAAAACATTTCTACATGCAAATGTTCCTTGCCATCGGCATATATAAAGTGCCAAATGCATGAAGCAGACGCGAGGGGGCGCAAGGTTGGAGATCGCGCTAATACATCGGCGGTGCACGACGTCCAGCCCGAACTCGCGACCTCGGGATTCACCCGTGATAGTTCGGCTGGGGATTACCTTCGTCCAGGCATTGGCTGGCGGGCTTGCTTCGGTCCGCCTCCGGCGTTTCGGCTGTTCAGAAGTATACAGAAGCTCTCGTCTGGCGTAAGATTGTTCACAGAGGCTCGGTTCGCCAGGCCGGCGCCACGGGCGCAGCTTGCGGAAGATCCCTCAACCAAACGAGGTGAGGCATGCTTTCGCAGGAAACGGCGGCCCAGATCCCGCAAATTCAGTTTTGGCCAATAGACCGGTTCGTCTTTTACGCCCGCAACCCCCGCAAGAACGATGCCGCGGTTGACAGGATGTGCGCTTCCATCCGCGAATTCGGCTTCAAGATCCCGGTGCTGGCGCGCAGCGACGGAACCGTGGTGGACGGTCATTTGCGACTGAAGTCTGCGCGCAAGCTGGGATCGTGGCCCGGCGGCGACACGTCAGCCATTCCCGTGATTTTGTGCGACGAATGGACGCCAGCTCAGGTCAAGGCCTTCCGCTTGTTGGTAAACAGGTCGGTGGCGTGGGCCGATTGGGATGAAGAACTACTCGCCCTGGAGATACAGGAACTGAGAGACGCCGATTACGATCTCAGCCTGACTGGGTTCGAAGACGAGGAGTTGGCGCGGCTGATCGCGGAGCAGGACGCGACCGAAGGACTGACGGACGAGGATGCGGTCCCGGATCTCCCGCAAACACCCGTCTCCGCCGCCGGGGATCTTTGGATCCTCGGCAATCACACGCTGTTCGTCGGCGACGCCACAAACGAAACCGACGTCACCAGACTGATGGCCGGCGAAGCGGTGGACCTCGTGTTCTCCGATCCTCCGTTTAATGTCGACTACACGGGCTACACGGAAGATCGGCTGAAGATCCAGAACGACCAGATGAGCGCCGAAGAGTTCAAGCGGTTCCTCCATGATTCGTTCCGGTCCTTCCGCAGAATCGTGAAGCCCGGCGCCTCGCTATACGTCTGTCACTCGTCGTCGTGGCAGCGCGAATTCCAGAACGCGCTCGAGTCGGCCGGCTTCGAGATCCGCTGCCAGATCATCTGGGCGAAAAACACGTTCGCATGGGGTTTCGGGAGGTACAAATTCCAGCATGAGCCGATGTTCTATTGCCACGTCGCGGGCCAGAAGGACCCCTGGTACGGAGACAAGTCGCAGTCGACTCTCTGGGAAGAAAAAAAGCCGGCTGCCAACCGGTTGCATCCCACCATGAAACCAGTTGAGTTGGTCGAGCGCGCGCTGGTGAACAGCAGCAAGGCTGGCGATGTTGTGGTGGACCTGTTCGCAGGCTCCGGGTCCACGTTGATTGGATGCGAACGCCGGGGCCGCAAAGCGCGGCTGATGGAGATCGATCCGCGGTACGCAGATGTGGCAATCACCAGGTGGCAGCGGTATTCGGGCCAAAAAGCCACCCTCAAGAGTGATGGGCGTGTCTTCGAGGAGATCAGTACGGAACGGCTGCAGGAGGCCACGTGAATCAAGCGATGCCGCATCGAAATCGCGACCATCGAGGCCCAGATCCGTGCCGGGCATCCGGACCTGGAAGCGCTTTGCCGGGTGCTGGTGGACTGGTCGATGGAAATGCGGCTGATCAGGCAGGAATCGCGCCCACAAGCAAGGAAGCCCGCCTCGGCCGGAGCCGGGCGGGCGGAAGGGGCCTGAGGGCGATCCTACTTCGCGAGGCTGTATACGCGGGCGCCGTCCTCGCGCTTGGCGGAAACGACCGGCAGGTCAAGCTTCTTGCCAAGGGTGCCCGAGATGAATCCCCGGATCGAGTGCGCCTGCCACCCGCTAGCGGCCATCAGTTCCGCGAGTGTGGCGCCCTTCGGCCGGCGAAGAAGGTCGAGGATGATGTCCTTCTTCGATTGCTCGCGGGGAGCGGGCGCATCCTGCGGCTTGGTGGCCTTCTTGCCGGTCTCCTTGGCCTGCTTCTGGGTGGCGGCCTTCTTCGCGCCCTTTTTGGCTTTGGGCGCGTCCTTCTTGGGGCTGGCGCCCTTCTTCGAGGAGGCCTTGGCCGGCGCAACCTCGGCGCCCTGTGGCGCGGCGGTGGCTGGTTTGGGCGCTTCCGGCTGCTGCGCCGGGGCGGCGGCTGCAGCGGTGTTGGCTTGCTCTGCGCTTTTGGACTTCTTCATCTGAATTCTCCTTCCGCGGTGATCGCCGCGGTCATGACATCCATCACTCGGGTGCGCGACAGAAGCAAGCGAATTCTGACGGAATCGTTGGCAGGCGAAGGAATCGCGATGGCCGGCGCGGCTGCCGCCGGTGTTCTGGGGCCCCTCGCCGTGCTGGTGTAAATGCCATGGCAATCGCTACCATTCGGCGGCGGGTTGGTGCGCTGGAGAGCGTGGCCAGTTTGGCGCTTATCCCCGACGAGCCACCTCTCACGCTGCCCGAACTCGACGCCCTCGTGCGGCGGTTGGAGGAGGGCGACCGATTCGGAGGTCAGGAGTTGAAGCGCATCGAGAGGCAGGGTCCGATTTGCCACGGCGAGTTCCTGATCCGGGTGACTCAGGGCAAGGTATTTGCCAAGCGGTACGTCGGTGTTGATTCGGCGGAGATTTGAGCGATGCGGCTCCCAAAGCGGCACGCAACTGACAAAGAGTCCCGGCGGAGCGGGGCAAAAGCCCGCAGGTTGCGTCAGGTTGCGTCAGGTTGCGTCCGATGAAAGGCCACGGCACAAAATTCGGGCGGAAGAAGGAAGAAGCGATTGCTGCCTTGCTCGTCCAACGCAATATCGACGAGGCTGCGAAGGCGGTCGGCATTGCCCCGAACACGCTGATGAAGTGGATGAAGGAACTGGAGTTCCAGACAGCCTATCGGGAAGCCCGCCGGGCCGCGTTCGGGCAAGCCGTCGCACGGCTCCAGCAAGGAACCTCGGCGGCAGCTACCACCCTACTGAAGACCATGATTGATCCGGCTACGCCGGCATCCGTCCGGGTACGCGCGGCAGAGGCCATCTTCAATCACGCGGCCAAGGCAATCGAAATTGAAGACATCGGCGCCCGCGTTTCGGACCTGGAGCGAGCTGCGGACGAAACGAACCCGAACTGGCGGCGATGAGAAGTGGCGTGGGCCGGCGGAGCGTTGAAAGCGGCTGAACATGACAAGTCTTCAGAGGCGGATCAAGAAAATCGAAGCGCACATGGCCGACCCGAGCGGCCTCGTGCCAGACTCGCAGAAGTGGCTGGCATACTGGGACCGGCAGATCTTCAACTACATGACGGCCCCGGACGGCAGACGGCCTGCAGTGCTCTTCCCTCTTGGGGCCTACCGTGCGGTCATGAAGTACATGGACAACCCCGGGTCTTTAGTCGGCAGCATTCCAGGGATAGACGAATGAAAGCGAATCGATGAAGACGGTTTTCGAAAGGGTTCGCAAGCTTGAAACTCGATTTGGGTCGACGACCGAAGCAATGCGGGAGCCGGCCGGCCCATCGGCAGCGGAGGTAATCGGTGCAAGGCTCGCCGCCTTGGGGATCGTCCGCGGTCCCAACGAGAGTCTGGCCGAAACGACCGCGCGGGCCATGGGGTTGAGCGTTCGGGAGTTTCGGGCGGAGTTGCAGCGGCGCGCGGCGGGATTCACCGCCCGACCAAAGCCATTGCACAGATTACTGCGCCGACAAGGACGCGAGCCCGCCAAGCGGGAAGCAGTCGGAAAAGCGAGTTGAGGAGACAACGAAAATGAGCCTCAGGAATCTCTCTCGGCGTTTGGAACAACTGGAAGTTCGCCTCGGGGCGGCTGACGAGCAGTTGGTGATTCAGATATGTTACGTCTCCGGGGATGGGAGCGTTGTTGACGGCCCACAGTTTACCGTGCCGGGCGCCGGAGGTCGCCACGGGGGAAGTACTTGGCTTGCCAGCTGCGGACGTCCCGGCTTCGCTGGCGGGCAGGATCGCAGCAAGGAAGACGATCGTCAGGAGGGTTCAAAGGATTGATGGCCGAATGCGGCCGGCGGCGACTGGGACGGCAGTTCTTTCGGGACGTGGGAGCTTCGCGTACCGTTGCGGCGTCGGGCACCCGGCTTCCCCGCGCAGAATAGCTACCGATATGACGAGATAACGCCAGCTACAGAGCTGATTTCCAGTCGGACAGGGATCGGTTCCAGCACCACTTTCCGAGTGGGAGATCCGCCAGCAGCGGTACCGACAACTTCGAAGCACTTCTTCCTGCCACAAGACGGGATTGCTGGCGGAAGGTGCCGCTCGCAAGAGAGGGCCGCGCCTAACTTTGATGAAATCCTTGCCCGCGACTGCCCGCCTGAATCTCGCGCCAGATCAGGGCTAGGAGCGAATCGACCTCCTTGACATGACAACCAAGCTGGTTGACGCGCACCCCGCGCTGCGTTCTAATCGAGAAGGCTTCCTGGTGCGAACGCAAAGCATGATCCCTGAATCTCTGCTACCGTCGTTTCAAGACACGCTCCTCCCGGGCGGGTACAATCTATTGCTAGGTTCTGGGACATCGCTCGATAGCCGCAATGGTCGGGGCGAAATCCTCCGCAGCGCCGAGCAACTGCGTCGCGACCTTTGCAGCGCGACCGGAGCTCGTGACGGCACGTCCCTGACACGGGCATACGCCCTTCTCAGCCCACCGCAAATTCAAGCAGAACTCGTCGACAGGTTTTCGAAATGCACGCCGGGATCTTCTGTAGGGTCCGTGCCGCGCTTTCTCTGGCGCCGCCTCTTCACCTTCAATGTTGACGATGTTCTTGAGAACCTCTACGCAATTCCCGGCAGCAAACAGGTGCTGGTCCCCCTAAACTTCAATTCGGCATTCGAGCCAACCCCTGACCGCCGGGAATTGCACGCGATTCACCTTCACGGATGGGTCCGGCAGCCCCAAGCAGGGTTCGTGTTTGCGGCATCTGAGTATGTCAGGGTTATGTCCACCTTGAATCCGTGGATGCATTTACTCGCTGAAATACTCGCCACTGAGCCGTTCATTATCGCTGGCACTTCGCTGAACGAAATCGATCTTGAGTACTACCTCAATCACCGCAGCCCGGCAACGCCTCGTCGCGGAAGAGGCCCGTCTCTTTTGATTGAGCCGAATCCAGATGTGGCAACGCGCTCAGATTGCGACCGCTATGGTCTCGTATTAGTACCAGCGACGTTCGGCGAGTTCATGGAGTGGCTGCGCGAGAAGTTTCCTTCGCCACCTACCGTGGCCGACCTCCTTGTGCCGGACATAGCTGGGCTCTTTTCCGAAGGTCTCTCTCCCGCACAGATCCTTCGATTCTTCTCCGATTTCGAATTGGTAGCCGCAGCAGACCAGCCCCTGCCTTCGTCTCCAAGTCCTTTTCTCTATGGACGCGAGCCCGAGTGGAAGGATCTCCATCAACACTTCGACATCGAGCGACGGGACAACGCAACTGTCAAGAACCTTGTTGACCACAGCTCGGCACCGAACTCACAAACCCGGTTGGTGCTTCTGTCAGACGAGGCTGGGACCGGTAAGACGACGATAGTTAAGCGTCTAGCCCATGACTTCGCGAGATCAGGCAGACCCGTGCTGACGATCCGTACGCTCTCGCGAATCGACAGCGAGAATGCAATTGCTTGCCTTTCCCGGTCCACTGTGCAGATTCTTCTTGTTGCTGATGACTTGGCTGATCACGCAGAACAGGTGATTGAGTTGCTGGAAGCTTCGTCAATCGCAGCGCTGCTCGTTGTGGTGGGCGCGGAGCGCTCCTATCGTCAAGAATACTTGGACGTCGTTCTTGGCGGAACACCGAGGTCTTCACTCCAACTATCGCCGCTTACTCTGAATGAGTGCCAACAACTGCTGGAACGTTACCGGCAGTTCGGTTTAGTTGGTGACACATTCGCGACCAAACAGCCCCGCGACTTTGCCAGACGCTTGCAAGGACAGCCTATCGCGATTGCAGCCTGCCAAATCCTAAACGATTTTCGCCCACTTGAGGCGATAGTCGAATCGCTCTGGGAAGCGGCTGATGCGGATGATCGGTTGCCCTATCTGTGCATCGCGCTTGCACAGCACTGTTACTCCGCCGGCCTTCGATACAGCATCTTGCAGGCGATCATGGGCCCCCAAAAACCCCTCGGAAGGCTTATGGCACAAGTTCCGTTGCGGCTAGCCGTGAACGCTGTCCAAGACGAATTCGTTATCGCGATTAGTGGTATTATCGCGGAGCGAATACTTCGGAGGGCCACCCGACGTGACGGGGGCATGTTGCTTGCCGCCTTCGTGGGCTTGGCGCTTTCTCTTGCGCCGCATGTTAACCGGAAGGCGGTCATGCGAAGGTCACCTGAGGCCCGGCTCGCTGGTCGTCTGTTTGACTCCGATAAGATCGTGAGGCCGCTGCTCGGTGCAGCCGCCGAGGACTTTTACGTGTCAGTCCAGAAACAATGGGAGTGGAATTCCCGTTACTGGGAGCAGCGCGCGCTCCTGCAGGCGGAGTTCCGACTTGAACAGAGCCCTCCAATTCGCACGACACGCTGTGGCGATAGAGGCCCATCCGTTTCCTTTGACAACTTTGGGCAAGCTTTTGCTGAAGCAAATGGAGCAGAGTCCCGACGAGGGCGCCGCCATGTTCGGTGAAGCGTTCGAAAAACTATCAACGGCGATCGAAAGCGAGGCGATGCGGTCGAGGATCACTGTACATCCGTTCTCGACTCTCCTTGCAGGATCGGCCCGATACCTCGAGCTTGGCGGCGTACTCACCCTGACCCAGAAAGCCACCTTGTCCGGCTACGCGGCAGAAGCGCGTTACCGCTTTCCGGGAGATCCCCTGATTGAAGCTGTACAGCGGCGCCTGGACAGCTTGATGTTCTAGTGTCATGCGGAACTGACGTCGGGCGGCGGCACGGATTTATGGTCGATACGGATCGGCCTCGAGTCCAGAATTGAAGCGGATGTGAGTGATATGGGCGTATACGGAGGCCCTAGGCGCGAATTAATTCCGGCCTTCACATTTTTTCCTCCGAATCGCAGCTAGAATCGAAACATGGCGTTCTTCTATACGAATCTGGTGCGCCCCCTCCATCATGCCGAAAACCACTTCCTGGAGGTGCTTCTCTCGGAGTTCGAGCTTACGGGCCACAGGAAGTGCGCCCGGGTGAAGGTCTCGTTTGACAGAAACTCGCCGGCTACCTGGAATCGAGCCGGAAGAGATGACGTCCGGTCGAACATTCCGGACTTCGAAAAGAAAGCCAATCACTACCAGGAGAAGCTGCAGGCTTTGTTGTCAAGAAAGCGCAAGAGCACCTGGCACTTTCGCGATTCAGATTTCGTCTTTCGATGGGCCAGTGCTGGCGTATTACCGATAATCCGGATGGCAGATCAGGAGTACTACTGCCTCTTTTATCGCGAGATATTTCCGGTTGGCTGGAATATTGCAAACGGTGCCTGCGACAACGTCGGGGAACTGCTCGATCCGCTTCGAACGCTCGAACGTGAACTCCGGGAAGAACTGATAATACTCGATTTCAAGAACCGCCACTGGTACGTTTTGAAGCGTGACGATGGGTATGCGGCGGACCGGCCGGAGTTCGCGGCCGCCCGCTTGATTGTGGATGAGCAGCGCCAGAAGCGGCATCACAGCAAGGTCCCGCTTCCTATTCCAGACATTACCGGATTTCAGCAGATCGAAACCCCGTTGAAGTGGCTGGAGGGGCCTGACTCTGCTGCCATCAGCATGGGCGACGCCAAGCACAATGTCCACCAGTGTTTCATGAATATCAATGCACTGGATTTCGGGATCGAGCTGGACCGTGTTGCGAGAATAAATGTTGGGGATGGCGTGGTCCTGTGCGACGGAGAGATTGCAGGCAATCGCTTGCTAAACAGACTTGTCGGCCTGTTCCGGGTCGATAAGCTCAACCGGCGGCTGGATCGAAATCATTTCGTGCCTGACAGGTTCTTTTACGATGGTGAGCCTTACCCGGGATCTGAGTTTCAGTCTCTGATGAAGAGAAGGTTCTTGCGGGACATCGCGGGAGTGCGCCCAAAGTCCGAGGTCAAACGGTATGAAGCCCTGCCAACCAAGTTCGACCTTTGCCCTGTCACCAGGGGATTAGTTCGCCGATATCACCAGTGCGCAGCTCCCGACCAGCCCCCTCCCGGAAAAATTGATGTCTTTATCAGCTTCGGGCGTGGCGACGATAAACTTGCCGGGCAGGTGGCTGACAAGATCATCGAAACCTGTGGGCGCCGTGTATTTTTCTCGCCCCGAAGCCGATATGAGCAAGGCTGGGACCGGGCCATCGACCAAGCGCTTGATTCAGCCAGTTGCCTTGTGGCCGTTGGCAGCAAGCTGAACCGTCTTTGCCGTCGTTGGCCCGAGTATGAATACCGGACTTTTCACAAGGATATCCGGAACGGTCGAAAACGCAGTGGCAGACTTATCTCGTTCGTTGCCGGCATTGAGCCAGTCGAGCTGCCCCTGCCCCTTCGGTCCTATCCAGTCGAGTTCTGCAAGGATTCCGACAATCCCGCCGAGGCACTTGACCGGCTCGCCGCCAAGCTGTGTTGAGAATCGGTACCAGTAGCCTCAAATCGCGGCGCCCACCGGGAGGCGATCCGTGTTTGGTTATTCGCGCCGCTTTCGTAGGCTACCGATATCACTGCATAACGCCCGCTTGGCGTAGCCGCTCTCCATCGCCCTCTTTCTCAAGAGTGGCTCCAGCGCGAGCCGGCGCGGCCGTTGGTAAACGCTACGCGACTAGTCAGGATCTACTGCTCAGAACGCCGGGTTCGGGACCACCGAGGAAGCTTACGGTTCTTACGGTTCTTCGCGCATGTTGACAGTAGCGGATGAACGCGTCCAGAATGCCAAGAGACGGGGAAACGGGGGTGCCGGTTCGCCTCGCACTGGGACAAGGACAACATCTAGACAATACTGGGGGTCAGGCGACTGGTACAGGCGATGCGCCGATAGCGGATAACGGGGGACAAATTTCGGTCTGGCCGGTTTCGGCCGGCCGGCAAAGGAGACCCTGTATGACCAGACGGCAGTTCGGTTTACTTTCCGGGGCGGCGGCCACGGGCGCGCTTGCTACCCCCGCCTCACCCGCCGGGGTGAAGAAGCTCAAGATCACGCGCGTGCGCACGGTGGAGGTGCGCGACATCGTCACCGGCCACACGGCCTGGTGCTTCCCTGGGACCCGAAGAAGATCCCGCAGGACACGCGCGATTACGTAATTGCGCAGTTCTTCACGGACCAGGGCGTGGTGGGCACGACCATGGACGGCGACTACAAACTGCCGGCGGGCATCGGCGCGGAGATCCAGCGCCGCGCCGAGGCGTACTTCGTGGGCAAGGATCCGTTCGACCTGGCGATTCATAACGCCCAGTTCTTCCAAAAGGAGAAGGCGCCGGCGCCGGTGCGCCTGTTCTTCCTCGAAGTGGCGCTGTGGGACATCATCGGCAAGGTGACAAGCCAACCGTTGTACAAGCTGTGGGGGGCGGCGGCGGACAAGGTCAAGCCGTACGCGGCCACGGTCCATTTCTACAAGACGCCCGAGGAGCGTGCCGAGGACGCGATCAAATTCTACGAACTCGGGTTCCGGGCGATCAAGCTGCGCCTGCATCATCCCGACCCCAAGGACGACCTCAAACTGGCGGCCACGGTGAAGCGAGCGGTGGGCGACAAGATGGAGGTCATGGTGGACGCCAATATGGCCAGTTCGAAGAAGGGCGATCCGCTGCCGGTGTGGGATTACGAAACCGCCTCCATGATGGCGCGGGAACTGGAGCAGATCGGGCTCTACTGGCTTGAAGAGCCGTTGAACCGCTACGACTACGACGATCTGGCGAAGATTCGCAAGCAACTCAAGCGGATGCACCTGGCGGGCGGCGAGGGCAACGTCGGGCTGAAGGATTATCGCGACATCCTGGGCAAGGGTGCGCTCGACTACATCCAGCCCGACCCCATGATCGGCGGGCCGGTTTCGGTCATCCGCAAGATCGCGGCCATGGGGGAAGCATACGGCGCCCTGTTTGGACCGCACCACGGCAAAAGCGGGGTGGGTATGTTGACGAACCTGCACATCCAGTGCGCTGCCCCGAACACTGGATTCCTCGAGTACATGTACGACCCGGGCTTCTGGAACGCGGACGGCTTTCAGGCGGGGTTTGCTTCGACTTATCCCGTCGACAAAACCGGCTATGTGCACGCGCCGGACGCTCCCGGACTCGGCATCGATTGGGACCGCAAGTTCTTCCAGAAGTACGGGCTGCAGTTCGGATAGGGAGTATGCCGATGTTCAAGCCGGGCCGCCCGCGGGCCCGCGGATGGGCGAGCCGCCGGCAGGCGGTCAAGAGTGATTTTAAGGAGGTTTACAAATGTCTCGCGTTAATTCGTTGTTAGCACTGGCGATTTTGTTCTCTGTCGCTGCCGTCGCGCAGTTTGACCTCGGATCCGTCGTCGGCACGGTGAAAGACCCAACCGGACTGCCGATGACCAACGTATCGGTCGAATTGCGAAGCGTGTCGACCAACGTTGTCCGTCAGACGGCCACTTCGGCGACCGGCGACTACGATTTCGTGGCCGTGCAACCGGGGCAATATACGCTCACCGCCAAGGCGCAAGGGTTCAAGGAGATTAGTCGCGGCTTCGAACTCGCCGTGGGGCAGCGGGCGGAGATCGGCGTCTCCATGGAAGTCGGGGCGGCTACTCAGAGCATCACGGTGGGCGCCAACGCCGTCACCGTGGACACTGTCTCGTCGGACATGAGCAACGTGCGGACCCGGCAACAGGTGGTGGACCTGCCGCTGAACAGTCGCAATTTCACGCAACTGGTGCTGCTGGCTCCCGGCGTGAACAGCGTCGGCAACTCGACCAACGCCAGCAATGGAGGCTACACCGAAGGTAGGGGGACCAATGGAGCGGTAGTCAATGGCAATCGCTCGAACATCGGCGTCTACATGTTCGACGGCATTCAGGGTGTCGATGCCGATGCCAACGTCGTGATCTTCTTCCCGCCGGTCGACGCCATCCAGGAATTCAAGGTGCAGACCAGCGCCGCGCCCGCGGCGTACGGCGGAGGTCCCAGCATCATCAACGTGACTTTTCGCTCAGGCACCAACGATTTTCACGGCGCTGTCTACGAGTTTGTGCGCAACTCGGACTTCGACGCCAAGAACTTCTTCGACTCGCCCAAGGACCCGATCCCGCCGTTTCACATGAATGAGTTCGGTGCGAATGCGGGAGGGCCGGTGCTGATACCCCACTGGTTCAACGGCAAGGACAAACTCTTTTTCTTTGCCGATTACGAGGGGAAGCGCGTGGCCCAGGCGCAAACCTACATCTCCAGCGTGCCAATTGCGCCTTTCCGCACGGGCGACTTCTCCGCGCTTCTGCCTAAGACCGTGGTCAAGGATCCCAGCACGAACGCGCCCCTTCCGAATAACCAGGTGCCGCAGTCGCAGATCAACCCGACCGCTGCGAAAATCATGACGCTGTATCCGCAGCCCAACATAGCCGGAGGGGCGCTGGTGAGCAACTATCTTTACAATGGGCCGCTGATCAACAACATCGATCAGGGCGACCTGAGGGTGGATTACCGCACGAATAACTCCTCGATTTTCGGGCGTTACAGTAAGGAAGACCCGCGCACGGTGAATCCCGGCTACCTGCCTGCACCGGCAGTGGGAGGTGGACCCGGATATCCCGGCGAAACGCTCGCGCCGGGATGGCAAAGTGTGTTCGGCTACAGCCGTTCCATTGGAGCCTCGAAGTACTACGAATTCCGAGCCGGGTTTTCCCGATTGCTGGAATTCATTAACGTTTCCGACGCCTTGGTCGGGAATGTTGCCGAGCAGTATGGCATTCCCAACGCCAATATCGGCGGTCCCGGCATGTCGACCGTCGCCGTTTCCGGAATGGCGTCTCTGGGCGACGGTAATGGAAGCCTGCAAAAGGTCAACAACATCTGGGAAGTCAACCAGGCTCTCAGTTGGGTGAAGGGCCGGCACGAGCTGAAATTCGGCGGCAACTGGATGATGACTACGTTCGCATTTTTCACGCCGCCGAAACCGGTGGGGTCCTATTCCTTCAACGCCTCGTATTCGGGGTATGGCCTGGCGGACCTGCTGTATGGAAGGCCGATCAGCTCCCAGATCGATATCACCCAGTACTTCACCATGACACGCCACCGGCCCAGCTTGTATGTACAGGATAATTGGCGCATCAATTCGAAATTGACACTGAACCTGGGAATTCGCGATGAGTTGGTCACGCCTTGGACGGAGAGCCACAACCGTTTCGGGATATTCGATCCGAGTAACGGAGGAAACGTGGTTGCGATCGGCTCCCCCGGATTCCCAGGCAATACGGTCACCGACGGGCGGTATACGAACTTCGGCCCGCGGGCGGGTTTCGCCTACAACGTCACTCCCGGCACCGTGATCCGCGGGGGCTTCGGCATATTCACGGCCTACGAGACTTACAATTCCAATCCCATGGCCAAGAATGCGCCCTTCAACGGGTCGCTGATCACCACTAACAGCTCGGGTGCGGCGGGCTTCGCCGCTGCGCTTCCCGTTTCGGCCGGTTTCCCCACCTCCCGCCCCGCTCTGTTCCCCGCTGCCGGGACGGCTTTCCAGGTATTCGACCGAAGTTTCAAAAACCCGTCCGCCAACGAGTGGAACCTCAACGTCCAACGGCAGCTATCGAGCCACGACACGCTTTCCGTGGCCTACATCGGCCAGAACAGCGTCCACGGGCTGATCAATCCAAACATCAATATGGCGGTCCCTGGTTCCACACCGGTGGCGAGCCGCAGGCCGTATCCCAACCTCGCTGATGGAACCATGAACTGCACCTGCGCCAACGCCTCGTTCAATTCGCTCCAGGTCACCTACGTGAATCGTCTTGCCGCCGGGTTCGATTTTCAGGGGGCTTACACATACGCCCACAGTCTGGATAACTCCAGCGGGAACACCAACGCCGCAGGTATTCAGAACGCCCAGAATCTGCACGTGTACCGGGGGAACTCGGACTTCGATATCCGCCACCGCCTGGTGTTGAGCTGGTCTTACGAACTGCCCTTTGGCCGCGGCAAGGAATTTGTGGGCAGCGCCCGCGGTCCGCTGCAGGCAATAGTCGGGGGCTGGCGGGTGAACAGCATCGATACGTTCTCCAACGGCTTTCCCTTCACACCGGTCATGGTGAGCAGTCTGTTGAACTCCGGCAGCGTCACGCAGTGGCCCAATCGTATCGGCTCGGGCCACCTCTCCAATCCGACCATTCTGCAGTGGTTCAATCCGGCCGATTTCGTTTCCCCCGGAAACTACATTTTTGGAAACTCGGGAAGAAACATTTTGTTCGGACCGGGGACCAAGCAAATCGACTTGTCCGTGTTCAAGGACTTCGCCTTGAATGAGAGCGCCAGCCGCCGTCTGCAATTCCGTGCCGAGGGCTTTAACGTACTGAACACTCCGCAGTTCAATAACCCCAATGCACAGATCGGCAACGCCGCCGTGGCTACGATTACCAGCGCCGGTGCGCCGCTGCTCTTCCAGCGCACGTCCCGCGAGATCCAGCTTGCGCTGAAGCTGTATTTTTAGAATCACCCGCGAAGTCCTTTTCGAAGATGTGGTAGGCGATGGCGTCGGAAGAGAAGAAGTCCATGGTCTCGCCCCCCATGGTCTGGATCTCCCTACGCGCGAACGTGCAGCAAGCGAGACGATTTGTTTCTCCGTGACCCAAAACCCGAAAACTCATCCACCGGAGGTTAGAAAGTTCGGCTGAAGCAGTCCCGCTCGAAACGAGAGCTTGAGACCGTACATTTCATTGGCCGTCAGATCCAGCGTCCGGAACCTTGATGTCGTCCAGCGCGGCGCAGCAGCGAATGAGTCGATTGAGGAAGGATTACGACTCCCTTCGATCCGGAGAGCCGCGAACAAGATAATCTTCCATTGAGTTTGTAATCGAGCCCTCGGCTCACCGTTTGACTGGCACAACGACGTACGGCTGCTCGGTCTCGAAGTCCGGGAACATCCGACCGGTGCCCCGCGCGTCGATTACTTCCACGAAGTACATGAGATTCCACTTCGGGTCGATGAAGGAGGCGGGAACCGTACCCGAGTACGCACCGGTCCTGGCGTCGAGGACCATGTTCGCGGTCTGGTAATCCTCTGTTTGATTCAGATGACGGTACCGCAGGAGCACAGACTTCACGCCGGCGCTTGCTGTGACATTCGCCCTCACGGTGAGGTCGTGCCCCTGTTCGGCGAGAGGCGGGCGTGAGACGACAGCCACGGGCGGAGTGCCGGGCACCGCCGCCGGAATGAGGATGACCTTCGCGTCGGCCTTGCCCGTCGCGCTCTGACGTTCGACGAGCAGCGCGTCAAAGTCCTTCTTCAGCAGATCGAGTTCCTCGCTCCAATGCCGGGGAAACCGTCCGCGGAGGCCGAACGGGAGTTCGGGACTGTAGACGTCACCCGCGGCGGCGACCATGTCGCTCCACGCCCGGACGGCCAGCCGCTCGTGAGCAATCGCGCGGTCGAATGCGGTGAGGTCTCCGCCCTGCTTGTACAAGTTGTATTCGAGACCACCGAGCAGCCGCTCGGAGTGATAGCGCGCCAATCCCGCGAGAATCCCGAGGTCGGCGGCCGTCGCCTTGAACTCGCCGCTCGCAGCCGCGCCGAGCTGCCGTTTCGCCTGACCCAGCTCGGAGAGGATGGCTGAGGACGTGGATGCAAACCATCGGCTGGTGTCCTCGACGCGCACCATCGGTGTGTCCCTTCCGCCGAGCAGGCGCGCTGCGGCGTCCCGGACGTTCTCGAACAACTGAATGTCGCTGCCCTCTTCCTGCGCGGCGTATTGCGGCAGGCTGCCCAGCCGTTGCATTTCCGGCCAGCCGACGGTCGTCGGAAAACCACGGTACGGGTAGCTCGCCGCGACCACTCTCGGCAGCACCTGACTGGCGCGCTCGAGCGCGCGCTCGACGTGCGGCCCGGCCTGTGGCCCAAATCGCGCCACGAATTCGTGCTGCCAGACGTCTGACTCAGTCGCCGGGTTGTACGTCAGGCGTCCCCACACGCGGTAGTAGTGCCAATAGCGCTCGAACTCATAGCGGTAG
Source organism: Bryobacteraceae bacterium (assembly GCA_035638575.1). Classification (GTDB taxonomy): domain Bacteria; phylum Acidobacteriota; class Terriglobia; order Bryobacterales; family Bryobacteraceae; genus DASQZT01. The sequence goes on from DASQZT010000218.1 coordinate 50,778, forward strand.
GTGCGGTACGGCGCCGAATGAATCGGCAACGGCATCGCGGTGTGCGGCTCGCCGTACATCTTCGTCGCGAGAATCTCGTTAATCTCGAGCGCGTCGCTGTCGTAGATCCGGGCACTCATGGCGAGGCGTCGCGTGTACTCCGGATCGCCCCAGAGCAGCAGACGGGTTGTCCCCCCGGTCCACAACTGCCATTGCATCCTGTACGTCTGCGGGTACTTCAGCAGATCCGCGTACCCGTGGCGCACGTTCATCTGATCCTGCCTGTTGATGTGCATCGGGTGGAAAGGCATCCCGACCTGCTCCATCCAGACCTTTGTGTTCACCAGAAAATCGAGCCCCATCGCGTGGGAGTCTTCGTAGATCCGGGGATCGACGCCCTTCGCCCGCATCTCGGTCACTTTGCCGAGACGCATGACCGTCCTGAAGACGTCCTCCCAGAAGGGCACCTGGATCGAGTTGGGAATCCCCGCCTCATCGAGCATCCGCCACTGGTACCCGTCGACATCGGGCACAACCTCCGCGAGCTTCGCGATGGCGGCCTTTGTGTAGGCTGCCAGATTGTTCTGGTCGAGTCCCCTTACCAGCTGATCCTCACCGCCCGGGACATTCACGCGTCCGAAGCGTTGCCCCTCGGCGCCAACGGTCACGCCGCGGTCGATGTGGTCCCAGCCGCCCAGAAACAACTTGAGGCCGCGCTCGTGAGCGAGGCGGACGATGGCTTTGAGCGCCACCAGGTTCTTCGCCTGCATGGCGGCAGTCATGCCCGACATCCTGACGTTGGGCCAGCCGGGCGTATCGAAGAAGTACGGATACATCGGGGCCATGAAGCCGCCGGTTTCGTAGCCGAACTGGATCGTGAACTGGTTGAACCGGTTCGCCGCCAGCATGTCGAGATACGTCCTCCAGTACGTCTCGTCGTAGAGCTTGCTCTCCCAGTACGCGCGATTCATGGTGTACATCGACACGGCGCGAGTCTTGAGGTACGGCGATTCGGCGATGTCGCGGACCGACGTGAACGGATCTACCCGCCCGGCGTCGCTCGCCGCCCAGGCTACGCGGTCTGCTGCGTCCAGCGCGGCATACATCAAGCCGATGGCTCCGCCTCCGACGAGGACCAGCGCGCGCTTGCCCTTGAATGTGGCTCCGCGGCGAATCACGAGCGATTCCGGGCCGTCCGGCAGCGCGACGTGCATGCTGGTCAACGCCGCGGTCGCCGGGCCATTGGCCGCCCGAATGCCGGCCAGAACAACGAACGTGCTCGCCGCCACCGCGTCAACATCCGCGCGGACTGTCAGCCCCCGCGCGGTCAGCGCCGCTTCGAGCTTCGATAATCCGTGCTGCGCGGGCGCGGGCATCTGGCCGTCGACGACGATCGCGACGCCTTGAGCCGTCGCGGCAGTCGCGCAAGAGAGCAGGAACAGAATCCCGGCCAGGCAGCGAACCGCAGTGCCGGTAGGAGCACACCTCGGAGCATGGACCGAGGCCCGGAGACCCGAATTCGTCATGGTGCTATTCTAGCTACTCTCCGTCGCAAAATAGCAGGGCTTGAGTCGCGCCGCTTGAATATTGTGGGTAGGCAGGGGTGCAGAAAGGGAAATCCTCAGGGAGCGAACCCGAGCTGGCCTGGCACATGCACGGCAAAACGGGAAGCGTCTCGGTCGGCCGGCGACTGCGGCGGTGCATACTGCCGAGATTCGGAAACTGCATCGCGCTGGCGTCAGTAAATCCGAGATCGCTCGTCGAGTGCGGATCGGGCGCACCTCCGTCCGCCGAATCCTGGGAGCAACGTCATGAAAAGACCCAAGCGGGACCCTGAGCGGGAAGACCGCATCCACAACGAAGCGATCGTCGATGCCGGTCCGGATGAACAGGCAATGAGCTGGTATTACTACCTGGAAGGCAAGATCCGTTTCCCGTTCCGGGCGAGGTGTGTCGCCGCGAACGCCGTCTCGCCGCTCCGGAAGGGCGAGACCGTCGAGGTCCTGCGCATGGCCGTGGAAGATGCGTGCGAACATGACATGCTTGTGCAGATCCGTTGGCAGGGCCGGAAGATGGCCGTTCCTCTCTCGCAACTGGACGCCATCGATCCGGATGAATCAACCAAGGAAGCCATCGGTGACTGGCATTACTGGGTGTCGCAAGGCTACTGCCTTTAATCGTCACCTTGGGCCCCCCTATTTGATTTTCCAGGTCCCTTGTACGAGCGGAAAGGGCTGCCAGTCAACGAGTCTGCCCATCGGCCGCAACTCTCTCAAGATTGTTCGCCAAACCGTCGTCCGAAAACCGCCCCTTACGAATCGCTGATCAAGACGAGGCGAGAAACGCGAGCCGGAAGCGCCGCCCTGCTTGATGTCCTCGCCCTACCGAGGTAATGTCCACATGACGTAGCTACCGATATTGCCCATTAACGAGGACAAGATGAACGAACTGGTACCTGCAAGAAGGTCGGCAGATTGGCGCCGGCTGAAGGCCTTGGTGCTCGACAGCGTCTCCTCCCCGATCACGAAACGCGTCTACAATCTCGGGCTCGACGAATTTTTCGCGTGGTTCGGCCTGGAGCCGCGATCCGGATTCAACAAGGCGACGGTCAGCGCCTGGCGCGTCGTGCTCGAGGCCCGCGGGCTCGGCTCGATTTCGATCAACGTGCGGATCACGGCGGTGCGCAAGCTGGCGGTCGAGGCCGCCGACAACGGCCTTCTGGCGCCCGACCTGGCGGCCGGGATTACGCGCATCAAGGGAGTGAAACTGAGAGGCGTCCGCTTGGGCAATTGGCTTTCGGTCAGGCAGGCGCAGGCATTGCTGAACGCCCCGGACACTACAACAAAGAGGGGCCTTCGCGACCGCGCCATCCTCGCCGTACTCCTGGGCTGTGGCCTGCGGCGGTCGGAAGTGGCATCGATCACCTTCAGGCACGTCCAGCAGCGAGATGCCAGGTGGTGCATCGTGGACCTCGTCGGTAAGCACGGCCGCGTGCGCACAGTGCCGATGCCGACGTGGGTCAAGGTGGCGATCGACGCCTGGACCTCGGCCGCAGGCATCACCGATGGTAGGGTATTCCGGCCGGTGAACCGGGCGGACCAGGTTCAGGACACCGGCCTGAGCGAGAAGGTCGTTTGGCAACTGCTCCAGCAGTACGCGGCGGTGGCCGGTGTCCCGGGCATCGCCCCCCACGATTTGAGGAGGACATGCGCGAAGTTGTGTCGGGCAGCGGGCGGCGAGTTGGAGCAGATCCAGTTGCTCCTGGGCCACGCGTCGGTGCAAACGACCGAGCGATACCTCGGCACACGGCAGGATCTGGTCCACGCGCCGAACGACGGGATCAGATTGAGGGTGGCGGTGTAGTCGGGCACACGACAAGAACCGAGCGCGCTCGGAAGGGCCTGGCCTCGGAATGCGCCGCGGCATGCCGCGCGCAGAGAATCGTATGGGACAACCTGTTCGTGCCGAGGACTGTCAGTTACCTCCCATTTTCGTCCCGTCGGAAAAGATGATCGAAGCCGGCGCCCAGCCTTTAAGCATCATAAAGAATTCGTCCTTTTGTGCGATTCTGCGATGGCATGATCGAAAGCGTGGCTACTGTTGGGCAAGCAACCGTTCAGCCTCGGCGAGCTGCGCCGAGGCCCAGTCCCAAAGCACTTGAGGGTGATCTTCAGCGATGTCCCCGATAATGTGATCACGGGTGCTCGCGGAGTTGAGAGTATCGCTGGGGTACCTGTTGAATGCTATGTCCGCCTTAACCTGGTCCATCCATTGCCTAAGGGCCGGGCACTCCGAAATCGCGAGCTTTCCACAGAGCGTCCTTGCGATGGTAACCTTCAATGGCCATTCAGCTTCGCCGTTGCGTTGACTGGAAAAACGAAGATTCCATACTAGCGAAGCAAGCTGATAACCACTCATCGAAAGACGGATCGCGTTCCGAAGCGCGTCTGCATCATTCGCCGCAGACGAGAGGTACCGATCCACCTTAACCTTTGCGTCCAAAACCCTCTGGGAGTAGTCGCGGTAGGCGATCCCGCTGTTAGTTACTGACCGTAGCGCCTTTAATGCGTCAAGCGCGTCCCGTGCTGCCGATGATTGGGCTGGCGAAGCGGGCTGGGGAGTCGCGCCGAAGTAAATGGCCTTAACCTGGTCGAGCGCAATCGTCAGCGACTGACCGGCAACCTCGACCACCACGCCGGCCGAGGTGGCTTGTTTGAATGCGCCCTCGATGCGCTCGCCAGTCTTTAGTTCGATGGTGTCGCCTGCGAGGCTCAATGTGAAAAGCAATGGCAGAACAAGCACGCACACTTGGAATGTACTCATGATGTCGGGAGTATACCAGTCACTTTCGGCGTGAACAAGGGCTATCGGACCCGGGCTATCGGACCCGGTACTCCTCAGACGAGCACTTATTTCGCGCTCTAACGGATTTCGCTGCGCGTGCCTTGACGCCTGCCGATTCCCTCAGGGCTGCGGGCTGCCCAGGAGGCCTCCGAAGGGGTACACCACGGAACCGCCTTCGCGAGGGGCCAGAGTCGCTCGGAATGAAAACAAGGAATTAAAGGCCCAAAAATAAGTGGTTGGATGTATAATCAACAGCGGCCAGGAAGCCAAGACGGAAATTCTGAGGTTAATACCTTGTTCTAGGCTGGTGGCCGACGGTTGGGCACATGGGCTCCTGAGGCCAAAGTCCAAGGCGACTTTCCGAAGAAGCCGAAGCGTGAGGCTTAGGTTGCACACGGAAGAAAAGGAAATGGTGGGTTTTCGCAGATGGATTGGCGCGCTAGCTGTGTTGGCGCTGTTCGTTGGGCGGGCCGCCGCTCAGGTGTCAGGCGGTGGCGGTGCAAGCGGCGCCTTGACTTGCTATGCCACCGTCGCAGTGCCTCCCGCGCTGCGGGCAGAAGGCATGACGGAGAACATCGGTGACATCGTAGTTTCCTGCACCGGCGGCAGCTTTCTGGCTCTGGGTTCGGCGATTCCCACGGCTAACCTCGTTGTCAGTCTGGGCACCAACGTGACCAGCCGTCTTCTGGGCATCGGCGGTATTTCGAATGCCTCGGAAGCGCTGCTGATCATCGACGAGGCCGGGGCATCTGTAGCGAAGGGCGGGAGCTTGGTTCCGCTGGTTCCGGGCTTCGGTCCGGACGCTTCCCAGGTGTTTTGCGGCACCCCTCAGGTGGGCGCTGACATCGGCGGCTGCCAGCAGTTCGCAAACACCGTCAACGGGCTCCCGATCGCGGTCAGCGCGGCCGGGGGAATAACCCACGGCGCTAACGTTTTTTCGGGGATCGTGAGCGGCAACCAGGTCACGTTCAACGGTATTCCTTTTCTGCCCCCGGTCATCGCAGGCACGCAGCGCGTATTCCGCATCACCAACGTTCGCGCCAACGTGTCCGGTTTGGGCGGCGGAGGCCTCGCGGGTACTACCCAGCTACTGGCTTCGGTCGGGTTTAGCGGCAATACTCCGGCGACCGTGATCGCCGCCTTTATCGAGGCCAGTCTTAGCACCGTGCTGCGCGACGCGGCCAACACTGCCAACCTGAGCAGCAGCGGCGCGAGCTTCAACCAGTGCAGCGGCCTGAGTGCGCCATCGGGCGTGGCGATCCTGCAATACACAGAGAGTTTCGGCACCGCGTTCAAGCTTCGCGTGCAGCCCACTGCCGTCTATAACGGCCAATCCGGCTCTCCGGTCCAGAACGTCCCAGGCACCATCTACAACTCCGAATCCAACTTCGTGTACACCGGCGCGGCCGGCAACGGCTTCGAGTCGGGTCTCGTAGATTACGGCACCCGCCTGAAGGCCACCTTCAACAACATCCCGGCTGGTGTCCGCATCTTTGTTTCGACGACGAACCTAGCTGTCAACACCGCTTCGGCGAATACCCCTGCTCCGGCCGGGAATACCTCCATCAGCTCGTTTGCAGTCCTGGTCTCCAGTGAAATGGCTCCCGATTCCAACGGACTCCTGCCTCTACTTTCCCCCACAACGGGTGTGAACGGCTCCCCGCCGGTGACCGGTTTGACGGAGCTCTCCATCTCGGCCGGTTCCGCGACCGCGGTTTGGGAGGTTGTCAACACCAACCCGAACCTGAAAGAAACTTTCCAGTTCGGCGTGTGGACCCAGTACGTCAATCCGGCTCTCGGTACTGCCACGGTGAACCTTAGCTATGCTCCAACGCCACCCGCTTTCGGCTCTTTAGCGGGCTCGGCTGCCTCCGGCTCACTGCCGCTTGTCAGATTTGCCGATACATCCACAGCGAGAAACCTCCTGAACATCGGGATATGTCAGGGCGGTAATCCGCCGCAGGCCGTGTCTGTGAGTCCCGCCGCGGGCAGCACCTCTTCTCAGACGTTCACCTTCACCTTCTCCGATCCCGACGGCTGGCAGGACCTTGATGTCGTCAACGTCCTGATCAACAACTTCCTCGATGGTCGCTACGGCTGCTACCTTGCCTACAGCCGCCCCTACAACGTGCTGTACCTGGTGAACGATGCCGGCACCGCGCTGCTTCCGGGCCTCGTGCTGAACGGTTCTGGCAGCGTGAGCAACAGCGCGTGCACCGTGACTGGCGCGGGCTCCTCGACGGGCGTGAGCGGCAACACGCTCACCCTGACGCTGAACATGAGCTTCGGGGCGGGTTACGCCGGCAACAAGGTGATGTACCTAGCGGCGCGGGACCTCGAAGCGGGCAACTCCGGTTGGCAGGCGCTGGGCACCTGGGGAGTGCCGGGCGCCCCGCCGACCGGCCCGGCCGCCGGCGGGGTGACGCCAGCGCGCAGCAGCGGGACCGGCGGCGGGACGTTCACGTTCACCTTTACCGACAGCAACGGCTGGCAGGATCTGGGCGTCATGAACGTGCTGATCAATGACGCCCTGAACGGCAACGGTGCCTGCTACCTGGCGTACAGCCGCGTCTACAACGTGTTGTACCTGGTGAACGACGCCGGCAACGGGCTGTTGCCCGGCCTCACACTCAACGGAACGGGGACGCTGGGCAACAGCCAGTGCGCGGTGACAGGGCCGGGCTCCTCGGTCGATGGCAGCGGCAACACTCTCACGCTCACGCTGAACATGAGCTTCCCATCGTCGTTCGCGGGGAACCGGGTGATCTACATGGCGGCGCGGAGCAACGGAGATGTGCTCAACTCAGGCTGGCAGGCGGTCGGGTCGAGGACGGTGCAGTAAGGGGTTCAGTGCCGCTGAAACCCATTCGGCAAAGCGGTGGAAACCGGCGCCCACGGTCAAGCCGTCGTGCCTGTTGGGACAGGTCCGCGGGCGGCTGCGGGCTAGGGCCGGGCGGACCGGAAACGCCCGATAATCACAATTCCCGGGCGTTCTGAACCCCTTCGGACCCGGGCGAAGCCGCGGAGGTTTTTGTCATGTTAGCGATGGCCGCCAATAGGCGGACCTGTGCCTGGTTTCGATCATTTTGTTGCGCCAGAGTCGCATTCTGTTGTTTCAGCAGCGCATTGGTTTCTTGAATTTCGCGGTGGATTGCATACAGTTTTATCGGAGCCACGAAGAGCATTACGAGGAATACCAGCCCGATCAAGAACAGAGCCAGTATGACTACGCCGCCGAGGGCTCCAGCGGTTGAATCCATGACCGGAGTCTCCTTTCGGGGAACTGCTCGTCATTCTGGCATGTGGCACTGCTATACGCAATCAGTGATTCCGCCATCCTTCCGCTGGATGCCGCGATCGCGGCCGGCGCTGTCTCTACTGAATTCCTGGTAGAGCTGCGCGCGGTCGCGGTGCGCCATGCCCGAAGGCCTCCGAGCGGCCTTGAAAGCGCCACAGGGAAGCCAGCAAACCCGAAAATCCCTATTACAGGGGTTTCCAGACATCGCTACCCTTTACTCGGCTTGGAATTTCTGCTAAAGCTGACACATGCACCATATCCTCAAACTCTGTTTGGTGGTTTTGCTTGCGCTGCCCGCATTCTCCCAGCGACCGAACCAGCCGCGGGCCAAGCCTCAGGTAGATTCGACTGTTGGCATTGGGAACGGTATCATTACCCACGTGGCGGACGGAGGAGGTTGGACGACTTCAATTACTCTAATTAACCTCTCCGAGACCAAAGCAGCCGCGTTCACCCTGAACTTCTACGGCGACAACGGGAATCCGCAGCCATTCTCTTTCCAGGGGACTGGCAAAGCCTCAACCCTGACCGGTACTTTGGTTGTCGGCGGATCACTAGTAATCAAAACAACGGGTGCAGGCGCTGCAACGCAGGGGTGGGCTCAGTTTGATTACTTAAGTACAACCGACTCCGTAGGCGGATTTGCTGTGTTCACAAACAGTAATGGCAACGAGGCGGCAGTGCCGTTCGAAACAGACCTCTCGGAGAATTCGATTCTATCATTCGACAACACCAACGGATACGGCATGGGCATCGCTCTGGCAAATTCGGACTTCTCGACCGTGACAATCAACGCCACCTTCAGGGATGGGAACGGGGCCATCTTGGGTACGGATAGAATTGCAATGGCCTCGATGACCCACACCTCATTTGTCTTTGCCCAGCAGTGGCCCTTTACCGCAGGCCGACAAGGCACTGTTTATTTCCAATGCTCCGATGCCTACGGACCCAACGCTTTTGGTCTGGCCATTCTCGGCCTGAGATTCACACCGCAAGGCGCCTTTACATCGGTGACATCATTTCAACAGTGGACGGTGGATTGATCCACCTACCATGCCCGCACCACCCGTTGGCGGCGACGGCACGCCACGAGCATGGTGCTGACCGGCAACAAAGCCAGCAGCAACCCCGTCGGCAGATTGCGGAGGGCAGGAGTGCACTGCTGAAAGGCGCCGGACCGGGCGGGGCGGACGTGTTGCGGCGGGCGGACCTGGAAAAGCTTTAAGACGACTCACTGTCCGGCGTGTCTCACAACCGCTCATTTCTCCCGAAAGTGACCCAACCAACGCAGCAAGCAATCAAAAACTCTGTCGAAGGCCTCTGCCTGGAGCGAACCGAGCCGGTAGTGAGCGTCGACGGTCCGAAAGGTCGTGACGCCCTGCACCAGAAAGGCGCCAGGCTTTAGGAAGGGAACACGAACTACAACCTCGAACGGGGAAGTCCGCAAGCTGGTTGTATGCGGCACAACCGTGATAAGTGATCGGTCTTGATCGCCGAAGGCCACGCTAACGACCAGCGCGGGCCGGATCTTGCCGGCCATGCCGAAGTCAATCAGCCAGACTTCACCGCGCCGCGGAGTCGACATCTTCCTTGTCGAGCAACTCAAAAAGGGCGGATGAGGCGGCGCCTATCTCTTCGTCCTTGATCGAACCGGAATCGAAGGGTAGCGAGCGGCGCAACACCTCGTCGGTAAAGGCGCGCTTTTCTTCCGCTGGCAGGTGTTCGAATGCCTCCAGCAGAGTTTGACTCTCGCGGCTCATGCCTCAATAGTAGCATTGTAGGCCTACAAAAAGCATTGATGACGGTAGGCACAAGGAAGGGGCGGGATTTCATCGCCCACGGGCTGCACGTCTTTCCACGCCAGGCCGCACACCCCAGAAACCCGCACGCCAGACATGTACAGCAGGCGCAACAGCGCGGCGTCCCGTGCCTTGCTGGTGCGATGAATGATGTCAGCACGGACTGTTCATCGAGGATCCGGCGAAGAACAGCCCGAATCTACGCTTGCGTGTGGCGACGCCGCCGGCGAAGTACGCACTGTGGATCGAGAGCGTGGTGCTGATCGAACGATTGCGGGAGGTGCAGGCCATGGCGGGATTCACGAGGTTGGAGGCGGCGGGCGACGATTCCACTGCCAAGTGGTGGCGTAACGCTGGTGCGTCGCCAGCGCATCCGGTGGGTCGGCGACCGCTGGGCAGGGTGCCAGCGTCGCACACGCCATCCAGTCGAGAATATTGCGCTGCCACTGCGGGACGAGACGCGCGTCGAAATACGGCCTCGGATCCCAAGGTTGACGCGCCGGATTGTCTGCAGTGATCGGACTCCCGAGCACGGCACGGAGAAAGTCCAGCAGGTCGCCAATGACTAAGGTGCCCTTCCGACGATCCAATGCCCGCACCGCGTTGGCTTGGGGCGGGCGCCGATTTCGTTGCAGCCAAACAATGTCCAGCGGAATGTCGGCATCAGCAAGTTCAGGGCAAATGTCGAAGTCACGACCACTATACCCAATGACAACGAGCGTCCTGTCCGTAAGCAACGAGAGCAGCAGTTTTCGCTTCCAGCCCTGGAGGCGACCCTCTCTGCCGAGAAAGCAGACGAGTGTTCCTTCGAGGCCTTCGGCAGCGGTGCCATGGATCTTGTAGCAAGCTGGAAGCGTCTCCTCATGGAGAGAGTTGAAATCTGCTTCGGTCGTAACGGGCAAGAAAGCAGACTCGCTGTTTCGGCAAGCCTCAAGAGCTCGGTCGTAGTTGGTCGTAATGATGCTGCTCAGGGTGCCGGACTGCAGCGCGCGAGCCAGCGCTTGATGTACCGGGTTCGAAACGTCTGAGCCAAAAATGCCGCACACGATCCTTGGGACTGCGCCACGATCCGGGTAGCACTCCATGAGGCTCTCAAACGGCAGCCGACCGAAGTCGGCTTTGAGCCATTCCGGCCAACCCGCGCCGAAAATGAAATCCCAAAGGCCCGCACAAACAGCCATTCCAAACGGTAGTGAAGTCGGCGGGTACACGGAGACGAAGGACCCAACCAAGACGACCGGCCGGCGTTCTGGCAACCTGGCGAGTTCATCGCGACAGGCCCCAATTCGCACACAGCGGTATTTCTTTGGCGCTGGCACGGTGCTACTCCGCTTAATCAACACGATAGCAGCCCGGCTGCTGGCTTAGCATTACAACGAGCCACCTACCGGACAAACGGCTCAATCGACCGTTTGCACCTGCGAGGAGTACACTGCTTGCGTAGGATGCCGACGGTAGACCCGCCACGGATTGACTACGCCCAGATTCTGGCTGCAGCAACATCCCACGACTACGCAGGTTTGCGCGAGTTTCTCACTGATGAACTGCCGTACGTTTGGCTTGATCATTACATCGCGATGCTGCCGCATCAGCACAACGTCCACCGGATTCCTGTGGATGGCTTCGAGTACCTGTGGGACATGAGCGGTGAACTCGTACGGCAAGGCATCGTGCCAGCCTCGGCAGCCGTCGACGACCGTCTCATCGCCGCCCACGGATTGTCACGGCCCGCCGCAGAGGTGCGGAAGGGCTCCCGCTTGCGACGTCGGACCTTGGGCCCCGTGAGTGTCGTCGACCCATCGGAGCGGTTGCCCTATGATCGCGGGCACGCAATTGGTCATGCGCTTGGTGGGGTGCTTGATCTGAACATAATTCCGCAAACGCGCGCCGTGAACCGCGGGGGCCTCTGGCGTCAGATGGAGCGGTACTGCCAGGAGCATCTTGGAACGTACTTTTTCTGCCGCCCCATCTATGCTGGTCTGTCCTCGCACCCCAAAGAGATCGAGTTCGGCGTCCTCCGGTCCGATGGGTCGCTGTGGGCGCACAGCTTCCAGAACTATGGGAGGATCGAGGAGCTTGAAACATTCGAACGCCTGTACCGGGAGAAGATCGCCAGACAGGAGAAGCCCAAAAAGAATACCTAAAAGCGAGAGAACAATCGCTACCCTCTATTTCAAACAGGCCATCGCGTGTTTCTCGCTCCACTCGCGCACACTTGGCCCACGTGGCGCCCGTCGCGGCGGCACGGCTCGTACTGCCAGCGGTTCCGTTCCCTCCTTGCGTTTCTCGTCGGCTGCACGCTGGCGCGCGGCGATTACGTCGAGGGGCCGCCGGCCGGGCCCCGAAGGTTGGGGGGCTATAGCCAAGCTGTAGCCGCCTAATGCTGGGGCTCAAACAAGCTTGATGTCCCGCCGTCAAGGAGGTGTCCGGCGTCAACTATTTCTTCGACCCGCGTGTTGCCTCAGCTAACGATGTTACCGAACTGCTAATCGTCGTTGGCGGACCGTTGTAGGAGCTTCCCGATGTCCTCTGCCCACAACTGGTCCGGCTGGACGCCATCCGGTAACAGAACCACTCGTACCCCGCAGTGTGG
>DASQZT010000219.1:0-9878 GCA_035638575.1 Bryobacteraceae bacterium
GCTGAACGCGTCGTAATTGATCAGCGCCCGCACCGTGGCCGCGATCTTGCCCAGCAGTTCGTCCAGATCCAGAATCGAGCTGAACTCCTGCGACAGATGCGCCAGCGTGCGCAGCGTCCGGTTCTGCCGGTCGAGGCGCCGGTAAAGGCGGGCGTTGTCGATGGAGCCGGCCACGCGCGAGCCGATCAGGCTCAGCAGCGCGCGCTCATGCCCGGAAAACGCCTTCAGCCGCGTCGATTGCACATCCAGGACGCCCACCAGCTTGCCGCGCGCCACCATGGGCACGGCCAGCTCGCTGCGCACGGCGTCCATGGCGTTCAGGTAGCGCGGGTCGTTCCTTACGTCTTCCACCAGCACCGCGCTGCGCGTGGCCGCGGCTTCGCCGACGATGCCTTCGTGCAGCGAGATCACCAGCGTGCGCACCACTTCCTCGCGATGGCCGATCGAATAGCGGATCGACAAGCCCTGGGTGCGCTCGCTGTACAACAGAATGGCGAACAAGTCGTACGGAACCACGTCGCGCACGATGCGGGCGACGTTGTCGAGCAGGCGGTCCAGGTCCAGCGTCTCGGAGGTGAGACGCGAGGCTTCGAGAAGAAAATCGAGCAGCTCGGCGCGCTCGCGGAAGCGGACTTTGGATCGGGTAGGGATGGCCACGGTGATTCGACGTTAGCGCCCGGCGGCCTCGATGATTTTAACGCTGGCGCTGGCGCCGATGCGTGTGGCTCCCGCCGCGGTCATCTGCTTCAAGTCTTCGAGTGTGCGCACGCCGCCGGAAGCTTTCACGCCCATCTCCGCGCCCACCACCTGGCGCATCAGCGCTACGTCGTGCACGGTCGCGCCGTGGGTGCTGAATCCGGTAGAAGTTTTCACGAACTCCGCCCCGGCGAGCTTCGAAAGCGAGCAGCCGATGGCTTTCTGATTGTCGTCGAGCAGGGCAGTCTCCAGAATTACCTTGACGATCGCGCCGCCGGCGTGCGCCGCTTTCACTACGGCTTGAATGTCCTGGCGCACGGCGTCGTAGTTGCCGCCCCGCAGTTCGCCGATGTTCAGCACCATGTCGATCTCCTGTGCGCCCACGCGGACCGCGGCTTCGGTCTCGGCCACCTTGATCGCGGTGGCGCTCGCGCCCAGCGGGAATCCCACCACGGTGCACACTTTCACCGGCGATCCGGCCAGCTCCGCGGCCACCAAAGGCACCCAGTAGGGATTCACGCACACGCTGGCGAAGCTGTATTTGCGGGCCTCCTGGCACACTTTGCGGATGTCCGATGCCGTCGCGTCCGGGCGCAGCAAAGTGTGATCGATGGCCGCGGCGATGTCGCGGCCGACTTCGGGCAGGTGAGCCGAATCGGGAGCGATCCGCGCTGCGCCCGCGCCGAGCATCTTCGCACAGGCTTCTGCCGTACAGTGCGCCTCGACAGGCGTGGAGGCCTGCCCGCCGCCCGCGCGCGCCAGAACCTCCTCGGCGATTTCCGCCACCAGCCGGTCTAGTTCTTGGGCGTCCGCTCCGCGTCGAGCGGTGTTCGGCTCGGAGCGGCTTCCATTCATGTTGGCCTTCTCGATTTCCTTGATCTTTTCGACCCGCGCGGCGTGACGGCTGCCGCCCACCGGCGTCGCCAACCAGGTCCGCAGCACGTCTTCGGCCTGGGTCTGGATCAGCAGGCTGCCTCCCAGTGTGAGCACGTTGGCGTGATTGTGCTCGCGGCTGTTGCGCGCGGAAGCTTTATCGTAGCATAGGGCCGCGCGCACGCCCGGAAATTTGTTGGCCACCATCGCCGATCCGATGCCCGCGCCGTCGACGATCATCCCCAGCGCCGCGGCTCCGGAGGCCACTAGTTCCGCCACTTGGCGCGCGATGTCAGGATAGTCGGCGGGTTCCGCGTAATACACGCCCACATCGCGCACGGCGAAGCCGGCTTCTTCTAAAACCGGCAGTAGTTTCTGCTTCATCTCGAAGCCGCCATGGTCGCTGCCTACCGCGATGGTGCGATCCGCGGCCGCCGGAGCGGGCGCTTCCCCGGCGGCCATTTCGACGATTTTGATTCCGCGCTCCTTGACCAGATCTTGCGCCGACGGAGTGAGGATCGCGCCGTGCGCTACGCGCAGTTCACCCGCGTCGGGGAGGTCGTGCGCGGTGATCACGGCTCGCATCTAGTCATGATAGCTTCGCGTGAGTTGCTGGGCCGGAGGCCGCCTCAAAAGGCGGCGGCAGCCAGGAATGGCTGCCCCACGGTTATCATGAACGAATGGAGACCGTCGCATCCGCATCCCCTGTCGATCTTGAGAAGCAGTACCTGTTTCAGAACTACGCCCGCTTGCCCGTCGTGCTGGCGCGCGGCAAGGGCAGCTACGTCTACGACACCGCCGGCAAACGCTACCTGGACCTGATCGCCGGCATCGGCGTCAACGCTCTGGGCCATGGGCACCCGCGCCTGATCAAAGTGATCCGCGAGCAGGTTGGGAAGATGATCCACTGCTCCAACTTGTACTATCACGAATACCAGGGGCCGCTCGCCAAGCGTATCGCACAGGCCAGCGGGATGGACCGCGTGTTCTTCTGCAACTCCGGCACGGAAGCGATGGAGGGCGCGCTCAAGATCGTCCGCGCGCACGGGCGCAAGTTGCATGCGGAAAAGTTCGAGACGATCGCGTTGCAAGATTCCTTCCACGGACGCACGTTCGGCGCGCTGTCGATCACCGGCCAGGAGAAATACCGCCGCGACTTTGAGCCCATGCTGCCCGGCGCGCGCTTCGTGCCGCGCAACGACATCGGAGCACTCGAACAGACCGTGGGTCCGAACACCGCGGGCATCGTGCTCGAAGTGGTGCAAGGCGAGGGCGGCATTTATCCCATGACCACGGCCTTCGTGCGCAAGGCGCGCGAGCTGGCCGACCGCTACAATGCCATCCTGGTGTTCGACGAAACCCAGTGCGGCGTGGGGCGGCCGGGAACCTATTTCGCTTACCAGTTGCTCGAACCTGTCGTGATGCCGGACGTGACTGTGGCCGCCAAGCCGCTGGCCTGTGGAATCCCGCTAGGATTCGTGGCTGCGACCGAGAGCGCGGCGTCGACGATCGGGGCGGGCCAGCACGGAACGACGTTCGGCGGCAATCCGCTGGCGTGCCGCACCGCGCTCGAGTTCTTCGACATTCTGGACGAGCTGCTGCCCAACATCACCAACGTGGGAGGCTACTTCCGCATGAGGCTGACGGAGCTGGCCAAGCGCTACTCGTTCATCAAGGAAGTGCGCGGCTACGGCCTGATGATCGGCGTGGAGCTGGAGTTCCCCGGCAAGCAGATCGTGCTCGACTGCATCGAGCAGGGGCTGCTGATCAATTGCACGCACGACATCGTGCTGCGCGCGCTGCCGCCGTATAACCTCACGGAGCAGGACGTGGACCGGGCCATCAGCGTGCTGAACCGGGTGTTCAAGAAGACCACGGCGCCGGAGGCCGCGGAGGCGCACTAACCGGCTCTGCCTCCTTTGCTTTATCTGCATAGAACATGCATAATGATATGCATATGCGGACCACCCTTGATCTTGACGAGCATCTCCTCAAAGAGGCCGGTCGTCTCACGGGCGTCGAGGGAAAGACCGCGCTGATTCACCGGGCCCTGCAGGAATTGATCCGCCGTGAAAGCGCAAGGCTGCTGGCCGCCTTGGGCGGCGCGGCGCCGAACCTGAAGGCGGGCAGGCGACGACGCGGTCCGAGCCGCGGGTCCAGAGCGGTCCATTGACTCTGGTTGACACGTCCATCTGGGTGGATCACTTCCGCCGCGACAATCTTCGGCTGCGGCGGCTATTGGAAGACGGCGAGGTGTGTACGCATCCGATGATTCTGGGCGAGCTCGCTTGCGGCAACCTCCCACAGCGGACGCGGACCCTGGCTCTACTCGCAGTTCTGCCCGGCGTCCCACTGCTCGCCGATGATCTCGTCATGGAGACCATCGAATTGCGCCGTCTGTGGGGTCGAGGCATCGGGTGGGTCGATGCGCATTTGCTCTGTGCCGCGATGATTTCCCGATGCCCGCTCTGGACGTTGGACCGTAGTCTCGCACGGCTGGCAGAGCGGGTCGTGGAATGAATTACAACAAGTGCTCGTGCCCCGCCAGCTCGATGCGCTTGACTAGCTCGCCGACTTCCTGCGCGCGGCTGCGGTCGGCGATCAGCAACGCGTCGGGGGTGTCGACCACGATCAGGTCGTTCACGCCCAGCAGCGCCACCAGCTTCTTGTTGGCATCGACGTAGTTGCCGGAACTCGCTTCGATCAGGGTGCGCGAGCGCAGGGCGTTGCCGTGGCTGTCGCGCGCCTCCAGTTCGTAGACGGCGTTCCAACTGCCCACGTCGTTCCAGCCGATGTCGCCGGCGGGAATGCCCACTACAGGCGGACGGCCCTCGAGGGAGGCTCGTTCGAGCACGGCGTAGTCGATGGAGATGTTCTCGCACAGCGGGAACACCTCGGCCAGCTTCGCGGCGAAGGTGCGGGATGTGAACGCGGGCAAAGTAGCGAGCAGGCTTGCGGTGCGCGGCAGGTACATCCGCAGGGCGTCGAGTAGGACCGAGGCCTTCCAGAAGAACATACCCGCGTTCCAATAGAAATTGCCGGCGGCTACGTAGCGGCGCGCTACTGGGCTTTCGGGTTTTTCGCGGAAACGGCGGACTGGGGCGGCGATCCCCGCCCTTATGGGCGAGGTTTTGGGAAATTCGATGTAGCCGTAGCCGGTCTCGGGCCAGCGGGGTTGGATGCCCAGCACCACGATGTTGCCTTGCGCGGCGGAACGGAAGGCGGCTTTGACCAGGCGGGCATAGTCGCGCGGTTTCGCGATCACGTGGTCGGAGGGGAATACGCCCATCAGCGCGTCCTTATCGATCGACTGGAGAATGTGGGCGGCCAGGCCGATGGCCGGGGCGGTGTTGCGCTGGGCGGGCTCGGCCAGGATCTGGCGGCGCGGGACCTCGGGGAGCTGGCGCACGATCTCGTCGCGCAGATGGTCGTTGGTCAGGACGAAGAGGCGCTCGGGCGGGATCACGGGAGTCAGCCGCGCCACCGTCTGCTGAATCAAGGACCGGTCCCCGAATAACCGCAGCACTTGTTTCGCCGTGCGACGCCGGCTGCGCGGCCAGAAGCGTGTTCCTCGGCCGCCCGCCAGAATCAGCCCGTAGGTTTTGGGCATCAGCGATCTGTTCGCCTCATTGCACGGGGTAGCCGCGCACCAGCTTCAAAGTCCGGTTCCAGCGCGTTTTGACGAAGAAGTTCTTGCCCAGATCGATGAAGTGGTTGGCGGTGTAATCCACCAGGTCCTCGGTGGGAGCGTCGTAGGACCAGAAGATCAGCAGCGGCTTGCCGATGATGTTTTCGCGCGGCACGAAGCCCCAGTAGCGGCTGTCGAGCGAGTTGTCGCGGTTGTCGCCCATGGCGAAATAGTGCTCCGGCGGCACCACCACCTCGCCGTTCTCCACGTTGTGCGCCAGCATCTCCATGCGAAATTCGTAGCCCGGAGTGGCGGGGCCCGGTGGCGGCTCCGATGGGAACTCATCCGCGTAAGGACTGACGTATCCGTCGATGTGATGCGCGTAGGGCTCGTTAAGCATGGCCTTGCCGTTTAGGTACAGAACCTTGTTGACCAGGTGAATGTGGTCGCCGGGCACGCCCATCACGCGCTTGACGTAATTCTGGCGAATGTCGATGGGCACGCGGAAGACGATGATGTCGCCGCGTTTGACGTCGGTGTACGGCAGCAGGTACTTGCTGACCGTACCCGGAGGCGCGTACGACAACTTGTCCACCAACAGGTGATCCCCCACCAGCACGGTCGAATCCATGGAGGGCGTAGGCACGATGAAGGCCTGCACCAGCGTGGTGGTGCCGAACAGCAGAATCAGAATGTTCATCGACCACTCGTAGACGAAATTCTTCACCGACTCTGCGAAGTTCTTCATGGGATTCCTTCTGGGGTGTCAGCGGATGGGATAGCCGTGGATCAACATGAACGTCCGGCGCCAGCGGGTTTTGTTGAAGAAGTGCTCGCCCAAATCGACCACATGCCTCGCACTAAGAGACGCGTCATTCAGATCGTCGGTAGGCGCGTCGTAGGACCAATACACGATTAACGGCTTACCGATGATGTTTTCGCGCGGCACGAAGCCCCAGTAGCGGCTGTCAAGGGAGGAATCGCGGTTATCGCCCATCGCGAAGTAGGAGTTGGGCGGGACCACCACCTCGCCATTGACCACGTTGTTGACCAGCATGTCCATGGCGCGGTGGTCCACCGTGAGGTTGGGCTCGCCGGGGAAGTTGTCGCGATAGGAATCGATGTAATCGGTCTTGTGGTACTTGTAGGGCTCGTCCAGACGCACACCGTTCAAGTACACCTGCTTGTTGATGATGCGGATGCGGTCGCCGGGAGTGCCGATGCAGCGCTTGACGAAGGTCTGGCGGATGTCGACAGGATAGCGGAAGACAATGATGTCGCCGCGCTTCACCTGGGTATAGGGCAGCAGATACTTGCTGACCGGACCCGGCGGCGCGAAGGCGAGTTTGTCCACCAGCAGATGGTCGCCGATCAGCAGGGTGTCTTCCATGGAGCCGGTCGGAATCACGAAGGCTTGCACCAGGGTCGTGGTCAGGAACAGGAGCAGGAGGATGGTGATGGTCCACTCGGCGATCGCCGAGCGGGGCGGTTCTCCGGCGGGCTCACTGGGGGACGCGGCTTCGGTCGGCGCGGCTTCGGTTGACGTTACGGCCGGCTGCAGATCGAACCCGTTGGAGGGCGGCTGCGGGTGCGGAGGCGCAAGGAGATCGCTTACGGACGCCTCGTTCTGCAGGGAACCGGCCGTCTGCTGTGTGGGATCTTCGGGGGACACTAGATTTATCTTAGCTTACACGGCGCCAGAGGGCTTACACGGCGCTGACACCGGCGCCGACGGACTTACGCTGCGCCGGAGGGCTTACCCAACGCGCGCGGGAGGGCTTTCTCCCACCTTAGGGCGTACGCCGCCCGATGGCTCGGGAGCAGGTCGCACGGGCACCTGCTCCCGGATTGCGGAGGTTACTTGCTGGGCGGAGCGGCTGGCTTGCTGGAGTCGCTCGTGGCCGGCTTGGCCGAATTGGTGGTCGAGGTGGCCGGGGCGCCGGTTGCAGGCTTCTTGTTGTGGTTGCGCTTCACGGGCTTCTTGGAGTCGGCGGCCGCCGGGGCGGAACTCGTGCTCTTCGAAATCGCCGGGGCCGAGGTGGCCGGAGCCGGCGTGTTCTGCGCTGCCATCAAGCTGGCCGCGGCCAGCATCGTCAAGATCATAGGTTTCATTTTCGTCTCCTTCTACTTATCAGGGGTGAATCTTATTCACCTTCCGAGAACCATCTTGCCCTGAAACCCACAGCGCAACCATCGCCTGCGCGGGCGACTGCGATCACCCTTGTGGGGGTAGAAGCGGCGAACGAATCTTCATGAAAAATCGTTCAGGATGAACGATTTAGGCGGGGGCGAAGGCGCGATCGCGGATCGGCCACTCGGCCGCGCGGCCGATGCGGACGGCTTCCACGTTCCAGGCGTCGTCGCACCAGTGCACGTAGACGGAGCGGAGGGCGCCGGTCACATCGCGGACGTAGAAAAGGTTGGGGATTTATATACATAAGTCCCGTCGATCACTTTGATTTGCTGTCCGCAAGCCGAGACTTCTGATCGCCAATGTAAAACATCAGGGCCGTGCCTGCGACGGCACCAAAGAGTCCGCCAAGGTCGATGGCACCTTGGACCAACGGACCCACGGAACCGCGAGCCATATCGTACACTGAGCCGTTTGCAATCGCGACAATTAGACCACCGAGCCCGGCAGTGAGTAAGGTCGCGGCTACCGTAAGGAAGAACCAGCCCACCTTTCCTCCCGCCGTGACACGTCTACTGGCGACGAGCAGCGGAGCGATGAAGCAAACGATCACGCCGGTTAGAGTCGTTACGCTCATTGTGGAACACGACCTTGATAATCGAATGATTGTAATAAACGTTTGGAGATGAGGCTGTCGATCTTTTTGGCCGCAGCTTCCAATTGGAGTTCCTGTTCCCGACTGAGAAATACTGGACTGACCCCATTCGGGATGACCACTACCTCTAAGCCGTCCACGCCCCAGTGATTGTCTTTGCCGCCCATGAGTACAACATAAGCAGCCATAACAATCAGATCTCGAATTGGTCGCGGAGGCCAGGGAACGTAGTTGTTCGAGAAAAATCTCGCCGTGTTGCTCGAATCTCCCGACACTATCACGTCCTGCACGGGAGTGATGGTGGAAACTGGAAGGACGTTAAGTCCCCAGAGAGAATTGTCGGGGCACGCCACAATCACCTTACGGATTGGTGCCCATGCCGTGCCATCATCCTGCGTTCCGTACCGCTGTTTGTATGCCTTGTTTCCAGCCTCGATGAGCGCTGCCGTTACGTCTGTGGCGCTGGTCCAATTGATTTCACGTACATTCTGCGCGGCGTGTTCCGCCATCGTGTCGCCGGACCAGCAACATACGCAGCTTCCTCTATGAAGAAACTTGCTTGTCCTTGTTCGGGAGTAACTCTCGCCCTCTTTTGAGTTGAGTCGCCGGTCACTGGCTATCACGCGCCCATCACTGCCGAGCAGCCCTATTTGAAGTGTCATTGCCTTCAGTTCCTCGATTGACGGGCGTTGCATTAGGGCACACTCCTGCGCTAAGGTCGAAGTGCCCGGTGTGCCCAGCTAAATTGTTTTATCGGCATGGCCCGACCGTGAATCGGGCCGCGCCCCTAACCCGCGATTTCCTGCCTTTTCCGCGTCTTTCCGGCGCGAAGCGCCTTTTTTCGCTTGCGCGGTTTCTTGAACTTCGATTTAGGCCGGTACGCCAAAACCGTATCGGCGATCTTGTCCAGAACTTCGGGAACGCCCTTCACTTGATGAGCCCCTTGTAGGTGAGGCGCTTTCCGGCCACGCCATCAACGAAGCTATCGAGCCGTGCCAGAGAGTGACGCTTGACGTTCCCTTCGTTCAACCGGAAGGTGAACTCATTTATGTAGCGCGGGAGATGCTTCGCGCTGGCATGATGGTAGACGCCGTGCAGCCCGCGTTTCAGGACGGCCCAAACCGATTCGATACTGTTCGTGCTGATCGGACCACGGGCGAACTCACCGATGCTGTGATTGACGGTCTGATGTTCAAATGCCAGATCGTTGTAGGCCGGGTGTTCATCGGTATAGACCGTCGAACCGGCTTCCACCGTTCCGTGTATTTCATTCTGGACATCCGTAGCGGCTACGACTTTGGCGAAGGTGCGCCCGCCGCGTTCCCGCATACCCAGGACGGACGTTTTGCCGACACCGCCGCGCCCGGCGTGCAGTTTCTTCCATTCGTGCTTATTGCCTTCCTTGCCGCCCACGAAGCACTCGTCGATCTCCACCAAGCCGCGCAGTGTTTCGAGTTTCCCTTCGCACGCTTCCCGTAGCCGTCCGAGAACGAACCAAGCCGACTTCTGGGTGATCCCAACTTCCTTCGCCAACTGCATGGACGAAATTCCTTTGCGTGCGGTCACGAGCAGGTACATGGAATAGATCCACTTGTGCAGCGGAACATGCGAGCGCTCAAAGAGCGTGCCGGTACGGATGGTGAAATCAATCTGGCAAGCATTGCAGCGGTAGAATCCAGCGCGGGTCCGCGTGGTGATCCGATCACCGGTTTTGCAAGTCGGGCACGTCGTACCGTCCGGCCATAAACGGCCTTCCAGGTATTCCCTCGCCGTTTCTTCGTTCGGGAAGAGTTCAAACAGCTTGAAGGTGCTGATGGTGGACTTGCTCATGAATCCATTGTACTTGAGTCCCGCACGGAAAGCAAGCGGAAAAGGGACTTATGTATATAAATCCC
>DASQZT010000220.1:0-3498 GCA_035638575.1 Bryobacteraceae bacterium
TCACCATTCACAAAAACGCCGGCAACGAGATCGAGGCCAGCAAGAGGCGGCATATCGGCGTGGTCATCGGCAAGGGCGGCGAGCGAGTGACCCTGCGCTTCGCGGAGGCTCAGCAGGGCAGTCAAAGGGGTACGCGCGTGACCGGCGAGACCAGGAAGAGCGTGATCGGACGCCTGGCGCAGAAATCCTGGACGAACGCGGTGCTGGCGCAGACGGCATGCATGCTACGGAGCGAGGGCAGAAGATGAAAGGTCCGGGGATTCCGTCCACAAGCGCTTGCGTCCCGACGAGCGGAGGGCGATCCGTGCCGGGATCGTCTCTGGCGCCAGAAACGTTGCACGACGGCGGGAACAGGCGAGCATGGCTCGCCTGGGCCGATTGACAATCGGTCCGCAGGTTGACAACCTGCCCCACAAGGGGGCAGCCAAGAGTGTCTGCGCTACAGAAACGCCATGGTCTTGACGCCCGAGATATCGAAGCGCTTGCGGCAGCGCAGGTTCTTGCAGGCGACCTTGTCGTCGAGCAGCACCATGTAGCTTTGCGCCTTGGCGAATTTGGCGCGGTCGCGCTCGTCGGCGCCCTGAGGGATGCGATCCTTCTTCTTACGCACCAGCCAGTGCAGCTCGTAGGTCTCGGCGCCGCGGCAGAACGGGCAGTTGAGCACGGCCTGCTTGGTGGCCGGCGATTCGGTGTAAAACGCGCGCTCGTCCATGTCAGCGCTCCGCCATGGGCACCCAGGGCTGGCCGTCGGGCTTGCCCTTGTACTCGGCGCGGGGGCGGATGAGCCGGTTGTTGCGATACTGCTCGAGGACGTGGGCGGTCCACCCGGACATCCGGCTGACGGCGAAAATCGGCGTGAACAGATCGATGGGAATGCCCAGCGAGTAGTACGTGGAGGCCGAGTAGAAATCCACGTTGGGATTGAGCGCCTTGATCTCCTTGACCGTCTCTTCCATCCTTTTCGACAGGCGGTAGAGCTTCTCGTGGCCGGTGCGTTTGCCCAACTCCTCGGACATCACGCGGAGGTGCGTGGCGCGGGGGTCGTCAGTGCGGTAGACGCGGTGGCCGAAGCCGGGAATTTTGACCTTGCGCGCCAGCGTGTTCTTGACGCGGTCGACGGCCTCGTCCTCGTCGCCCAGCACCAACAGCAACTTCATGACGTCCTGGTTGGCGCCGCCGTGCAGCGGTCCCTTGAGCGCGCCGATGCCGCTGGTGATGGAGGAGTAGATGTCCGAAAGGGTGGCGGCCGTGACGCGGGCGGCGAAGGTGGAGGCGTTCAGCTCGTGGTCGGCGTGGAGGGTGAGGGCCACGTCGAAGGCGCGTTCCATGATGTCGTCGGGCCGCTTGCCGGTCAGGGTGTACAGGAAGTTGGCCGCGAAACCGAGCTGGGGATCGCCTTCGATGACGGCGGCGCCCTTGCGCAGGAGGTCGAACGTGGTGACGATGGTGGCGGTCTTGGCCATCAGCCGCACGGCTTTGCGATGGTTCGCCTCGGCGGACATGTCCTGCGCTTCGGAATCGTACAGGCTGAGCATGGATACGGCGGTGCGCAGCACGTCCATGGGGCTGGAGCCGCCCACGCCGCGCAGGAAGGCGACCACCGGGGCGGGCAGCTCGCGCTCGGCCACGAGAGCGCGCTTGAGGCCGTCGAGCTCGGACTGTTTCGGCAGCCATCCGTTCCACAGGAGGAAGACGACTTCTTCGAACGTGGCGTTGTCGGCCAGCGTGTGAATGTTATAGCCGCGATAGCTGAGGACGCCCTGGTATCCGTCGATGTAACAGATTTCAGACTCGCCCGCGATTATGCCTTCCAGACCCGCTGCTGTGGTTCCCATGTGTGCTCGTCTCGCTCCCGTTTTATTGTATGCCGCAAGGCGCGGTCCGCGGGGGCAAGCGGCACAAAAATATTTTACGCCGATCCACGGACCGGAATGCGCGGCCGCGGCTACTGGGGAGCCGGGCAACCGGCGAGCGGGGAGTAGCCGATGGTGAGGTCGTCCCGCTGCACCCAGAGTTTCTCCTGCTGGCTGTTCCCGAAGTCCACGGTGAGGATCACACCGGAGCCGCAGGAACGGCTCTTGGCGATGTGGAAGCTGGTCACGTCGCGGTGGCCGCTCTGGGGTCCCCAGTCTTGCAGAAAGGTGTCGAAGGGATAGCCGCGGCGGTCCGAATCGGTGCGCACCCACAGGGCGTAGGCCGCCTGGTAGTCGTGCCGCTCCAGCAGATCGAAGAAGAGCTTGACCTGCTTTTCCTGGCGGTAGTTGTGCAAGAGGAAAAAGAGCACCCCGCCTGCCACCACCAGCGTTACGACGGCAATCACCAGAGTCTTGACGATTTTTTCGCGCCGCTCATCGCCGGCGCCGTACTGGTCGAGAAAGTCCGGCATTTCTTCCCCGACTTTTAGCTTACTTCGCCGGGGCGGCCGCTGTCACGGGGTAGGCTTTGTCGTAGGCGGCGATGGCGTCGTTGGTGATCTCCATGGCGGCCTTGAAGTAGAGCGCCGTCTGGGTGTCGACTACCAGGTCGAAGCCCTTTTCCTCGGCAATCTTCTTGACGATGTCGGTCATCTTCTGGCTGCTCTTGGAGAGCACGTCGTTGCGGTAGTTGGTGGCGTCGGCGTTGAGGTCGTCCGACTTGCGCTGAAGTTCGCGCTGCTTCCTCTGGCCCAGGGCGGTGAGGTCGGCCTCCTGCTGGGGAGTCAGCTTGACGGCGCTGTTCTGCAACTGCGCGGCGAGCGCCGCAATTTCCTTATTCAACTGGTCAATCTCGTCCTGGCGCGGCTTGAAACTCTTCTGCATCTCCAAGTCGGCCTTCTTGATCTCGGCCGATTCAAACACGGCGCGCTGGAGGTTGATGACCGCGACCTTGGTCTGCGCGGGAGCAGCCTGACTCAAAAACACGAAGGCGGAACAGACCATCAGCGGCCGGAGGCCCATCCGTAAAGACATGAAACAAACTCCTGAAAATGGTGTGGTGCTCCTAGGTTAGCACACCTATTCCAACACCCCGAGGATCTCGTCTTCGCGCAGAATCAGGTACTCGTCGCCGTCGATTTTGATTTCGGCGCCGGAGAACTTGCCAAACAGGATACGGTCGCCCGGCTTGACTTCGGGCGCGACACGCTCCCCGGATTCCAGCAGTTTGCCGTTGCCGACGGCTTTCACCTCGGCCTGTTGCGGCTTCTCTTTGGCCGAGTCGGGAATGATGATTCCGCCGAGCCGCTGCTCGCCTTCATCGAGGCGCTTCACCAGTATCCGGTCGTGTAGTGGACGCATTCTTTCCATATGAGAGCTTCTCCGTAGTCGATTATACAGGCGATTGGCGCCGCGGGGGACAGAATAAGGCGAGCTTCGCTCGCTGGCGGGTTGACAACCACTCCTGTCCAAAATACTAGCTGGATCAAGGGAGCCGGGCTGCAAACAAAAGGGATAGTTGTGCTGTGAATGGCGGCAGCCGGATCAGGCTGGCGCCCGAATTTCGCAAGTGTTATTGCGGTCT
>DASQZT010000221.1:0-12867 GCA_035638575.1 Bryobacteraceae bacterium
CCGGTTGCCAAGACTATTGCCCTGAACCTCCAGAGCCCCGCCCAGAACACCGCCCTCCGCGGGAGTTGCCTCGTATCGCATCACCCCGCCTTCCGGCGTTCCTGCTCCTCTTCGCGGTCTAACGCTTCGTGGAGCAGGGCACTGATGCAGCCCTGAATGCTGCTGAATCCCTTCCGGTCGGCCACCTTCTCCACCCGTTCGATGTCCGTTTTCGGGATGCGCAACTGGATAGCGCGCGTCTCCCTCAGCGGCATCGCCGTGGATCGCGCGGGGAACGTGTACATCGCTGACGCCCAGTTTGCCCGCGTGCGCATGGTGAACACGGCGGGAACCATCAGCACCGTGGCAGGCGGCGGATCGGGCGGCGGCGGCGGACCGGCCACAAGCGCTGCCCTTCAGGGCCCCTTCGGTTTGGCGCTGGATAGCCAGGGGAACCTGTATATCGCCGAAGGCTTGGGGGGCTCGGGGACCTCCATGCGGGTTCGTAAGGTGACTCCGTCGGGTATCATTAGCACGGTTGCCGGGGGAACCGCCACCGAAATGCGGAGGCACTTCGCTCGCCGCCCGCGACGTCCACGGGTTTCGGCGGGAGGCGTGTTCCTGTAGGGTCTTCCGGCCCGGGTTGGATCGGCCAAGGTTTCTGTCATGTTCCCCCCGCCATTTTGCGAAAGGAGCGCAATTGACGGACACGTTGGGGGCTCCGTCAGTTATTCGGGTTCGTGGGGGCAGCAGTTCCTGCCGTTGGCAGAATTCATCGGCAAGGCCGCCGCCCTCGGCTACGACGGAGTCATGCTGATGGCGAAGCGTCCGCACCTCTCGGTGCTGGATTGGAGCCCGGACGTCAAGGCCCGGCTTCGAGCTCGCCTGGAGGAGCATGGCCTGCGCATGGCGTGCATTGCCGGGTACACCAACTTTACAGCAGACCTGGAGCATGGCGACATTCCGCACCGCGAGGTCCAGATCCGGCACGTCCAGGACCTGGCGGAGATGGCGCGAGCGCTGGACGGCAGCCTGGTCCGCGTGTTCACAGGATATGAAAGTCCGCACGCAGCGCCGCAGGCGCAGTGGAAGATGACGGTTGACTCGTTGCGGGAGTGTGCGCGACGCGCGGCGGACGCTGGCGTCACCATCGGGGTGCAGAACCACCACGACATCGCCTGCGGTTTCGAGAGCCTGTACGACCTCATCCAGGAAGTGGATCAGCCAAATTGCCGGCCGATGTTCGACGCATGGGCGCCAGCGCTGCACGGAGCCGACCTCGCGGTGGCGGCAGCGAAACTGGCGCCGCTTACTGTCCACACGACCATCGCGAACTACCAGATGCGCCCGCGCTATCGCTATATGCCCGCACTTGTCAATTACGAAAAGTTGACACCCTCCATCCAGGCGGTGCCGATCGACGAAGGTTTCGTGGATTATCGTGCTTTTCTCTCGGCCCTCGAAGCTGGGGGATTCGCCGGAACGGTCGCGTACGAGATGTGCTCACCGCTCCTGGGCGGAGGCGGCACAGACAACCTGGACCGCTGTGCGAGGAAGTTCGTTGCTTATATGCGG
Source organism: Bryobacteraceae bacterium (assembly GCA_035638575.1). GTDB lineage: Bacteria > Acidobacteriota > Terriglobia > Bryobacterales > Bryobacteraceae > DASQZT01. The sequence goes on from DASQZT010000221.1 coordinate 1,555, forward strand.
GCGCTGCAGACGGGCGCTGCGGGGTCGGGCGCGTGAAACACTGTTCGCTCGCGAGAACGCCTACTACACCTGGCCATCCCTCAGGTGTATTGAGGTACCGTTTGAATTGCCACAAGCGATATCCGGCAATTCGGTAGCTACGATGCCGACTCGATGGTCCGCAGATGCGGACCCCCTACCCCACCTCCGGCTCGGGCCGCGGATTCAGACACCCTGGACCCCGGTACTGTTCGCCCCAGCGTGCCAGTGTACGACAACGCGGTTTCACAGCCAGTGGCGTAGTTTCCGAGTGCGCCGTTTCACTGGCCAATCGTGATGCCCGCGCGCGTCTAACTCAAACAGAATATGGCGCGTGCACAGATTGGACCAGTGAAACGCAAATTAACCGGCCAAACTGCTTGATTATATAGCGCTTACGCTGAGATTTAGGTTCAAACAGTTTGGCCGGTTAATTTATGTGATCCGCCCGAACCGCGACTCGCACTTCCCGCCTGTCGCTCGGAGCTGGCACAGGTCCAGCGATAGCGGACAGTGGCGGAGAGCGGTGCAGAAGAGTCGGTCCGAGGAGTTTCCGCGAGGTTAGGAACGCGCCGCCGGTCGTTCCAGCGTTCGCAAATGGGAGTTGTTGAAGTATTCGACACTGTGTCAGAGAATGGCAAAACTTTTGATCGTGCTTGGCCTAGTTGTTCCAGGAATCCTCGGTAGCATTAAGGTTGGGAGTACGACAAGCAGATGACCTGGAAACTCGATTACCGCAACAGCGTCCTTAAGGCATACCCCGAGGTCTACACCCCGGCGGCGCTTGAGGCACTAGAGGTCCTGGTGCCGCTCAACCGTGACCGGCGCGAACTGATGGCAAGGCGCATCGCCCGGCGGCTGGCGCGGGAGAACGGCCGGCAGCGCATCGCTTTCCTCGACCCCCAGGCGCTGATCCCGCGCACGCGCATCCGGGTTCAGGACGCCCGGGACGGCAACCTCGAGGGGAGCGAGATCCCTGCCGATCTGAAGCGCCAGTGGATCCAGGGCACCGGGCCCGCCACCAAGCCGAGGGCGAGCATGGAAAGCGGCCTTCGGAACGCCGCCTACGCGCTCCTGTCGGGCGCCGACGGCTGGATGTTCGATGGCGAGGATGCCCTCGGGCAGGTCGATACCATGTCGCTCGATAACCAGCGCAACCTCCAGCTCGCGATCGCCCAGGACCCACTCTTCTTGCGCGTCGCCGAAGAAGTCGCCGCCGAGATGAACCAGTGGGCGCAAGGCTTTTTCGGACGCCCCATCATCGCCGACTGGCGGCGGCAGCTCGACTTCACCACCACGATCTTCCGCGCGCGCGGTCTGCACCTCGACGACCGCCACGTGCGCGAACAGGACGGCACCGGCTTCTCCGCTTCGATCGTCGACCTCACGCTCTACGTGGTCAACAACCACCAGCGGCTACGCGACTCGGGAGCATCGATCGTCCTCTACCTGCCGAAGATCCAGACGGGCGAGGAGGCGGCACTGTGGAACGACCTGCTCGCCGCGCTCGAGCAGCACCTCGGGCTGCCGCCAGGCACGATCAAGGTCTACGTCCTGGTCGAGCAGATCGAGGCGGCCTTCCAGTTGATGGAGATCCGTGCCGCCCTCGGCCGCCACTTCGTGGGCTTCAACACCGGGCGGTGGGACTACATCAACAGTGTTGCCGACGCGATGGCGTGGGACCCGGGTTTTCTCAACCCCAATATCGACTCCATCGGCATGACCTACGGCTACATGCGCAACTACGAGGACCGCGTGCGCCGGGCGGTGAACACCCCCGACCGGAACGGCCGGTGCGCGCTCTGGCAAGGCGGCATGGAGCCCAACATCCCGGTTGGCTCCGCGGCGGGCGTCGCCGCTGGGATGCGCCGGGCGAAGGCCGGCGGCAAGCGCGAGCAGCTCGCGGGGGCGAGCGGCAAGTGGGTGGCGCACTGGAAGATGGTGCACATCGTGCGGCCCGTGTGGGAGGAGGTCGGCGCCGACAACCAGCTCGGACGCGACTTCCCGCCGCTCACCTATACACAGGAGGACGCCGACGGGTTGGTGCTGCTCGAACCGGCGCCGCGCACCATCCGGGGCGCCCGCGATCTGCTGAGCGTCGCTCTGCAGTACGGCAACGCCTTCGGGCAGGGTTTCCAGGCCGCGGCGCTCAAGCCGGCGGACTTCTTCGGCGACGACGACCAGCTCTACCTGATGGAGGACATGGCGACTGGTGAGATCCGTGTCAGCATCCTCTGGGAGTGGCTGCAGAAAGGCGCGAAGCTCACCGACGACGACCCCGCGACCGGAACCCGCACCGGCGATACCCTCGACGCGGCGCTCCTCGCGCGGTTGCTCTCCGAAGAGTACGAGAAGCTGCTCGCCGCCCGTGACCGCGACGTCCACGACGACTCGAAGGCGACCACGCTGCCCATCGCGCGGGAGATCGTCGCGAAATATGTCACCAGTGGCGTCAAGCCTCCCTGGTACATCGACCTATTGAACCTCAGCCTCAATAACTACGACCTGGCCACCGCCAAGTCCCGCATCCGGAGCTACATCGAGGCCTTCGAGCGGGACGGAACGCGAATCACCGAGAACCTCGACTTTGGTGCACTGAAGCAAGGAGCGCTATCATGAGACCGTTCGAGAAGGAAGTCGCCGCGACCCAGCAGTGGTTCGACAGCCCCAGATTCGCGGGGATCGTTCGCCTCTACACCGCGCGTCAGGTAGTCGAGCAGCGCGGCACTATCGCCTCCGACCACACGGTGGCGCGCGAAGCCGCGGCGGCATTCCATGACCGCCTCCGACAGCTCTTCGCAGAGCGCAAGTGCATCACGACGTTTGGTCCGTACTCGCCAGGGCAGGCGGTGGCGATGAAGCGGATGGGGATCGAGGGGATCTACCTGGGTGGGTGGGCGACCTCCGCCAAGGGCGGCACCAGCGAGGACCCGGGACCCGATCTGGCCAGCTATCCACTCAGCCAGGTACCCGACGAAGCGGCGATGCTCGTGCGCGCCCTGCTTACGGCGGATCGCAACCAGCACTATGTGCGTTTGCAGATGACCGAAGCGCAACGCGCCGCGACGCCCGCTCACGACTTTCGGCCGTTCATCATCGCCGACGCCGACACGGGCCACGGCGGCGACCCGCACGTCCGCAACCTGATCCGCCGCTTCGTAGAGGCTGGCGTGGCGGGCTACCACATCGAGGATCAGCGCCCGGGCACCAAGAAGTGCGGCCATCAGGGTGGCAAAGTGCTTGTGGCACAGGACGAGCAGAACAAGAGATTGAACGCGGCCCGCTTCCAGCTCGACGTCATGGGCGTTCCGGGCCTTATCGTCGCCCGCACCGACGCCGAAGCTGCCAATCTGATCGATGGCCGCGGCGACGAGCGCGATCAACCCTTTCTTGTTGGGGCGACGAACCCCGACGTGCCGGCCTACAAGCCGTGCTTCCTGGCGCTGATCCAGCATTTCCACGAGCTGGGAGTAAACGAACTCAACGGCCATCTCTTGTACGCCGTCCCGGCCGGAGAGCACGCCGTCGCCCAGGAGTGGCTGGAGCGCCGCGGCATTTTGGCACAGGTCGCCGAAGCCGTGGCCTCCTTGCGGGGAGGGAAGGAGACATCGATCGACGCCATGTTCGACCGGATCGCCGCCCGGTTCCTCGAGGCGTGGGAGGACGAGGCCCGCCTCATGACCTTCGGAGAGGCCGTTGCCGAGGTGATCGAGTTCCGCAAGAGCGAAGGCGAGCAGCTCGAGACGAGCGTCGACGAGTGGCAGCGCTTCGCCGCGCGCGCCTCGCACTACGCCGCCCGCCAGAAGGCACGAGAGCTCGGCACCGACGTCGAGTGGGACTGTGAGGCGGCTAAGACGCCCGAAGGGTACTACCAGGTGTGCGGCGGCATTCCGTACGCCATTGCCAAGTCGCTTGCGGCAGCGCCCTTCGCCGACGTGCTCTGGATGGAGACCAAGACCGCCGACCTTGCCGACGCCCGCCAGTTCGCCGAGGCGATCCACACCGAATTCCCCGATAAGATGCTCGCCTACAACCTCTCGCCGTCATTCAGTTGGGACACCACCGGCATGAGCGACGAGGATATGCGACGCTTCCCCGAAGAACTCGGCAAGCTGGGCTTCGTCTTCAACTTCGTCACTTATGGCGGGCACCAGGTCGACGGCCTCGCCGCCGAGGAGTTCGCCACCGCCCTCAAGCAGGACGGCATGCTCGCCCTTGCCCGTCTGCAACGAAAACTGCGCATGGTCGAGTCTCCCTACCGCACGCCCCAAACCCTCGTCGGCGGACCGCGCGCGGACGCCGCATTGGTGGCTACGTCGGGGCGCACGGCGACGACCATGGCGATGGGGAGAGGCTCGACCCAACACCAGCACCTGGTACAGACGGAGGTGCCCAAGAAGCTGCTTGAGGAGTGGCTGGCGATGTGGACGCGGCACAACGAGCTCCCCGACGGACTCCGCGTCCAGTTGCGGCCCCACCGCGCCGGCTCTGAATTACTCGAGCTCGGAGTCTACGACAAGGGGGAGGAGAAGCTCGCCAACGTGGTCTTCGCCCCCATCCACGACCGGCGTGGCCGCAGCATCCTCTCGATGCGCGACCAGAACACCTTTGCGGAGTCGCTGCGCAGGAAGCGCCTGATGACCCTCGTCCACCTCTTCCTGGTGCACCGCTTCAAGGCCGAATCGGTGCACTACGTCACTCCCAACGAGGACAACCAGTACCAGGTAGCAAAGATGAAGTCTCACGGCATCTTCCGCGAGGTCAACACCGAGGTCGGCCAAATCATCGTCGCCGACGTCGACCACCAGCGGATCTCCGAGCTCTTGGCGCCGGATCAGACGGCGTTGGGGAAGCTGATTTGCAGGGAGAGATAGGGGTCGGAGACTACCTGCGGTAAGTCAGCGCGCTCGACCAATGAACTGTTCAGGCAACACTACGCGGCAGCCGCCCGACAGACGGACAACTGCGCCCCAGGATCCTGCGTCTGATTCGGGCAGACGCCCTGGCTGCCCGGGGGCAGAATCCACCCCGGTTTACCAGGCAAGGAACCTCCTCCACTTAATATAATCCGGCCCCAAGTCTTCGAGCCCTATTGTTCGATGTGCCTCGCTCGGTTCCGAGCGGATCGTCGGAGTTTACCGGCCAATGAGTAACGGCGGTGGCTCCGCGCCAGCGGAACGCGCTATTCTTTTTTCGTGGAACTGACTTTACCTGGAGGGTGAAGGCCGGTCACCAGATCGAAACTTGGCAGCGACGGTCAGCGGCCGGCCTTCACGCCCGCCGTGATTCTTTTTATCGCACTGCCCGAGACGGAAAACAAGACCGAGCCGGGGTGACCGAGATCCCGATCGAACTTCTCCCCAGGTCCGGTCCGCTTTGCGGTGGGCAGACCATCATTGGTCACGGACGACGGCTGAAACAGGCTCACGACCAATGGCGCGTGCAGGTCTGGATTCGCCGGGGTATCTGTCGCCCATGCAAGAAGACTTTCACGGTGCTGCCCGATTGGTCGCCGCCGTCAGGGCACTATAGCCTCCACTGCCGACAAGCGGCGTGGGAGTTGCAGCGGCAAACAGGCGGCAACTGGGAACGATCCGTTCCCGACGTCGCCGATGCGTCTCGGTCGCCAGATCCGTCCACCGTGCGATGGTGGGCAGGGCGCTTGGTGGATCTGGGAACCCTGCTGGCGGCGAAGCTCTGGCAGGCTACTGGCTGGACCCTCTCGACTTCACCCACCATCCTTGCCTGGGATTGGACCTCGATCCGCCGTATTCTGCCAATCGAGGCAAGAAGTCCATGAGCCGAAAGGCACTCGATGAACTGAAACAGCAAATTCCCCTAGCAACGGGATCCTGTATCAACCGGCTGATCCATCTCCGTTTCGTTTTCCAGGAACTCGCCTGGATGGAACAGCTTCCTGACCTCGCTCATCTGATCCGTCCCGGGGATATCCCGCGCCTCCCCCAAAGGCTCCCACGTCCGCTCACCGCACAGCAGGATCAACTCCTGCAGCAGGAGTTGATCCGCCGCAACGATCTGGGCGGCAATGCCTTTTTGCTGATTCGCCATACCGGCATGCGCATTGGCGAGTGCGCCGATCTGGGCTACGATTGCCTCCGCTCCGCCAGCCCGGATCAATGGGCTATTCATGTGCCCCTCGGCAAGCTGAAGACGGAACGCATGGTCCCGGTGGATTCGTTTGTTTGTGAACTCGTGCAACGCCTACGGTTCTTTCGCTTTCTCGATCCGCTGCCCGTCGACGGCAAGCTTCTCGCTCGCCCACTGACCAAAGAAGCACTTGTTCGTCAACTCCGCGATTACTTTCACCAGGCCTGCCACTCCATTGGCCTCTCCACGCGCATCGTCCCGCATCAACTGCGCCACACATACGCCACCGAGATGCTTCGATCCGGCGTCGGCCTTGCCGCCGTGATGAAATTACTCGGACACACTTCCGCAGACATGACCATGCGCTATATCGACGTGGCCTTAGCGGATCTCCAACGGGAATACCTCCTAGCTCGTTCACAACCCCGGCATCTGGTTCCCCAGCCGCAGACATCGGGCGCCGCCCTTCGGTCTGGTCTCGACGGTGTGTTCGATTCCCTGCGTACTACTCAACATCTGCTGGAAATGTTCCGCCGTGCGCTGCCAAACGAAGCGCCACGCCGTTGCTGCGACCGGCTCTCCAATCGCCTCACCAAGATCATCGCCGAGGCACGCAAACTCGCCTAATCCTGAAAACGGGCAGAGATTGGCCGATGAAGTCGGCCAACCGGAAGTTACCTTTTGAGCCCGAGTCTCTGTTGGCGCTCCAGGCCCTGTGTGCCGAGGCGGGCTGCCGCCCCTTGAATCGAACCTCAAAAACCGGCCTCAAAGACCGTCGTTTACACGAGCCGGGAGCCGCTGTACACTGTTTACCTTGATGGCCGCGCGGAGGATTCTTGCGACGGCATTATGCGGTGCGGCGCTAGTGGGCGCGCTTCTCAAGCGCCCTCCTTTCGTCCGTGCCCAACAGACGAGTCACTTGCAAATCGCGTCGTTTTCGGTCAGCGCGGATCAATCGCTTACGTATCCACACAGCCCGCCGGCACCCTACCTGGACGATCTGCCGGACGAGCACACCACGTTCCTCCCGCCAGCCTCCGGCTCCTCTTCGTACTTGGTCTTTGGGGCGAGCAGGATTTCGGCTGGAACGGGCGGCGCCGTGGTGCTTCAAACCATGGACCTGAAGACCTTCACGTTCGCGACATCACTGGGTTACAACCCTCAGGTCATGGCCCCTCCCATTGACATCATGGCGTGCAATTCCTCCCTCGATACAGAGTTTGATGAAGGTTATGCCGCTCCGGGCTCGGTGGTGCAGGATCCCACGCTGCCCTCTGGCAACCTGATCATGCTCTATGAGGCGGAGAACCACTGCCCCGGTGGTGTGAACCAGCTGCCCTACTACGCAACCGTCGGGTTTGCCAGGTCATCGGATAACGGCAAGACTTGGCCTGCTCCGGCCAACGGCCCTCAAGGAAACGCCGCACGCCATCCGGTCTTGCAGAGCGACGAGCCGCAGCCTTCCGTCGCGCATCCGTCTATCGGCGATGCGATCCCCAGCGCCTTCGTCGACAAAAGCGCCGATGGCAACAATTACCTCTACGTCACCTACGGCTTCCATTCCGATATGGGCGCCGCGAATGGACTGGTGCGCGTCGCGCGAGCCCAGCTTGGCCAGAACCCGCTCACGTTTCTCAAGTGGTACGACGGCTCGTTCAGCCAGCCCGGCATCGGCGGTTTGGACACCGGCGTGACACCCAGTGCCGGATGCGCGAATGGCATGCAAGACCACCCTCAGATCAGCTTTAACGACGATCTGGGGATGTATCTGTTGATGTTTGTGTGTCAAGCCAACAGCATGGCCGCCTGGTATTACTCCACCGCGACCAGTTTGGATCTTCAGGACTGGACCGAGCCGCAGATGATCGCGAATTCGCAATATCCGATCACCAAGCTATGCAGCGCTGCCGGGACAGGCGGGAATCAGTTCGACGGTTGGTACCCGTCATTCATGTCGCCAGGAGCCGCAGCGGGTCACACCAAACTGACCGGGATGGTTTTCTTTCAGAACGGATGTGACACCGGCGCTCGCGTGTTCGCCTCGCGAACCTTCACCATCAGCACCCAGCCGCAGCCCGCGCCGGTACTGACCTCGGGTTCGCTCGCCAATGGCGCGACCTATGTCGCGGGAGGCTTGGTGCCGGGTTCGTGGGCTCAAGTCAAAGGCACGGGCTTGAGCAACGTGACTCGCCTGTGGACCGGATACGACTTCCTCAACTTGGGCAGCAATCTTCCCACCAGCCTGAGCGGTGTGCAGGTGATGGTGAACAACCTCGCCGCTGCCGTGTACTACATCTCGCCAACTCAAGTCGATTTTCAGGTGCCCACCGGAGTCAACGGTGCGGCGTCGGTGCAAGTGATCGTTAACGGGGCCGCGAGCAATACGCTCACCGCTGCGTCGGCGGCCAACGCTCCGGGACTTTTTCCGAACATCGTCAATGGGAAGAACTATCCGGCGGCGGTGTTCCCTGATGGCGCATACGTCGGCAATCCTGCAGTCAGCTCCGCTTATCGCAACGCCAAGCCCGGCGATGCGGTCGAGCTCTATATGCTACCGGGTTGGTCGCCGAACCCGGAGGCGTGCTACCGATAGCGCAGGGGATTCCCGGAGTCACCGTCACAATCAGCAACGTGACGGTGCCCGCCGATTTCGCCGGGCAGACCCCGTATGTGGGCGAATTCCAGATCAATTTCACGGTGCCGCCCCAATTCGCCAGTATGCCTGCGGGGAACTATCCGCTTTCCATTACCGTGAATGGCGTCTCCTCACCGGCCACCATCAACACCAGCCCGCTCGGACCGTTGGTATTGCCGGTCACTCCCTAGCTCGCGGGTGTTGGGATCGCGAAACTCGGTTGGGCCGCGGGGAATCTCGCTCCAGGACGGCAAGCGAGTGGACGTGCTAGCGCCCCGTAGACGCTCTGGAGGCGCCCAAGCACGAACACGAAATGGCGATTCTCAAAGACGTATTCGACGAAGTGCGGCGGCGGATGCCGACGGACAATTAAAGTCACCCGCTGGTATCGGCCAAAGCCTCTCATAACGGCTTCACTTCTAAAGGGTTGGCTGGATAGGGAATGGATGGTCGGCCACCCTTCCACTATCGGACCGACGGCGCGCTATTCACCCTTTGGTTCGATCCCGATTCGATCATTCACGGCCGAGCGGATGCGCTGCTTGCAGCCGAGGTATCGCTCGATGGTCTGGATCGAGACGTGGCCAAGCAGGAACTGTATCTGCTCCAGTTCGCCTCCGGCCGCGTGGCACAACCTCGCGCAGGTCCTTCTCAGGTCATGCGGCGCAAGCTTGTCGATAGCAGCCTTTGCGGCGAACTCGCGGACGACATGCCAGACAACTTTCTCGGTCATACTTTCACCTCAGACCCGCCCGGCTCTGTTCACGCGACGAAACAGCCGGCCGGAGGTAATTCCCGCGCCCTTCAGCCAAACGTCGAGAGCCTCTTTGACCCAGCGGCGGTGCTTGCGAACGCAGACGAGACATCCAGCCGGGGACGTGCTCACGGCGCAATTGCCCCAGAGCGCACACCTGGGGATGAATGGCACCGAGATAGGTCAGAAAGTTGCGAATAGTCCCACGATAATGACGAGTCGTGTCGGGATGGAGCGAAGCGCTGCGTGAGTCGAACAGCACGGTCCAAGACAGCAGCCAGCGGATGTTGGAGCGGGGAACGTCGCGCGCGGTTCACGATGAGGTCACCAGAAGCGGGCGGATGTGCTGGGCTACGGCGCGCGCATACGGAAGATAAACATCTTGTGGGGTGACTTGAACATAGAGCAGTGTGGTCTGGATATCGGCATGACCCATCAACTGCACGTCGATCACTCCATAGAAGAAGGTGACGAACTTCCCCGGCGCAATGCTGCCGCACAGCACTTCGTTGAGCTTGCTGCACAGCGCTCCCGGACCAGTGCAGACCGGCGCGAACGCCCGCACCGTTGCTTGCAGATTCGCCATCAATAGCGCCGCTGTGATCCCCTTGCCCGACACGTCCGCAATGCAAATCCCTAGTCGATCAGGTCCGAGCGTAAGCACGTCGAAGTAGTCGCCGCCCACCGACCGCGCCGGCTCCCCCGCGCACGCAATCTGGAATGGCTTCATCTGCGGAGCTCATGCGGCAGAAGATGCGCCTGAATCTCATGCGCCGCCTGCAACTCCGCTTCATGGGCCTGCAGCGTGATTTGTCCGACCGTAATTTGCTTTTCCATCTCGCGATTCCGCCATTCAAGCCGCGCCCTCGCCTTTCCCGAAATAAATAAAGCAACTCCGGTCAGCAGCGAGAAAAACATGCCGTTCCGGATATCGACCCAATCAAGCTCAAGTAGATGCTCGGCCCGGCCCGCCACGATCCGGCTTGCCACCGATGCGATCCAACTCGCCACTGCGGCGACTGGGAGAAGAACGCCCAGATAAGCGATCCAGTCCCAGGGGGACTTCTGCTTGATAACCGGTGCGGCGAGAAGCACCGCCAGCCAAGTGCAATTCCCTATGATGAAGGTGAAGAGAACTGGCGGGATGGGGTTCGTAATTCCCTTCAGCAGCCAGAAGATTCCAGCGACGGCCACTGCGCAGCCCACCAGCAGAATCTGCAGCTGCCAAAAGCTTAAGCCCGATGCAGGCGTCAGCTTCGGAAATGGCCACAAGCTTCTCGGCATGAATGTCTTACTCTTCAGCATCGCACCGATGCCGATTCGCAGGCTGAAAATCGGTCGGCTCGATTATGTTCTGGACCGGTCGACTCGGAAAGAGCCTGCCAGGAAAATGGGCTTTGCTTCCATTGGGCGGCCGATGGCGGACCTGCCGGTCCGGCCCGCTGAAGTAACCGTCGCGGGAAGGAACTGACCGTCCTGCCCGTCTTCGCATCCTTGACCGCCAATGAGCTGCCGGTGTTGAAGAAGCCAGAGGCGATGTTGTGGACCTCAGCGAGCTGCAAAACGCGCGCACCGTCGGGGGAGAAAACTCCCGCTGTCTCGGCAGCCTCGGGTACCGTATTGGGAGCCAGCGGAACGGACCAATAGCTGACCTTGCCGGAGTTTGGGGAGCCACGACCTGGATCGAAAGGAGCGCCGACGAAGCCGGACACATTCATGATCGTCGTGGTGGCACGCCACGGGTCAAAGTAGACGACAAGACCAGTGTTCCGAAACATGCCGGCAAATCAGCTCAACG
>DASQZT010000222.1:0-4890 GCA_035638575.1 Bryobacteraceae bacterium
TGTTAGCCGCCATAAAGCATTGCGACCGGGGTCTCTTCTATTTCCAGCGTAGCGAAGCTGTCAAGCCCCACCCCGGTACAACGCCGCCCATTTTCATAATCTCGGGTGGCCGGCCCCTGGGCCATGCTAGTTTAGCTTGCCTTGTCCGTGCGTTCGCCGGCAAGCGGGGAAAGCGCGCGCAGCTTGTTCACCGATTCGACGACCCGCCGGGCGACGGAATCGATCTCCTCTTCGGTGTTGAAGCGGCCCAGGCCGAAGCGCAGCGAAGAGTGCGCCAGGCCGGCGGGCACGCCCAGCGCGCGCAGAACGTGGCTGGGCTCGACGGTAGCGGAAGTGCAGGCCGACCCGGTGGAGAGCGCAACGTCCGGAAGACTCATCAGCAACGCTTCGCCATCGACGCCGGCGAAGCTCATGTTCAAATTGCCCGGCAGGCGGTGCTCCATCGACCCGTTGACGTGCACGTCGCTCAGCCCGGCCTCCAGCAGGGCCTCGAGCCGGTCGCGCAGGGCGCGCAAGCGATCGGATTCCGCCTGCATCTCGCGCGAGCAGATGGCGCAGGCCTCGCCAAACCCCACGATGGCGGGAACGTTCAGCGTGCCGGACCGCAGGCCGAACTCGTGGCCGCCGCCATCCATCTGGGGCGCCGGCTGGACGCGCGGATCGCGCCGCCGCACATAAAGCGCGCCGATGCCCTTGGGGCCGTACATCTTGTGGGCGCTGAGGGACATGAGGCCGATGTGATCGCCGGTGGCATCGATGGGGACTTTGCCAAAGGCCTGGGCGGCATCCGAGTGGAACAGCACGCCCCTTTCGCGACAGATGGCGGCGATTTCGCGCACGGGCTGGAGGACACCGATCTCATTGTTGGCATGCATGACGCTGACCAGGACGGTGTCGGGGCGGATGGCCGCGCGAAGCTGGTCGAGGTCCAGCAGGCCGTCGCGCAGGGGAGCCAGCAAGGTGACGCTCGAGCCGGACTTTTCGAGGCGGCGGACGGGATCGAGCACCGCCTTGTGCTCGGTGGTCATGGTGACGATGTGGCTGCCCTTGCCGCGATACGATTCGGCCACACCTTTGATGGCGAGGTTGTTCGACTCGGTGGCGCCGCTGGTGAAGACGATCTCGCGCGGGACGGCGCCGGCCAGCTCCGCCACGCGTTTGCGGGCGAACTCCACGGCCTTTTCGGCCTCCCACCCAAAGGCATGGCTGCGGCTGGCGGCGTTGCCGAACCTGGGGCCGAAGTAAGGGAGCATGGCTTCGAGGACGCGCGGGTCCAGGGGCGTGGTGGCGTGATGGTCCAGGTAGATCGGCTTCGGCATCCGGCTACTTCCATTGTGCGACGAGCTTAGGGTAATTTGGCTTTGATCTCGTCCAGGCGTTCCGAGATTTGACAGACCATGAGGCGAACCCCGTCCATTTCGGCCGGCGTGCGCATGTTGCCGGCCAACTGCTTCAGTTTGTCCAGAGGATACTGGAGGCGAGCCCGGATATCACAGAGGAGATTCAACAGGGACGGGTCCCGCTTCTTCGCCCTTTGAAGTTCGTTGCGCAGAAAACTGACGGCGTTGCGGATGCGGGCGGCATTTTCGGGGATGATAGGGACCATTTCGCCCTCGATCTCGATGGTCTCGCCTTCAATTTTAGGGGCGATCTCGCGGTAGGTCTCGGGCGAGATGCGGACGATTTGGGCGAGTGCGAAATAGACTTCGCCAAACTCCTCGAGTTGGCCGATCACGGTATCGACTCGCTGACGGCTGATGCCAACCTGTTCCTGGCAGAAGGCGTCCCACGTCAAGCCGAGCCGCTTGTAGACGCCGGAATCGCGAACCCCGCGGAGAATCTCCGCCTGGGCGGCGGAGCATCTGCTGGCCATCATGCCAAAGGCCTGGCCCCTGCCGATATTCGCGCCTAAATCGAGATATTTTGCAATCATAAAAGCTCCAAAACCGCAACTTTATCCGCGGTTTCTGCGATGAAAAGAAAGGAACTCAGCCTTTATTTCCGCAACTTTTGTTGCGCTTTTCCGGCTGGGCCCCCGACGATTTCGCCGGAGGCGCCAACCGGAATGCTGTATGTCCTCCCTGTTATCAGCTAAGCACGCCGACTGGCGGAACTCGGGGGATTCGGCAAATCGGCGTTGAAAATACTGGGGAAATAAATTTCAAAAATCCGTGACCGGGATTTCGGGGCGGGCCACTTTTTCGGCGGGTCGCTGTAAGACGCTGAATTCAATGCAGGTTATGCGGCAGGTTTTGAGGGCGGCGAGACCCGCCTCAGAACCGGAAGCTGAACTCGCCTGCCAACTGGAACCAACGATCGCGCGCGTAACCGGGGTTGGCAAGGAACAAACGCGGAGTCGCGCCGAGCCAGAAATGTTTCGCGCGGTCCAGCGCGAGCGCGGTGGAAGCGACGAAGTAACCGCCCCATCCGTCGCGCGATTGAAGCCCAAAGCCGGTGTCCGGGTTGCTGACCGAATACTTCTCGTACAGCCCGCCTCCGCCGCCCGAAAATTCGATGCGGCCAAGATAGAGGGGCGCGATGAACCGAACGCCGAAGGGAACCCAAACGAACCGGTCGTCGGGATTCAGGAAGTAATGGGCTCCCTGGATATCCGGCGACGGCTGAAAGGCGGCGAATACGCCGGCTTCCACTTCGACGTGCGGACGAATGCGATAGCCATACGAGAGACCCAACCCGGTGGCAGTCTCCTTCGGGAGAGAATACCCGCCCACCTGGCGGGACCAGCCGCCGCTGAACGTCATACGATTTTGGAGGACCGGTTGCGCAGCCGCGAAAGACACGAACAACAGGAATGCAACAACCAGCCGCATGTCTCCAAGACCCGCGAGCGCGCGGTTCCACTACACCGGCGAGCACATTTTCAAAGGCCGTGGTGAGAGGGCGCGCCGGTCCGGGCCTAGCGATGCGCCCAGAATTGATGGCGGGCTTGCACGAGCAGGCCCTTCTGCCTGACCGTCAGTTGGATCTTGCGAAACTCGGAGATGGTGATCGGCTTGTCCGACACGTAGCCCAGACTGTACTGGCTGCGCAGCTCCTCCTGCAGAATATCGAATATCCGGTCTACGGTTTGTTTCTTCGAAACCTCGAAGAAGCCACCGCCGCTATCATTCGACATGCGCTCTAAGACGCCCTTACCGTCGCCGCCTCCGAAGATTCCATAGGCGCCGGGGTCGGAGTACAGAATGGAGTAGATGAGTGTGTCGGCGCGCGCGGCAGCCTCCACGGCATCCTTGAGCGTGCCGTAGCTGCCGACGTCCACGCCATCGGAGAGCACGATCAGAGCTTTCCGGCCGCTCAGCTTGCTCATAACCTCATCGGACGCGCGGGCCACGGCATCGTAAAGGAGAGTGCCGCCACCATGCTGCATGCGCAACTGGCGCACGGTCTCCGTGTCGACATAGGCCAGCGCATCGTCCAACTTGCCGACCGAGGAAGTGAGCGCCTGGCGCATCTGGACGGCGCTGTCGAACTGCATGATGAAAACCTGGTCCTTTTTTTCGCGGACCACCTGATCCAGGAAGCGCAGACTGGCGCCGCGCTCCGCGTCGAGCACGCGCCGCTGGCTGCCGCTGGTGTCTACCATGAGGCCGAGCGTCAGCGGCAAGTCACTCTCGCGCGCGAAATAGCGGATGGTCTGTGGGCGGCCATCTTCAGACAGCGAGAAATCGTCACGGTCGAGATTGCCGACAAGCGCTCCGGTTCTGTTCCGGACCGTCGCCAGGACATTGATGACTTTCACATCCGTGGAAAAAACGGGCGCGTCCTGACCACGGGCAAACCGGACACCGCATAGAACGGCCGCGCACTGGAGAACCTCGCGTCTGGTGAAATAATCCCGCATGGGAAGGTACGTAGCTGTCCCGGCAGATGCGCCCACGCCGAAGCCGGCAAAGCCGCGACGTCCAAGGGCGCGCAACGATTCCTCTATTCCTATAGTTTATGGCATCGGCTGCTGAAGGGGAGTGCCGGGGGCCGTGATGGGCACAGCGGAATCAGGCGGACCATGGCGCGGGGAGGCGGGGCGCCTGTGGCTGAGTGTATACTAATCGGAAACCAGGAACGGAGGAACCGATGACGGCACCTGCTTCTTTGTCACTCGCGGCCGCGCTATTCTGCGCCACGGCTTGGGCCGCCGATACGCCACTGAACGTGAAGACCGGCGAATGGGAGGCCACTGTGACCGGCGAGAGCACTGGGCAGATCCCCATCCCCCAGGAGAAGCTGGACAAATTGACGCCCGAACAGCGCGCCAAACTGGAAGCCGCCATGCGAGGCTTGGGAGGCCCTCGAACCAGTGTCTACAAGACCTGTGTGCGGAAGGAAACACTCGACAAGCCGTTTGGCAACGAGGGCGCCCAGAAGTCTTGCAAACGGACCATCGTGACCTCTTCGCCGACCAGGCAGGAGATTCAGATGGAGTGCGAGAATGCCACCGGCAAGCAGACCGGCACCTTCAAGGTGGAGGCCCTGGATTCGGGCAACGTCAAGGGAACCATGCAAATGACCGTCTCGAGCGGCGCCCGCGCCATGAACATCAACTCCACTTTCTCGGCCAAATGGCTGGGACCGGTGTGTTCGGAGTCAGAATCCAATAAGTAGGCCGGTGCCGGATCCCTTGGTGCGATCACTGCCACGTTGCCAGCGCCCAGCGCCAGAGTTCACATTGGATCAGGCTCGGTCGCACAGTGTAACTGGTCGCGCAACTGACCTACTGCACCGACCACGTTGCCTTCGCTTGCCAGTCCGTGTTATTGGCTTCGTTGACGTCCCGCGCGGCCAGGTAGAAGACCAGGTTCGGCCCGAAGCCGGGGGTGAAACCGATATTCAACGACAGGCTGAGAGTGTTGCCGTTGGCCGCCACGGCGTTGC
>DASQZT010000223.1:0-21754 GCA_035638575.1 Bryobacteraceae bacterium
GGCGCGGCTGGCCAGGGTGATGGACACCCAAAACCTGCTGCTCGCCACGGCCGGGATGGTGCTGATCTCCTACGCCTGCCTCCGTGTGGTGGCGGCGCAGAAGGGCGTGAACCTGTCGGCGGCCCATGCCGGTGGAACGAACGAGGACTTCGCCTTCAAAGACATCGTCAACGGCATTCGCCGCCACCGGCACCTGCAAGTCATCATGGCCATCATCGCCATCACGTTTATCGTGGACGTGATGGTGGAGTATCAGTTCAGCGCCATGGCCAAGGCGGCCTTCAGCGGCAAGCAGGAGCTGACCGCCTTCCTGGGCAGCTTCTACGGTCTCTATCTGAACATCGCCACCTTCGCCATCCAGTTCTTTCTGACCGCCCTGGTGGTGCGGCACATGGGAGTCGGCGGGACGCTGCAGATCATGCCGGCGGTCATCGGAATCGCATCGGGCATCATGATTCTGGTGCCGCGCCTGGGCGCGGCGGCCACCATGCGGCTCTCGGAAGCCGCCACGCGCTATTCCTTCAACCGCACCGGGATGGAGCTTCTGTACCTGCCATTGCCCACGGAGCTGAAGAACCGCACCAAGGCCTTCGTGGACATCTTCATGGACCGTTTCGGACGGGGCATGGGCGCGGTGGTTCTGATGGGGTACATTGCCATCGTCGAAAAGGATCCCAAGCATCCCGACCTGCGCCGGATTTCGGCGCTGATCTTCGTCATCTCGATTCTGTGGATTCTGCTCTCCATCAGGGTAAGCCGCGAGTACCTGGCCACCATCCGTCGGCGCCTGGAGTCGCGCCGGCTGGATCTCAATGCCGAACGGATTACGGTGGCCGGCGCCGAGACCATAGCGCTGCTGGAAAAAACGCTGGTGGAAGGAACGCCGCGGCAGACGGCTTACGCGCTCGAGCTGCTCGCCGATGTCCCCGGCTACGATGTTGAGCCACACGTGGAAACCCTGGCGAGGCATGCCAGCCCGGAGGTCCGGACGCGGGCGTTCGAAGTGGCCGCTACGGCGAACTACGAGGGGCTGGTGGACCTCGCCTTACGGGTGATCGAAGCACCGGGAGTGGCCAACGAACAGCACGCCGCCCTGGCATACCTTCTCGCCATGTCCCGCGATGGCCCGATCACCGACGCCTGGGTGCGGATGGCCGCCACCCATGCCGATGCCTGGCGGCGCGCCCTGGCGGCCTATGCCATCGGGCTGCGGGCCCACGATACGGACGCAGCGCTGCGGCGGCTGCTGGACGATCGCAATCCGCTGGTGGCATCGGCGGCCTGCCGGGCAGCCGGACAGATCGGAGACCGGATCTATTTCGAGCAGATCGTTCAACGCCTGGCGGATCCGGCGGTGCGGGGGACGGCCATCGAGTCGCTGGCGATGTACGGCGCCAAGGTGTGCGGCACGCTGGGCGACATTCTGGCGGATTCGGGCGCACTCCCGCCGATCCGCCGGCAGATCCCGCGCGTGCTCCGGCTGATCCGCGATCCGCGCAGTGTGGAGGTGCTGACCGGTTCGCTGGACGCCGCGGACCTGGCGGTCCGCACGGCCGTGATCAAGGCGCTGAACCGGCTGAGGGAATCGGACCCGCAGCTCCGCCCGCCCGGCGCGGCCATCAACCGGCAGATCCTGAACGAGGCCACGCAGTGCTTCCAATGGCACGCCCTGCTCACGCCGCTGCGCGCCGGGGCGAGGAAGGGCGCCGCCTCGGGGCTGCTGGCGCGAACCCTCGAGACGCGCGTGCAACAATCCATGGAACGCCTGTTCCGGCTGCTCGGCCTGCGGTACTCGCCGAACGAAATCTACAACTCCTACCTGGCTCTGCAATCGGGCGACCAGGAGCGCGTTACGACGGCGCACGACTATCTCGACAGCGTGCTGGAACGGGAGATCAAACGCCTGGTGATGCCGCTGCTGGATTCCCGCGACCGCCTTTCCGCGCACGCCCGCGACCTGCTTCGGATCCAGCCGAAATCGCAGGAAACGGCGGTCCGGGAACTGCTGGTTTCCGGCGATCCGTGGATCACCATGTGCGCCATGGCCACCGCCGGGGAGCTGGGCCTGAGGACCGCGCGTTCGGGACCGGAGACGGTGGATGCGGCTCGCGCCGCCGCCCTGAACTGACAAGGACACACTGAGAATGGCCGAATTGAACATTGTCGAAAAGGTGATCGCGCTCGAGGGCGTCGACCTGTTGAGCGGCCTGAACCCGGATCAACTGGCGCGCATCGCCTCCATCTCGACGGAGGTGCGCGAGGCGCCGGGAAAGGTGGTGCTCGATCCGTCGAAGCCCATGGACGCCCTGTTCGTGGTGCTGGACGGCGCCGTGTCGCTGGCCAAGGACGGCGTGGAGATGCACATCGCGAAGCAGAACGACGTGCTGGGCGCGTGGGCCCTGTTCGACAGCGAGCCCATGCCGGTGACCGCTACCACCGTCGAAGATACGCGGCTGCTGCGCATCGGCCGCGAGGACTTTTTCGAGCTGCTTTCCGACAACGTGGAGATTACCACGGCGGTGTTCAGCACGCTGGTGAAACGGTTCCGCAAGCTGGTCGGGCAATGAGCGGCGAGGTTACCGAAGAACAGTTGACGGAGTTGCAGCGGCAAGCCATGCTCGGCCGGCTGCTCACCAGCGTGGGTCACGAAGTGAGCGCGCCGATCGGCTCCATTCTGGCGAACCGCGACGTGGAGTTGCGGCTGCTCGACCGGATCGAAAAGGCGCTGGCGGAATCGGCGCCCGAACGGGTCAAGGAGCTGGTGGCGTCGTGCCGCGAGTTGGCGGGCGTGGACCTGGTGGCTGGGGAGCGCATCCGCCAACTGCTGCGCAGCCTGAAGATCGCGGCGCGCGTGGCCGATCCCGAGCCGCAGCGGGTGGATGTGAACGAGATCGTGGACAGCGTTCTGCAACTGGCAAAGACCGAATTCCGCGGGCGCATCGCGGTGGAAACGGATTTCGCCCCGGACGTTCAAGCGGAATGCCACCCGCACCTGCTCAGCCAGGCGATCCTGAACCTGGTGACGAACGGCGCACAGGCCATCGAGGGCCAAGGCAAGATCACGGCCGGCACCCGGGTGGAAGGAGATTCGGCGCACATCTGGATCGCCGACACGGGGCGCGGGATTCGCGAGGAAGACAAGCCCAAGGTTTTGAAACGGGGTTTCACGACCAAGCCTTTGGGAGTGGGGACGGGCCTGGGCCTGTCGATCGTGCGGCACATCGTGACCGAAGACCACGGCGGACGCATCGACTTCGAGAGCCAATGCGGACGCGGAACCACGTTCCACGTCAGGATTCCGTTACAACAGAAGAAGGGAGCTTTGTAGAGTGTCCGAGAATCGCAAGCCGGCTATCGTTCTGGTGGACGACGAAGGGATGATCCTGACGAGCATCCGAGCGCTGCTCATGCTGGAAGTGGACTGCGTAGTCGAGACCTTCACCGACCCGGTGGAGGCGGTGCGTTACCTGGAGAAGAACACGGTGGACGTGACCGTGTCCGACTACCTGATGCCCGGGATGACGGGCATTCAGCTTCTGGGGGAGGCCAAGCGGCTCCAGCCGGAGGCCACGCGGGTGCTGCTGACCGGGCACGCCGACAAGGCCAGCGCCATCAAGGCCATCAACGAAGTCGGGCTGTTCCAATACCTGGAGAAGCCGTGGGACAACGAACAGTTCCTTCTGGTGATCCAGCAGGCGGTGGAACGGACTCAACTGCTGCGCGAGCTGCGGCAGAAGATCGGGGAGTTGGATACGGCGCACTCCACGCTGAAGGAGACGCAAGCGAGACTGCTGAAAGCGTTCCTGTGAGGGGGGCGTACCGAGCCGCGGACTCCGGTGACTGAGATTCATTCGTCTGCAGCAACCTTGCAGAGGCCTCTACCGGCGGCTGCGAGGTTTTCGATGGCGCCGACACGGTGCAGGCTCTGCTTTTCCAATTTGAGAAGGCTGGCGCGGCCGTCGGCTCGCTAGGGATTGCGTAACGATCGAACGAAGTCATTCCAGGCGTCACTCCCGCCCGAAATTGTAACACCAGATTTTCCTGTTGAAACTTGAGGACTCAACAGCTACAGAATCATCTACAGCCCATTTTGCCGGTGAAAGTCTGGCCCGCGGCAGCTCGGAAAGAATCCACGTCGATTGACTTACGACAGTCCCTGTGAAACGATTGTCGCGAGCTTGTAGTTCTCAATTTGGTGACGGATCACGAGCCCGGATACGCCGAATGCCTGCGCCAGATCTTCGAGATCATCTTCCGACACGCGGTCAGTCCCAAGTCGTTCCCGAATTAAAGCTGCCGGCGCAAGGAACTCGGCTGCGAAGGCACGGTTGCGCTGCTGGTGCTCGGTTTGTGTTCTGGTAACCAGGGCCGGCTCACTTAGCGCAAGAAAATCTGACAAGGCCCTGCATAAAACGAACCGACGGCTCTCTGGACGAACGAGACGGCCCGGAATACCAAATCGAGGCGCTTGCGTGCTGCTCGGTGCAGTGATGGCCTCAATCCCTTCCGGCGCGTCAAACGGGTCGATTTCGAAGAAATCAAGGGTGCCGCGCAAAAACGCTACAATATCAGCCTCGATCGGGCCCTGGATTCCGACGGCTGACCTTAGCCATTGTGCCTGTTTGTATCCGTACTGCCATGGCGCGAGCCCATTCGATACCTTTAGCTCGCTGTGAAGATTCGCCCAACGACCTTTAGCCGGCGGGCGTTCTTCCAAAGAGCCCAGAAAGTCTCTCACTGCCGTCACACCTGAAGAAATCTGGCTAAGGGTTACCGCGTCACAAAAATCATCGATGAGGGTTTGGGGCAGAAGACTGTCCAACTCCTCGAGATATGCGGCTACCGAGCTCTCCGGGTTGAAGGGATCGTATCCCAAACGGGCCGCCTGTTCGCAAAACCTCTTCTGGTCAGGATCCCCTTCAGCTTCAAGAATTGAGTACCACTCTTGCGAAAGAAAGGTAGTGGTGACACCTCTATCGTCCAGCCGTTGGATTACGGCGTCTATGAAACCGCGAATTTCTTGATACACCACTTCCTTCGGCAGAATTCGGGAGCCTTCCGTCAAGAACGAAATGCGGTCGAACTCAGTTGCCGGCTTTGGTCGCCAGACCAGTTGTATCGACGTTTCGGTCGGCAAAAAGCTCAGGTCCGGAAGTGCAAAGCCTTCCCTCGCGGCCAGCAAGTTATGACGAGTATCGGGACGGTCGATTCGCCACTCGTGCCATAGAAACCACCAGTTCGTGGCTAACCATTCAGCGATTGGGTAAAGGGGCACATAGATCCCGTTGCGCAGGCTGCGGGAGCGGTGGTCTTCCACTTTGGTGATGGGAACCCCATCGGCGTAGATCGCCAGACGGGCCCAAGTGGCACTGAGCTCCTGCGCTCGGGCATGAGGAGATTCTTCCCACTCCAGGTCAATGTGGAACTCACGCATCGCGATCCTTAAGTTCCTTGGGCGCCTCGTCCCGGTCAATTGGATAACCTTTGTATTCGCCCTTCACCTGATTTGTCAACCTTGCTTCAAAGACGCGATTGGCGTTTCGATACCAAACGTATCGGGGGAAGCCGCCTTCAATCAATCCTCCGATGTTGCCTCTCCTGATTGCCTGCCTCAGCCATGTTGTGAGATCCTCCTGGGTTGCCTCCAATTCGGCCGGACAACGAGTTGCGTCACTTCTCGCGTGAGGGACCTTGTGCTCGGGACTACCAACATATTGTGCAGTTGCCGCCACCGCCAGAAGCTGATCAACAGGCATTTGAATCAACGATTTTCGACGAAGCCGAGCACGAGAGGGTGGGCGTTTCACGACACTTCAGCATCCAGCGTAGCATGGGACCGGTAGTCGGACGAGTGCCGAGAGTTCCTGCCATCCCGATGTAACTGCGTGCAGGGCGATATCATGCTTCCTGGTAAAATCGCTACGTTGAATGGCAACGAGAAAGGGTTGAGCCGGTGATCGCCGGAAACGGGGCGGCGCGGCGCGGCAATAGGGAAGCGCGGAAGAGAGCTTCCGGCAAGTTTCGCTGGGCAACGTCCGAAACGCTGGAGGAACTCCTGACATTCCGCCACAATGGCGGGATGCGGAGATCCAATGCGCCCAAGACAAGCGCCCAGCACTCCTCCCTACTTGAAGCCGAGCGTCACCGGATTGGCCGACTTCCCGTCCACCTGCAAAGTCACCGCAACCTGACCGGCTCCGACTAACGAGCGCGGTAACTCGGCGTTGATCTGATCGAGACCCGGCGTGTCCGGCTGGGGCCCTTGATAAGCAATCGAAAGCGTCGTGCTGCCCAGGCTCAGCGCGGTGCGGGAAGGCGACGCGGGGTTGCGGAACCCCGTGCCGAAGAGCACCAGGAACAAGCGGTCCGCGGCGTCGCCGAAATCGATGGGGCCGGCGGAAGTGTACTCGTAAGTGACCGTGCCGTCCGCCTTCACGCGCTGGATCAGGGCGGCGGCTGGTCCGCCGGCGGAGCCATTCGCCGAAAACAGAGTCGGCGCCACACGTTCCAGGACGTAACTGCCGCGCGCCAGCACCTGGCCGGCCGCGAGCACCTGGATGTTGACCCGGCCCAACGCCGCCTCGGCGGGTATCAAGTAGTCGATCTGGCCGGGCGAGACGTAAGTCAGCGGCGCGTTGAAGATTCCTCCGGCACTGTCGGTCAACTGCACCATCACACCCTTTAGCGACGTGGGCCACGGGAGCGAGGCTGCCTGGTCCGTGCCGGGCGACAAGCCCGTGCCATAGCCGGCCATCAAAGAGCCGGGCGCGAAGGTCGCACTCCCATTGCTGGCGGCGGAGACCGACGTGAAGGAGCCGGGCGGCAGATGCGCGAGCAGGTACGGCATCTGGACGCGGTCCACGGTGTAGCTGTTCAGCGGCTGCACCGAAAGCGCGTAGGTTCCCCACCATTCGCCCGCGGCCCAGTACGAGGAACTCATTCCCGCGGCATCCAGCGTTTGGAGGAAATCGTCGAGCACCGCCCACCAGCGCGAGTCCGTATCAGGGACGCCGAATTCGCCCAGGTAGCCGCGCACGTTGTTGCTGTGGCACCAGTCCAGGAAATGCTGGACCCGCGTGCTGCCCACGGTGGCCAGGTTCGGGTTGGCGGCGAGCTCCGTGTCGTAGCTTTTCGAATAGGTGCCGCTCTCGTCGGAGTCGAAATACTGGTGCGCCTCGTAGAGGAAATTATTGGCCGGGTCGGTGATCCACGCGGCGGGGCCGTGGACGCTCTGCCAGCGGTTGGCGCTCGACCAACTGTCGCCGGGGACCATCACGAGCTTGTCGTCGCCGTTCTGGCGAATGGCGGTGAGGACCGCCTGCGAAATGTCTTTCCAGCCGGTGAGGTCGTGCGGCTCGTTCATGAGGTCGTAGGCGTAGACCGCGGGCTCACTGGCGAATTCGTCAGAGAGCCGCACCCACAGGTCGATGAGGTCGTCGCGCGACACCTTGACGACGCCGCCGACAGGCTGGTCGATGACATAGGTGTTCAGCTTGCCGTTCTCGTTGATGGAGTAGCGCGCGTAGTTGTGGATGTCGAGAATGAGCAGGTTGCCGTCGGCCTTCGCCCAGCTCACCACACCCTTCAGCAGGCTGAGGTTCTGCGGGTCGAGCGGGCCGCGAAGCACGGGTTGCAGGCGTTCCCACTGGAGCGGAAAACGGACGAGGTTGAGATTGCGGGCGGCAAAATAGCGGAAGGTCAGCTCGCTGTTGTAGGTGTAATCGGTGTTGTAGACGCCGGGCAGATGGGTCTGGCCGAATTCGGCGCCGGAGATATTGACTCCGCGAAAGAACTGGGCGGCGGCGGGAGGGGCGGCTCCGAGCAAAGAGGCCAGCAGAAATCCGGCGGTGGAAAAACGGCGTGACAAGAACGTTTATTCTAGCTTCAGGGAGAGTGGGCGGCAAATCGCGAAAGGTACGAAAATGGCTTCAACCAAAGACGTTCTGGACCACCACGTCAAGTGTTTTGACAAGGGCGATCTAAAGGGCATCCTATCCGACTATGCGCCGGATGCCGTCTTCTTTACTCCGGACGGACCGCTCAGGGGACCCGGCGAGATCGGGCGGCTGTTCCAGGCGATGCTGGCGGAGTTTGGAAAACCGGGCACAACGTTCAGCATGAAGCACGAGTCGGTGGTGGGCGACTATGCTTACGTTCTGTGGACCGCGGAGACAGCCGACAACGTGTACGAATTGGGCACGGACACGCTCGTGGTGCGGGACGGCAAGATCGTGGCCCAGTCATTCGCCGGCAAGATTACGCCCAAGGGCTGAAGGACTAGGTGCGTGGCGCACGCACTCCTGCGAGAAGAGTGTCCGCACGAGTGCGGACACGGGACCCGCTGGAAAGCGGGTCCGCAGCCAGGAATGGCTGCCCCACATCGGGCCTCGAGGTTCAACCCGGCAGGTTCATCCGTTTCGCCAGGGCGGGCCACTGGGGAGTGGATCGGAGGAGCGGCCCCAGGATCCTGGAGAGTGGCGGATACCGCTCTTCGATGGCTTGCCTGGCCCATTCCGCGGCCTGATCGAATTCCCCGCGCATGGCGTGAAAAACCGCCAGCCCGGCCGGTGCTCCGCATGCCTTGCCCACCCGGAGCTTGGCGAGCAACGCGTCTGCCCGGCTCGTGTCCCCGGCTTGAACCAGCAGCGCCGCGAGCTGTCCGACGATGGCATTCGCCCAAGGCGCCAGGACATGCGCCCTTTCGGTCAACGCGAGCGCTTCCCCAAACCGCCCTTGCTGCGCGCAGACCGCGCCGAGCGTACCCAGGGCATGCGGGAAGTTTTCATCGATCTCCAGAACCTTCCGCAATTCGGCTTCCGCATCCTCCAGCCTGCCGGCGTTTCGGAGACCCATCCCAAGAATGCTGCGGTACAAAAGATTCAGCGGATCCTGTTGAAGGCCCCACTCCATGGCTTCCACGGCCTCCGCGAAGCGGCCAATCAGCGACAGGTAATGGTTCCCGTACCAAAAGCGAACGTCGCGGGAAACGGGTTCGCGAGCCATCGCCAGACGCCATCGCCGCTCCGCCTCGTTCCAGTCGTAGTCGTCGCCATCGCACACGCCCAACAGGGCGTGGGCTTCCGGCAGCGAGGGATCGACCCGCAACGCCTCCAGTTCCGCCGCGCGCGCCAGGGGGATGACCTCGCGCGCCGGCCTGATGCCCAGGTTCGCGAGCATCGTGTAGTAGCCGCCCAGCATGCTGTACGCCAGCGCGAAATTCGGATCGAGCTGGATGGCGCGTTCCAGGCATTCCTTGAACCGCTCCAGCGATTCCAGCGACGGTTTGTGCCAGTATTCCCGGGCCTTGAGGTACGCTTCGTACGCGCGAAGGTCAGGTTCGTGACGCCGGGGCGCCGCATCCTCCGGGGAAAGCTTCATTTTGAGAGCCCCGGCGATGGCGTGCGTGATCTCATCCTGAATCGCGAAGATGTCGGTCATCTCGCGGTCGTAGCGCTCCGACCAGAGATGAAAACCATCCGCCACCTTGATGAGCTGCGCCGTGACCCGGACGCGGCTGCCCGCCTTGCGAACACTGCCCTCGAGAATGTGCTCGACGTTGAGCCGCCTGCCGATCTCCGGGAATTCGACGTCCTTTCCCCGGAAAAAGAAGGAGGACGTGCGGCCGGCGACCTTGATGCCCGGCATGTGGGCCAGCACATTGATGATCTCCTCGGCCAGGCCGTCGCTGAAATACTCGTTCTCCTTGTCGGCGCTCATGTTGGCGAAGGGCAGCACGGCGATGGACGGCTGGCGCGCGGCGGGTTTGGAGGCCTCCGCGGCAGCTTGTTCCAAGGCCGCCCGCAGGTCGCTCATCGTCTGAAAACGCTGCCCCGGTTGTTTTGCGAGGCATCGCCGGACGACGCGCTCCAGCGCCGGCGGCGCATCGAGCGGCCGCGGGTCGTCGCGCAGCACGCGACTGAGCGCATCGGCCGCCGAGCTTCCGCCAAAGGCGCGGCTCCCCGAGAGCATCTCATACAGGACGGCGCCTAGACTGAAGACGTCGGAGCGCGCATCGAGAGGCTGGCCTTGGGCCTGCTCCGGCGACATGTAGGCCGCCGTGCCCACCACCATGCCCTCCTCGGTCCGTGTGGCGTCGGCATCCATGCCGACAAATCGGGCGAGGCCGAAGTCGAGCAACTTGGCCGTCCCCTCCCGAGTGACCATGATGTTCCCCGGCTTCAGGTCACGGTGCAGGATGCCACGCCGGTGCGCCGCTTCCAGCGCGCTCACCATCTGCAGGGCCAGAGCCAACGCTGGTTCGACGGCCATAGCCCCGCGCAGCGGCTGGCCCTCGATATATTCGAGCACGAGGTAGCCGGGGCCGATGTCGTGGAGCTGACAGATGTGGGGGTGGTTCAGCGCCGCGATGGCCCGCGCTTCCAGCTCGAATCGACGCAGGCGATCGGGGTCGGCAGCGAACGGCTCCGGAAGGACCTTAATGGCCACGTCACGCTCCAGGCGGGTGTCGCGCGCGCGGTAGACCTCGCCCATGCCGCCAGCGCCGAGCGCAGACAGGATCTCGTAGGGGCCGAGGCGTGTGCCGGCGGATAAGGGCATGGGGCGACGCTTTCCAGTGTAGTAGTATCTCAAAAAAGAAGAACGATTATCAGCCGCCGATCAACGCGGATGAACGCGGATAACGATCAGCGTTGAGCCGCGCGGGGTCGCGGGTCGGAGGATGAAAAGGGAGCGCGTCCCGATGAGCGGCAGGCGACCCCTGGCGGGATCGTCTCTGGCGCCAGAAACGTTGCGCGACGACGCGAACAGGCGAGCATGGCTCGCCTGGACCGATTGACAATCGGTCCGCAGGTTACCAACCTGCCCCACATAACTCAGAAGCCCAGGTCTTCGGGCAGCAACGAGGGAATCTCGAAGACGCGAATGCCTAGCAAGAGCAGCGAGAGCTGGTTCGGGTCGGGAATGGCGGCGCCATCCCCCGCGAGGAAAGTGGCGATCTGCTGCTGGGCGTCCAGGCTAATGGCCAGGCCGTTCAGGCTCGGCAACTGAATCGTGCCGCCGCCGAGGCTTACGAACAGCACCAGGAAGGGATGCGGGTCCACGGGAAGCTCGGGGGCCTTGGCGCGCGCCAGGTCGTGGCGGTACATCCAGGTGCTGGCCTGCAATCCGGCCGCAGCGATCAGGCCGCTGTTCGCCGGGTTCGGAACGGTCTGGTCTCCGCGCGCGAACTGCATCAGCATGGGCCGCGTCGCGGGCATTCCGGCCAGCGGCGACACCTTCAGGTGCGGCGCAAATGCGATCGGATCGCCTTGCATCCCCAGCCATTCCAGCCTCTCGAACACGTCTTGGATGGGGATGGCGCCGGGCACCGTGGTGACCTTCACGGGCTGATCGGGCAACACGTAATCTTCGTCGTAGCCGCTCCCTTTGTTGAGCAATGACGGAATGCGCAGGGCCAGTTGCTCGGTGGCGAGACCGCGATACGCCGGGCTCCAATGTACGATGTCGATCGTGCTGGCGCCTCCCACGTTCAGGGCCGCGGCGCGCACAGTGGGTTCGACGGCGGTCAGCATGGTGCCGTAGATGGCGCCCAGGGACTGGCCGGAGTAGTAGATCCTGGTGGGGTCGAGGTCGGGCTGGCCGTCGCCATTCAGGTCGAGACCCTGGCGAATCACGCGCACCAGTTGCATCAGATCCACCACCGTCTGCCGGTAGCAGTCGCGGGTTCCGTACGCCACAGGGGTCACCAGGGCACAGCCCTCGTCACTCTCGATGATGCCGTCGCCGTTGACGTCCAGGCCGCGGCCGCCGGCGGTCAGGGTGGTGCTGGAGCCGTCCTTCCCCACGAACGTGACGGTGCTGTCGGGGCCGAACCCGTGGCCCACGGCATCGATGGCGATCACGGCCAGCCCCGAACGCGCCAGGGTCGGGGCAACCGCGGTGGGACCGCCCCAGCGGCTGTCGCCTAAGCCGTGCCCGAAGATCACCACCGGATACCCGCCGGGCGGCGGGGGGGTGGAAGGAAGCAGGGCGTTGAAGTAAACCTGGTTGGTGTTGCCGGGAACCTCGAGCTGCGGGAGCGTGGGCCCGGGCCGAATCGTCTGGTCGCCCTCGAGAAAGCTGGGCGAGAAAAACGAGCCGATCACCACGCGGTCGATACCGCTGAGCAGCGTAGGGTCGAGCGGCAAGGAGAGATCAAAGAACTTCGACGGATTCACACCCACCTGGTCGTGCAAGACGATCGAAGACAGATCCGCGATACGGAACGTGCTCTGGGGTTGCGCCAGCATGACCGCCGGCGGAACGTAGTCCAGAATGAGTCGGGCGTGCTCCAGCCAGGCGGTGGCGCTCATGGTGGTGAAGAACGAGGCCGCCACGATCCTGCCCGGAACGGAGACGCCGCGCAATTCCAGCGCAAGGGCGGAGCAGTACGGGGTGATGCCCTGCGTGCACAGCGTGTAGGCCGGGTCGGGGCTCACGGCGGCGCCGGCGGCGTCTTTCACCGCGTCGGTCACCACGATGGCGTAACGCCGATGCTGATCGAGCACCGAATCGGGCTTGGCGTAGACCGTGTTGGCCGCGGGATCGTAGACCACCTGGTTGACGGCGATTCGGTCGCCGGGTTTGTGAATTCCCGGCTCGTCGCTGGTCAGGTTTTCCAGAGCTACGAAGAAAATGCCGCTGCTGAGGGTGGTGGTGTCCACCGGTGCGGAGAACCGGATTTGCGCGCGGGCGCGGAGACTGAAGCCGTCGATCTGCTCCAGCAGACCGATTTCCTGGCACGTGGTGTATTGCGAATTGCAGTCGGGCAGGGGAAGATTCAGGCGCAGCCCGCTCTTCTGGTCCGGGTCGGACACGGTGAGGAAATCCGTGGGGAACGGGCCGGTCGAGGGAGTGGAAGGATCGAACAGCACGGTCGTGCCGGCGGCCAGGATGGGCCGCGCGAGGAGAGCGAGCAGCAGGTAACGGGACATTGGCGTCAGCTTCGATGATACCGTGGGACCACTGTTACCATGAAAGGCGGATGAGTTTCCAATGGCTCGAGTTGAGGATTTCCGAAGAGAAGGACCGGCGCCGCCGCGAAGCGGAGATCATGCAGCGCCTGCCGCGGGCGCTTGACGAGGTGCGCCACGCGCTGGTCTCCTGCCTCAAGGTCTACACCCAGGCGTTCGGGGCGCAGTCCGCCGACCTCCAAGTACTCGGCTCCAAGATTTTAATCGTGTTTCGCGAAGAGAAAGACGGCAAGTGGGAGCAGAGAGCCAAGGTTGAAGTCGCTTCCGACACTTCCCTGCCCGGCTTCCAGATCGACCGCGGCGGCGAACCGCTCAGCATCGAAGTGGGGATACTCCCGACCGACAAAGTGTTCTATCGCGACCGAGAGCAGGACCAATACGTGACAATGGAGGAGCTGACGCGGCGGATACTGGATCGCGTGTGCTTTCCGAAGTTGGGCGAGTGAAGAACCGCTTGCTGGCGCGCGGCTCAGTTACGGGGCGTTGACCAG
Source organism: Bryobacteraceae bacterium (assembly GCA_035638575.1). GTDB lineage: Bacteria > Acidobacteriota > Terriglobia > Bryobacterales > Bryobacteraceae > DASQZT01. The sequence continues at coordinate 13,463 of DASQZT010000223.1, forward strand.
CGGCTATTTCCCGGCGGTGTACTTGTCCCACTGGGCGGCGATCCTGGCGCTGGCCGCGTCGCCCGGATGGATGATCAGGCGATAGCGATAGCGCAGGCTCTTCCCAGGCGCCAGCGTGGTTTCGCCGTTCTGCGACTTGTCGTTGGTGAACGCCGCCAGGCCGAAGGGGTTGGCGGCAAACAGACCGTACCCCCGCGCGTGCCAGCGCACCGGATGCCGCGGGTTGGCCGGGTTGTCCAGGATCGCAATCCCGACCTTCTCGCCGGCGATCTCGCCCGAGTAATCGCACCAGTTCGAAGGCTTGCCCCAAAGCGCTTTCTCGCCCACCATGCCGTCGGCGTTGGTGATGTGCCCGCTGCCGCCCTGCTCCTGAAGCACCGGCCGCAGGCGAATGCCGAGCACGCCGTCCTTCTCGTCGCCGAACACCACGTCCTTCACCGCCGTGAGGGTGAGGTCGAGATCGAAAGTGCGCAGCGAGGGATCGGCGTAAAAGGTCATCACGCGCATTTCGGTGAGCAGCGGGTGGCCGTCATGATCGTCCCAATCGAAGGTCGAGACGATGGTGCCCTGGTCCTTTCCGCTTTTCACTTCGCCCAGTTTTTTCAGGACGATTTTGCCGCGATCGGGCTGGTTGTAGGGCCGCTGGTCGAGCGGAGCGATGTTCCAGAAATCCAGGTTGTTGACTTTGGCGTGGGCAAACCACAGTCCGCGCTGGTGCGGGTGGTCGGGCCTTTGGATGGCGGCTTCCTCCTCCACCTTTTCCATGGGCCACATGCGGGTCACATACGTGCCGGAAGCGGCGCGCAGTGGCCACAGGTAGGGCTTGGCCACCTCGGGACCCGCAATATAAAAGTCGCTGAAGGGCTTGCCGTTGATTTCGATGGCAACCTTCTCGGCGCCGGGCGTGATCTTCACCTGGGCGAACGCCGGCAGCGCAATCGCCGCGACGGCTACAAGGAGAGCAAGAAGAGTCTTCATGTCCTCCCTATTTTAGTGCGATTGCGGGGCAGGTGGGACTACTCCATCAGTTCGCGGCGGCGAATGGTGGGGCGGTCGTCCTGGCCGTCCGGGTCGCCGGACTTGCCCGCGCCGGGGGCCACGCGCAGGCGCGGACGCCCGTCCTTGTCATCGGCCTTGCGGCCGTCCTCGAGCGCCATCAGCCGCGCGCGCATGTCGCGATACTCGGACGTGCTCACCACGTATTCCGGCTTGGAAGGCAGGATCCGCCCGATTTCTTCCTGGGTCCTGGAGATGCGCGTGGCATCCATGGGATGCGTCGAGAACACCCTGGACACGGCGCCCGGCTGCTTGCGTTGCATGGCTTCCAGCTTCTCGAAAATGCTGATGGCCCCGTTGGGATCGTAACCCGCCGCGTACATGTACTGCACACCCAGAAAATCGGCTTCGGATTCATCCTCGCGGCTGAACTTCATGAGCATGCTTTCGAGCCCGGCCGCAGCACCCTGGCGCGCCGCGTAGCCGCCCAATCCTCCGCCCAGAACCGCGCCCAGAGGCATGCTGAGCAGACCGGCAAGCTCGGCCTTGGTGGCGTGGCAGGTCATATGGCGCGCGGCCACGTGCGCAATCTCGTGCGCCACGGCGCCCGCAAACTCGTCCTCCTCGTCCGCGATCTTGATCAGCCCCGTGTGGACGAAAACGAATCCGCCCGGCAACGCGAAGGCGTTGGGCGACTCGTCCTGGATCACGCGGAAGGTGAACGGCACCTTGGCATCCGAGTTGCGCACGAGGTTCTGGCCGATGCGGTTTACGTACTCGGAGATCAACGGGTCGTCGCTGACCTTGGCCTGGCGCTGCACTTCCTCGGCCAACTGCTTGCCCAGCGCCATCTCCTTATCCAGCGAGTAGAAGTTCAGGCACTTGCCCACGCTGCGGTTGCCGATCTGGTTTGGGTCGTCCTTTTTCTTGTCGGCGGCGCGCGCAATGCCGACAGCCAGCAGCACGGCGAAAATAGCGGCGAACTGAGATCTCATCCGGTGCCTTCCAGAGCCCTATTAACGTATTGTAAAGGGAATGGCCTCAAATCCAAAAGCAAATTCTCTGGCCGAACCCGCCCTTTGGGAACGGCATGCACACCAGTTTCCGGTGCGCGAGCGGCTGATATACCTGAATCACGCCGCCGTGGCACCGCTCTCGAAGCCGGCCGCCGACGCCATGAAGCAACTGGCGGACGACTGCCTGCACTACGGCAGCATGCACTACGACCAGTGGCTGGCGGCGTACGAAGGGGTGCGGACGGCCGCCGCCAAACTGATCGGCGCCGACCGATCGGAGATCGCGCTGGTGAAGAACACGTCGGAGGGCATCGCCACGGTAGCGATGGGACTCGATTGGAAGCGCGGTGACCGGATGGTGGGCTTCAAGGATGAGTTTCCGGCTAACTTCTACCCATGGAAGCAATTGGAAAAACAGGGCGTTACGGTGGAATGGCTGTCCGCCACCGACCCTTTGGAGCGCATCGATGAAGCCTGCCGCGGCGCACGGTTGCTGGCGGTCAGCTTTGTAGGATTCCTGACCGGATACCGGGCACCACTTGAAGCGATTGGTGAGATTTGCAGCAGTAACCATTGCTTTTTCTTGGTAGATGCAATCCAGGGGCTGGGCGCGTTTCCAATCGATGTGAAATGGCATATCGATGCCCTCGCGGCCGACGGCCACAAGTGGCTGCTGGGGCCGGAAGGATGCGGCATTCTCTATATAAATCAGGCACTTCAGGACCGTGTACGGCCTGTGGAATTCGGTTGGACCAACGTCGCCGGCTACAGCGACTACGGTTCGCGGGACATGACTCTCCGGCCGGATGCGGGCCGTTATGAATGCGGAACGCTAAATACAATTGGCTGTTTTGGTTTAAAGGCTGCAATTGAATTTATACTTGAAGTCGGGGTAGGAGAAATAGCCCCCATTGTCCAAAATCTCGGCAATCGGATCGCCGAGGGTGTTCAGGCCCGCGGGTACGAAATTTTGGGAAATCGGACACCCGAGACGGGCGCGGGGATCGTGAGCTTCCGGAAGCCGGGACTGGAGGATAAGGAGATCGTCCGCCGGCTCCGGGCCGCCGGGATTTCCGCCGCGCCGCGCGCCGGATGGGTCCGCACATCGCCGCACTTCTACATCAGTCCGGCCGAGATCGACCGAATGCTGGAGGTGCTGCCTTGAAGGCAGCGCGTTCCGGAATTCTCCTTTTATGGTCTGCCGCCTCGCTCCTCCACGCCGCGGTCCCCACACCCCGCAGCTATTTCGGGCACGAGATCGGCGCGGACAAAACGGTGCTCGACTGGGACAAGGTCGCCGGCTATTTCCAGCTTCTCGCCAAATCCAGCGACCGCATCCGCGTCGAGGAACTGGGCAAGTCCACCGAAGGCCGGCCGTTCCTCGCCGCCACGATTGCCGATCCCGCAACGTTCCGCCGTCTTGACCGCTATATCGAAATCCAGCAAAAACTGGCCGACCCGCGGAAGACACCTCCGGCGGAGGCGGAGAAACTCTTCGCGGAGGGCAAGACGGTGGTGCTGATCACGTGCTCCATCCACTCGACCGAGATCGCCTCGACGCACACCGCGGTCGAATTCGCCTACCGCATCCTCACCGGGGACACTGCGCACTACCGCGCCATTCTGAAGGACACCATCGTGCTGCTGGTCCCTTCCCTGAATCCCGACGGCGTGGACATCGTGACCCGCTGGTATCGCAAGACGCTGAACACTCCTTACGAAGGCAGCAGCCCGCCGGAGCTGTACAACAAGTACACGGGCCATGATAACAACCGCGACTGGTACATCTTCTCGCAGGCCGAAACGCGCCTGACGATCGCCAGGCTGCAAAACGTGTGGCATCCCGAGATCGTCTACGACGTGCACCAGATGGGGACCGACGGCGCGCGCCTGTTCGTGCCGCCGTGGCTCGACCCCACCGAGCCGAATATCGACCCGATCCTCATGCAGGAGATGAACATGATGGGGGCGTCCATGGCGGCGGACCTGACGGCGCGCGGCAAGACCGGGGTGGTCATTCACGGCGTTTACGATTTCTGGACGCCGTCGCGCCACTACCAGGCTTTTCACGGCGGGCTGCGGCTGCTGACGGAATCCGCCAGCGCGCGCATCGCGTCGCCGATCACGCTGACGCGCGATCAGATCGCCGATACGGGCCTCGGATACAACCCGCGGGAGCGCTCGTGGAATTACCTGGAGCCGTGGATGGGCGGCACCTGGCATCTGCGCGACATCATCGACTACCAGTTGATCGCGTGGGAGTCCTGCCTGTACAACGCGGCGCTCCATCGCGACGAGCTGCTGCGCAATTTCTACCGTGTGGGCCAGCGCCAGGTGGCCCGCAGCGAGCCGTGGGGCTTTGTCGTTTCCGCCGTTCAGCGGGACCCGGGGGCCACGCGCAAACTGATCGAGACGCTGCGCTTCGGCGAGGTGGAGGTAGGACGCGGCGCAGATGGCAGCGCCGTCATCCCCATGCACCAGCCTTACAGCGGGTGGGCCAAAACGCTGCTGGAGCGGCAGCGCTATCCGGAGGACCGCCTGTATCCCGGCGGTCCGCCCAAGCGGCCCTACGACGTCACCGCCAATACCCTGCCCCTGCTGATGGGGGTGGATGTTCGCGCGGCGAACCAGCCGGTGGCGTTTTCCGGCGAGTGGCGCGCCCCTGCCGCCGCGCAAGGTCCTGTTCTGAAAGCCGCGGACACCGATTCCTGGATGGCCGTCAACCGAGCCTGGGCCGGAGGCGGGCGGGTGTGGCGCGATCCGGGAACCGGCGACTTCGCGCTGGCTGCCCGTTCCGGTTGGAAAGAGCTGCCGCGGCCGCGCATCGCCCTCTACCAGCCATGGACCGCCAACATGGACGAGGGCTGGACGCGCTGGCTGCTGGAGCAATTCGGTTTCGCGTACACCACCGTGCACAACCGCGATATCCAGGCGGGCGGCCTTCGGAGGCGCTTCGACGTGGTAGTGTTCGCCGAACAGACTGCCCAGAGCATCGAAAACGGCCAGCGGAACATGCCCGAGGATTACGCCGGCGGCATCGGCGCCAAGGGCATCGACGCCCTCAAAGAGTTTGCCAACGGCGGCGGCACGCTGGTGTTTCTGAACGGCGCCTCGGAGTTCGCGACTTCGCGCCTGGGCGTGGCGGCGCGAGCGGTGACCGAGCGCGGGTCGAGCGAGTTCTACGTACCGGGGTCGCTGTTGAACGCCAGGATCGATACGCGCAGCCCTTTAGCGTACGGCGTGCCGGCCGAGATCGCCATCTGGAGCGAGCAAAGCCCCGCCTGGGACACGCAGCTTCCGGTGGTGGCGCGCTATCCCGATTCCGGCGTGCTGGCCTCGGGCTGGCTGGTCGGCGAAAAGGTGATTGCCGGAAAAGCGGCGGTCATCGATGCGCCGCTCGGCAGCGGCCGCGCCGTGCTTTTCGGCATGCGCCCGCAATACCGCGCGCAGAGCTACCTGACGTTCAAGATGTTCTTCAACGCGCTGGTGAGCCGGTAGCGGGGCGCCGCACCTTGCACCGGGAACGCCCTTATACGCCGTTTTGGTGTTGGTCGTATGACATTATCCAGCAAAGCCTTCACACCGTTGGCGGGCAGAGTTACGCGCTCAGCTTTTGGCTCGACACTCACTTTAACCATTCGAACGCCGACTTTCAGGTCTTCTGGAACGGCAGCCTGGTCTACGACGATCCATCCGGGACCGTTTTGAGCAACCAGTTCCCGTACACGCAGATCGTGCTACCGTCGCTCTTGGCGACGGGAGCGAGCACCACGCTCGTTTTCCAAGGCTACAATGTGCCCTCCGCGGACTATATCGACGACGTGACCGTAAGCGGTGCGGCGGCGGTGCCAGAGCCAGCCACCTGGATTTTGACCTGCTTCGGCGCCGCGGCGCTCGCCGGCCGAAGGAAGCGGGTAAAGCTCTAACGAGTCATCGCGGTGAGCCGGCAGCGCGGCGCCGCACCTTGAAATCCACCCACACCAGAACGAGCAGGACGTCCAGAGCCAGAACACTGATCGCCGCGCCGGCCTGTACGCTCACCGGACGGTACTCGAAAGCGACACGATGCCGGCCGGCCGTCAGCCGGATGCTTTGGAACGCCCCGTCCCATCGTTCGATCTCGACGGGACGGCCGTCAACCATCGCCCGCCACCCGGGAGCGAACTGCTCGACCAGGACGAATCGGCCGCCCCGGCCGGATTCCATCAGGAATTCCCGGCGCTCGGGAGTCCAGGCTGTGGGCTTTACCCAACCGCTGCGCTCGTCCTCCCAGCGATAGGGCGGCTTGGCGTGCAAGTATTCGTACACGTGGCAGAAGACTTTCTTTCGGCCGACTAACCGGAAGTTCGCGCTGGCGGCCAACTCCGGATCGTGTCCGGCGCCTTCCCGCACCAGCACATACCGCACGCCGAGGGACTGGAGCATGTCGTCGTTCTCGAGGTCCGCGTAGAACAAACGATTGGTCTGAAACGGTACCCACCGCTGAATCCTTTGCTTGTACTGCAGGGAAAGGAAGGGGTCGAATCCTTCCGGCGTGGCCAGCCCCCACATGCGGTACTGAACCGGATCCGGCCCGTTCGAATCATCGGTAATCACACGGTAATGCCGGTTCTCGCGCATGGCACGATAGGCATCATCGTCTATGCCGCCGATGCCGTACGGAGGATATTCGTCATCCACATCTCCGGTGACTGCATTGAACACGCGCCCCGCGCCGAACACTTTGAAATCGGTCGCGGCGGCAAACAGCAACACGGCGGCGATGAGAGTCCTGCGCCGTCCGGCGGCCTGGCGGGCGCACCACAGGCAAAGCGAGAAGAGCACGAGGGCAACGGCTGTCTGCGCCACCGCCCGCGCGCCGGTTGCGAAGAGCCCGCCGCGATGCCAAATCAGGAGCTGACGAAAAGACCACACGGCAAGGGCGGCGGCGGAACCGAACAACACCCAGGGCGGCATGGCTCGTTCGTCGCGGCTCTCGAGAAAGTCATTCAAGGCGATAGCCGTGATCAGCGCGGCCATGGCGGCCACGGCCGCATAAAAGTTATACGGCTGCATCGTGTAATCCAAGGTGGGAAAACTCTCAACCGCACGGACCAGGAAGCTCGGCGGATTGGCAAGGAGAAAGGCAATCGCCAACACCAGCGCCGGCTGTAAGTAAGGACGGACCCGGCGGCGCCGGACCGCCCATGCCGCGGCGAAAAGGGCAGGAAGACCAAGATACAGATAGAAGCAGGACGGATCGGAGGAGACCGGCTGGCCGGGGTTGAAATCAAACCAATTCGGAAGGAAGAAGGAGAGCAGCAAGGCGCCAAATCCGTAAGCCGATGGCCCGTACTTCGGCTCGAGCACCATCATGGAGCGCGCTTCCACGGACGGCAGGAGTTGAGCCATGAATAAGAGCGGCGACGCCGCGAGCGCAACGCAGGCGCCGGCGGCGGCCCGCCAGTGTCCGCGGCTCGCGAGAGCGTACACGACGAAAATCACGGGGTTGACAAACCAGGCCGCGGGATAACCCGCCAGAAAAGACAAAGCCGAAGCCGCTGCGACTTTCCACAGAGGACGCCAATCCCGCCGGTCGGCGGCCTCGTCGATGCCCCAGAGTCCCAGCGGTATCCAGGTCATTGCTCCGACCACGCCGGGATGCAAAACCTGGTACACCATGTACCCGGTCCAGGCGAAGACGGCCGCTCCGAGAATGGCCGGCAGCGTCCCGCTTCTGCGCCGCAGCCACAGGTAGCACAGGAGGAACGCGCACCATACGTGGAGGAACGTGAACACCTCGTAAGCCTTGAAGGGAATGCGCGGCAGCTTCCAAACCGCGGCGTACATCAGCCACGCCGGCGGATACAGGAACGCCGCCTGCACGTTGCCGATGAACGAGATGCCGCAGTAAATGGACGAGTCCCACTGCGGGATGCGGCCTTCCTTGAGCGACTGGAAGGCGTAACGCTGGAGAGGATAGTGATAACCGGCGGCGTCGGACCACAGATGGACGCGTTTGAAAGGCGGCAGGTACTCGATGAAGAAGGCGTAGGTTACAATCAGCGCCACGAGGCCGACGAGGAAGCGTTCCCGACGCATCACATTACCGGACAACCCCTCTCACGGCGAGATCGTAGCACATCTTCAGGACCGTGAAACGGGCAAGCTAAACTAGCATGGCCCAGGGGCCGGCCACCCGAGATTATGAAAATGGGCGGCGTTGTACCGGGGTGGGGCTTGACAGTTTCGCTACGCTGGAAATAGAAGAGACCCCGGTCGCAATGCTTTATGGCGGCTA
>DASQZT010000224.1:0-9715 GCA_035638575.1 Bryobacteraceae bacterium
CCCCGCCGATCCAGATCGTTTTGGGGTCCTGGGGGTGGATGACAATTCCGCGGCTGCGCCCGCCGACGTTGCCGGGGCCGAGCGATTCCCACGTGCCGAAAGTCGCGCCGGCGTCGCGGGCGCGCGCCATCGACCGGGTGCGCCGCTGCGCCTCCACGTAGCGCTCGATGGGAAGCAGCGCGTCGCCCATCACGCGTTTCTCGCGGAAGTACTCGGCGGCTTCGAAGGGCGAGTCCTCGCGCGGTTCGGGACGCGGCGGGACGAGGGCGGACTGCTTCGGCCGCGCGCACGAAACCAGCAACGCCGAAACGGCCGCCAGGGCGGAGAGAGAGACCACGATCCTTCTCACGTGGTCCATTGTAGGCGCGGCCCAGGCCGCGGGCAAGCGAAGCCCGGGAACAGCCGGCCTGAAATATGAGCTTCAGCGCGAGCTGCACACGGCGCGGGGCGCGGAACGTGCTGATCTGGCCGAACACCGGCTGGTGATGATGGTGCTGGCGAGACCGCTCGGGTTCACCCAGGTCAGGCCCTGCGCGCTGCTCTGCGCCGAACCGGCGTACTGCGCCGGCTGGTTGGCGCGCGGGAGCTGGCCGCGCTGCTGCCGAGGATACCCAACCCCGCCGGATCCACGCTGGGCGTGGTCACGGTGCTGGGCACGCCGGTGTAGGTCGAAGGGATGCCCGAGACTTCCCAGCCCTTCAGTGCCTGCCCGGCCACGCCCCGGCTGCCCCGGAAGATGGGAATGGTGTACACGTCTGTTCTGCGGAGCGTTGGAGCGGTCGGACCCGTTATCCGTCAGAGCCTTGGACCAGGTGTAGGGGTGGTGGTGAAGATGGTCGTGCCGGGGCTCAGGGCGCCGGTGCTCGAAGGTGGTGTGCAACCCGGCGGCCAGAGCCGCTCCCGGATAGGCTTGGTTGATGTCCACGATACTCAGCAGGTGGGTTCCCTGAAGCGATGCTCTACCGTAGGATTCCATTGCTGGTAGTACGGGACCCGCGCCGGAAGCTGGGTGGCGCGCAGACCCAGGGGAGCGGCAGAGACGCCCACGGTGCCGCTGGTGACGTTGGAGAAAGACGCATTGGAGATCGTCACGCAGGCGACGCCGATGCGGGGCGCGAACTTCTTATAGGTGTCGTTGGCGATCTTGCCTCCGAACGGCGAGTTCCGGCCCCCGATGATGATGCCGTTGGTGGGCGGGTTGTTGTACGGAATCGGGGTCACGAAATTGCCGTTGGCCGGGTTCACGGCGGGGGCATTGGCGGGGTTGTAGAGGGCCGGGTCGAAGTTGTCCATCCGCCCTTTGGCGTCGGTCGGCTGGCCGAAGTAGCTCCAGCGCACGCCCACGTACAGTGTCAGGCGCGGGTTGAGCTTGAAATCGTCCTGCGCGTACGCTTCGTGCTGCCAGGTCCGCACATCCGGCGTGATGTCGGTGGAGGGCATGGTAAACGTAGACACGTTGCCCAGCAGGAAGTTGGCCCAAGACTGCTGAAAGGTGCTGGTGCCCGTGGGAGCGCCGGCGTTGGTAAAGGCGACCACGCCCTGCGAGTTGGTGAATGGCTCCTGGGGATTGATGTCAGGGTTGTTGCTCTTGGCCGTCAGGCCTTCCGGCGTAGACACGATGGCGCTGTAGGTGTAGTTGAAACCGAAGTCGTTGATCAGCGTCGGCCGGAGCGTGTTCAGCGCGTGAAATACGTAAGCGCGGCCCGGCGAGTTGGTGTGGGTGGTGCAGCCGTTGGGCATGCTCGAGCAGGCCGGCTCGACCGGCTCCGGCGCTGATCGCGGTGATGCACACCGGCTGGATGAAGTTGCCTTGCAGCATGCCGGCGGTGGGCAAGGTGGGATTGAACGTCGTGTAGTTGATGATGCGCCGTCGCCGAAAGTGCCGCCGAAGTCGTTCCAGCGCACCGGCGTGCGATTGGCGGACGTTGGCATTGAGCGCGTCCTGGTTCCGCTCTTGGTGACCACGTTGATCTGCGCGCCGCCCGCGCGGCCCGTGTCGGCGGTGTAGGTGCTGCGCTGCACGGTGAATTGCGACGTGGCATCAATGCTCGGATAGTAGCCCAGGGTCAGGTTGCTGCCGCGGTCCACGTTATCGGCGCCGTCCACCGTCAAGTGGTTGGAGGAGTTGCGCATGCCGTTGACCGAGTAGGGGGTGGTGGCGGTGGTGCCGGATGCCACGGTGGTGCCGACAAACAGCTCATCCGGGCCGGCCTGGTTGATCACGCCGGGCATCAGGCTGACCAGTTGCGCGAAGTTGCGAAGTGCCCAGGGCCAGTTCCCGGACCTGGGTGCCTTCAATCGTGGTGGAGCACGGTCTCGGTGACAGCGCCCAGTTGCATCGTGATATTGACCTTGAGAACATCGTTGGCGTTGACCACGATGCCCGAGACGGGAGGCCTTTTTTCCTCCTGGCCTTTTTCTGGCAGCGCTGGCGCCGCGTTTCACGGCCACAATTCGGTGCTGAGATACTTGAGCCCGGAGTCGTTAACGAGTGTAACGACGGTCCGCCCGGGCAGCAGTTTCAACGCGGCGGCCACGTTGGCGCCGGAGGAGAAGCCGGCGAAGATCCCTTCCTCGCGCGCCAGGCGGCGGGCGCCGTCGATGGCCTCCTGGTCGCTCACGCGAATGTAGCCATCGACGTGCTCGCGGCGGAGGAGCGGGAGTTCCGCCATGGAATAGCCGCCGCCTTGAATCCGATGATTGGCGTTCGAGGCCGGGCCGCCGCCCAGCGTGGCGCAGCCCTCGGGCTCCACGATGAAGCATTGGATCGACGGGTCGCGTTCCTTGAAGGCCGCCGCGCATCCCGCGAATGTGCCGCCGGTTCCGGCGAAGTCGCAAAAGGCGTCGAAACGGCCGCCGGCCTGGCCGAGGATTTCGGGCCCGGTGTGCAGGTAGTGCGCGCGGAAGTTGCCGGGATGATGGAACTGATCGGCGCGGAATGCGCACCGCTCGAGGGTAAGGCGCCGAGCTGCCTGCTCCACCAGTTCGAGATCGCCGCCCGAGACCTGTCCCGGCGGCGATCCGGGCATCTGCTCCACCAGGACGACCTCGGCGCCCAGCGCGCGCATCATGCGGGCCCGCTCCGGCGAGTTGCCGCGGGACATGACCGCGACGAACGGGTGGGCGCTTACGGCGCAGACCACGGCGAGCCCGGCGCCGGTGTTGCCGCTGGTCAGTTCGACGACGGTCTGGCCCGGACGCAGGCTGCCGTCCGATTCGGCGTCTTCGACGATCTGGCGCGCGATGCGGTCCTTTTTCGAAGAGCCGGGATTCAGGTACTCCAGCTTGGCGAGCAGCCGACCATCGAGGCCCCGGGTGACACGCGACAGTTCCACCAGCGGGGTTTCGCCGATCGCTTCCACGACCGAGGGGCAGAGCTTATAATCCATTTCAGTCCTCTGTCCGTATTGTCTGATGATGCGCTCGGGAAAGATTCGCCGGCGGTTTCTGATGCTGCTGGGTTTGGCGGCCCTGGCTGCATGGGTCGCGCGGGACCTGTACGTGCCGGCGCGCGGCAATCTGCGCGAGTTCGACGCGCACGCGGTGGCGCGGCTGGAAACGGCGATGTGGCGCTCGTACTATGATCATCGCCGGGTCCGCCTATTCGGCGAACTGGCGACGCTGCTGCGCACCCAATACCACTTACCGTTCTGGCGCTCTACGGTGGGCGCATTCCACGCGGCGCGGGCGGCGGTGGTGTTTCAACGCGGCCACGACCGGGGCGAATACCAGCGCGCCCTGCCGGATCTCGAAGCATTCTACCGGCTGATCCGCGCCTCGAGCGACGTGGTGTTCGACGCGGGCACGGCGGCGCGGCTGGAACTGGAGTGGTGGATCGTGCATCGCGAGCGGGCCTCGCACCCGCCGGGCGACCTGGAGCGCGCGCTGGCCGATCTGCAGGCGGAAATCTACGGCGAGTCCGTTTCCCGGTTTGGGGAACACGCGCAGGCTCGCGCGGCGGCCATGGTGCTGCGGGACACCCGCGCCGAGGCGGGCGGCGTCACGGATGCGGACTGGGCGCGCATCGACGCGCTGCTCGACACTTCGTGGACGTCGCTGCGGGCCGCCGTGGCGCGATAGCACGAGCCGGCAGATCGGGCTGGCGGCCTGCTACCGGACAGACGCCCGCTTTCGGAGAGAATCGCACGCTCCGTCAATCCGCCAGCCAGCAATCGCAGCGCGGTGGCCACGGGGATCCGCAGGTGACGCATGCAGGGGACTCCGCCCCGCCCATCTGTGCGGGATCAACCGTGATGCGGTCGAAGTTCTTCATTGCGGCCTCGTGCGGCGTCACTCGATCCGCTGAACCCATTGGCTTCGCCAGACTGGCGCCTCGAAAGGATCCGCGAAATACTGTGTCTCATACACAACCTTACCGTCGCGGAATTCCATAATACTGACTGTATATGCCGGCCGTCCCTGATAGGTGATTGTGTATTCCGTGATCCAGAGATCACCTTTTCCGAGAATTCGCCTGACGTTGAAGCCCGACGGCTTGCCGGGATGATGACTCCGCAAGGCCTGCAAATTGCTTCGCCCGAGGATTCGCTCACCGGACTGAGGATAATCACAAATGACATCGTCCGCGTAAATATCGTGTTCGGCGCTTGCATCGCCGGCTGCCGACGCTTGCCAGTGCTTATTCAGGGCTTCCCGTATTTGTTCCTCTTGCATGGACCGCTCCAGGTGGGGTTTAGGTGTCATGGTCAGCTACCTTGTGGAATGAAACCCGGGCTGCCGGTCTTCACCACTTCATTGAACCTCTGTCTAGTCTGAATTCGATTGATTTCGTCAAGCGCGTCTTCCGGAAGGGTGGAGATGTTTAGATTCTCTCGCGCGCGGGCCGCGGTCCTGGGGGTGGTAAGCAAAGCCGTGCCACGCTGCACCGCCCAAGCCAACAGCACCTGTGCCGGCGTCTTTCCCACGCGTGCGGCGATTGCCGTAATGACTGGATCTTCGAGCGGCCCCGGCCTTATTCCGTGACCCAACGGCGCAAAAGCCAAAAACGCAACGTCTTTCTCCTTGCAGAATGCCAGAAGCTCCGTTTCCGGCAGATACGGATGGGCTTCGACCTGGACCACAGCCGGCTTGATTCTCGCAGACTCGTGAATGGGCAACAGTTCGTTCAAGCTGATATCAGACAGTCCGATGGCCCGGCATCTGCCAGTGTCCACGAGACTCTCCATCGCCCCCCAGGTCTCGAGCAGAGTCACGCCGCGGTCGTAAAGGATATTGCCGTTTTGATCCCGCGGATCCTGCTCGTCCCCCGGTTGAAACGCAAATGGAGTGTGAATGAGATAGAGATCCAGATAGTCGAGCCCGAGTCTGTCCAGACTCGCCTCGAAAGCCGGTTTGACCCGCTCAGGCCGATGATTGGAGTTCCACAACTTTGTAGTAACAAAGATGTCTTCACGCGCAATCCCTCTAGCGGCGAGTCCTGCCCGCAACGCCTCGCCCACCTCACGCTCGTTCCGGTATCGTTCCGCACAATCGAAGTGTCGAAATCCAGCTTCCAGCGCGTCTCTGGTAGCACTTATCGTCGCGGCTGCACCGGGAATCAGGGTGCCAAAGCCGAGTACAGGCATATGGCCGGCTCCGTGGTTCAGCGGCATTCTTTTAGCCCGAAAATCAGAAGATTCGATCATGATGACACCTCGGTAGTATCTCGCATCCGGCCGGGGCGTTTCCGAGCCTTGCGAGCCGCGTCAGAGACTGTGAGGAGATAGGGCCGGCGATGAACCGAGAACCCTGCGAACGTTGCGCAGACGCGCCTGGCTGTCGCCCGGAATCAGCCATTGGTGAGCACGATTTTTCCTTCCACGGAACCCGCCGCCAGAAGTTCAAGCGCCTCTCTCGCATCCAGAAGCGGGAACGTGCGGGTGACCAGAGGATCGACCTTCTTCTCCGCGAGGAGTGAGAAGATTCCGGGAAGATCCTCGCGCAGTGGTTTCGGGTCTTTCCGATACAGCATTGTGATGCCATAGAACCTGCCGTGCCGTCCGCGCAGGCGCGCACCGAGGAAGATATTGGCGAACATGGCCAGTTGGGACAACGTTGCGGAGGCCCCCATGAAACCAAATCCGACCAACGTCCCGCCCCGCCGGAGCGCGCCGATACACCCACCGATGTTGGCGCCTCCGACCGCGTCGAACACGTAGTCGACACCCCCAGGTTCCAGGGCACGTGTGAGGCGATCAATCGACCCAGCCCGATAGTCGATCGGGGTCGCACCGAGTGAGCGCAAAGTGCCATGCTTGGGCGCCGAAGCAGCGCCGTAAGTCTTCACTCCCGCCAGTCTTAAGAGTTGCAGAGCGGCAGTGCCCACGCCCCCCGCGGCGCCAGTGACCAAGGCAGTCCGGCCAGCTTCGACTTTGGCAACCCGGTAAATCATCTGCCACGCGGTGACGTAGTTCAAGATCACCGCGGCCGCGTCGCGATCGGAAACGCCATCCGGAATCGGAAGGAAGTGCCCGGCCTCGCGCACAAGAAGTTCCGCGAATGCCCCGTACACCGTAAGCGCCGCCACACGTTGGCCCACTTCGAAACCGGTGACACCAGCGCCGACAGCATCCACTATACCGGCGACCTCATAACCGGGCACCAAGGGTATCTTCGGTGCGTACCGATACTTTCCGGCCAACACGATCAAGTCCGTCGAACCCACGCCGGCAGCGCGCACCCGCACGCGCAGTTGCCCCGGGCCGGGGGGCTCAACGGGCAACTCGACAACCTGGAGGGCCTCCGGTCCGCCCTTCCTGGTCAACATCACTGCGCGATAAGTTGCCGCCATGCGTATACTCTCCTCGCAATTCCGCGTCGCGGCGCCTTGTACTCAAATGATGGCCGATCGCGATTGGGAAGTCCACGCCGTTCGGTATGGGTGCATCCACCAGACAAGGCCAAGGTTTAATATCCTGTGTCGTCAAATACGTGTTGTTTCCGGGTTTTCCCGGAGTCGCAACCGCGGTGGGGCTGTTCGCGCTGAGAGGAGCCGGTGGTCTTCGATCCTGGAGGAAGACACGGCGAGTTTGGCAAGAGTCCTGGGCCCGGCACGCTGCGGCGCATGTCCGCTCGTCTCGACACTTGTTCGCGGGTGCTGTCGAAGCCAGGCGTCGGCATGAGTGCCGACGCGGCAGGCAGGAGTGCCTGCGCCACATCGGGTGGCGGTCAGAAGTCGAACTGATCGATGTTCGCCTTGTTGAAGATCAGCGGCTTGCCGAGCAATACCTGGTCGCCGCGGATCTCGATGGCACCGAGGCGGCCGGCTGAAAAAGACGCGGTCGCCGGCGTGATCTTCCCCTCGGCGAGGAGGGCGCCGGTGTAGACCGTGAGATAGCCGAGATCGCGGGTGTTCCACAGCACCACGGACTGGACTGTGCCGTCGTGGACGTACGGCTTGCAGAGACGAGGGAGCGAGAGGCCAATCACGTTCACGTCTTTGCGGCCGTACTGGCGGACGGCTTCTCCCGCGCCGGGCACGGCGGCGGTGGCGATGGCCATCACCAGCTTCACCGACGGGTACACCTTGAGCACAGTCTGGGTTTCGGCGAAGGCCTTGTCGCGATCGTCGTCGCTCGGGCGGATGGTGACCAGCTTCAGGTTGGGGTACTTCGCGAGGCGCTGCCTGATGAAGGCGATCCACTGGTTCTGGTTGGCCGCGCTCAGCGCGCCGGTGATGATGGCGAATTCGCCGCGGCCGTTGAGCAGGCGCGCGGCTTCGTCGGTCAGGGTGAAGCCGATCCCTTCGGCGGTGGCCTGGTTGATGAAGTAGTCGCGCGCGTCGGGGGCGGCGTCGGCGTCCCAGGTCAGCACGCGGATGCCTCGCTGGCGGGCTTTGCGAAGCACCGTGGAGATGCCGGCGGCGTTCTCCACGCTGACCGCGATCACGTCCACGCGGCGCGTGATCCAGCCTTCCACGACCTCGTTCTGCTTGGCGGGGTCCAGGTCGGTGGGACCGTCCCAGATCAATTCGACGCCGGTCTCGCGGGCGGCTTCCTCTCCGCCGGCATGGCAGCTTACGAAGTAGGGGTCGCCCTTCGCCTTGGGCATCATGGCGATCACCGGTCGATGACCGCCCTGGGGCGAGGCCGGCGTGCCGGCTTCACCGGCGGGACGCAGCGAATGCGCCAGCCAGATATTGGAGCCGGCCACGATCAGCGAGCCGGCGATGACTACCGCGCAGAGCACGGCGAGTTGCGAGTTCCGCATGGAAGGTGTTTCCTCGAGTGTGGATTCCGGAGAGCGGCGGACCGCCATGGCCCGCCCCACCCCGATCGCCAGGATCAGGACTACGCCGGTCAGCACGCCGGTCAGCTCCGAGGGCAGGGCGGCTAGGCGCAATCCGTTCTGCAAAACCGAAATGGTGAAGAGGCCGAAGAGAGTGCCCCAGACGGTGCCGCGGCCGCCGAACACCGAGGTGCCGCCCAGCACCACAGCGGTGATCGCCGCCAGCTCGTATCCCGTTCCGGCATCCGATTTGGCCTGGCCGAGATGCGCCACGTAGATAATGGCGGCGATGCTCGAGACCAGCCCGGAGAGCACGTAGACCAGCGCGATGCGACGGGCCACGCGAACTCCGGCGTAGCGCGCCCCGCCGGGGCTGAAGCCGATCACGTAGAGCGTGCGGCCGATGGCCGAACGGTGCAGCAGGACCGCGTAGCCGGCGAACGCCAGGACAAACAGCGGAAACTGGACCGGAACCACGTCCCACCAATATCCCTGGCCGAGCCGCAGGAAGGCCGCGGGAAAGCCGCTGTAGTTCGCCGCGCCGTGGGTGATCCCTTCGGCAATGCCGCGAAACATGGAATAGGAGCCCAGCGTGACGATGATCGGCGGAATCCCCAGCCGCGTGATCAGGAGCGCATTGAGCACGCCGCCGGCCGAACCCGTCAGGATCGCCGCCAGGGCCGCGGCGGCGATCGGCAGATGCCAGTCGCGCCAGGAGACGCCGAACACGATGGCCGCCAGTCCCATCATGGAGCCCACCGAGAGATCGATGCCGCCGGTGATCATCACCGGAGTAAGCGCCAGCGCGAGCAGGCCCAGTTCCACGCTGAGCCGCACCACTTCGAAGAAATTGGACCACGTGAAGAAATTCGTGCCCAGCGCGGAGAACGCTGCGACTTCGACTACCAGGGCGAGGAGGAGGATCCATTCGCCGTTGGGGAACCAGCGCTCGCGCCAGGGCCTATGCGCGTTGAGCGGCAGCGATGCCTGCATATTTCACCGAGCGGACGCGGACCGCGTCGATGGCCACGGAGGCCAGGATGATGGCGCCCTGAATGGCGCGCTCCCAGTAGGCGTTGATTCCCAGAAAGGTCAGCGCCGGACCGATCGAGCCGAGCAGAACCACGCCGAGAAAGGTGCCGACAACCGTGCCTCTTCCGCCGGTGACCGCGGTGCCGCCCACAATCACCGCGGCAATCACCTTCATCTCGAGCCCCAGACCGGCGTTGCTCGGAATCTGGTTGAAGCGGACGGCGTTGAAGAAGGCGGCGCACCCGGCGAGGGCGCCGGCCAGCACGAAGACCACGAAGACCACGCGCGCGGGGTCGATGCCCGCGAGGCGCGCCGCCTCTGCATTGGAGCCCGTGGCGTACACCGCGCGGCCGGCCGCCAGATTGCGCAGGCCCCATCCGGTGACGAGCAGCAGCACCAGGGCGGCGGCGACGGTGATGGTCTGGCTTGCGGCTTGCGGCGCGCCGAACCATTGGAA
>DASQZT010000225.1:0-7408 GCA_035638575.1 Bryobacteraceae bacterium
AGGAGCTTGGAGAAAGCGATCAAGGAATACCTGAACCATAATAATGAGAACCCAAAACCATTCGTCTGGACTGCGGATGCCGACCTGATCCTCGGGAAAATCCAACGACTTTGTGAACGAACTTCTAACTCAGGACACTAGATCCATGCGTCCAAAGCATCTCCAGGAGATACCATGATGTTCCGTATGACCAGTGCCGCCGTGCTCCTCTGCGCGTCCATCGCCCTGGGGCAGCAGCCCAACCCGAAACTCACTTTCGAAGTAGCCTCCATTAAACCGGCCGCTCCGCAAGCTATGCGCCGGATCCAGGGGGACTGGGGCGGCGGCCCGGGAACCCCCGATCCCAGCCGGATCCGGCTCACCGATATGACGCTGAGAATGCTGATCATGCGCGCCTATGACGTGCAGAGCTTCCAGGTCTCCGGCCCCTCCTGGATGGATAGCCAGCACTTCGACGTCATCGCGAAGGTCCCCCACGGCGCCGCCAAGGAAGATGCCAAGATGATGCTCCAGAACCTGCTGGCGGACCGTTTCAAGCTGAAGCTGCACAAGGAGAGCAGGGAGGCCCCGATCTACGAGCTGGTGGTGGCCAAAGGCGGCATTAAGCTAAAGGGAGCGGCCCAGACCGCGGCAGCGCCGGCCGAAGGCCCGGGTGGCCCGCCGCCCGGGCCTCCCCTGAGGGACAAGGACGGCCTCCTCAGAACGCCGCACGGCCAACTGGGAATCCAGGGTGGGGTCAACGGTCGCATGCGCATGCAGGGCGATGCCGTGACCATGGCTCGTCTGACCGATATTCTCGGAACGGCGATGGGCCGCCCGGTCGTCGATAAAACGGGACTTACGGGAGCTTACGATGTCACGCTCGACTTCTCTCCCGAAGGCATGGGGCCCGGGCCCAAGGGTCCGGCGCCGGGAGCGGGCGGAGGCAATCCGGCCGAAGCTCCCCGCGACTCGAACGACTCCGGTCCCACCATCTTCACGGCCCTTCAGGAGCAGCTCGGCCTCAAGCTCGAATCGCGCAAGGGGCCGGTGGATCTGCTGGTCGTCGGTAGCGTGGAAAAGACGCCTACCGAGAATTAGGGCGTGCGAATACTTCCGAGACCGGAATGCAGATTTAGCCGGCTTTGACCTCCGTTCTGAGACACGTTGTTGTCCGCATCGGAAGGATCTACCGGGCTTCGCCGCGGCATCCACTCGGTTTCAGGAATCCTCGATACGTTTGGATTGAAAATTGCTCATGTTCCGTCCAGCGAGGAGCGCCGCTCGTGCGGGGGCATTTATTAGCAATCGTTCTCACAGGCGCCGCGGTCACTCAGTTTGGCGCGGCGCAATCGTTCACCGAGTATCCGGTGCCGGCGGGCGTTACGGTGTACGGGATTGCGGCGGGGCCGGACGGAGCGCTTTGGTTCACAGAAGCGCTCACAGAAGCGAACGCAACCAAGATCGGCCGGATTACCACAAATGGCGCGGTGACGGAGTTCGCGGTACCGGCGCCGAGCTATGAAGGCGGATATCTGACCGACATTACACGAGGTCCGGATGGAGCGATGTGGTTCGGCGAGATTGGCAATCTCGGGCGGATCGACACCGCTGGAAATGTGCAACATTTGCGGTCCGGTGGGGGTCCCCAGGGCTACTTGATTCAGACCGGACCGGACGGCGCGCTGTGGCACTCGGCTGTGAATGTTGTCGCGCGGATGGATTCATCCGGAAATTACAGCACGCCCTACGCCATAAAACTAGACGATACTTTGGCGGGCCTTGCGTTTAGCCAGGACGGCGCGATATGGGTGACAGTGGAGTTGTCCCCGCGGGATTCCGGGAATCTGCGGCGAGTGACCCTGGCGGGACAAGTGACGGCGTATACGGTGGCCGGGGGTGCGGGGAGCATCGCGCTGGGGCCGGACGGGGCACTGTGGTTTGCGACGCCGGGCGGTTTCGGACGCATCGGCGCGAATGGGGCGATCGCGACAGTTCAGGCTCCCACGGCCGGCGCGATCGGCGATCTCATTTCCGGTCCAGACGGAGCGATGTGGTTCACCGAGCCGAATGCCAACAAGATCGGACGCGTCACGACGGACGGACGTGGTTACGGAGTACACGCCGCCAGCGCCGCCTAGTGGCTTGTCATGTACCGCCTATGCCCAGTTTGTGGGCCCATGGCGAATTACCGTAGGACCCGATGGCGCCCTCTGGTTCACCGAGCCCTGCGCCAATCGGATTGGCCGTTTCACGCTCGCGCCTGCGGCTCCGCCGACGGCCGGCGGCGTGAGTCCGGCACAGGGAAGCGGGACGAGCGCAGACGTCACGTTCACGTTCTCGGACGCGAGCGGGTGGCAGAATCTCGGTGTCGTGAATATGCTCATCAACAGCGCGCTCGATGGGCGGAAGGCATGCTACCTGGCGTACGCCGTTTCGTCGAGCGCGTTGCTGCTGGTGGACGATGCGGGAGATGCGGGCGGCCCATATGCCGGGTCAGTGACGGTGGGGAACGCGGGGACCTACATCGCCAACAGCCAGTGCGCCGTCTCGCTCAATTCGGCCGTGGGCAGCGGGACGGATTTGACCTTGATGCTCACGGTTAGCTTCCAGCCGGCGTTCGGCGGGAACGTCATTCAGTATCTGGCGGCGCGCGACAGCGCGCAGAACAACTCGGGGTGGCAGGCTTCCGGAGTGTGGAATGCGATGTCGCAGACTCCGCTGGGTCCGATCGCCGTGGGGGCAATCACTCCGCCTCGCGGCAGCCTTCTGGGCGGCTCGATGGTGCCGGTGACGTTTACCGTAGCGGACACGAAGGGAGCCGCGGACATCGGTATCGTGAATCTGCTGGTGAACAATTTCATCGACGGGCGGCAGGCGTGTTATCTCGCCTATGTGGCGGCGGCGAACTCGCTGCTGCTGGTGGACGATGCCGGCGATGCGGGCGGTCCGTTCGCGGGGACGCTGCAGTTGAATGGGTCGGGCGGGACGATTCAGAACAGTCAGTGCTCGGTGAGCGGGCAGGGCTCGTCAGTAGTGACGAACGGGAATCAGATGACGCTCACCTTCGCCATCGCGTTCATGTCTCCGCTGGCGGGCAATCGCGTGATGTGGGTGGCGGGCCGCGACAACGCGGGCGGCAACAATACGGGCTGGCAGGCGACTGGAACGGCGCTGATTACCATTGGGAATTAGTATTGGGGACGGCGTGCGGCCGTGCCGGCGACACGTGTGTTTTTCCAGACGACGCCGGCCGCCAGCACCAGGCTGAAGTATCTGAAGAGCAACATGGAATTGGGGGGCGCCGGTTTGCAGAGTTGGAAACTCGCCATCGGTTCGGCGACGCTCACGGGCAGGTAGAGGTCGACGGTCACCCTCACACCGGGCATTTGAAGGCTGCGCGCGCGGGGATTCCCGGGCCGGTTGAGCCATGGCGTCGAATGGGTTCCGGGTGAGCCGGTGTTGCGTGACCGAACGTTCGTGTACCCTGTGGTTGCGGTTGGCGGCGAGAGCCGGTTTGATGGCATGCTCAATCTCTATAAATCGCCAGCGTCTGCACCGCCGGCTCGGCCAACTCCTCGTATTCCAGCGCGCCCACCTGCCAATGCTCCAGCCGTTGCCTGTGCACCCGGGCCCACACCGCCAGCATCAGCCCGAAGGCGATCGGATAATAGGAGGGCTCGTCCACGCTGGCGACAATCAGCCCGCTCAAAATCAACACGTAAGCAGCCACCGCCGCGCCATAAATGCAGACCGTCTCGATGAGCGGCCTCGACCCCGGCAGGTACGACGACGTGAACGGGATGCGGTCGAACCCAAACAGCAGCAGCTCATCCACCGTTAACGAGGCCATCAGCGTCAGTACCACTACCGCCAGGCCCGTCAGCACGCCGAAGAACCGCAGCTCCATCGGCAGCGTTAGAAGCGCTACTGGAACCACGCCCAGACATAGCACGAACCGATCCACGCCGCGCAGCAGCAACTCGCGGTTGCCGGTTTCGTTCACCCGAAAAACCCAGTTGGCTCGCAGTTCCACCGGCAGCCGAAACAGGTACCGCAGGCCCGCCAGAACGAACAGGGAAAGGGCCAGCGGCGCCGCCACGGTGGCTTCCTTCAGCGCCAGGGTCTTCACGCGGAATCCGCGGAATTCGCCATTGAATACCAGTGAAACGAAACTCTCCACGATCAGTGCTACGGCCAGGGCGAGGAAACCCGTGAGCACCATGCGGTGCACGCGGCTGCGTGCCAGCGTCGCCGCGGTGAATCCGAACACCGCCTGTACCGGCGGATCGGGCAGGCAGCGGTCGCTCGAGCGAGCGGCGAAGCGGCGCAGCCAGCCCAACTCGTGGCGCGCCGCTACCGGCGTTTCCAAGAGCCGCACTTTCTGCCGGCGGTAGCTCCACAGGTACGCCCCCACCGCGCCCGAGCCCGCCGCGGCAACCGACCAAAGCGCGCGCCGCGCCAGTTCCACGACGAATGGCTCGCGATTCCCCAGCATGGCCTGGTCCAGTCCCAAAAACCACACCGGCGGCAACCACCGCGCGAACGCCGGCCGCTGGTCCATGTAATGGAACAGGCTGGGAATGGACAACAGCAACGGCAGCGCGCACACCAGAATCGTGATCAGAGACCCCTGCACGAACAGCGACACTCCCGGAAACTGCCGGGGCGGAGTTACATTGAGCAACACGCCCTGCAGGGTCACCAGCGCGAAAAAGAAGAACCAGGCCGCGAGCGACATGCACACGAACAGCGCCACGAACTGCGGGCCGCCGGTATAATACCTCCCTACCATCACGCTGGGCAGAACGATGCTCGGCAGCGCGTTCAGACCCACGATGAAGATTCCCATGAAGGCAACCAGGGCGGTGAACTTGGCGATAAACAGGTCGCGCGCCTCGAGCGGCAGTCCCGCCAGCACCAGGTAGTCGCGCAGGCCCGGGAAGAGGGAGGGCCATTCCACCGCCGTGATCAGGCCGGCCAGCACCATGGCTCCCGTCATCAGAAACAGGTGGTCCGCCAGCGCCGCCAGGCGGTACGGCTCCGGCGAAGCGAGCTCCTGCAGCAGGCGGTACTTGTGGTAATACGCCTGGGTCATGATAATGCTCAGCGAGGCGAAGATCGCGAAGGTCCCGATCGCCACTACCTGGAACTGGCCAGGCGCCGCTACCAGGTCGGTATCGAAGAACCGGCGGAAAAAGTGGCGCCGCAGCTCGAAACCTGGCCCGTGGGTCTCTTCCGTCCACTGGCGGACCTGTTCGCGCGCCCGCTCGACGCTTTCGATGGAGGAAAATCGCAGCCCCGTGAGAACCGCGACAAGCCCGAGGACGAGTGCCAGGATTCGCATAGCGCCCTCAGGTTTCGATGGCCGTGAGGATTTCCCGCACCTTCTCGGCGGGGTCCTCCTGCTCGGTGAGCTGGGCGAAAATGTTTTCGAGCGACGGCTGCTGCATCAGGTCTCGCAGCCGCTCCACAGCGTCGTGCGCCACCACCTTGCCCTTGCGCAGGATCAGCACCCGCGAGCAGACCTTCTCCACCACTTCCAGCACGTGCGAGCTGTAGAGCACGATGCGCTGCTGCCGCGCCAATTCGTGCAGCAGCGTGCGCAACACCATGGCCGTGGTCACATCCAGGCCCGAGAACGGCTCGTCGAGAATCAGCACTCGCGGGTTGTGGATGAGTGCGCCCGAAATCAGGATCTTCTGGCGCATTCCCTTCGAATAGGAAGAGAGTGGCGAATGCCGGTCCTCCCACAGGGCGAAGAGGCGCAGCAGCTCATCCATGCGCGGCTCCAGAACCCGCCGGCGCAGTCCGCGGAGCCGGCCCACGAGTTGCAGATACTCGCGCCCGGTGAGATGCGGATACAGGTGCGCTTCCTCGGGCACGTAGCCCATCTGCCGCTGGAAGGCTACGAAATCTTCGCGCACATTACGGCCGTCCAGCAGGATGTCGCCCAGGGTGGGCTCGATCAGGCCGGTCAGGATTTTCACGGTAGTGCTCTTGCCCGCGCCGTTCGGTCCCAGGTATCCCAGAATTTCTCCGGGCCGAATCACAAAACTGACCTGGTCGACCACCGGCACGCGGTTATACCGCTTGACCAGGTTGCGAACTTCGAGCATTCATGATTGGACCCCGCGGACCGGCGTCAAGTTCCCCATTTCCGCAGGCTGCCTGGGCCGTTTTCCTGGCGTTCCTGGGAACATTTCCCGGCGCGCGCGGGTCTAACTTAGGTTGGTCCTGTGGAATTGGATGTTTCGAGCCGGCTTGGCCATCGCGGCGCTGGGCCTGGTGTGGACGCTTTGGCCCGCGCCCGGCAAATTCGCCTACCTGAGCGCATACCGCTTGGGAAGATCGCGCTACCACCTCGGCCCGCGCGTGGCCATCGATCTCGGCCATTTCAACGACTCGCCCGCCGACGCGCGCTTTCGCGCACTGGGCGATTTACTAACCTGGGATGGTTATCGAGTAACTCGCTCCAAGCAGTACCTGGTTCCGGAATACCTGAAGGATATTCCCGTGCTGGTCATTGGCAATGCCATGCCGTATCCGCCGGGCTTCGCCCGAGTGGCGAAAGCGGTGGGTCTGGCCGGCCGGACCGTCTTCGCTCCCGACGAAGTGGACGCGGTGCGCGATTGGGTGCGCGCGGGCGGCTCGTTGCTGCTCGAAGCGGATGTACCGGGCTCCGGGCAGGCAGCGGCGCCCCTGGCTGCGGCCCTGGGCCTGGTATTCCATGACTGCCCCGCGCCGGTCTTCCTGCCCCAGACCAAACCGGGCGAACACGCCATCCTATCCGGCCGCTCCGAGTACGATGAAAATATCTGGAGCGCCGCGGTTTTGGCCAGCGGGTGGATCGAACCCACAGCCGCGGCCGGCCAGGCAGTCCCACTCCTGAACGCCACGGCGGCCGCGGGCGGCTCCTGCGCCGGAGGAAAACCTCTCGCTGTGGCGCTCGAATTCGGCCGCGGCCGCGTGGTGGCGCTTTCCGTCCAACTGGAGCGCGACGAGGATCTGATCCGCCTTACCCGCGTGGACCCGCGCCGCGCCGGCAACCGCCAGTTCGTCTTGAACGTGATGCACTGGCTCTCGCGGGCCGGGAACTAACTGGTTCGCGGCGCTGCCGGCAATCGGTTCACTACGGCGGTAAAACATTGGTCCGCCCCAATTGCATCTGATGGCACTTGGATGCACCCGGTGGTCACCCTATGGCCGGACGGAATGGATCTCGGTTAACATACATAGCCATGGCTTCAAATAGTTCAAAAAGCGGACCGAGCCAGGTGATAATCATCCGGCACGGCGAAAAACTGGGCGATTCTTCCAGCGACAAAGACGGCGGGCCGAACCTATCGACGCGCGGATCGGCGCGCGCCGCGGCCCTGCCGCAGCTTTTTGTGCCCGCGCAGTCACCTTACGGTTGCGCGTTGAGTAC
>DASQZT010000226.1:0-44031 GCA_035638575.1 Bryobacteraceae bacterium
TGTTAGCCGCCATAAAGCATTGCGACCGGGGTCTCTTCTATTTCCAGCGTAGCGAAGCTGTCAAGCCCCACCCCGGTACAACGCCGCCCATTTTCATAATCTCGGGTGGCCGGCCCCTGGGCCATGCTAGTTTAGCTTGCCCGTCTTTCCACTCGCTTCTCTCCAATGCCGCCCGGCACATTATGTTATGCTGTCCTACCAGCCATGAGCCCCAATGGGAGCAACCGGCTCGACCGTGTCGAGCAGACCCTGGAAAAGGTGGCCAAGGTAATCGGCGGCACATCCTCGAACCTGGACCGCCTGGTCGGAATCGTCGAGAAGCTGACCGGAAACCAGGAGCGCCTCGACCAGCGTCTGGACAACTTCATTTCCGCTACCGATCAGCGCCTCGCCCGCCTGGAAAAGGCGCAGCAGCGCGCCGACCAGAACGTCAAGGCGCTGATCAAGAGCATCGAGGATCTGATCCGCGGCCGGACGCCCCGATGAGCGGGAGAGGCCCCGCAGGTCCGCCCCCGGTCTTGCCCCGCAGGTCCTACCCGGTTCGCTCCCCAGGTCCGCCCCCAGTCCGCACCGGTCCGCAGCCGGTTCGCCCCCAGTCCGCCCCGCGCTCCGCTCCCATTCCGCCCCCGCCAGGCGTAACCTGGTATGGCACAAAAACACCAATACGGTATACTGGTATTTAATACATTCAAGTCTCAGTTGGAGGTTCTATGAAGATCCGCAACTTGGCCCATGCGGCCGCCGGGATCGCGTTCCTGGCCCTCACCTCGTTCGCCCAAATCACAACCGTGGAAGGGGACGTAAAAGGTACCGACGGAAAGCCCGCTCTGAATGCGGAGATCCAGATCACTCGCACCGATATCAAGGGCAACTACAAGACCAAGACCAATAAAAAGGGTCACTACATCTACATGGGGCTGCCCATCGGCAACTACAACATCGCGGTGTTCATCGACGGCAAGCAGATGGACGTCGTCAACAACGTCCGGACTTCGCCGGGCGATCCCAAGCCCGTCAATTTCGATCTGCAGAACTCGGCGGCGTCCAATTCCGCCAAACAGGCCGAATTACAGAAGGCCGCGGAAACCGGCCAGCTAACCAAGGAAATGGAACGCGGCATGACCGCCGAGCAGAAGGCCGCGATGGAAAAGCAGTTGAAGGATCGTTCCGAGCAGATGAAGAAGCGCAACGAGTTGAACGACAACTTCAACGCCGGCATGACCGCTCTGAATGCCAAGCAGTACGATCAGGCCGTGGCCGCTTTCACCAAGGCCGCCGAAACCGACCCCACGCAGGTGGCCGTGTGGGCCAACCTGGGCGACGCCTACGTGAAAAACGCCGAAGGCAAGACCGGCGCCGACTTCGACACCAACATCCAGAAAGGGCTGGAAGCCTACAACAAGGCCATCGAGCTGAAACCGGACGACCCCGCCAGCCACAACAATTTCGCCCTGGCGCTGGCCAAGGCCAAGAAGTTCCCCGAAATGCAGGCCGAGCTGAAAAAGGCGGCCGACCTGGATCCCGCCAATGGCGGCAAATACTATTACAACCTCGGCGCCCTGTTGGTGAACTCCGGCCAGAGCGAACCCGCGGGCGATGCGTTCAAGAAGGCCATCGAGCTCACCCCGACCTACGCCGACGCCTACTACCAGTACGGCGTCACCCTGGTCGCCAAGGCGCAGATCGGCTCCGATGGCAAGGTCACGCCGGTCCCCGGCACCGTCGAGGCGTTCCAGAAGTATCTCGAGTTGCAGCCCAACGGTACCTTCGCGGATAGCGCCAAGGAAATGCTGACGACTCTGGGTTCCAGCGTGGACACCAAGTACCAGAATCCGAACGCCAAGAAGGACACCAAGACCACCACCACCACGAAAAAGAAGTAAGCTGGGAACATGGGGGCGGAAGTTCCGCTTCCGCCCCTCCTCCATGATTCGGTTTCTCTTTGTACGGCTGATTTTTCCTCTCGTCGTCTTGTGGTTCGTGAGAGCGCTCTTCCGCAGTGTCCTCCAGGGGTTTCGCACCGCTTCCCTCCCTCAGAACCGCCCCCAGGCGCCGCCTCCGCCCGCTCCGGTCGGCGGTGAGTTGAAAAAAGACCCCGTCTGCGGAACCTATGTTTCGACCATCGCCGGCCTCTCCCGGAAAGTCGACGGGCAACTCGTGTACTTCTGCTCCGAAGAGTGCCGTAAGAAATATCGCGTGGCCTGATCGCCGCCGCCAACCGCGTCCCCCTCCTTCAAGCGATAATCTGAAGTATTGGCCAGCCAGGAGTGATACCCATGAACGAACACAGCCTTCAGTCGGTCGCATTCCCCACCCTCGACGGGACGCAAATCAATAAACTGGCGAGCTGCACCGTGGCGCAGCCGAAGTTGTTCCGCGACGGGCAAACGCTCTTTGCCGTCGGCGACCAGAACATAAACTTCTTCATCGTGAAGTCGGGCGAGGTCGAGATCATCGATTATTCCGGCGACGTGCCGAAGACCGTCACCATCCATGGCCCGGGCGAATTCACCGGCGATATCTCGCACCTGACCGGCCTCCCGGCCATTGTCTCCGCCGTCGCCCGCGGCGATTGCGAGGTGTACGAGGTCACCGGAGACGCCCTGCGAAACGTCTTGAACCAATGCCCGGCCATCAGCGATATCATCCTCCAGGCGTTCATCGCGCGGCGGCAGCTTCTGCGCGAGTCCCCTGACTTCACCGGCCTGCGGGTGATCGGGTCCCGCTACTCCCCGGATACCTTCCGGGTCCGTGACTTCCTGTCGAAAAATCGCATCCTCTTCACCTGGGTGGACCTGGAAACCGACCAGAATGTGGACCGCTTGCTCAAGCAATTCGGGGTGACGGAGTCCGATACGCCGGTCGTCGCCTTGGGCTCGCTGCTGCTCTTGCGCAATCCCTCCAACCGGCAAATCGCCGACGCCATCGGAATCCGGCAGCCGCTGGAGCACCTGGTTTACGACCTGGTGGTTGTGGGCGCCGGCCCGGCGGGCCTCGCGGCCGCTGTTTATGGAGCCTCCGAAGGGCTGAGGACCGCCGTGCTCGAAGGCATGGCGCCCGGGGGGCAAGCCGGCAGCAGCATGCGAATCGAAAACTACCTCGGCTTCCCCACCGGTTTGACGGGCAGTGAACTGGCCGGCCGGGCCATCCTCCAGGCCAACAAATTCGGCGCCCATTTGTCGGTTACCACTTCGGTGAACCGGCTGGCTTTCGAGAACGCTTACACGGTCGTGCACTTGGACGGAGCCGAGTCGGTGACCGCCAAGTGCCTGCTCATCGCCACCGGGGCCGACTACCGCCGGTTGGGCGTGGAGGGGTCCGACCGGTTCGAGGGCACGGGCGTCTACTATGCCGCAACTCTCGCCGAGGCCCAACTGTGCCGGGGAGCCTGGGTTGTAGTTGTGGGCGGCGGCAATTCCGCCGGCCAGGCGGCGGTCTTTCTCTCCGGGCACGCCAGCCGCGTGCTGCTTCTGATCCGCGGCGACGACCTGTACAAAAACATGTCCAGCTACCTGGCGCGGCGCATCGAGCAGACTCCCAACATCGAGCTGATCTGCAACACGACCATCCGCCGGATGAATGGTGACACGCACCTTCGCTCGGTGGACATCGTCAACAGCAAAACCGGCGAGGAGCGGACCGTGGCGACCCCCGGCGTATTCAGCTTCATTGGCGCCGACCCGAGAACCAACTGGCTCCCCCCGGAAATCGAGAGGGATCCGAAGGGGTTCGTCCGGACCGGAGCGGATCTGGCGCACTCCCCATACTGGACTTCCCGGCGCCAGCCGTTTCTGCTCGAGACCAGCCGGGCTGGCGTGTTTGCGGCAGGGGATGTGCGGTCCGGCTCGGTCAAGCGCGTCGCCTCGGCCGTGGGCGAAGGCGCCATGGCGGTTCAGTTCGTGCACGAGTGCCTCAAGCACATGTGAAACAGGGCCCCGCCGGGTTTCCGACGCCGGTCGAGCCGCCAACCGCGACTCCCATGTGTGATGAAATGGTCGAATGTCGCTATATGCTCTGGCCTTTCTGATTGGCGTGGTTGCCGGACTGCGTTCCATGACCGCGCCGGCTGTAATCGGTTGGGGAGCCCGGCTCGGCTGGCTGCATCTGGAAAACACTTGGCTGGCGTTTCTGGGTGCGGCGATTACGCCGTACATCCTGAGTGTGCTTGCCATCGGCGAGCTGATCAATGACAAGCTGCCCAAAACGCCCAGCCGGAAAACGCCCGTGCCGTTCACCGCCAGGATCGTAATGGGGGCGCTCGGCGGGGCCGCGCTGGGCGCGCCGGGCCAGGCTCCGATTGGCGGCCTCATGGGCGTGCTCGGCGCGGTGGCGGGGACGCTCGGCGGCTACGAGGTCCGGACGCGGGCGGTAAGAGCCATTGGAGGGAAAGATCTTCCAATCGCACTGATCGAGGATGTAGTCGCGATCTGCGGTGCGGTTTGGATCGTCTCTCGATTTTCATGACCACGAAATTCGACGCGATCGTCATCGGTACGGGCCAGGCCGGGCCGTTCCTCGCCAGCCGCCTGGCCGCGGCGGGCATGAAGGTTGCCATCGTCGAACGCAAGCTGTTCGGCGGCACTTGCGTCAACACCGGCTGCACACCGACCAAGACCATGGTGGCGAGCGCCTACGCCGCCCGCATGGCGCGCCGCGCCGCGGATTTCGGCGTGGCTGTCGATGGAGCCGTGAGCGTGGATATGCGGCGCGTCAAAGCGAGGAAGGACGCCGTCACCGGGCAGTCGAGGATGGGGCTCGAGACCTGGCTGAAGCACATGGAAAACTGCACTGTCTACGAGGGCCACGCCCGTTTCGAGTCTCCTCGGGAAGTCAGCGTGGGCCCGGACAGGATCGCGGCGGATCGCATCTTCATCAACGCCGGTGGACGCGCGGTCGTGCCTCCCATGCCGGGACTCGACCACGTCGAATACCTCACCAACAGCTCCATGATGGACGTCGATTATCTTCCGCGTCACCTGATCGTCGTGGGCGGCAGCTATGTCGGGCTGGAGTTCGGACAAATGTTCCGGCGATTTGGCAGCGAAGTCACCATCGTCGAGATGGGGCCGCGCCTGGTTCAGCGGGAAGACGAAGATATATCCGGGGCCATTCAGGAGATCCTGGCGCGCGAAGACATCCACCTCCGCCTGAATGCCACATGCATCGCCTTTTCCAGGCGGGGAGACGAGATCATGGCGCATGTGGACTGCGCGAGCGGCGACTCCGAGGTCGGCGGAACTCACCTGCTGCTCGCCGTGGGCCGCCGCGCGAATACGGACGACCTGGGCCTTGAAAAAGCCGGCGTCGTGTTGGACGAACGGGGATACATCGTTGTCGACGATCAACTCCGTACCAGCGTCCCTGGGATTTGGGCCCTGGGCGATTGCAATGGGAAAGGCGGGTTTACCCATACCTCCTTCAACGATTCGGAAATCGTAGCCGCCAACCTTCTGGACAACGACCCGCGCCGGGTCAGCGACCGCATCCCCGCCTACGCGCTCTACATCGACCCGCCGCTCGGCCGCGCGGGCCTGACCGAGGCTGCGGCCCGCAAGACCGGCCGGCGGGTGCTGGTCGGCAAACGCCCCATGACAAGAGTCTCGCGCGCCATCGAGAAGGGAGAGACGCAGGGCTTCATGAAGATTCTGGTGGATGCGCAAACACGCGAGATCCTGGGCGCCGCCATCTTGGGTACCGGCGGCGATGAGGCCATTCACTCCATCCTGGACGTCATGTACGCCAAGGCGCCGTACACCGTGATTCAGCGGGCCGTTCACATTCATCCCACGGTTTCCGAGCTCATCCCGACGATGCTCGGGGAACTCCAACCTCTCGTGGACTGAGCCTGCGCCGCCGGGTGCCAGACAGAAATACCTGCCCGCTGCCTCGCCCCTGCTAGAATTGTGAGACCAACATGGCATTAGCGCCGGGAAGCCGTTTGGGCCCTTACGAGATCGCCGATCCGCTGGGGGCCGGGGGAATGGGCGAGGTGTATCGCGCAAGGGACACCAGGCTCGAGCGCACGGTGGCCATCAAAGTCCTGCCGCGGGACCTCACGGGCCGCCCCGAAGTCCTGCAACGCTTCGAGCGCGAGGCGCGCGCCATTTCGACGCTCAACCATCCGCACATCTGTACCCTCTACGACGTCGGCAGCGAAAACGGCGTGCCGTATCTCGTCATGGAATACGTGGAGGGCGAAACCCTCGCCGAACGCCTGGCGCGCGGGCCATTGCCGCTGGCGGATGTCTGGTGGATCGCCATCCAGATCGGCGAGGCGCTCGATCACGCGCATCGCCACGGCATCGTGCATCGCGATCTGAAGCCGGGCAACGTGATGCTGGCCGGCGGGAAGGGCGGCAAGAACGTCAAGCTGCTGGATTTCGGACTCGCCAAACTGCCCATGGCGCAGGCCGCCGCGGCGCCGGGTTCTTTGACTTCGCTCCCCACCGTCGCCCAGGGCCTGACCGCGGAAGGCATGATCGTGGGCACGCTGGAGTACATGGCGCCGGAACAACTGGAGGGCGCCGAAGCCGACACGCGCTCCGACATCTTCGCCTTCGGCTGCGTCCTGTACGAAATGGTCACCGGCCGCAAGGCCTTCGGCGGCAAAAGCCAGGCCAGCCTGATCTCCGCCATCCTCAAAGACGAGCCGCCCTCGCTCGCCGGCGCGCAGCCGATGGCCCCGCCCGCGCTCGATCGTCTTACCCGGAAGTGCCTGGCCAAGAGTGCCGATGATCGCTGGCAGACCGCCCGCGACCTGGTCGGCGAGATGCGGTGGATCTCCGAGAGCAGTTCGCAGATGGCCGCTGCTCCGGCCACCGCGGCGCGCCGGCGCTTTCGTTTCCAGGCGGCCTGGATCGCCGTGGCCGTGTTGAGCGTGGCGTTCCTGGGACTGCTTGCGCTGCACCTGCGAGTGAAGCCGCCCGAGGAGCATGCGGCGCGATTCACCGTGGCGCCGCCGGAGAAGACCTCGTTCGGCCCGTTCGACTCGGTGTCTCTCTCCCCGGACGGAACCCGGATGGTGTTCCGCGTGCAAACAGCACAAGGCCCGATTTTTGCTTTGCGCTCCATCGACGCGCTTCAGCCGCAGTTGCTGCCGGGTACCGAGAATGCGTTTCTCGCGTTTTGGTCGCCGGATGGCCGGTCGCTGGCCTTATCCGCGAACGGCAAGCTGAACCGGATCGATCTGCAAGGAGGGCCGGCGGTGCCGCTTTCGGACGTGCCCGCTTACGTGGAAGGCTCCTGGAGTCCGGCGGGCGTGATCCTGTTCAGCACCGGCCCCTCGGGACCGCTATATCGAGTGAACCAAGGCGGCGGCACGCCTGCGCCAGTCACCAGGCTTGCCCCGCGGGAGACGGGTCACCTGTGGCCGCATTTCCTGCCGGACGGCGAGCATTTCCTGTTTACGGTCTCCTCGGCCGCGCCGGAAACGAGGGGAATCTACGTCGGAAGTCTCGGCTCGCCCGCGGTGAACCGTATTCTGCCCGACGAGACATCGGCCCAGTACAGCCCGCCCGGTTATGTTCTGTTCGTGCGTGGGGATGTGCTCACCGCGCAGCCCTTTGATGCCAGGAGCCTGCGGAACACGGGCGACTCCTTTCCAGTGGCCAGCCAGGTGGCGATCCTGCCTACGATGGTGGGATCGCTGTTTTCCAGCGCGGCCGGGAACCTGGCGTTTCGCGTTAGCGAGGGGTTCGCGCTGTCCCAGTTGATCTGGTTCGATCGAAAGGGCGCCCGCGCCGGCATCGTGGGGGAGCCCTCCGACTACACCGATCCCGCGCTTTCGCCCGACGGCCGGATGCTGGCCGTGTGCAAGCGCGACCCCATCACCAAAAACCGCGCCATCTGGCTGTTCGACCTGGTTCGCGGATCGAGTTCGAAACTCACGGTGGATTCGTGGGACAACATGAACCCGGTCTGGTCGCCCGACGGCCGGCGGATCGCCTTCAGCTCGAAGCATCAGGGCGAGCGCGACCTCTATGTGAGGGCGGCTAACGGCACTGGACAGGCGGAGCTGCTGATTCACTCCGACGTGCAAAAGAATGCCGAGGACTGGACCAGCGACGCGAAGTACCTGCTGTACAACCAGGGGACCGCGAGCAATCGCGGCGTTTGGGCCCTGCCGCTCGCCGGAGACCGAAAGCCGTTCCAGGTGCTCGGCGGTCCGTACCGCCAGGAGGAAAGCCAGGTTTCGCCGAACGGCAAATGGATCGCCTATCTTTCCCTCGAATCCGGCCAGCAGCAGGTTTATGTACAGAACTTCCCTCCCGCGGGCGGCAAGTGGCAGGTCTCGACGGCCGGTGGCTCCGATCCGCAGTGGAGCCGCGACGGGAAGGAACTGTTCTACTTGCAGGCCAACAAGCTCATGGCCGTCGCGGTCAAGACTACAGGCAGCAGCTTCGATGCCGATGTCCCGCGCCCGTTGTTCGACACGCAACCGATGGTCACCGGAAGAAACCGATACCTTGTTTCGCCCGATGGGCAGAAGTTCCTGATCTCGACTCTCAACGTGACCACGAGCCAGTTGCCCATCACTGTCGTATTGAACTGGCTGGCGAGCGTCAAGCATTGAGGCCACGGCCGCGCCCCAGGCTCCCGCGGGCGTATCCTACGGGCCGTCTTTCAGTGCCGATTTTTGCAGGCGGCGTTCACCGGGACGAATCCAGATGGGCCGGAGTCGCGGCAAGGACATTTCAGGCAGCCGTGACAAAAACCCGTCCTGGGCGGCGAGTCCGTGGCTTGTTGCGGATGATAATCTCAACGTCCTGATTGAGCGACGTAAGGAACCGAATCAAGCGCTCCACGGAGAAGCCCTCCAGCCGATATTTTGCGAGAGCCGAGACTTTGGGCTGGTTGATGCCTAACAGCTCCGCTGCCTTTCCCTGCGATAACCCGCGCCGCTGCAGAACATCGTTGATCGCCATGGCCAGGCGAACCCTGGTTTGCCGTTCGCCGGCGTCTGCAAAGCCGAGGTCGGCGAATACATTCCCCGAACTCCGCACGATCTCTCGGCTACGTTCCTCGTTTGGCTTTGCCATATCGATCCTCGTGGTCCTGCGTGGCCCGGTTTCGGTGTCTGAATGCCCAGTGCAACACATAAAACGGCCCAACGAAAGCGAGCAGTATAAATGACGCGATACGCGTTGCCGCCGTGATCCTCCACGATCTCCAGTACTCCCGAGCCCGCTCCCCTCCAGGGCTTCGCCGCTGGGTGTTTCCCGCCAAATTGAGCGATGCTGAGAGCCGTGCCAATACCGTCTTTGACCGCTTCGGGGAACGCCAGCAGATCCCGTTTCGCAGAGCCCACCCAATACAAAGGCTGCTCACCGAAAGCCGGCTTCCGCATCAGCCCTTCATCCCAGTTCTAGGATACCATGGGCCGGCTCGCGGCGGGCCTTGCCCATTTGATGGAACGGCGTGTCAGGGGATGAATCCTGACGCGCCAGAAACGTTCCGTCTGTCACCGTGTTGCCGCCCCGTCACCGTGCTACCGGCCTTCCGAAGTAGGCTATTCCCGTTGCCAGCCCGAGCTGCTTCAGAAGTTCCGCGAGTAGTCGAATCGCCCATGGAGAAGCGTCGCGACTGCCACGGCAGCAGTCCAGGGATTCGAGCGGTCAGGCCGAAGATCACAGAACGACTGGGGAGCGCGAAGATCAGCCTTTACCAGATGGGAAAGTTGTGCCAGACCGACAGGTGCGAGGTACCGCGTCACGTCACTTAGTTCGATCGCACTGATTTCACTGGACGAGCCAACATACTCGTCAAACTCCTGCCATTCTGCACCGATTCTTGCTCCGTGCTTGGACCAGATGTGGGCAGGACTGCCACAGCTGATGGCAGAAATCGTTGCCTCGCCAACCAATGAACTGAGGGGTGCGGACCCATAAAGCACTGCTCTACACCCCAGCCATCGTTGTGAAAATCGCTTACGGACCTCCACGAGTTTGAGACCTGAAACAATGCGCTCAGCGTACTTCGGCTTGATGCTGATCAGGATCCTGTTGTCAAGCGAAAAGCCTGCCGGCGAGAACTTAGCGACCAGATTGGGCAGGCGGTCCAACGCAGCCTGCCAGACCACGGCTTGAGGAGCCGAGCAAGACAGCTCCAGATCCCCGGACCTGTACTGGCGACGGGCTTCAGTTGGCGACTTGAATCCAAATAACTCGAAGAAGTGGCGCTTGCTGCACCAGAGGCTCTCGGGTAGCGTGAAGTGTATTTCCTTGGCGCGGTGACGGGTTTCAATCGTCATCTGAGTGAAGAACATCTGCCCTAAGTCCAGATCCTGAAAATCTTGATGGATTCGCAAGTGACAAAACTTGGACCTGGCGCCAAGCTTTAGCACGGCTGAGGCAATTGCATCCTCCCCTTCATAGGCGACGTAGGCGACTCGTTCGGAAGTCTTTAATCCAGGGCGCACCTTGTTCTCGAACCAGCGTCCTATGCTGGGGTACATATCCCCGCTACTCACTATCAGCGACTTAAGTGTACGAAGATCGTCTGTCTCCCGTCTGGCATCCTCCGCTCCAATCTCCGAGATCCGGAAGCGGGTAGCAAGCGGGAACAGGCTATGATTCTCTTGAAAATTAAGCTGCCTCAAGTCTGCCATCGGTGCTCCTTTTCAGCCTCTCCGGCCACGTACCGAAGAACTTGGACAACATGAGCGTCTGGCCCTCGTACGCGGTAGGGCTTCCTTTGCCAGTCGCAGCCTCGGACATTCTATAGAAGGTCAGGTTCGCCATCCGTTCTCCATCGGCGAGGCTGACATTAACCTGGTGCCCCCGAACCTCGAAAATGAGTGGAGTGCCCCTCTGCCCATCCGTTCTTTTGAGCCCAAACCACGGATGGACAAAGCCCGCATAGTGTATCCTCATTTCTCCAATTGTCTCGTCACTGGCACGGCAATAGACCGCGATGCCCTGAGGAACCGAGATCCTCTCTTTCGAGCGCAAAATGTAAAATCGCTCGGCCTCGATTTTCAACCGATTCTCTTTGGATTCCGTGAGATTCCAATAGCGGCACGGGTCGGGTTTCGGTTCCATCTGCCACAACGGTACCGCGTCCACTTGACCGCCTGGCTCTGCATAAAAAGTCGCCGCCTGCAACCCGCCAACATTTGTGTTTTGGAGGTCCACGGTCAGGCTTCCGTCAACCTTCTCCTCACCGTGGAATATGGTGCGGTAAAGGACGCCACTTCGAAGCTCCACATCGCGCGGATCGCCATAGAAAAATCGCAACTGCGATAGCGACGTTCCCGGCTGCACCCTGACCGGAAACGTGATGGGGGTCACTTCAAGGTACATGTCGCCCGATTGATGATTCAACCCTTCCGGGTTGAAGCATTCATAAGTGTCCATGCCGTCGACAATGAGCCGTACGAGAACATCAACGCGTCCCACAGAACTCTTCGCGGTTGCCTGGCCGTGGACCCCAATTTCTGCGAGTTTCCTCCCTAGCCTTTCCATCAGCTTGAAGACGTAGGTTTCTTTTTCCCGTAACAGAAACGATCCATCCGGATCCGCAGGAAGCTTCTTGGCAAGGTCACTTCGGGTCAAAAACACAATGTATGGCCGTTCGCCAACGGGCTTGACGGACCCGTGGACCATGCAGTAGGCCTCGTTAGATAACGTTAGGTCAAGTGATGATTCGTCCAGAAGATCGTCGGCACCTCCGGATCCAGTGACGAGCCCCTCTTCCCAGAGGGCTCTCATCTGATCTCTGTTCAAAACGCCGGGTATCCAGTCATGCCAAGGTTCGTTCACGTCAAAATCACCCTGCGGGCGCGTTCTTGATAGGTCTCAAGCCGGTGGGCTGGGCGCCAGCAACGCCTTCGCCGCCGTAGCATCCCACCTCTCCAGCCTCACCAATCGTAGCCCATTTTCAGGACAATCACTAGTGGCGACTTCCGCTCGCATGCCCGCTCACTTGGGGAACCCCCGCGGAGGAAACCCGGGGACGGGGCGCACGTACTGGGGGAAAGCATGGGACGGACGGGACGTATTTGCAGGCGGCACGGGATTGGTCCCGTGAAGTCCCGGTCCAGGAAGAAAAGGCGCCGATAAAACGGGTCGTGTTTGCTGCGCCAGTCGATTGTTCGCACGCGGCCGATCCCCAGCCCTCAGCCAACCGCCTCAAAAAGAACGAGATCGCCCGCCTCCAGTCGCCGCGTGAACTTCAGCCGGCAAACGGTCACAGAACTTCGAACTTTATTTCCGTGCTCTATCTTAAGCACTTATGCCCGAAATCCACTCTCCAGCCCCTCTCCCGTTAGGACCTCATGATCCATAATATAAATGGATGGACTCGCAGACACAGCCGGTCGAATTCGGGCAACACGAGGGAAGAGACAGTCAAACCGCAAATGCATTTGCGGTTTTTCAGACACCGCTCATTGAAATTCAAGTAACTTAACTTCAGTCAGACCGCAAATGCATTTGCGTTTTTTTGTCCTTGTGTCCGTTTCCGGGATTACTCCTGTCTCAAAGCGATCACCGGATCTACCCGCATCGCCCGTCGTGCGGGGATGTAGCTCGCCGCCAGCGCCACCGCGCCCAATAGCCCCGCCACGGCCGCGTAAGTCATCGGGTCTCCAGGCTTCACCTCGAACATCATCTTGCCCAGCAGCCGCGTAGCCGCCGCCGCGCCCGTCAGTCCGAGCGCCAGGCCGATGGCCGCCAGCCCCAACCCCTGCCGCATCACGTCGCCCGGAGCCGCCCCCAGCGCCATCCGCAACCCGATCTCGTTCGCCCTCTGCCCCACCACGTAGGCCATCACGCCGTACACGCCGGCCATCGCCAGCAACACCGCCAGCCCCGCGAAGACGCCCAATAGCAGCGTGCGGAAGCGCGGCGCCGCCACCCTCTCCGCAAGCCGCGCCTCCATCGTGGTGAACTCCACCGGCACGCCGCCCGGCCACCAGGTAATTGTGACCCGAGCGCGACTCCGTCTCCCCGTACAAGCCCCGCGGAACCCAGATGTCCGTGCGGTCCGGAAAGTGGAACCGCGGCGGCAGAACTCCCACGATGGCCAGCGGTTTGCCCTCCACGCGAAGGCTCTGCCTCAGCGCGCCGGCCTTGCCGCCGTAGTGGCTCTGCCAGAACGAGTAGCTCACCACCGTCGCGCCGGCGCGCTCCTCCTCCGCGCTGAACAGCCGCCCCACCGCCGGCCCCACGTCGAACCCGCGGAAGAACTCCGGCGTCACCGCCGCCACGTTTCCGTATTCGGCCGCGGGCCCTGCCGAGATGGCCACCTGTCCGGCGCTGTAGTGGGCCATGGCGCTGAATGCCGTGCTTTGGTCGTGCCAGTCGTGGAAGTCGGCGCCGACACCTGCCCGTGGTTGCCCGACACCTTCCATAACGACGACAGCGTCACGATGCGGTCCGGCTCGTGGTAATCGAGCGGCCTCAACAGCACCGAATTCACCACGCTGAATACCGCCGTATTGGCCCCGATGCCCAGCCCCATCACCAGGACCGCCAGCAGCGTAAATCCCGCGTTCTTTCGCAGCGACCGAAGTGCAAATTTCAAATCCATGCGCTGTGCCCAAGCAGCTCCATTGTCAGCCCCGGAACCGCCGGCTCACTTGAGAAGCCGTCCCGCGGGGTCTCATAATGATAATTCATGCCGCTCGACGAGCGCGCCATCGCCATCAGCGCCACATTCACCGCGGAGGCCCTGCAGCCCGGATTGGCATTCTGGGCCGGAGAACTGGGACTCGACTATGAAATCCGGTTCGCGGGCTACAACCAGCTCTTTCAGGAGCTGCTCGATCCGGCGGGCCTGTTTGCCCGCAACCGGAAAGGTTTCAACGTCGCCCTGGTGCGCTTCGAAGACTGGCGGCGCGCCGGCCTCCAGGAGAATGTCGGGCATTTCGCGGATGCGGTTCGCTCGGCTGCGAAAACGTTTTCGGCTCCCCTGATTCTGGTGGTCTGCCCTTCGCCCGGAGCGGACCAGGCGCCGTTCGAAGCTGCCGGGTGCCTGCTGGCCGATGCGGCCGCCGCGCTGCCCGCGGTCTACACCATCACCCCGGCCGAACTGGAAGCGCTCTACCCGGTGAACGAGGTCCACGATCCGCACGGCGACGAGTTGGGCCACCTGCCGTACACCCCGGTTTTCTTCGTCGCGCTGGCCACCGCCATCGCGCGCCGGATCCACGCCGTCACCTCGCCGCCTTACAAGGTGATCGCGCTCGATTGCGACGAGACGCTGTGGGCGGGCATCTGCGGCGAGGACGGGCCGCAGAATGTCGTAGTGGACCCGCCGCGCCGGGCGCTCCAGGAGTTCATGGCCGATCGCCGGCGCGCCGGAATGCTGCTGGCGCTGTGCAGCAAGAACAACGAAGAGGACGTCGCCGAGACTTTCCGCGCCCATCCGGAAATGCCGCTGCGGCTCGAGGACTTCGCGGCGCGCCGCCTGAACTGGGAGCCCAAGTCCACCAACCTGGCGGCATTGGCCCAGGAGCTGGAGCTCGGGTTGGACACTTTCATCCTGGTGGACGACAACCCCAAGGAGTGCACCGAGGCGCAAGCCGGCGCCCCGGAAGTGCTGGCTCTCCCGCTGCCCGCGCGCGCCGAAGAGACCCCGGCGTTTTTGCGGCACGTGTGGGCGTTCGACCGCGCGCGTGTGACCGAAGAAGACCGCCGCCGGCCCGAGCTGTACGCGCAACGCTCCGAGCGCCTGCGCGCCGAGCGGTCGGCGGCGAGCCTCGAGGAATTCCTGGCGTCGCTTGAGCTGGAAGTTCGCATTGCGCCCATGGACCCCGCCCAGGTGCCGCGCGTGGCGCAGCTCACCCAGCGCACCAACCAGATGAACACCACCTGCCGCCGGCGCACGGAAGCCGAGATCTGGTCGCTCGGCGCGCTCGAGTGCCTGATCGTCGAAGTGCAGGACCGGTTCGGCAGCTACGGCCTCACCGGAGTCATCATTTTTGGCGTCCAGGGACGCCGCCTGGTGGTGGACACGTTCCTGCTGAGCTGCCGCGCGCTGGGCCGCGGCGTGGAGCACCGCATGCTGGCGCGGTTGGGCGAGATCGCCCTGGAACGCGGCCTGGAGCGCGTGGAGATTCCGTTCGTCCCGCACCAGCGCAATCGCCCCGCCGAGCTGTTCCTGGCTTCGCTCTGCCGCCCCGAAACGCTCGGCAGCTTCTCCGCGCGGGAAGCCGCGGATGTGAAAATCAAGGCAGCCGGACGGCTCCCCGATGCGGCGCCTATCGAGCCGCGGCCGTCGGGAGGCAAGCGCCTTCACTATCTCAGAATCGCCAACGAGCTGCGCGATCCCGCCGTCATCCTCCACCACATCCAGGCCGCCTCGCAGCACACCGCGCCCAGCGATGCCGCGGCCGACCCGCCGCGCACTCCTCTCGAACGCGAGCTGGCCGAGCTTTGGGCCGCCCTGCTCAACGTCGCCGCCGTCGGCGTCCACGACAACTTCTTCGAGCTGGGCGGCCACTCGCTGCTGGCCGTCCAGTTGCTCTCGCGCGTGCGCCAGATCCACGGCGTGGACCTTTCGCTCGAAGTGGTCTACAGCGGCGAATTCACCGTGGCCGAGCTGGCCAAGGCGGTCGAGCTGAAGGAAATCGAGCAGTCCGGCGGCGACTACCAGGACCTGATGCGCGAGCTCGAAGGCCTCTCCGACGAGGAAGTCCGCGCGCTGCTCGCCGAAGAGCAGGAGTAGCCCATGCGGATTCTGCTCACCGCCAATGCCTCTTACGAGCCGCCCCGCGGAGGCGCCACGCGCAGCAACCTGGTCTGGCTGGATCATCTCGCGCGCGCCGGGCACCAGTGCCGCATCGTGTGCGGCGCCTCGGGCGAGGGCGCCGAGCTGCGGCATCACGAATCCATCGACGTTCTGGCCGTTGAAGAACCGGCGCGGCGCGCGCAGGTTCTGCGGCGGCAGGTCCGTGAATTCCGGCCCGACTGGGTACTGGTTTCCTCCGAAGACCTGAGCCACGGACTGCTGCGCGAGGCACACCACTCGGCGGAAGGACACGTGGTCTACCTGGCGCACACGCCGCAGTTCTACCCGTTCGGACCGGCGAGCTGGAATCGCGACCCCCATGCCGCGCGGCTCGTGGCGAAGAGCGCCGGCATCGTCGCCATCGGCCGTCACATGGCCGACTATATCCGGCGCGAGCTGAGGCGCCCGGTGGCGGTCATCCATCCGCCGATCTACGGCTCCGGCCCCTTCGCCAATTACGCCAACTTCGAGCGGGGATTCATCACCATGATCAATCCCTGCGCGGTGAAGGGCCTCTCCATCTTCCTGGCCGTGGCCGGGCGCCTGCCGTCGCGCGAGTTCGGAGTGGTGCCGGGCTGGGGCACCACCAGCGAGGACCGGCGCGCGCTGGAGCGGTTTCCCAATGTCAAATTCCTGCCCAATGCCCGGAACATCGACGAAGTGCTGGCGCGCACCCGCGTGCTGCTGATGCCCTCGCTGTGGTACGAGGGCTTCGGCCTGATCGTGATGGAGAGCATGCTGCGCGGCATTCCGGTGGTGGCCAGCGATGCGGGCGGCTTGAAAGAGGCCAAGCGCGGCACCGGCTACGTGATTCCGGTTGAGACCATCGAGCGCTATCAGCCCATGTTCGACGAGCACGCCATGCCCAAGCCGGTGGTGCGCGAAAACGACGCCGGCCCGTGGATCGCGGCCATCGAAAAGCTGCTCACCAACCGGCGCGCTTACGAGGAAGAGTCGGAGGCCTCGCGGCAGGCTGCCGAGCGATTCGTGAGCCGGCTGGACGCCGCGGACCTGGAGCGGTTCCTGCAAAAGCTGCGGCCGGGCGCCATCACGCACGCCGAAGAGCCCACCGTGGAATCGCTTTCGCCCGAGAAGCGCGCCCTGCTGCTGCATCGCCTGCACAATCGGAAGTTGGCCGGCTAGATGCGGATCCTGCTCGCTCAGAATTCGCTCTACTACCCGTCCCATGGCGGAGGCGACAAGTCCAACCGCCTGCTCCTGGAAGCCCTGGCGGCGCGCGGCCATGAGTGCCATGCGGTGGCGCGGACCAGCGTCTTCGGCGAGAACGAGCACCAGCGTTACCTGGCGGACCTGGCGGCGCGCTCGGTCGAGCCCGCCTCGGCTGCGGGCGGCGTCGTGATCTTCTCGCATGCGGGCGTGGAGGCGCACGTGGTGACCAACGCCCACCTGCGCGAGTATTTCGCGAAGCAGGTGGAAGCCTTCCGCCCGGAAGCGATTCTGGCTTCCACCGACGACCCCGCTCAGCTTCTGCTGGATGTCGCGCTGCGGTACGGGCGCGCCCGCGTGGTCTATCTGGTGCGCGCCGCGCTCGCCGTGCCCTTCGGTCCGGACAGCGCGTTTCCCAGCGAGGCCATGACCCAGCGGATCTGCGCGGCCGATCGCGTGGTCGGGGTTAGCCAATACATGGCGGATTACGTCCGGCGTCACGCCCGCATCGATGCCGTTCACGTTCCGATCTCGCTGCTTGAGGACGAGCCGTGGCCGCTGCTCGGGTGCTTCGACAACCAGTTCGTCACGATGGTGAACCCGTGCGCGGTGAAGGGGATCTCGATTTTTCTGGCGCTGGCGGACGCCTTTCCCGAGACGGCCTTCGCGGCGGTGCCGACGTGGGGCGCCAACGAGCGGGACCGCGCGCTCCTGGCGGCGCGGCCCAATGTGAGCCTGCTCCGCCCGGTGGACGATATCAATCTGCTGTTGGGCCGGACGCGCGTGCTGCTGGTGCCGTCGCTGTGGGCCGAGGCGCGGTCGCGCATCGTGCTGGAGGCCATGCTGCGCGGCGTGCCGGTCATGGCTGCCGATGTGGGCGGCATCCCGGAGGCCAAGATGGGTGTGCCGTATCTCTTGCCGGTCAACCCCATCCGCAAGTACGCCCCCCGCGTGGACGAGCAGATGGTGCCCGTGGCCGAGGTGCCGCCGCAGGAGATCGGCCCCTGGCGCGAGGCCCTGGCGCGCCTGCTGTCGGATCGCGCGCATTACGAAGAGATCTCGCGAGCCTCGCGCGCCGCGGCGTTCAAATACGCCGCGGGCCTCAGCGTGGAACCCTTCGAGCGCCTGCTCCAGGAGCCGCGGCCGGAGCGGATCGCCGGCCCGATCGTCAAACCCGCTGAGGAGCATCTCTCTCCGGAAAAGCGCCGCCTCCTGGCGCTGCGGCTGCGCAAGCGTGCGCCCGCCTCCCTCTGGTTCCCCGGCGCGGACACGGTCCAGGGACGCCGCCTCTTCTGGTTCCCCCACGCCGGCGGCGGCACGTCTCAAGTGAAATGCCTGCCCTCGATTTGTCCCGTGCGGCTGCCCGGCCGCGAATCCCGTTTGGGCGAAGCGCCGTTCGAGAGCATGGCGGCGCTGGTGGCCGCGCTGGCGGACGCGATCGACGGCTACCTCGCGCAGCCCTTCGCCTTCTTCGGCCACAGCATGGGCGCGGCTATGGCCTTCGAACTTGTGCGCCTGCTGCGGGCCCGCGGCAAAGCGCTGCCGGAGTTCCTGATCGCTTCCGCCGCCCGCGCTCCGCAGTTCCGCCGCAACCACGTTCCGCCGCCGCCTCCCACCGGCGAGCAATTCGCCGGGGAACTGCGGCGTCTCGAGGGCATCCCCGCGGAAGTGCTCGACGACCCGGTGCTCATGCGCGCGATCCTGCCGGCCTTGAAAGCCGACGCAGCGCTCTATCGCAATTACGTGTACGCCGAGGACCCGCCCCTGGCCTGTCCGATCCGCGCCTGGGGCGGAGATGCCGACCCCAACGTCCGACGCGAGCACCTGGAGGCGTGGGCGGAGCAGACCACCGCATCGTTCGCCGTGCGCCTGTTTCCGGGCGGACATTTCTATCTGCAGACCAACCGCGCGGAGTTCCTC
Source organism: Bryobacteraceae bacterium (assembly GCA_035638575.1). GTDB lineage: Bacteria > Acidobacteriota > Terriglobia > Bryobacterales > Bryobacteraceae > DASQZT01. Next base: position 18,820 of record DASQZT010000226.1, read on the forward strand.
GCCGCCCTGGAGGGTGAATGAGAATCGTGGTGCTGGACGGATATTGCATCAACCCGGGGGACCTTTCCTGGGACGGCTTGCGGCAGTTCGGCGAGGTGGAGGTCTTCGACCGCACGCGCGTCGACCAGGTGGCGGCGCGCGCGGCGGGCGCGGAAATCGCGCTCGTCAACAAAACGTCCATGCCGGGCTACGTGCTTTCGCAACTGCCGGAGCTGAAGTATATCGGCGTGGTGGCCACCGGGTACGACGTGGTGGATATGGACGTGGCGCGCGAGCGCGGGATCGTCGTCACCAACGTGCCCACCTACGGCACGGCTTCGGTGGCGCAGTTCGTCTTCGCGCTGCTCCTGGAACTCTGCCACCGCGTGGCGCTGCACGCCGATGCCGTCCGCGCGGGCGAGTGGTCGCACGGCGAGGACTGGTGCTTCTGGAAGACGCCCCTGGTGGAACTGGCGGGCAAGACCATGGGGATTATCGGCTTCGGACGAATCGGCCGCCAGACCGGCCGCATCGCCGACGCCATGGGGATGCGGGTGATGGCCCACGACACGTATCATGGCGACGAGCCGGCCTGGCCCGGGTTCCGATGGGCGGCGGTGGACGATCTGCTGCGCGAATCGGACGTGGTGAGCCTGCACTCGCCGCTCGTTCCTGAGACGCGCGGCATGATCGACGAGGCCAGCCTGGCCCTGATGAAGCCTGGCGCCTTTCTGATCAACACCTCGCGCGGAGCGCTGGTGGTGGATCGCGACCTGGCGAACGCGCTGAACGCCGGCCGCCTGGCGGGCGCCGGACTCGACGTGCTCTCGGTGGAGCCGCCGGCCGAGCACAATCCGCTGCTTTCGGCGCGCAACTGCCTGGTGACGCCTCACGTGGCCTGGGCCACCCGCGAGGCGCGGGCCCGCCTGATGGAAGCGGCGGTGGGCAACGTGGCGGCGTTTCTGAGCGGAACACCGCGGAACGTAGTCGCTTAAGATACCGCGGAGTGTGCATGCGGTTATACTGGTGTGCCAGGAGCCACACGATGTCCAAAGAAGTGTCCCGCAGAACTCTCCTCTCCACCGCCGGCGCGGCCTTTACTACGTCCCTGTTCACCGGGCGCGTCCGCGGAGCCAATGACCGCATCGCCATCGGATTCATCGGTCTCGGCGCCATGGGTTCCGGCAACCTGGGCTACGCCATGAAGGTGCCTGCGGCCCAACCCGTCGCCGTCTGCGACGTGTACCAGCCCCACCTGGAGCGCGCCGAAGCCGCCGCTCGCAAGGGAGGTTTCGAGGTCAAGGCCATCAAGGATTTCCGGGAGATCCTCGCCGACAAGAGCATCGACGCCGTGTGCATTTCCACGCCCGACCACTGGCACGCCTACATGATGGTGGAAGCCTGCAAGGCCGGCAAGGACGTCTGGGTGGAAAAGCCCTCCTGCGTCTACGTGGAAGAGGGCCAGAAGATGGTGGAGGCCGCGCGCAAATACAACCGCGTAGTGCAGGCCGGCACCATGCAGCGCTCCGGCGGCTACTTCCTCAAGGCCGCCGAACTGGTTGGTAGCGGCATCATGGGCGAAGTGACGTTCTGTCACACATATCAGTCCGGTTCCACCAAGGAACAGGGCTATGGCAATCCACCCGACAGCGAACCCCCTGTGGATCTCGATTGGGACATGTGGCTCGGCCCCGCGCCCAAGGTTCCCTTCAACGCCAACCGGTGGGGCGTGAAGACCGCCGGTTTCCCGACCTTCCGCTACTTCTGGGACTACGCCGGCGGCGCGATGACCGATTGGGGCGTGCATCTCATCGACCCGATGCACCAGTGCTTCAACGACGTCATGCCGCTGGCCGTCAGCGCCATGGGCGGCCGCTTCTACGTCAAGGACAACACTCAGACGCCGGACACCATGCTGGCCACCTACTACTACCCCAAGTTCCTGGCCAGCTACGAGAGCCGCACCTGCAACCCGATGCCGCTGCTCGGCGTGGCGAACCAGGGGGCCGCTACGGCAATCCATGGCACGGAAGCCACCATCGTGGTCAGCCGCTCCGGCTGCTGGCTGATTCCCAACGACAAGAAAAAGATGCCGGAGCAGACCTGGGAAAAGGACGCGGCCATGGGCCAGATGAACGTGCCCCACTGGCAGAACTGGCTCGACTGCATCAAGACGCGCAGCCGCCCCATCAGCGAAATCGAAACGTGCGTGCGCTCTTCCACGGCGTGCCTGCTGGCCAACCTCAGCATGCGCTACAAGTCGCGGCTCGACTGGGACGAAAAGAACTGGACCGTGGAGCAGGACGCCGTGAAGCCGTACCTGAAGGTCCGCTACCGCGCGCCCTGGAAACTGGAAGTATAGAGCGGACCGCACGTTCGGTCGCGGACTCAGTACGCTGACGGTTTCTCCACGTGATCGATGACGACGACTTCGATCGGACCTTTTAGCGCCTCCACCTTCAGCCCAAGCTGCTTGGTGTTCGCAGCGAAGTGCAACTTGCGGCCCAGTCGACTATCTCGGATGGATTGCGCGATCTGTATGCCTGGCGTATTATGGTTAGCGTATGATCCGCTCCTTCCGCGACAAGGACGCGCAGCGGTTGCTGGAGCGGAAGTTCAGCCGGAGGCTCCAAGCTGTCGAGAAGACGGCCCGGATCCGGCTGGAGTTGCTCGACGCGGCGACCTCGTTGCAGGATCTCAATCTGCCTGGCCTTCGCCTGGAATTGTTGAAGGGGGACCGAAAGGGACAGTACAGCATTCGGATCAACGACCAGTTCCGGATCTGCTTTGTGTGGAGAAACGGGGACGCCTACAACGTCGAGATCGCGGATTATCACTAAGACGAGGAGCGACTGGAATGCCTACTCACAAACCACATCGCTTGCCGCCGATTCACCCCGGCGAGATACTTCAGGATTTGCTGGGGGAATCCGGCTTGACCGTGAACGCTCTCTCCCTGTCACTGAGGGTCCCTGCTAATCGTATCGGCGGGATTATCAAAGGACAACGCGGCATCACTGCCGACACCGCTCTCCGGTTGGCCCGCTACTTCGGAACGTCCGCCCAGTTGTGGATGAACTTGCAGGCCAAGTTCGACCTGGCGATTGCCGAGGACGCCCTGAGCGAGCGGATTCAAAGAGAGGTTCTCCCCCGGCCGGCCGCCTGATACCCGGTCGGTGATCGGCTCGACGCGAAAACCATGACCTGCGCCGGCGACGCGGAAGCGAACAAGACGTTCACCCGCTACGTTCGCAACGCCGCACTTGCCGGAGTTGGGTCGCGGGCAGACCGGATGTATATTCAAAGTAGATACACATGCGAAGTGAAACCACGGTTTCAAAATGGGGGAACAGCCTGGCGGTCCGGATTCCGCAGGCGATCGCCAAAGGCGCCCGCCTCAGCGAGGGAGACTGCCTGGAGCTGGATCTGGGCTGCGACGGGAGCATTGTCCTGCGCGCAGGCCGGCGGAGGTACGAACTATCGGAACTGGTCTCACGGATCACGCGCAAGAATCGCCACCGGGAAACGGATTGGGGACGGCCGCAAGGCGAGGAATCCTGGTGAGCGCGGCGTACGTACCGGATGCCGGCGATCTCGTTTGGCTGGCCTTCGACCCTCGGGAGGGCCGAGAGCAGGCGGGACGGCGACCGGCGCTGGTGCTGAGTCCGGGAAAATACAATGCGCGGTCGGGTTTGGCGCTGGTTTGCCCCATCACGAATCAGGTGAAAGGCTACCCATTCGAAGTGGCCGTTCCCATCGGTCGGGGCGCGACCTGCGTAATCCTGGCCGATCACGTGAAGAGCGTCGATTGGAAGGCACGCCACGCGGAGAAACTGGGGCGATGCCCGACCGAGGCGATTGACGAGGTTCGGGCCAGGCTGGCGCCGCTGCTTGGGTACTGAGGGTGCAAGAGATCAAGGGTACGGGCGTAATACGGCAAGCTGAAGCCCACTCCCCAGAATACCGTTCGGTCCAACTTTCCGGAATCCCCACATCTCATTCCCAACTCGGAAGGCACTCGCCAAATCCACGAATTTGAATCGGTTTTTTCTCTATTGGATGTACCGGCGCAAGCTATTCTTGTGGATCTGAGCGGTGCTTGCGGAAGTGGCGGGATGGCCGCGCGGGGCCATCTTCTACAGTCTGCCCGCCCGCGCGTACCGCAGAAACGTTGCCGCCTTCTCCCATAGCCCGGGGGAGCGATTGCACATCGAGGCGCAAGGCCGCTGGCACTCCCGGATCGCACGACGTACCGCGCGGGCCCGTTCGCTTCTCCAGGCTTGTCGAACGGGTCCGTCGTCTACATGCCCGAACGCGGTGTGCCTGACATCGCACATATAGAGGATGCCCGAGGGATCGATCTGCAGGTCCGTCTGCCCCAGCAAGCAGTGGCCCTGCCTGATTTGAAACGATTCCGGACGGACGAAGTACTCCCGCATCTCGTGCAGCGGGCGCAACGGCAGCTCCATGTGCGCCGGGCGCCGGCCCCGTCGATTCAACGCGTCAATCGAGTGTTCGAGCGTCTCCAGGTCGCGGACGAACAGGTCGCTTTCGCGATGCCAGTCTGCCCGTTTTTCCGGCCGGCCCAGATTCTCGGCCAATGGCTGAAACAGAATGCGGTCTACGCCGAGTTCTCCGGCCCACTGCACATATTCGGCCAACTGCGACACGGTTTCCCGCATTAGAATACAGATCAGCGAGACGCACATTGCGGGCCGATCGCGTTTAATCCGGCGAATCACTTCGGTTACCACGTTGTGGAGCCCGGGAGTTCCGCGATTACGGTCGTGAATGGCCGCATCCTTGCCATCCAGCGAGAAGGTGATGTACCTCAGGCCCGTGTTCATCAGGTCGCGATAGTTACGTTCGGACCGAAGGGCCAGACCATTCGAGATGAGGTTGACCGTGAACCCGAGATGAACGGCCCTGCGGATGATGTCGTAGACTCCAGCTTTCAACAAGACCTCTCCGCCGACAAACCGCACGCGGAGCGTTCGCGTCCACGAGTGCAATTCATCAAGGAGTGCCATCCAGCGTTCGGCGGGGAGTTCATTGCCCGCGTCCCCTGTCCGCCAGAGGTCGCACATGACGCAACGGCAGTTACAGCGATGCGTCAGGACCATGGCTATCTTGTCCGGAGCAGCGAGTCCGCGCAGGAGGTGGTAATCGAAGCTGTGCAGCGAGTGGCGAAAGCCATAGACGGCAGCCTTCCTGCCTACGTCGACCAGGGTCGTTCCGGCTCTGTTGCTTCCGCCGGCCGTGAGCCGCGCGGGATTGCCATCACCCGATTCATCGTTCGGGCGCTCATGCGAGTCCACTGGGTTTACGTCCCTCACGGTGGTGCCTGACCTTTCTACCCGTTAGGGCCCAGGGCAAGCGCCAATGTCAAGACGGCTACACTGGTGAAGGCCCGACTTTGGCGCAAGGTTCTGGACGCGTAGCGCGCGTCGCGTGCCAAAGCCTCAAATCCCATGAGTCTATTCTATTTCGGATCTCAGGATCTTGAAAACTGCCACCTGCGGCATATTGACCGACGAACTTTGGATAATCGCAGGAACGAAGAATGACGACCCTGGCGCCAGGGGTGTACCTCAACAGACATTCGAAATCGCTGTCCGTCGAGACCAGGATGAAGGCGTGAGCGGCAGCGTAGTCCAGAATGCGCCGATCGCCGGCACGAGCAAGCCCGTTTCGGAGCGCGCTTTCGGACTCTTGGAATAAGTCGCGCAATAATAGTACCAGCGACGGCGACAGGCTTTCGTCGAAGAGGAGCTTCATCCTTTGGAGACTCTGCTCGCCGCCGCCAATTCGGCGGCGTAAGCATATACGGCAAGGAAGTCATCCGGTTCGAGCTGGGGATAATCTGCCAGGATTTGCTGCTGCGATGCCCCATTGGAGAGCCACTCCAGAATCTCCTGAACGGTGATCCGGTGACCGCGGATGCACGGCTTCCCGAACCGCACGTCGGAATCGATCGTGATCCGTTCCAGGAGTGAATCATGGGCTGCCGGCATTCGTGTTCCCTTGAGCCATTGTATATCGGTATTGAGCGGACAGATCGAAGGGCGCGATGCGCGACACACGCAACGCCCTCACCCGCCGAAGACCAAGGCCGGCATCGTTGCTACCGACGAGATCTGCGGGCGGAAGTCCATGTAGGGCAGGATGTCGCGCTCGATCTCGATGCCGGGCGCGACTTCGATCAACTCCATGCCCTGCGCGGCGAGACGGAACACGGCCCGTTCGGTAATGTAGAGGACCTCCTGCCCGGTGCGGCGCGCGTAGGCGGCGGCAAACGTGATGCGCTCGACGCTGTTCACGAACTTGCGCACCTTGCCAGGCTGCATGACATGGAGACGGCCCTGCGACCACTCGAGGCGGGAGCCCTGGGCGTCGAACGTACCGCAGAAGACGACCTTCTTCGCGTTTTGCGCGATCTCGATGAAGCCTCCGGGGCCGATCAGGTTGCCGCCGAGATGAGACACGTTGACGTTGCCGGCGGCATCGGCCTCGCCCATGCCGAGAAAGGTGATGTCGATTCCACCTCCGCTGTAATAGTCGAATTGATCGACGGAAGGGATGATCGCGTCGGTGTTGCGGGCGGCGCCAAAGAGGCGCTCATCCAGCATCCGGCCGTTGTAAGTTCCCTGCTCGAGGCTCATCCACAACTCGGCCGCGTTGCCCTGTTCGGCGATCACTCCGAAGATTCCACCCGGCATTCCAAAACCGAAATTCAGAGAAGCGCCGGCGCGCAGTTCCAGGGCGGCGCGGCGAGCGACGATGCGGCGCTCGAGCTTGGAAGGGATCTCGGCGGCGAGCGCGCCGAGATCGGCGCGGCGGGAACCGCTGACCGTGGGATCGTAGCCGAGGCCGTAGAACTGCTGCTGTCCGGGATCCTCCACCACGGCGTCCACCATGATGCCGGGCACGCGCACGCTGCGCGCGTGGAGGGAGCCGGATTCGACCACCTGCCGCACCTGGGCGATCACGACGCCACCGCTGTTGCGGGCGGCGAGCGCGATGGTGTGGATGTCCAGGTCGATGGCTTCCTCTTCGGGGCTGAGGTTGCCGCGAGTATCGGCATAGGTGGCGCGAATGATGGCGACGTCGACCGGGAAAGGCTTGTAGCGCAGCACCGCGCGGCCGTCGATGTGCAGCAACTCCACCAGTTCTCCCCGGCTGCGGCTGTTACAGCGGCCGCCGTCCTGGCGGGGATCGACGAAGGTCTCCAGCCCGGAATGGGTGAACAGGCCGGGACGGCCGGCGCCGATCTCGCGCAGCAGTTGCTGGATGACACCGCCCGGGAAACAGTAAGCTTCCACCTTCTCCTCACGGATGAGTTGCTGCATCCTGGGCGACCACGTGAAGTGGGAGGCGATGATCTTGCGGAGCATCCCTTCATGCGCGAAGCGATTGGCGCCGAGCGCGCCGCGGTCGCCGAGACCGAGCGAGTGCACCAGGGTCAAGCCGCGCGGGCGGCCCGTTTCCAGGAAGCGCTTCTCAACGGCGGCGAAGACAGCCTCGGCGGAGATCATTCCAGCGCCGTTACCGCTGATGGCGACGGTGGCGCCGTCTTGGATGAGGGCCGCGGCATCGGCGGCATTCACGAATCGGGTGGTCCGCATGGCGACTCTTAATTAAAGGTTGCGATAGACCGGTTTGCGTTTCTCGAGGAAGGCGCGGACGCCTTCCCTGCAATCTTCCGTGCCCGCCGCCTGAGCGACGGCGCTGGCGTGGTGCTGGCGCAGGTCCTGATGCATCGTCGCGAGAATGCCCTTGATCAGGGCCACGGCCGCGGGCCCATTGGCAAAGAGCTTCGCCAGCCAGGCGCCGAGCTGCTGTTCCAGATCGGCGGGATCCTCGGCAACCGCGGTGACCAGTCCCCAATCGAGGGCCTGCGCGGCGGTGATGGGGAGTCCCAAAAGGGTCATGTGGCGAGCCCGCGCGACTCCGATGGTCTCGGCAAGGCGGCGAACGCCCATCCAGCCGGAGATCATCCCGAGAGTGACTTCCGGCGCGCCCAGCCTGGCGGAGCGAAGAGCGATACGCAGGTCGGCGGCCAGCGCCAATTCCAGTCCGCCGCCGAGGGCGTGGCCGGAGAGGACCGCGATTACCGGCTGGGGCAGCGACGCGATCCGATCGAACACCTGGATGCCGGGGAGGATCCAGTCGCGCGCCATCTCATCGGGCGAGAGAGCGCCCCACGCCTCGATGTCGCCGCCGGTGCAAAAGAAGCGGCCGCGCGCGCGGATGACGACGGCGCGCAGTGAGCGGTCGGGCTCGATGCGGGCGGCGATGGCCGCCAACTGCTGGAGCATCGGCAAGTGCAGCGCATTGCCTTTCTCCGGGCGGTTCAGCGTGATCTCCGCCCATGCCGCGCCGTTCTGTTCGATTCGAGTGTAGAGAATAGGGGGTTCCGACTGCTGTTCCGTTTCCATGTCCTGTTCCTAAAAGTGAGGCATCGTGAGACCACCGTCGATCGCGACCGCCTGTCCGACCGTGTGGGGCAATCGTCCCTCCGCCATGAGTTGGTTTATTATCATAGCGTCTCGCGTAAGGGAAGAGGAGAGACTCGGAATGAGCGAATTGCTATTCTACGAAGACGCCCCGGTGGGACTGTCTTTTGACACTGAGGGCATCGTAGTTACGGAGAGCCACGTGGTACAGTTCGCGGGCTTGTCCGGCGACTTCTTCGCATTGCATATGGACGACGAGTTTGCGCGGTCGCTGGGGTTCGAGGGCCGCGTGGCCCACGGCCTGCTCGGCCTGATCCTGGTGGATGGGCTCAAGAATCGAGCGTCGCAGCGCTTTCAGGCGGTCGCGTCGTTGTCGTGGCAGTGGAACTTCCGGAAGCCGCTCTATCCGGGCGATCGGATCCACGGGCATCTGATGGTGGCGGACAAGCGGCTGACCAAGCGCGGCGATCGGGGCATTCTGACGCTCGCCCTGGAAGTGCGCAGCGGAAAGGGCGAGGTACTGCAGGACGGCACGAACTTACTGATGGTCCGAACGCGGGCCGGTAGAGATTGAGACGAAGCCCGCATCGGGCGAATACCGGGTACGAAGCGCAAGAAAATTAGAAAATCAGACCTTGCGTTGCCGCTACTCTGCCAGTACACTATCTCAAAGTCAGTCATTGGGTAAGCAGTCGGTGGTCGCAGAGAATCCCGCTCCCCAGGGCAATCGGGCGCACCCCGATGTCAGTCAGGAGCACGAGCGGGAATTCCGGTCGATCTTTCGCCTCGCGGAGGGGGCAAGCGATGATTATCAAGTTCGAGCGCGCAGTGGTGTTTCTGAGTGCAATCGGGTGTCTCTCGATTTCCGCAGGCGCGGCCCCGATAGCAGCGATTTGCACCCCCGGTTTCTCAGTATGCGGCATTCCCGAGAACCTTCTCCTGCAGCTTCCCTTTATAACGATCGCAGGTGACGTCATCGTCCAGGAGCCGACCTCCACCGCGGTAAGCGATGTATTCCGTATCTTCAACGACTTCATCAATACGGGCGGCGGAACCGGCCTCGGCGGTACGGCCTTTTTGTACAGCGTGGACGATGGCCCATTGCCGGATCCATCTACTTACAGTCTCAACGCCGTTACTATTAAGGAGGCTGCTACCGGTTTTACCGATTACACCGGGAACGGGACCATCTACATTCTCGATGCGCCGGAGCCCTCCACCTTCGGATTGCTGGGGCTGGGCGTCCTCGCGATGGTGTTCCTGTCCCGAAAAAGGCCGGCAAAGATGCCCCTGGCGAGGCTGACAGGCCTGGCGGTACTCGGTTGCGTTGCAGCGTTGGCCCAGGACGACGTTCCCACGGTGGACCCTTTGGATCCTTCGTCAGGAATGTATAGCCGTGCGATCGGGCGGGGGCCTGCCCAATCGGGGAATACAGGGCAGAGCGTGGGGTTGAGCTTCTTCACGGCCAACTACAGCTCACTCGGAACCAGCGTAATGCTTCCATTTAACATTGTGGGTACGGATCCGTCACTCGGCGCAAACACGACAATCATACCGACCGTAATCGTGCCGATCAAGGTGGTCTACCAACTGGCTGGCGGCCTTACTCTGGATGGCACGAACGTCGTACCCGCGGTTCAAAACTCGCCGATATTTCTGACGGCCGACTACACGGTGGGCGGCACGGACCTGGGGACCACTCAATTCGGCGACGCACTGCAGCGCGGGGAATTCTGGAACCTTCCGGGCTTCTCGATAAACTATCACGTGCTGCTCGGGACGCCAACGATCGCGCCGACCGTGACGGTAACGATTACGGCATCGACTCAGGGACACCTGTATCGCCTAAGGAGCGGTGGACTTGTCGGAGTGGTGACCAGCAGCTTCTTCGATACCCAACTGAACGCGCTGGTGCCGAGCTACACGGCCAACGTTTTGCCCATCTTCCTCACAGACAACGTGTATGAGGGCGACGACGGAACGATAAACACCTGTTGCGTCCTCGGCTACCACAACTCCCAAGGGCCGCCGGCTGCCACGGCAAAGACCTGGATTTACGCAGGTTATACCGAGGCAAACACATTTGTCGGTAACGTTATTCTCGACGTCCAGGCCTTGAGCCATGAGGCCGCCGAGTGGATGAACGATCCGTTCGTGGGCGCATTCGCTTTTGGGTTCCTCAATATAGTTCCTCCGGCCGTCTTGCCCGGACAAGGGGGCGCGTGCATTGTCAACTTTGAAACCGCAGACCCGCTCGAAGCCCCGCCGGTGGTGTTCACCCAAGTAACGAATGGAACCACGTATCATCTGCAGGACGACGTCTTCCTGCCGTGGTACCTGCACACGACTCCCTCGTTTTCCGTAAACGGATGGTACACCCTCCAAAACACGTTCCCGACGTTCGGGACACTCTGCGGTGCGGGCTGAGCCTGACAGCAGGCGCCTTGCGGTTCGCACAACCGTAGATGAAGAGCGTCGAGAAGAGTCTCGACGCGGCAGGCCAGAGGGGCTGCGCCGCGGCATCACATGCCCGGGTCCGGCTCTTCCTGCGGGACCGGGTCGGGATCGGGCGGGGGATGCGGGGGCTCGGGCTCAGGATCGGGTTCCGGCTCCAGGGCGGCATGCGCGGGGTGCAGGACGGAGCGTGCCGAGTGCAGCGGCGCCGCGGCGCCAGAATCCGAGAGGGCCACTTCGCACTCGCAGCAATCGCTGCATCGCAAACACTTCTCACACAGGTGGTTGTCGCAGGCGTCCTTGGTGCACCGCGCGCAGATCCGCGTGGACTCCTCGGCGCAAATGCTGCAGATGAAGGGCATGGGGACCTATTTCTTCTTTACCGATTTGGGCGGCGCCTGCGTCAGGACGCCGCGGCAACGCTGGGCTTCGCGATCCATCACCTGGTAATCCTGTTCCCGCTGCGCGGCCAGGTTGACGATGTAGCGCTGCAAGCGGTCCCGGTTGGCGCCGTTTTCGGCGTTCAGGGCGGCCAGGGCTTGCGCGTCGGCCGCGGTCTGGTATTTTCGCAGGCCGCCTTCGAGAGAAGTCAGCATGGTCTCGATTCCCTGGATGCGAAAGAAGACTTCGAGGGCCGCCGAAAGGCGTTCCGGGTTGTCCGCCAGCGCCTCGGCGCCGCGCGCCAGCGCACTGGCCTGCTCCCTGGCGGACTGAAGCTGGGCGGCGTACGTATCCGACGCTCCCTTCTCGATCCAGGATTTCACGTCGATCCTGTCGAGCATCGGCGCGAGGCGGCCGGCGTGGGCGCTGATCTCCTTCAAGATCGCTCCGATCTCCCAGTCGGTTTCGAGACCGGCGGGTTGTCTGGGGGCCGCACCCTGGGCGCAGAGCGCCGCGGCGCAGGCGAAAAACGTGAGTCCGCGCAGCACAAAAACCATAGCCACTTCATTCAATCTAGCATGGCCGGCACGGCTTGCTGACGCGCGAGGCTCAGCAAGAGGCGCGGTAAGCGGCTACTCGACCACAATCGCGGGCTTCTCGCCGCGCGTGTCGGCGTGGGACACCTCGGTGCGGATGGTGCGGCGCTCGCCGGGCATCAGCGCGATGTAGTTGTCGCTGTAGATGGCCGGGAGGATGCGGTCGCCGGAGGTTTCCCGCACCACTTTCAGATGCACCATCAGGACCGGCGCCGGCGACGGGTTGCGCAGCTCGGTGGTGAGAACCCACTGGCCGCCGCGGCGGTCGACGCGGGTCGCGGCTTCGAGCTTCACTTTGGGCAGGTCGCGAAGAGCGAGGTAATTGCCTTCCTCCACGCCGCGCCAGTAGAAGTTTTCGGAGATGGCGTCGCTGCCGCGGGTGAGCTTCAGACGGATGAAATGCACGCCGCTGAGGCCGGCGGGGTATTCCATTTTGATGGGCGTGACGTCGCTGTCTTCGGGGCTGTCGAGATCGGCGGTCTTCCGCCACTTCACCGAGCCATCCAGGTTGAGGATCTCGACCTGGGCGGTGAGAGCGCGCGCCTCGCGCCCGCTGTAGTTCACCACTTCGACCATGTCGGTTGCGGGGTTCCACTGGATGTGCAGGGGCTCGGAGGCCTTCTTGGCGCCGAAGTAGGCGGCGGTGGGATCGAAGTAGTAATCGTAAGTCTGCCACACGAAGGAGGGCCAGCAGGGATGGCTCATCCAGATGAGCAGGCCCATGCGGTTCTTGCCCTGCGCTTCGAACATGGCGCGGTAGCCGGTGTAGTTGATGAACTGGGCGAGGTTGACCCAGCCGGCCGCGGTGGCCGCGCCGCCGTAGGATTTGTCGATCATGTCGCGGAAAGAAGAGCCGCCCTGCGCGCCATTGAGGGAGAAGTCGTGGATGCCCCAGACGGCGCCCTGCGGCCATTGGGCCGAAGTGGGCATCATCAGTTTCAGGCTGTCGAGGGTGACGATGTTGGGCATGCCGAGCTCGCTGTGGAGCTTGGGCGTGGCGCGCTGCTGGTAGTAGAACTTTTCGGGCATGGCGCGGTAGGGGCCGTGGCCGCTGACCACGTCGTCGGCGGAGCTGGAGATGTAGTGCAGGCCGGGATGCAACTCGGCGATCAACTTGCGCAGGCCCTCGTCAATGGGCTTGGGCGGGTAGCCTTCGTTGCGGCCGCAGTAGAGGCCCACGGATGGATGGGAGCGGATGCGCAGGATGTAGTCTTTGGCGTTGCGGAGGAAGAGGCCGTTGTCGTCGGGATCGGGGCCGTCGACCGGGTTGGCGAGCCAGAAGTCCTGCCACACGACGATGCCCCAGCGGTCGCAGGCTTCGTAGAAGGCGTCGTCGCCGATCTGGCCGACCCAGTCGCGGATCATGGTGAAGTTCATCTCCTTGTGGTAGCGGACGGCCACGTCGTATTCGCGCGCGCGATAGCGGAGCATGGATTCGGGGAAGCCCCAGTTGCCGCCGCGGGCGATGAAGCGCTTTCCGTTGATCCAGATCTTGAGGGCGCCGCCTTCTTCGCTGTAGGTGAACTGGCGGATGGCGGATTGGAACGTCTTGGTGTCGGAGATGCCGCTGCCGAAGAGGAACTCGAGGTAGACGGTGTAGAGGTTGGGATCGCCGTAGCCCGCGGGCCACCAGAGCCTGGGATTGGTGAGGCGCACATCTTCGGTGACGGTCTTTTCCTCGCCAGGAGCGAGGGTCACCTGGACCTGGAACGGCTGGTCGCCAAAGCGGCCTCGCAGCATGCCGGTAACGGGCGTGGTCTCGTTGTTGTGGAGCGTGGCCTCGACGGTGACATCGGACAGCGAGGTGTTGCGGACGAACGGGTTCTCGATGGTCACCGGTCCGGTGCTCGAGAGAGTGACATCCGACCAGATGCCGCTGTCGCGGCCGCGAACGGTGGGGATCCAGTCCCAGCCGATGGCGGCGTGGTAGGTCGGATTGTCGGCGCCGAGCGCGCCGCCGTTGAGGCCGGGGCTGTCGAAGGTTTTCTCTTTGACGCTGCCTGGGGTAGCGTTCTTTTCGACGCGGACGGCGAGGGCGTTTGCCGCGCCGGGGTGGATCTTGCCGGTGATATCGAATCGGCCGCGCATGAAGCCGCCTTCGATGCGTCCGATTTTTTCGCCGTTGAGGAAGACGTCGGCCTTCCAGTTGATGCCGTTGAAGGCGAGCCAGAGACGCCGGCCTCTGGGTAGGGCCGGAGCGAGGAACTCGGTGCGGTACCAGAAGTCGGCGTGGAAGAAGGAGTCCGAAATCATGAGCTGGTTGTCGCCGTAATTGGGGTCGGGGATCGCGCCGGCATTGAGGTAGCTGGACAGGACGGTGGCGGGGACGGTGGCGAGGAGCCAGTCGGCGTCTTTGAAGCCCGGCTGGGAAAGAGCGGGTCCGCCAGCAGTGACGAGGGAATCGCGCTGGATGCGCCACAAGGCGCGCCGGCCGAGGTCAGGATCGGAGAAGTTGGGGTTGCCGCCGCCGGCAGACAGCTTGGCCTGCACGGGGCCGCCGCGGCCGAAGACCTCGAACTCGCTGAGGATGTAGCCTTCGGGCGTGGCGGGGCGCGTGAGCAGCAGGCGCACGTAGCGGGCGTTGGCGGGCTGGGCGAGCTTGTAGTCGTCGCCAGCGCCGAGCGGCTGGATGGTGCGCCAGGCGGCGGCATCGTCGGAGACCTGAATAGCGCCTTCGGCGGCGCGGCGGATCCAGGAGAGAGCGACGCGGTCGAAGGTGCAGGATGCGCCGAGATCTACATAGACCCACTCTTCGGCTTTGCCGGCGGGCATCCAGGCGCTGGTGAAGTGGTGCGGGCCGGCCACTTCGACGCGCTGATTCCGGTCGAAGAACATCACTTCGCCGACGCGCCAGGCAGTCACGGACGGGGCCTGAAATTCCACCCGGTAGAAGCGCTCGCGGGCGGCGGCGGCGAAGGCGACGGAGGGCTTGAACTCGCGCGCGGGACGGTCGTTGCCCGCGACGCGGCCGAGTTCGCGCCAGGACTGGCCGTCGTCTGAGCCGGAGACCACGGCGGTCCACCCGGCGGGTTGGCTGGCGTTGGGCATGACGCGGGTGTAGATATCGACACGATCGATTTCGAACGGAGCGTCGCCGCCGGCGAATTCGAACTGGATGCGGGCGGGCGAGCCGGTGAGGTTGACGGTGCTCACGGTGTTGTGGTCGAGCACCAGCTCGCGTTCGTTCTTCTTCAGGGGGCCGGCGCTGGTGGAAGTGGAGAGCCAGCGGGGAAGGGTGGTCTCTTTGATGCCGTCGGTGACCAGTTGCGCGGTGAGGTTGTAGTCGTAGGCGCTGGAGTGATACGCGGGACGGTGAAGCGCGAGGTTGCGGTAACTGGTGTTGTCGACGGCGAGCGAGGGCGCGAAGTCCTCGCGCGGGTCGCCGGGATACACGCCGACACCGCGGGTGTAGGGCTGGGCGGTGAGGGCCGCGGCGGTCAATAGAAATAGAATAATGCGGGACATAGCTGTAAGCCCGCATTTTAACGCGTGGCGTTTGACAGGTCTCAACGGACCGTCGGGTACTTGATGCCGAGCTGCTCCAGGTAGGTGTCGTACCGGGAGGGGTCGTAGTAGAACTGCTTCATGCGGTCGCGGTACTGGTCCATGATTTTCTGATTGAGCCAGATGGCGGGCTTGTCGTCGGGGCGGATGAAGCTCTTGTACTTCACGTCTTTGGTCTGGACGTTGTTGAAGTAGTCCCAGGCGGCTTTGACCAGCTCGGGGTGGAGCAGGATGTCGAGCATGGTCATGGCCTGCACTTTGGCGCCGGCCACCACGCCTTTGTGCGCGATGGGAGTGGCCATGGAGATGGCGTCGGCCCAGTTGTGGCCGGGGCCGCCGGGGATGTTGGAAGGAAAGCGCAGGGTGACGGTGGGGACGTTCCAGGAGACGTCGCCGATATCGTCGGAGCCGCCGCCGGTGGGGCCGACGCCCTGGCCATCGGCGCCGTCGCCGGCATTCGGGTCGGCGGGCGGGCGCGGCTGGCGCATTTCCTGAAGGCGGGTGGCGAGACCTCGGACGGGGACTTTCAACTCGGTCTGCAGCGCCTTGGCCAGCTTCTGGTCGTCATCCGACCATTGCGGGAGGCCGACCTTCTTGATGTTCTCGTTCATGGCTTCGGCGATGGCCTTGTTGAAGTGGCCGGGCCAGGCGCTGCCGAGCAGGCGGGAGGTGAAGGTGGTGTCGGTCATGAGGGCGCCGGCTTTGGCCATGTTGTCGCCGATGCGCCACATGTCCATGATGTGGTCGTAGTCGGCCTCGCGGAAGTAATACCAGACGGCGGCAGTGGGCGGGACGACGTTGGGCTGGTCGCCGCCATTGGTGATGACGTAGTGGGAGCGCTGGGCCAGGCGAAGATGCTCGCGGCGGAAGTTCCAGCCGACGTCCATCAGTTCGACGGCGTCCAAGGCGCTGCGGCCCCGCCAGGGAGCGCCGGCGGCGTGGGCGCTTTCGCCTTTGAACATATACTCCACCGACACGAGGCCGTTCGTGTTGAGCGAGGCGCCCCAGGAGACGCTGAAGTTGGCCGCGACGTGGGTGAAGAGGCAGACGTCCACGTTCTTGAAGAGGCCGGCGCGGACAAAGTAAGCCTTGGCGCCGACCAGCTCTTCGGCGACGCCGGGCCAGAGCTGGAGGGTGCCCTGGAGGTGCTCGCGCTCCATCACTTTTTTCACGGCGAGCGCGGCGAGGATGTTCAGCGGCACGCCGGAGTTGTGGCCTTCGCCGTGGCCGGGAGCGCCTTCGATCATGGGCTCGTGCCAGGCGACGGCGGGCTTTTGCGAAGCCTGCGGGATGTCGTCGATATCGGAGCCGAGAGAGATGACGGGCTTGCCCTGACCCCAGGTGGCGACCCACGCGGTGGGGATTCCGGCGATGCCGTGCTCGATCTTGAAGCCCTCCTTCTCGAGGATGCCGGAGAGGTACTTCGTGGTTTCGATTTCCTGAAAGCCGAGCTCGCCGAAACTGAAGACGCTGTCCACCATGACCTGCGCCTGTTTCTTCATGGCATCGATCTGTCCGGTGAGGTCGGCCTTCATGGAGGCTTCTTTTTCCGCGGACACTTTCGGCTGCGCCATCGCGGCAGAGGCAGCGAGGAGGACGAGGGCGAGTTTTCGCATATGAGGAATAGTGTAAGCCGGAAAGAGGCGGGCGGCGCAACCGCGTCAGTGCAAGACCACGGTGTCAGGGGCGGAGGCCGCGGTCACGCCGACATTCCAAAGGTAGATGGATTTGCCGACCCGCTCGCCGAGGGGAACCTGGTCGGGCCAAAGCGAGCGCTTGGGAGAGTGGTTCACCAAGAGTCCCTCGGGACTGGTCCTGATGGCGCCCAGGCGCAGGAGCTTCCAGTAGGTCACGCTTACGGCGTTCCAACCCGCCGCGGGGGCGAAGGGATCCTGCTCGATGACCGGCGGAAAACCGTGTTCCTTCAGCGTCGCGACGATGGTGGTGTGAAACGCCACGCGATCGGCGCCCGCTTCCTGCAAACGGTAGGCGAGGCGCTTCAGGTCCTGGCCCCAATCGAGATCGGAATCGACCATGATTTTTTCGGGCTGGCTCCCGGCGAGTAGATTGAAGTACGGCAGGTAGTCGGGGTGGGCGAGCAGCGACGCGCCGCCGAACCACAACAGCAGCAGCGCCAGCGCGGCCTTTCCCCATCGGCGCGGGAGCCATCGCGGCAGGCGCACGGCGGCGATGGCGGCGAGCAGGCATATGCCCATGTAGATGGGCAGGATGTGGCGCAGCCCGATGTTGATCCGGCTGTAGAGGCCGATGGCCAGCACTCCGGCGATCAGGCCGAGCGGCTGCCAGACATGCGCGGGCCGGTTCGACTTGCGCAGCGCGAGAAACAGGCCGGGGCCGAAAAGCACCAGGAGCGCGAGCGGCGTCTTGATGGCCAGCACGACCGGATAGTAATACCAGAAGCCGCTGGCGCTGAACTGTCCAAAGAAGTAGGTGTGATGGCCGAGGCGGTTGTGCGCCGCGGCGGCCTCAATGCCGCTGAACAACTCGGGGGCGGGCAGCGGAATTCGCGTGAACCAGACTTTGCCGAAGGAGAATCGGAAGCCGGCCCAGACGACCAGAGCGCCGCTCGAGATGGCCAGGCCGAGGGATGGCAGCGACCGTCTGGCAGCCGGCAGGAGCGAGCGCAAGCCGGGCCGTTCGAGAGCGAGGTAGAGAGCCAGCGCGCACCCGAGGCAGGCCGGAAGGAAGGGCAGGCTGGAGAATTTCGAGAGGACGGCGAGCCCGCAACAGGCCCCGGCGAGCGCGCCGCGGCGAAGCGTGGGCTGTTCCACCCACCGCAGCACCGCGACGAAGGAAGCGCCCACGAACGCGGTCAGCGGCATGTCGGTAGTGGCCAATCCGCCGTGCGCCAGAACGGGCGGCAGAAAGCTGAACAGAAACAGCGCCACGATGGCGACGAGCGCGCCGTAATAGCGCCGGGCCCACCAGTAGACCACCAGGCAGGCAATCCAGAAGAACGGCAGGATTCCCAGGCGTGCCAGCGCCAGCGTCAGGTCATAGCGGTGGTCGCGGTACAGAATCTGGGCGCCCTCCACCGGGACGGACATGGTGTCGTGCTGCACCTGGCCGCGCACGCGTGCGCCGATGAGAAACGGTCCGAGCGCCGCCGCCACGCGTGCCAGGGGCGGATGCTGGGTCTCGAACGTGTACGTTCCGCGCTGGAGCCACTCCATCCCGCAGGCGATGTGGTTGGGCTCGTCGGAGGTGTGATTGAAGACCGTGTAAGTGAGGGCGATGCGGATGGAGGCCAGGGCGATCAATCCCACGACGACGGCGGCGGAGCGGCGCTCGAGGAATCGGGCGAGGGGAAGACGCGGCGCCGCGGTTTCGCGGGCGGGCGGTTTGGGCGCTCGACTCTGCTGTTTCTTCGACGCCATTCGACGGATCACCGCCAGATTAGCACGCGATGGCGGGGCATCCCGTCACTTGGCGAAGCTGCTGCCGGGCTTCCAGTGTGGGCGCTCGGGGGCGTCGGCGAGGGTCTCCACCAGGCGATTGAAGAAGTCGTTGAACTTCGCGGCGGCGGGCGGATCCCAGGGCTGCTGCAGATCGTCGGCGGGGCTGTGATAGCGCTCGGCGTACCAGCGGCGGTAGACGGCCTCTTCGGGCGTGCCTTTCTCGTAACCGAAAATGAAGCCGACGGCAGGCACGCCGATCTGCATGAAGCTGTAGTGATCGGAACGGCGCAGCAGATTGCGCTCGGGCTCCGGGTCGGGCTGGATGCGAATGCCCATGGGCCCGGCGACCTGCTTCACGGTGTCGCCCAGCGTGGATTCATCGAGCGCCAGGGTGGTCATGATCTGGAGCGGAAAGATGGGGCGGAGCTGATCCAGGTTGATATTGGCAACCATCTTTTCCTTGGGGATGGTGGGGTGCCCGGTGAAGTAGCGCGATCCGAGGAGCCCCTTCTCTTCGGCCGTCACGACGGCGAACAGCAGCGAGCGCTTCAGCTTCGTGTGGGAGTCGTGCAGGCGCTGGGCGAGATCGATGAGGGTGGCGACATAGGCGGCGTCATCGAATGCGCCGTTGTAGATGCGGTCGCCGTTCCAGGGCTCGCCGATGCCGTAGCCATCGAGGTGCGCGGAGACGACAATGTATTCGTTGGCCAGGGCGGCGTCGGAGCCGGGCAACGCGGCGAGGATGTTGTCGGAGGTGAGGCCGGAGTTTTCAACGCGCAGTTTCGCGCGAAGGGTGGCGGACAGGTCGAAACGGGGAAGGGGCTTGCCGGCGGCGGCGAGGTCGAGAAGCTCTTGATAGGTGTGGCCGGAACCTTGGAAGAGCATCTCGGCGAAGGCGGGGTTGAAGCGGAAGGCGAGGGGAGCGGCGACGGCCTGGCGCTCGGCGCCGGCGAGCGTCATGGCGACCGAGTACGCGGCGGGCCAGCGAGGCGGCTCGGGGCCGGTGGTGGCGTCGATGGTGAGCGTCCCCGCGATGCCCGGGCGCGACGCGGGAGCGCCGCCGCGGCGGGCCGCGCCGAGTTGCACCGCGATCTTGCCCTCCAGGCCGGCGTTGTCCGCGTCCGAACCCGTGAACACGAGGGGCGCGTCGAGTGTGTCGGGCAGCCCGGCGCGCGCCGTCATGGTGATCTGGCGCAGCCACTGGAGCCTGGCCGCGCCGTCTTTCCGCACGAGCTGGATTTCGGATTTCTCAGTATCGAGACGCACCGAGTGCAACGGGACCGGCTGGTAATATCCGGATTCGCCGGCAGGCTCGAGGCCGGCGCGTTGGAACTCGGTGACCACGTAACGCGCGGCCTGACGATAGCCTTCACTGCCGGTGTCGCGGCCCTGAAGGCCGTCGTTGGCCAGGGCTACGACATGCGACCACCATCGGCGCGTGGCCTGGTCGGGCTCGGTAGCGAAAAGGGCGCCGCAGAGAGCGATGATGGCGAGGCGGCGGAGGTTCATTTGTCCGAACAGGTTATCACGGAACGCGCCGGCGCAGCTCATCGAAAAAGTTGAGTAGAATTCTCAGGCTGGTTGCGGGCTTCTGACCCGCCGCGGCGCCCGCGTCCAGCACCATGGCGACGCGTTTCCCGTCGGGCGCCACATCGTACATAGGGGTGTTGCCCAAACGGGTCGGGCCCAGTTCCGACCACACGCGGGCCGGTCCGGGCATGAATGTATCGCCATTCGCCGTATAGGAAGCCACCATGATTCCAGCTCCACGGTAAAACAGCTCATGCCCGTTGGCTGACCACACTGGGAAATCGCCGCCGCCCGTGGAGATGCGCCACTTGCCGCCGCCGGCCTCTTCCGTCTGCGAGAACCGCCGTACATACACTTCGTAAGCGCCGGATTCCCGCGACGTATACGCAACCCACCGGCCGTCCGGCGACAGCTTCGCTTGGCGCACGCCGAACGGGGTCTTCAGCGAGATCTTTGCCTGCCCCAGTTGCGGCCGCTCGCCGTCACCCTCGATGGGCGCCGTCCAGAGGTCGCCTTCGACCTCGCCCTGCTGGACAAAAACCAGCAGCTTGCCGTCGGGAGAGATCGCCGCTGGCACTTCGCCGCGCTGGTTATCGGTCAGGCGTTGTGGTTCTCCGGCGCCATCGGCGCGTATCCAATAGATGCCCGGCTTCGGCTGAATGGCGGACCGGAAGACGAGATATTTGCCATCCGGAGACCAAACGGGCGCCGTGTTGGCTCCCGGCAGAAATGTCAAGGGCGACGCGGTGCCGCGTCCTATGTCTTCGACCCAGATTTCCCGTGTGACGCCGCTCACCCAGAATGCCAGGCGTTTCCCATCTGGAGAAAAGATTGGCGACCGAAAGAGGCCCTGGGCCGCGTACAGCGGTTGGGAGTTGCCGGCGCTGTCGCGCAGAACGATCGAACTCTTGAAGACCTGGCCCGAGCCGCTCATGTAGACGAACGCTCCGGCACGGGAGAATGCGATGTCGGCGGCGGCAGCGGAATTCATGACATCATTCAGGACCGGCACGGCGCTGCCGGCGGGCGCGAGCCGGCCAAGGTCAAAAGGCACGGCGAACAACGTGTTCTCATGCAGGTAGATGAGATGGCCGGTCGGCACGTACCGGCCTAAATAGCCTCCGCGCACCAAAACCTTGCGCTCGTGGGTTTTGAGCGATACGGCTTCAATGGTGGCATCGTCGTAATTGCCGCGCGATGTATGGGAGGTGAACAGGACGGCGTGGCCCCCCGGCAGGATCTGTGGAAAGCGATGCGTGATTTCGCCTTTCTTTGTATCCAGGGTGGTCACCGGCGAAGGTGTGCCACCGGCGGAAGGGACCTGTGAGAGTCCGGCGGCGGGCGAGAGCGCCGTAACGATGTTGCCATCTTCGCCCCAACTCCCGCCCGGGCCGCCGGTCAACGCATCGGCAATGCTGATCGACGCACCGCCGTCCACCGAGATCTTCTTGAGCTTGCGGTCGGCGTAAAAGGCGACCCATTGGCTGTCGTAGGAGAAAAAAGGTTGCCCGGCGCCCTCCGTGCCGGGGAGGACTGTCGCGGAATCCTGGTCGAGCCGCCGGATCGCCAGACGCCGCCTGGTGTCTGCGCCGGCCACCACAAAAACGATGCGGGAGCCGTCCGGCGCCAGGGCGAAGCTGTCGCCGGGCTCGCCGCGAGCCAGTGCGAGATCCCCTCCCAGCTCCAGGCTGAGGCGCTGGAGCGGGCGCAGGGTCGTCCCGGTGGCGCGGTAGAGGAGGATCGCGGCGGCGGCCAACGCTATCGCCAGGGCAGCGGAGACCACCCACGGCCAGCGTGACCGCGCGGCCGCTGTCATGACGGGCGCCGCCGGCGGCTCCCTCTGCGCCAGCGCATCGTCGATATCCGCGATGGCGTCGCCGATATCGCGGAGCCGCCTCCTCCGGTCACGATCGAGGCAGCGGCTCAGAAGACGGCGGATGGAAGCGGGAGTGCCCGCCGGCAGGATCTTCCAGTCTGGTTCGGTCTTCAGCACCGAAGCCAGGATGTCGGACACGGTCTCGCCCGCGAATGTCTGGCTGCCGGTGAGCATCTCGTACAGCACCACGCCGAATGCCCAGACGTCCGCGCGCTTGTCCACGGCGACTCCGCGCGCCTGCTCGGGGCTCATGTATCCCGCGGTTCCCAGAATGACGCCGGCGCGGGTGGCGGAAAGCGTGAGTGTGGGCGAGTTCTTGGGGTCCGGCGGGCTGTCGCTGTCGTATGCCTTGGCGAGACCGAAATCCAGCACCTTCACGTTTTCGGGATGTCCGCTGTCGTCGGGCCCGGTGAGCTTGATATTGGCCGGCTTGAGATCGCGATGTACGATGCCCTTCTCATGCGCCGCGTCTAAGGCTTCGGCGATCTGGCGGGCAATTCCGAGCGCCTGGCCCAGTGGGATGGGCCCGCCGGCGATGCGGTCGGCCAAAGTCGGGCCTGCTACCAACTCCATCACCAGGTAGTCCGGGCCGACGTCGTACAGGGCGCAGATGTGCGGATGATTCAGCGCCGCCACGGCACGGGCCTCGCGCTCGAAGCGCTCGCTGAACTGCGCGGCGCAGATCTTGACCGCGACCGTGCGGTCGAGCCGCGTGTCGCGCGCGGCGTAGACTTCACCCATGCCGCCGGCGCCGATGCCGGACAGAATTTCGTACGGACCCAGCCGAGTCCCCGCCGAGAGGGGCATTGTGGACTGATTCTACCGCATACCGGAAGCGGTATCGGGATATCCTGTTAGGCATGAACCGGCGAAATTTCCTGGCGGCTTCGGCCGCGGCGGCCCTGGCGGGCGTGGGCCGAGCGGCCGACGAGCCTTCGGCATTGCCCGAATATCAGAAACCTGTCTTCGATCTGCATCGCGCTTCGAACAGTCCCATCAAGATCGCGTCCATCGACCTGTTGCAGTCGGGCAGAAACTTCTTCGTGCGGACGCGCTCGACGGACGGCGCGGAGGGCGTGGTGCTCACCAAGGACATGGAGGACTTCATCCCCATCCTGCTGCGGCGAGTGATTCCGCACTTCATCGGCAAGGACGCGCGCGACCTGGAGGACCTGGTGGACGAGGTGTACATCGCCAATTACAAGCTGTCGGGGCAGGCGTTCTGGTGCCCGGTGGCGTATGTCGAGCAAAGCACGTTCGACCTGATGGGCAAGACGCTGCACAAGCCCGCGGGCGCGCTGATGGGCGGCGTGCTGCGCAAGGAGATTCCGGTGTACCTCTCGGGGTCGGGACGGGACACGACGGCGGAGGAGGAGGTGGAGGTCTACGTTCGCGGCGTGGAACAGACGGGCGCGAAGGCGGTGAAGTTCAAGATCGGCGGCCGCATGAGCGACAACCGCGATGCGTACGCCGGACGCACGGACAAGCTGCTGGAGTTGGCGCAGCAGAAGCTGGCGGGCAAGGTCACGCTGATGGCGGATGCCAACGGGTCGTACGGGGCGGCGAAGGGCATCGAGATCGGCAAGCGGCTGGAGCAGATGAAGTACCTGTGGTTCGAAGAGCCGTGCCCGTGGGAAGAGCTGAGCGAGACCAAGAAAGTGGCGGACGCGCTCACTATGAAAGTCGCGTTCGGCGAGCAGGATTCGAGCCTGTGGCTGTTCCAGTGGATGATCGAGAACCGCGTGATGGACGTGGTGCAGCCGGACCTGAACTACAACGGCGGATTCATTCGCGCGGCGCGCGTGGCGCGCATGGCGCGCAAGGCCGATATGTGGATTTGCCCGCACAATACGCAGACCGGGGCGGCGTCGGTGAACATCCTGCACTTCGCGGCGGCCACGCCGAACATCGGGCCGTACATGGAATACGTGTGGCGGGCGCCGGCGCGCAAGGAGTCGTGGTACACGCCGAACTTCGAGATCAAGAACGGGGTGATCCCGGTGCCCGCGGGGCCGGGCCTGGGATTGGAGTTCGACCCGGAGTTTCTGAAGAAGGCGACGGTGGTGAAGGCGTAGGGCCCGAGGCCAGCAGCACCGTCGCGGCCACGGCCATCAGCGCTCCGTAGAAAAACGGCGCGGCGGGGCCGGCGGAATGCCACAGCCATCCCGCGGCAACGCTGGCGGGCAGGGTGCAGACGCTCACGACGGTGGCCTGCATGCCGAGCGCGGCGCCTCGCTCGGATGCCGGAACCAGGTCGACGAGGTACGCTTTGGCCACGCCGTCGGTGAGGCCCAGATAAACGCCGTAGGCCGCGAAGAGCATCCACAGGGGGGCCAGCGAGCGGGCCAGTCCGAAGCCCAGGTAGACGGCGGCGAAGAGCGCGAAGCCGGCGACCAGAACGCGCTTGCGGCCGAGGCGGTCGGAGACGATTCCAGCGGGGTAGGAAGAGAACACATTCAGGGAATTGCAGACGGCGAAGAGCAGCACCGCGATGGTGCTGGCGGCGCCGAGCTGGCTGGCGCGCAGGATGAGAAACATGTCCGAGGAGTTGCCGATCGAAAACAGCAGCGTCACCACCAGGAAGCAGCGCAGCGCGGGATTGGCGGAGCGGAAGTCGAAGGAGAGCAGCGCGCCCGCGCGGCGCGGCGTGGCGGCGTCGCGCACGGGGAGAATCAGCAGCGTGCTCACCAGGCCCGGGACGAAGGCGATGAGGAAGGCCGCGCGGTAGTCATCGTGCAAGGCGGCCAGGATGGCGAGCGCCGCCAGCGGTCCGAGCACGGCGCCGATGCTGTCGCCGCTGCGTTGGAAGCCGAAGGCGCGGCCGCGAAGCCCGGGGGGCGTGGAGTTGGCGATGATGGCGTCGCGCGGGCTGCCGCGAACGCCTTTGCCGAAGCGGTCGAGCACGCGCGCGGCCAGCACCAGCGGCCAGCCATAGGCCAGCGCCAGAAGCGGCTTGGTGAGGGCGGCCAATCCGTAACCGGCCAGCACCAGCGGCTTGCGGCGGCCCCACCGGTCGG
>DASQZT010000227.1:0-20303 GCA_035638575.1 Bryobacteraceae bacterium
TCCGGAGCAGGGGGTTACGGGGCTGACATAAGGTAGGATTATACCATCATCCGGTTGGCGGAGTGCCACCCGCTCCCTAGCCTTCGCGGAGCGGAAGCAGGAACCTTGACCTGCTTGCGGCCGAAAGAACCAGCAGGAGAAAGCTGCGCATACGAAGACGCTGGCAGAGGCGGCCGGGTCCGTTTACAATATTCCGTTAATGAAGTTTTCACTGGCACTCATCCTTTTGGCGTTGGCCGCCGGCGCGTTCGCCCAGGAGACCCCCACCGAGCGCGAAGCCGCCCGCGTCGTCCTGCAGAAGATGGACGCGCTCGAAAAGTCGCTCGACGTGCCGGGTTGGGTGGCAAAGCTCAGCACGCCCGACGCCACCCGCGACGCCGTCACCGCGCGCGCCAAGCAGTTGATGGACACCGAACTGCTCGCCATGGGCGACGACATCACGCGCCATCCCGAAATCGGCTTCCAGGAGACGCGTTCGGTGGGCATCCTGGTGGACTACCTGAAGGCGCACAAGTTCGATGTCACGGTGGGCGTCGCCAAGCTCTCGACGGCGTTCGTCGCCCGTTACCAGGGCAATCGCGGCGCGCCGAACCTGGGCGTGATCGTGGAGTACGACGCGCTACGTGGCACCAAGG
Source organism: Bryobacteraceae bacterium (assembly GCA_035638575.1). Classification (GTDB taxonomy): domain Bacteria; phylum Acidobacteriota; class Terriglobia; order Bryobacterales; family Bryobacteraceae; genus DASQZT01. Next base: position 636 of record DASQZT010000227.1, read on the forward strand.
GCGCGTTCCACGGCGATCAGCACAGCACCCAGGGACCTATCGGCCTCGCCGTCGCCGTGGCCATGGCGGAGTGGCTGGCGAAATCCGGAGCGCCTGGCAGCGTGGTGGTATTCGGCTGTCCCGGTGAGGAGATGATGCCGCCGAATGCGAAGGCCGACATGTTCCAGGCGGGTGTCTTCGACGGCATGGACGTCATCGTGCGCAGCCACGCCGTGAGCTCGACCAATCGCCCCGCGCCGGGCTTCGGCACCTGCTGCCTGAACATCGACGGCGTAAAGTACACCTTCTCCGGCGCTCCCGCGCACCAGATGACGCCGTGGGCTGGCCGCAACGCGCTCGAAGCGGTGATCCACCTGTTCAACAACATCGACGCTGCGCGCACCACCATGCGCCCCGAAGCGCGGGTGCAGGGCATCATCACGGAGGGCGGCGCCGCGCCCAACGTGGTGCCGGACCGCACGCAGGCCGATTTCTACATTCGCTATCCCGACGCCATCTACCTGGCGCAGGTGCGCGAGGCCGTGGACAACGCCGCCAAAGCCGCCGCGCTCGCCACCGGCACGAAGGTGAAGATCGACAACTACGGCCAGGCGCGCGACGGCATCTCGGTGGCGCTGTTGGCGGATGCCGGCTTCGCCCACATGAAGCGCTTCGGCGCCACACACGTTTCCGAAAGCCCCGGCAAGCCGCAAGGCTACGAAGAAACCGGCAGCGTGTCGAGCGTCATCCCCGGGATCGGCTTCGCCGCCTACACCTCGAACGCCGCCAACCACACCTACGAGATGGAGGCCGACGCGCTGACCTCCGTGGGCCATCAGGGCTTCGTGGCCGACGCCGAAGCAATGACGGCGCTGCTCTACGATTTCGCCACCCACGCGGACTATCGCGCCGCCGTGAAGAAGGAGTTCGCCGGCATCAAAGCGCTGTTCGGCGAATACCAGGAGGCGCTGAAGAAGGTCTACACCGTCCCCAGCGTGCCGGAGCCGAAATAGCGATGCGCCGGTCCTCCGTGTTCCGCCAGTTGCCGGCTAGGGATCGGGTTCGTTGAACCTCGCCGGCAGACTGCAATCGTTGTGGGGACTTTTGTGGGGAGCCAATTCTTTGCCTGACAACGTTTTCCCCCGCAGTTTGTTGACGGCCTAGCGGTTTCCTCAAGGGCTGCCGGGTGGAAACCACAACTCGCGTCGCCGTCACCGGCGCCAGCCAAGGGTATCGGCCGGCGAACGGCTGAGGCGCTCGCCAGCCAGGGGTACGCCCTTGCATTGGCCGGCCACCTTCCGGAAACGCCGTTTTAAGATTAAAACTGAAAATCCCTCGCATGGAGGCTTGGTTTGAAGCTCTCTCCGGCTCTCTCGATTGCTCTTTGCGGCCTGCCGGCGCTGTTCGCGCAGCCGATCGATTCCAACAGCCCGTATGTTCGCGTTAGCCCGCGGGACCACCGTTACCTGGAGCTGAGCGACGGCAAGCCTTACATTCCGATCGGTCTCAACATGATCTCCCCGCCGAACGTGAGAAGAGGCGAAGACGAGGCGCTGCGCGGAATGGAAGCCTGGCTCGCCAGCCTTTCGTCCAACGGCGGCAATTACATCCGCGTGTGGGTCAGCAACGACTTCTGGGACGTGGAACACGAGAGGAGCGGTGTCTACGACGAGGCGAAAGCCCGGCGCATCGACCGCATGCTCGATTTGTGCCGGAAATATGGCATTCGGGTCAAGCTCACCATGGAGCACTTCCGCAGTATTGGTGGCGGCCGGCAGGCGTGGGCGGATAAGCCGCTCCACAATCTTGCCAACGGCGGCACCGCCCAGTCGGTCGCTGATTTCTTTGACGGCGAACCGTCCCGCTCCCTCTTCAAGAACAAGATCGCCTGGTATGGGGAGCGCTACGGCAACCAGCCCGTAGTCTACGGTTGGGAACTGTGGAATGAAATCAATGCCGTGAGCGGTGGCGGCAACATCATGGCCTGGACCGAAATCATGCTGGCGGAGCTCCATAAGACATTCCCGAAGAACATGGCCATGCAGAGCCTGGGCAGTTTCGATAATACGCGGTGGCGCGACCTCTACCGGCAGCATAGCAACCTCCCGGGCAACGATATCGCCCAAGTTCACCGCTATCTCGATCTGGGCGCGAATTGGGACGTGTGCAAGGGCCCAGTGGATGTTCTGGCCGCCGAGGCGGTTCGCGAGATCAAGAGCTACGAGCCGGGCCGGCCGATCGTCCTGGCGGAATCGGGCGCGGTCGAGCCGAGTCACAGCGGGCCGTTCAAGCTTTACGGTGTGGACAAGGAAGGCACCCTGCTGCACGATATTCTTTTCGCGCCATTCTTTGCCGGCGCAGCGGGCGGAGGGCAGATCTGGCATTGGGACAGCTACGTCGCGCCCAATGACCTCTGGTTTCAGTACGGCCGTTTTGCGGAAACCGTGCGCGGCCTCGACCCGCCGGCCGAGGCCTTCGAGCCGTCCATGCTCAAGCACGATCGCCTGCGTGTTTACGTGCTCAATGGCAAGCGAACGCTGCTAGCCTGGTGCCGGGACACGAAAAACACCTGGGAATCCGAACTGAAAAACGGCGAGAAACCGGAACAACTGCGGAATGTGACGGTGGACTTCGGCCCTGTACTTTCGGGCAAGGCTCCGCGGTCGGTGCGGGTATACGATCCTTGGGCCAACCGCTGGTCGAATGCCAGGCTCAAGAACGGCAAACTCACGTTTCCGGCGTTCTCCCGCTCCATCGTCGTGCGGATGGCGCGCTGAGTTCATCGCCCTCCTGTTGGAGCGGATGTGCCGCTTGATTCCCGAGCATGCACGAAGAATAGTGGCGACACGGCGTTGGTCCGATCGCGAGACTTCGTTCCTTGCGGATCGCGGGACTAGAGCCGCACTCGATCGCCTCGCGCACGTATTTAGCGTGGCGCCGACCGCGCGGAGTTCTTCAACTTCCCGAATCACCTGTCGTACACCAGCCTGTCGACGACGCCGGCTCGTCAACCTCCGGGCAAGGGACGGGGGCGACGGATCCGGGAACGACGGAGCTGGCGCCGCGGCTGAGTTTCTAAGCGTCCATCCGGACTCGGGCGGCGGCGTTCCCGGACGCCGCCGTCTGATACAGTTTTGGGAGAGGCATCTTTAAGGCAAGGAGCCACGCGATGAACGATCATCGGTTTTCGAGACGCTATTTCTTTTACGGCACGCTGCTGGCGGGAGCGGTTCCATCGGGGGGCTTCGGCAGCACGCCTTCTCTTGCCGCGCTGGGCTACAAGTCGCCGAACGAAAAGCTCAATATCGGGGCGGTTGGAGTCGGTACCCGGGGTCCCGCGATTCTGGTCGGCGCCGCCGCCACCGAGAACATCGTCGCGCTGTGCGACGTGGATGAAGCCCGGTCCGCCGCGGGCTTCGCGCAATATCCCAACGCCAGGAAGTACAAAGACTACCGCAAGATGTTCGAGACCGAAGACAAGAACATCGACGCGGTGATGATCGCGACTCCCGATCACATGCACACGCCCGTGACGCTGCTCGCCATGCAGCACGGCAAGCACATATACTGCGAGAAGCCGCTGACTCGGACGGCGTGGGAATCGCAACTGCTGGCCGACGCGGCCGTGAAGTGCAAGGTCGCGACCCAGATGGGAAACCAGGGCTGGAACCACGAGGGCACCAAGACGGCCTGCGAGATCTTCTGGTCCGGCGAAATCGGCGAGGTCCGGGAACTGCACGCCTGGACCGGCGGTATCTACGGCGGACAGCCGAACATCCCGGCGACCGGACCCGAGCCGACGCCCGTGCCGTCGACGCTCGACTGGGACCTCTGGCTCGGCTGTGCGGAATCGCGGGCGTTCAATCCACTGATGACCAATCAGTGGCGCGCGTTCCTCGACTTTTCGACCGGCGGATCGCTGGGCGACTGGCTGGTGCACAATCTCGGACCGGCCCACCTGGCGCTGCAACTCGACAAGGTCAACCCGACCAGCGTGGAGTGCGTGTTCGTGGAAGGCAAGAACCAGTGGCTATGGCCGTTGCGGGCGCACACGGTCTTCGAATTTCCGGCGCGCGGCAGCATGCCCCCGGTGACCGTGCACACGTACCAGAACATGCGCGGCGATTTCCAGGATCCGCCGGGCATGGCCGAAGGCGAGCGCCTCTTCCCGCCCATGAACAATCTGGCCGAGAAGGGGCGCCCCTTCGTTCAGAGCGGTGACGGCATGATGCTGGTCAGCACCCAATTGACAGTGGATGGCAAGCCGATCGCGCAACAGGGCCGGGGTGGGGCGTTTCCTCCGGGGGGCGGCCGCGGACCGGGCGGACGCGGTCTCCCTCCCGGTGCTTCGCAGGATCCCAAACTGCGCGCTCCCGGCAACGGCGCGGTCTTCGTCGGATCGAAGGGCTACATGGCGACGACCTCCCGCGGCGAGGGCGTCTGGCTGCTCCCGGCATCGCGCTGGGCGGAATACAAGCTGCCGCCGCAGATGCTCACGCGAGGCGTCAACCACCAGCAGGACTGGATTCGCGCCTGCAAGGGCGGCGCGCCGGGCGTTTCGGACTTCGCCGTCGCGACGAAGTACATCGAGTGGCTCGCGTTGGGAGCGATCGCGCTCCGCGTCCCCGGAAAGCTCATCTGGGACGCAAACAAACGGCGCTTCAGCAACAGCGAGGAAGCCAACCGCTACCTCAAGCCGTTCACCCGCAAAGGATGGGAGATGAAGTTGTAACACGCCAAGGCCGCTGCCGGAGCGCCACACGAACCGAGCGAGACGCTCCTGGTAGCAGCGGGCGTCACGTGCGCACGCCGATCCCCTGGTAGCAGCAGGCGACCAGAAGGAAAATTGGTAAAACACTGTGAGCGCGCCGACCGCGATCGGCGGTAGGAACCGGCGGATTCCTCCTGTGACACGCCGCAGGCGCACCGAACCCACAAGGCGAAGCAGCAGGCGTGCCGGGAGATGCCCGGGGCAGGTTATCAGGACCACGATCTGGTGTGCTGTGTCGAGGACGGCTCGATCTGGAAGCCGTCCGCCTTCACGTCTGCCGATCGCGATCTGTTGAGGCGCCGCAAGCTCACCGGGCCGAACTTCCACGCGCTCCGGCACGCCCACGCTTCCCATCTTCTGAAAGACGGCGTTGACATCAAGGTCATCAGCAAGCGCGCCGGACATGCGCGCCAGCTTCACCATGGACCTGTATGCGCGCCTGATGCCGGGACAAGATGAAGAAGCCGCCAAAAGAACCGACACTAGGCTCCGAAAAGCCCTAGCCACTCAAACAGCTACCCGGGCGGAACGGAGCGGGAACTCCAACTCATTTCTTTGTTGGGGATGGCGGAGAGGGGGGGATTCGAACCCCCGGTAGAGCTTATGACCCTACGACGGTTTAGCAAACCGCTGCTTTCGACCACTCAGCCACCTCTCCGGGACATGGAATGGCCTGTAGGAGCATCGTACCACACTGAACACCGCCGACCGGCAAGCGCTCCTTGCTCTCCTTGCGAGAGCATTTTCGCGTTTGACCGTCCAGGTCTCGCGAGATTACAATTAAGGGGCCATCTCGTGCGCCCGTAGCTCAGTTGGATAGAGCGTTTGCCTCCGGAGCAAAAGGTCGGTGGTTCGAGTCCACTCGGGCGTACCATCCAAATCCCTTATCCGACATCAGGTTACCAGTTTCTTCCGCTTCGCCCTTCGCAATGATATTTTCGGGATTGTGCCCAGAATTGTGCCCACCCTGCGCTCCGCGCGCCCGCTCCATGGCTTCGCGTCCGGTCTCCAGGTTCGGATGAACGTAGCGGCGGGTCGTGCCGAAATCGCTGTGTCCGGCGAAGTATGCCAAGCTGTACGGGTCCATATGTGTGGCCCACCTCGTGAGGCACGTGTGCCGAAAAGTGTAGAAGGGTATCTGCTCGATGCCGGCGAGTTTGCACGCCTTCGGATGCTGCTTCTTCAGCGTGGATTGCTCGATGTGCCCACTCCAGGTAGGCGCCGGAAAGACCCACTCCGACACCGCGGCCGCCTTCCGCATGTCGAGAATGGCCGCGGAACGGTTTGGCAGGGGAATGGTCCGCCGTGCGTTCGCCGTCTTTCCGTAGGGAATGTGTAGCGCCGCGTCGCGGACATGCTCCCACCGAAGGCGGTAACACTCCTCGGGTCGGAGGCCGCAGTCGAGCAGGACCGTTCCAGCGTCCCGCAACAGATACGGATCTTCCGGCCTGATCGGCTGTTCGCCGCGCTCTGTTGCCCGGATTCCTTCGCGTGCGCAGGTGTACGCCTTCAGGATGGCGTCCCCTACAGCTTGCGCGGCCCTCAGGTACGCCGCCTCTTCGGCGGGTGTCAACACCCGCTCCCGTCGCCGTTCGCCCGGCAACAGTGATATCCGCGGCGGAGCCTTCTCCACCTTGCCCCAATCAACGGCAAGACGGAGGATTCTGCGGAGTACCTGGAGCGCTCGATTGATGCTCGAAACCTCGTATTCGGCCGCACGCCGATTCTCCACGAAACCTGAGATCATCTGCGACGTGACACCATCAACAGGCGCGCCGGCGAGCGGCTTGTATCCCGTCAGGTGCATGACCTGGATTTCATAATACGCCAGCGTCGCGGGCTTTTCAGCGAAACGCGCCCGCACATGGGGGAGAAAATCCGACTCCGCAAACTGGGAAACGGTCGGCGCCGGCTTGCGGTCGCGGAGCCCCACTTCACCTTTCGCAAGAGAGGTCTTGTGCGTGGCCTCCATCTGTTCCGCGGTCCGCTTGTTCGTCTGCTTCGTACTCTCCCGGACCGATTCGCCGTTCCAGTTGAATTTGTACCACCAGATTTTGCCACGCTTGTAGACGGCCATCGTTCAGTGTTCCTTCTCGGTTTCCAGGTCCTTCGTCAGTTGTTCCTGCCGGTCCGCCGGCAACTTCTCCAGTTCGGCTTTCAGTTCGGCCACCTTCCGCTCGAACCACGCCCGGTCCGTCTTTGGCGCCGCCTTCGTCTTCGCTTTGCCAGTTCGCCTTGTCATGCGGTCCGCTTATCCTCCTCACGCGGCCCGGAGCGCTTCCGACACGTACTGAAACCGCCATGCCGTCCCGCGCCGGGTGGTGAATCCCTGCCGGTTGAGTTCGTCCGCGATCTGCCGGGTGGTGTGGCCCACCGCCTTCAGTTCCCGGATGCGGGACAGGATGCCTTGCTCCGCCGGGTCCGCCTCCAGGTGCACGCCGTCCGCGGCCGGGTGGTAGCCGAAGGGGACCGTTCCCACCCGCTCACCGTTTGCGCGCTTGTGGTGCATAGCGTCCCGCGTCCGCTCCCCGATGGCTTCCCGCTCCCACTGCGATACGCTCACCATGATGTTGAGCACAAGCCGGCCGGCCGCGCTCCGCGTGTCCAGGGAGTCCGCTACGCTCACCAGGGACACGCCGCGTTTTTCAAAGCGCTTCAGCAGTTCCGCAAGATCGGCAACGGAACGTGTAAGCCGGTCCAACTTGGCGATAATGACGGTATCCGCGGCGCCGGCATCCACCAGGGAGAGAAGCCGGTCCATGCCCGGACGGTTCAGTGACTTTGCGGATTCGCCCGCGTCGATAATGACTTCCGCCAGTTCCGCGCCTTGCACCACCGCCATGGCCCGGACCTTCTCCGATTGCGCTTCGAGGGAAACGCCGAAGTCCGCCTGCTTTTCTGTGCTCACCCTGACGTATCCGATTGCTTTCATGTCTTTATTGTACTTTGTTATATAACCAAGTGCAAGCAATTTGTTATATAATTTAGTCCATGAGCGAAGAAACCAGCAAACGCATGGGGCGCCCCCCCGAAGGGTCCGGAAAGAAGGGTGAACCGGAACGCATCCGCGACTATCCGAAGTTGCTGGTGACAATCCGGCCCACGGTGAGAAGCAGGCTGAAGGCAATGGCATCCGTTGAGAGCCGGCCTGCATGGCAGGTTGTCGAAGACGCCATTGCGCTGTACTTCGACCACCTCCCGCCAGAGCATCGCCGTTCCGTTCAAGCTGCGATGCGCCGCGAGTGCTGAGGGTTGGAATTCCACTCATCCTCACCGGCCATCGCTGCTGTTGATTTTGATGGCAATTGCGCGAACGTCATTCGCGACGTCCACAAAAAGCGCGATAGCTTCGGCAACCGCCGTGAATACCAACCACTGAACGGCGGCCGCGATAAAGCAGCCAATCGCGGTTGGTATCATGACGCCCTTCTGCTGGTCCGTGGATTCGACAAAGAGAACGATCCCTGCAACAACCAAGACGGCGGCAACAAGCCATGCCGCGATCCGATAGAACCTTGAGATGCCCTCCAGAGCGGAATACCGGCCCCGCTGGCCCCCGGAGACGGAAGACGCTCCGGAACGGGTAGACGGTTTCGGAACGTAAGATCCTGTGACAAAGGAGTACCCGCAGTCGCACGTCTCAGTGGACGCGGGGTTTTCGAGATGACATCTGGGACATTGCATGCTTTCCTCCTTGCGGCGCCGCCATTCTACCACTCGTCATCCAACCGCACGGTTACATGACAAGACCGTAGCTTTTCGCAGCGTCCGGGTCATGGCTCTTCCGCATCGGCAGTCGGCAGACCGCGGCCGTTCGCGAAGACCGCCGCCCGGTTGACGTAGGTCACTACGATTTCTGCGGTACCGCCGGCGCCGCTCCCCTCGATTTCCGCGCGCGGCGGTCCAAAACCGTACGCCAACAACAACGTGATGGCCCGCAATTGGTGATCGATGTTCGTGTGCCTTTTCCCCGCGGCGATCTCGCCGAGTTTCTCGACCAAGCCGTGCTTCGTGATTTCGCCCCGGGCCAATTCGGCGATGGATGACAGAAGCGGCGGTCTGCCCTTCAAGTTGCCGGATTCGCCTATACGCCACGGCCGCCTTAGGTTGGTGTTGTTCATCGGTGTTCGCTCGGTGCTTTACACTGGGGACCGGTTTCTTTCTCCGTCTCAGGCCACCTGGTCCCGTCCAATTCCTCAACCACGATCAAACTCCGATTGCATCTGGGAAAGCGCCTCCCGGCATTCCTTCAACAGTAGCCGGAGAGCCCGGCCTTCGGCCCTCGCTGGTTGCGAATAGCGGCCGTGCTTCGTCACCGCGCGCCGGATGAGCTCGATACCTGCCGCGGTCTTCGGCCCGGTACTGAACCCGCCGTGCAGCCGGCAACGTCCGTTTGGCATCGCTCCGCATTGGCAGGGTGTCCCGCGCCGAGTCTTTGCTCCGCAACGTTTGGCGTTCGCGAAGTCGCCAGGAGGATTCCCGTTCTTGAGCCAGCCCCGCCGCTTTGCATGGGGTGTTTGCCCGGTTTTCTTCATTTGCCCCCCTCCCCCGGGTCGGCCTTCGCCGCGCTCACGGCGCCAACAATCGCTTGCCCGCCTTCGTGAACATGGACGTGCTCAACGGTGACTTTCTGTTGAGCCGCCTTGCCCTTTAGTTTCGCCATGGCATCCAACTGTTCGATGAAGACCCGCATGAGTTTGGTAGCCCGGAGCACGTTCGCATCGCAGCCTTCGAATGTTTGGCCCTGGAGGGTTGCCCGTTGCAGCAACTGGAGTGCCGCTTCATGAACGCCAAACATCTGGACAGCAAGGAGCGCCTCGGTCGCGTTTGCCGGCCCCAAATCCGCAATTAGTTCAGCAGCCGCGAGGATCCTCTGTTCGTCAGTTTCGCCGCGCCCCCACACCTGCATTGAAGCCATTTGGGCGAGGATCCGTTCTGCGCCGCGTTCGGTTGTCGTGCCGGTGATTTTGCAGAATTTCTCCAGGAGTGCAGCACGTTCCGCGTGGCTCCTCACCCTGAGTATTCCTTCGCCCTTCCCGTCGTCTTTCGCCTTCTTCGGCGTGGCCTTTCTCGTGTTTTCCTGCCCCGTGGAGGCCTGCCCTTCAGATTTCCGTTGGTGTACGTCGTCTTCACCGTCCAAACCATGCTGGGCCCCTTCCGGACGCACTGTCTGGGCATCCCTCGCACCATCTGAGACGCGCATTTTCCCGCGTTTCACTCTTCACTCCCTTCCGCGCCTGCAATTTCCACGAAGCGTTGATATTCATGCTGAAAGAGCATGTTCCGCTTCCCAGTGGGGCCGTTCCTTTGCTTGCCGATTATGAATTCGGCCTTCCCACGTAAGGCGGAGTCCTGCCGGTTGTATTGTTCCGGGCGGTGAACGAAGAGCACCACGTCCGCGTCCTCTTCGAGACTCCCGGTTTCCTTCAGGTCCGAGAGTTGGGGCCGGCGGCCGGCCTTCTCGCATTCCCGATTAAGCTGAGAGAGCAGAATCACCGTGAGGTCAAGTTGCCCGGCCAGGTGCTTCAGCGTGTGCGATATCTCGCTGAGCTCCTGGTGCCTACTCTCGAAGCGGCCGACGCCCTTCATGAGTTGCAGGTGATCGATTATCACCAGCTGGACGGGGTGCCTCGCGATCAGCTTTCGAATTGCGGAGGTAAGCGCGGGAATCGTGCGCGCCCGTGTGTCATCGATCCAAAGCGGCAGGGCGTCAAGCTGGGAAGCCGCTTCGGCTGCTTTCTGCCGCTCCTCACGATCAAGGCGTCCGGTCCGGAATCGTTGTGCATCGACGCCACCCACCGCCGAAATGAGCCGGCGTACAAGGCTCTCCTTCGTCATTTCGAGCGAGAACACCGCGGCGCCTTCACGCAGTACCGCCGCGTGGTGAGCCATTGCCATGCCTACGATGCTCTTGCCCATGGACGGACGGCCCGCCACAAGAAAGAGATCCCCCCGGTGAAGGCCGCAGAGTGCCGCGGTCAGGCCTGGCCATGGTGTCGGAATCCCCGTGCCACCCTTCGCGGGTTGCATGAACGCGTTGTAGCCGCCTGGATAGGTCTGCATGATTTCGCCGGGGTTCAGCCATTGCCCATGGTTCCCGCGGCCGTCCGCCAGCTTCGAAAGCACTGCTTCCGCATCCGCAAGAATCTCCTGAGAATCATCGGGTGCGGTCATACAGCGGTCTATGAGCGCCTGCGCCGCATAGATTGCACGCCGCCGGACCGATTTCTCCAGAATGATCCGGACATACCCATCGAGGTTCGGGATCTGCGGCAGACCATCATCGAGGGAAACCAGGTAACTGAGACCGTCGCAGGATTCAGCCTCACCATGCCGGTCGAGTTCGTTGCACACGGTCAAGCGGTCAATCGCTTCGCCGCGGCCGTGCAAGTCGGTCATCCGCCGCCAGATCCGGCGATGCTTCTCCAAACTGAAGTCGTCGGCGGCCACGGCCCCGGCCACGATTTCGAACTGGGCGCAGTCAAGCAGGATGGATCCCAACACGAAGCGCTCCGCGTCGAGGTTGCAGGGTAGACCGCGTTCTGTGAGTTGATCCCTCATGCTGGAAACTCCGGATAGTCGTCTTGCGCCGCGGCCGGCGGGACCGCCGTCGTTTCGTCCTCCCACCGCTCGCCGTTCAGCCAGGTGGTACCGTATGGCCTGTACTGTTCGTCTTTGCTGAACATCTCGGGCGCCTGCGCCGCGGTTGCTTTCATCACCTGGTCAAAACGGGTTTGCGTCCGAACCTGCTTTTTGAAAGCGAGCCAGGCTTTCTTCCGGTCACGTTTGCGCCAGTACACTACCCACCATTGTTCGAACCATGAGCGCTGTACGTCTTCGAATCCGTCTGCGGGATTTGGTTTCTTCTGGCGGTCCGGTTCCGCTTCAAGCACAACATCGGGTTTTGTGGTTCCGAATGGTGGATTGTCGATAGAGGGAAGCAATCCAGACACACGCGCATCGTCAGATGCGCATGTGTTTTTCCCACCCCCTACCCCAACCCCATACTGCAAAGTTTCGGAAATACTTCCGAAACATTTCGGAAATGCCTTGTTGTCTTCGCGGTAGCAGCGTTTCCACCGTGTGAACGCTGGTTCGGGTGGAATCGGGCTCCGCCGGTCTGCCGCGGTCTTGTACCTCGGGAGCAGTTCCGCTCGGGTGTCCCACTGTCCCCAGAGTTGCCCGCCCACTTCGTAGAGGAACAGCAGGTAGTTTTTCGCGTACTCCTGAAGGCACGCCTGCAACTCCGCGTCTGAAGGAACCGGGTTGAATGTTGGGTAGGCCCGGCCGATGATTCGCGCGTAGTTGATCTCAAGCCGGGCGAAACCGTCAGACGCAAGGAACAGCCGCGGCCAGTGTAGCTGTGCGGCGTTTGAGCATCGCCGCAGCCGGTCGCCGCCGAAAAGTCCCTCGGGATCGATGATAGCCACGGCCTAGGCCTTTCCCCCGAGAAGGGCGCGCACCGTCGCGTGCTGCCGTTCCAGAATGGCGAGTGCGGCCACGAGCACACGCGGATCACGACTTGCTCGTGCCTCTCTCGCGAGCGCCTCGACGCCTGAGAAGTACTGCCGGACGGCGCCGGCATCGAAGGCGCGCCACGTGACGTTTACCTTGGCCGTCCGGCCCCGCCGCATTTATCGGGCCTCCGTCTGCTTCCTGCCACCAGTTTGGGACTCGGCCAAAAAGGTGAAGATGGAGTCCGGCGTATAGCGTACGGAGCTACCGATGCGGACGGGGTATGGTGGTTGCCGGAGCAGTCTGCGCCGCCGGATTGTGGCAACGGAGACCTTGAGGAGCCGCGCCACGTCATGCTCAGTCAGGAGGGTTTCGAGGGAGTTGTTTGCAGTTGCCATTTCGATCCTTTCTTGGATAGCTTCGTTTGCCATCTGCCCGAATCATAAGGACCGAAAGTTGTTTGGGAAACTTTCGCAGCCAAAACCCAAAGAAAACGGGGTTCCGACCGAGCAGCCGAGAGTTGCGGAAGTTTGCGGAAGTTAGGAGAAAGTTTCGGGGGTGGTGTTTTTTCGCTGCTTTGCTAGCGCAAGGCGATATTGGATGGCTTTGACGGCGTGCGATCGTTCAGGGTAGTCCGACCACCGCCGGCAAGTCCGGTCCTTACGGCGCCACGTCTTAGGACAGGCGATGTTCTTTTCATCCAGGGCTTCGCAGACATCATCCAGCTTGCCACGCCAGTCCCCGTCAGGCGCCACATGCGCGACAACCTCAGCCACCCGCGCGGCGGTCTCGTAATCGGGCTTTGGACCGCGCTTCCGGCCTTGATCTTTGGAGTTTGAAACGGTTGCCGGTTGTGCTGATTTCGTTCCGCCCTCCGGCGCTTCGCTCTTTTCCCGTTGAGCGGTCGTGATTTGCGAGTATGCCTTTCGGGTGTCCTGAAAACGCCTCGCCACAATGTTCCCGATTTCCAACCTGAACCACGGATGTTCGTAATGCAATCCAATCAACTCGCGTCCGTCGTCGAGAAGGCGAACGAATGGATCAGACGAAATCTTCCAGGGACGCCGGACTCTCAGGGTGGAGACACACTTCTCGACGTCCGTAAGAGTCAGACCAACATTTAATGGTCCGGCCATTCCGAATAGGGCCTCTGGGTCCAATGATGGAATAGCCAGGTATCCTTCAGCACTCGAATCGTAGATTTCGCAAGCGTATGCCCCGACAATCTCCGCCATTTTGGTGAGCTCGATGTCTTCGAATCGGGTGAGGGTTGCGAAGTAGCTTTCCAGCGCCTCTTCCAGGTCCCTCCTGGCTTTCTTACGTCGCTCCTGGTCCTTCCGATGCGCTTCAAGCGGCAGCGTAGGCAGACTTGGGCCTGCGTCTTCGCGGTGGGATACATCCGCCGCTTGTGGCGCTTGAGATTGTTCGCGTTCGGGGAGAATACCGTCAGGAGTGAGGTCGATCTTCCGTGAGTTTGCCATCGCGCCCTTTGCGACGCCCTGAAGGTGGATTGCCGCCAACCGGGCAGGGTCCCCGGCTTGTCGCCCCGTCGAGCTAGGCGGCATTTTCACTCTACAACTTTCAGTGGACTCTGTTTTGGCCCAACGGGTCAGCGCTTTTTCGCAAGCAGCGAAGGCCGATCCCGAAGCCCCACTTCACTCTTGGTCGGACGACGCCCTAGGGCTGGGTACAGGGTCTCTCCAGGGTCTTTTCTGACTGCTCCTACTTTGGCAGCCCCATCTGCTTGCGGACATCCTCGGCCGTAGGGCTGGGAGTGCCGTTGGGGTAGACACCGGTCTCGGTCTTTATTCCCGGGCCGAGTGATCGGTAGGGGGCAATGAGGCTGAGTGAGCAGAATGCCGCCACGGCCATCGTCAAGACGGCCAGAATACCCGTGAAGATGCGTGCTCCCCGGCTCGAGAAGTGTGAGGCGTTCCGGCAAAGGACCTCGATGCAGCGGAAGCCGATATAGGCACCGATCATTATTCCAATCGTTGGGATCATTTACACCTTCCATTCTACCCAGGCGGCATTCAGCGTTTCCGTATTTTGACCTAACGAGTCACGGCCTCGGCTGCCACCCAGCACTCACGGCCTATGCGGGGGTCGGCGGGGAATACTCCCTGTTCGTCCTTTAGGTACGCTTCGCCAGCATCATTGGTCAGAACGCGAACCTTTCGTTTTCCAAATCCGAAGTCCAGTATCTTCACCTGCATTCCGCCAACAATGCCGATCGATCTAGTCTTGACCAGAGTACGCTTGACTTCGGCGTTGTCGCCGCGCACAGCCCATTTCATCAGCTCACCAAAAGCCTCGGTGGTTGAGCCGCACGGCCAAAAGCCGCTGCTTTGGCGCACCGTGACCGTTTCGCCTATGCCAGCTGTGCCCGGACTCGCGGGCGGGGAGGGGCGAGACTTCGTGGAACTGGAACTGTCGGTGCCGGACGGCGAAGGGCCGGCACCGTGATCGCCGAATTTCAGATACGCAAAGAACGCAACGACAATCAAAGCGAAAAGCACTTTTGTTGGCGTTACTCGCCCCAATTGGCGGGGCTCTTTATAGGCTTCTTGCGCGGGCTCCTCGTGCCTCTGCAATTCCTCCGTCGGCTGGGTTTCCTCTGGCGCCGGAAACTGGAATCCACAGAACCGGCACTTGCGCGCTTCGGCCCGGATCTCTTCCGCACAGTCAGGGCATTTCTTCAGTGCTGGCGTGGTTGGAGCGTTGCCGCCTGCGGACGTGAGGGACACGGCAACGAATTGATAACCGCAGTTCTCGCAGAATTTCGGTTGTCCCGCGTGGACCATTCCGCATGACGGGCATTCGGTCAAGAGGCACCCCCATTTCAGAGCAAATGGTACTGCAATTCATCTCGACCCGGGACCTGTGCCATTGTGCCCAATTTTGTGCCTACCCCCTGCATAGAAGAATTGCCAACGGTTGCCAGGGTGCCGCGTCTCGTACCCCAAAGTGCCTGAAAACTAGCAACGGTTGAGAACCACGCGCAACCGTTGTGCCCGGTGCTAATTTCTTGATTTCTTGGGGGTTCCTGCCTCCGGAGCAAAAGGTCGGTGGTTCGAATCCACTCGGGCGTACCACATAACCCACTGAAAATACAAAAGTTAGCCGAGGAGGCTATAATCGCCCGAAGGAAAAATACTGTCCACTTCTGTCCAATTCAAAAAAAGTTTTAAAGGGCGTTATGCTGGAGGGCGCAATGACCACCGAGGAAAAGAGGGGTGTCTATCGGGGGTTGGCCCGAAATCTCTGCGCTGCCGTGTTGGCCCACCGGATGCGGGTGAGCTTTCAAACCGCGCTACGCAATCACGTTCTTCCCGACGACCAGATTGACCAAAGCTGGCACGATCTCGCGGAGGCGCTGGATCACAGTTTGACCGCGAACCTCGAGGCGCTGTTTAGCCAGCTCCCCAAACCCGACCCAAAATTAATCCAGTAGCCCCACCCCAAGGGCTTTTCGGTGAAGATCCCAGGATGGCCCCTTGAGATGGAGTGCATGCAAGCCAACCCCGGCAACGACGGGAGCTTTAAATGCTGGCAGGAAGCAAAGGCCAGGCAAGACGCGTTTCTTGAGGAGGATCGGCGTGCGAATTCTGGAACTGTTGGGCGCTGAGGCAGCCAGTCGAATTCGGATGGCGCGTCATCCCCCCTTGCTCCCACGGTCGGCGCGCCGGGCGTCGCGGCAGTAAGCGACGGGGGCGGAAGCGGCGCACATTTCGTCGCCGTGCTGGATACGCCACCGTATGAGTACTCGCCTCATGGCCCGAGTTTCCGGTGCCAGATGCGAGCCGGGCTACCAAACCATCGGTGAGTTGCATTCGCTACCGGTGCCGTTTGAGGGCGCGGACGTTCGCATCAAATTCCTCCACTATTGTGGCCCGGTCCTTGGATTCGCAATCGAGAATTCGATCGTACGAGGCGACCTCGATATTTTGGCGTCGAAAGTCGGCAAGCCTTCCACGGTGCGCTTGAGGAGCATCGGTCCGCCTCCCGATTAACACGATGCCATCGCATTCGCCATGTATCCCCGGCCATCCGTTTGCACGTAAATACTGAGCATTGTCGCGCAAGTATCCCCTGTAATGGTTGATTTGTTCGACCGCATGGTAACAGATAGCAGCAATGCTGGACTTAGTGACTGGACTCCGTGTAGGGCTTTCTAATTCAACTATGATCCATCGCGGCCCAACAGATGACCACTCACAGAGTACGAAGTCCGGTACGCCACCGCCGCCTTGGGGCAGTGGGAAGATTGGACGCGGTATGACCCACGCTGTGTGGGGGCGGATGAGACCCCTGAGCAGCATCACCGGATTGTCCTCGAAGAACTTCTGGATCGGCATTTCATCTTTGGCCTGCACTAAGACCCGACGAAACTGCCCGGCAATCTGTACGCGATCAGTGCTCGACCACTTAACCGGCGAGTGCCCACCGATCGTTTTAGGGGGCCACGCCAACTGAAAGTCCGTCCGCATAATGGACCTGATCCGATCCTACTGCACGGCGAGCGTCGCCATCGCCGGGCTGGCGGCGTTACCGATCTTGACAACCACCGGCAGCGCGTTGCCTGATGGCGTGCCGTTCGAGAGCTGAATGTTCAACTGCAAGAATCCGTCAACGAACGTTGGGGCCGCGCCGCCGAACGCGACGTTAGCGGGCACGCCGCCGACCGTGACAATCGCCGCCTGAACCAGCCATTTGAGCGTTGACGCATCGGTAATGGAGCCGGTAATGCCGGGCGGATTCGTCTGGCCGCCGCCGGTGAAGTATAACGTCACGTAGGAACCTTTGGCGGCGGGCGACGATGGGCCGTTCAGTGTTCCGTCCTGATTGGCGGCGGCGGCTTGCCCGGTTCCGGCGGCATTGGAGGTGAAGATCCCCGGCGCAGCGCCAGCACACGGCAGTGCCGTTGCCGTCGAGCGGACGCCCTGGTATTGCACCTGGAGCATCGTTTGCGTGCAGCCCGCGACTTCATACGGAACAATCGCATTGACCTGGGTTGCGGACACGTAAAGCAGCGGCGCGGCAACCCCGTCAAACAGGACCGAGGTGCCCGCGAGTTGCGCAACCACCTTTCCGGTTGACGGATCAACCGCAGCCTGAACGCCGGACGGCGGCCCGAGCATGGAACCCGCGATGGTGACCAATTCGCCCGGTGCTACGGGGCCGGTCGCCCAACTCGCCGAGTTCGCTACCCCCGTGACGACGACCGGCGACACCGGCGCAACATTGACCGTCAGGACAACCGAGATAGTCTGCGGGCTGTTTGTCGCTCCCGCTGCGGTGACCGTTATCGTTCCGTTGTACGTCTGCGCGCTCAGACCGGCGGTGTTTATCCCGAGCGTCAGGGTACCCGAACCGATGCCGGAGCCGGGGGAAACCGTCAGCCAGGACGCGCTGGACGCGGTCGACCACGATAGCGACCCGCCGCCCGAGTTCGTGATCGTGATGGACTGCGATGCGGGCGCGGTTCCGCCGACCGTATACACGAAGTTCGCCCTTGTCGTCGAGAGCGAAATCGTGGGCGGCGGCGATGCAGCAGCGGCCATGATGTTGACCGTATCCAGGCCGTTGCTGTTCGAGACTTGCAGCTTCACCAAGCCGTTATAGCTCCCCGGCAGGTTGGCCGTGACCTGCTGGTCCGAGCTACTTGAAATCACTAACGGCGTGCCATTGGCCGTTAGCTGAAGCCCGGTGCCGGAGAAGCCACCGCCGTATACGTGTACGGTTGACCCGGAGGTGACCGTCAGGCCCCCGAGGCTACTCGGTGTCGAGGATTGGACGCTCGTGATGATCGGCCCAAATTTGAACAGCAAGGCACGATCCGAACCGGCGACCAAACTTCCTGTGCCTGTTGTCACCTGGCCGTTGGAATGCGTCATGGAGAAGTTATGCGACCCGCTGGCCGCGAATTCGGTGTAGTAGATACTTGCGACCGACGCACTCGGTCCGGCGACCAACTTTCCGGCACCGTTATCGAACTGCACGGTGGTCAGGTCCCTGAAGTACACATCGTTAGTGCCCTTCAACGCCACCAAACCACCGCCGTATCGCGAAAGAAACGGGTCCGCGCTTGGCGGCGTGCCAATGGACTGCCAAGCGGTTGTATTGGCGAGAAACGAGCGGACTATCTGGGCCGTAAGATGTGAGGCGCTGTTGATATCGGCAATACCCTGCGCGCCGCTGCAACTCATTCCGAGGCCGGTTAGGGGTCCGGGCGTTATGTGACAGTAGGGAACGATGCGCGTCCGCTGGTCTGGCTCCACGAAACCGAGCGAACCGCTGGTAAGCGAGACGACCCCGTCCGAGGCATTGTTCGTTGTTCCGAACGTTCCGGCATTGCCGACAATGGCGAGAGCATCGACACCCCGCAAATCGTCCTGCCCTTGGTTCCATGTTGCGAGGTCCCAGAGAAACTGGTTACCGGGAGCCATTTCGCTCTCTTGCACTCCGATGTTTGCGGCCTGGAACGAGCCGTAATGGGGCGTGGCAATCGCAACCATCTTCCGAACCATGGGATTCGCTGGCGGCGAGAAAGCGCCGGACGTTTGCCCTTTCCCGGCGAGGTAGGCGCGTGCAATCAGGCCGCCCATGCTATGCGCCACAAGATCGACCTGGGTGACCGAAGTGCCGTCCGTGTAGTGCAATCCCCCAATGTAGGCACCGAGTTGCCCGCCCAACTGCTCGATCGAAATGTCGCCATAGGCGCAATTGTTGAAGAACAGGACGGAAGCGCCGTCGGCCTGCAACAACGTGGCGAGTTGCCCGAACGTTTCCTGCGAAGCGACGAGGGTGCTCGCCGTGTCGGTGCAGACTAATTGGAACCCGTTCAGCAGGATTACAGGCGGTCGCGCGGGCACGGTCGCGTGCGGCATGGTGACTGCATCAACCGTCAGTTGCAGCGTGGCCGACACCACCCGGCCGTTCGCATCGCGTCCGGTGACTTCAACTTTGTAGTCGCCAGGCGGTGTCGCTGGTGGCGTCACGACCCTCAACCTGGATGTCGTTATATCCAGTTCGACCCGAATCGGAAACACCAGCGGCGGCACGGTGCGAGCCGTAAGAATCGCGGTGATGTTTCCGCCCCGCCACGCAACCGTGCTGCCCTCACCGGCAACGGCGCGCAACGCACGCGGCTCAATCGTCTGTGCCGCGATGGTGCCTACCGATAACGCGCCCACCAGCACGGCCATCCAAGTTTTGAGAGAAGTGCAAGTCACGACACACACCGCACTGCGGGACAAAGTAACATATCTCGCCGTCCAGTTCAGCCACGCCGGGTTGCGAAGGAAGAAGACGGCGGCCGCATTTTTCGCACGCTATTCATCACTCAGGGCTTCTTTCCCTTGACGGTGCGGTCGATCCAGCGTACAGGCTGAGCAGGAGCAAACAGCATGACTTCCACGAACGCAATCGAATCGAACGGCGCGCCCGCCGCCGAGAAACCC
>DASQZT010000228.1:0-4688 GCA_035638575.1 Bryobacteraceae bacterium
GAGGGCGGCAAGTCCTGCACCCAGGCGCCTTGCGTGATCCAGCGCAGGCCGTCGCGCAGGGCCACCATGGTGGCCAGCGTGACCACGATCGCCGGAATGCGCGCGTAGGCCACCAGCGCGCCGTTGACGGCGCCGAAGCCCGCGCCCACCGCGCAGGCGGCCACGCCGGCCAACGGGATCGGCAATCCCAGCTTGGCGAACACCCCGGCGGCCACGCTCGAAATGGCAAACTGCGAGCCGACGGAAATATCGATCTGCCCCGTGAGGATGACCAGGGTCATGCCCAGCGCGGCGATCAGCACGGGCATGTTGGTCATCAGGACGTCGACCTGGTTGCTCCAGGCGAAGAAGCCCGGCGCCGCCACGCCCAGAACCGCGCCCAGGGCCAGGATGGCGATCGCCAGCGAGATTTCCCGGCGGTGCATCAGGACGCGCGCTCCCCGCCCAGGGCCAGGTCGAGAACGCCCTGCTGCGTGGCTTCGCGGCGCGACAGCACACCTGCCACGGTTCCGCCATGCATCACGGCGATACGGTCGCTCATTCCCAAAACCTCCGGCAGCTCCGAAGAGATCATGATAATCGCCATGCCGCTCTCCGCCAAATCGACCATGAGGGCGTGGATTTCGGATTTCGAGGCGACGTCCACACCCTGGGTGGGCTCGTCGAGAATCAGGACGTCGGGATGGATGGCGAGCCAGCGGGCCAGCGCTACTTTTTGCTGATTGCCTCCGGAGAGCGAGCCGGTTTCCGAATAGAGCGATGGAGTCTTGACGCGCAGGCGTTCGACGTAGCCGCGCGCCAGATCGCGCTCGCGGGCGCCGTCGATCATGCCGTGGCGCGATACTGCTTCCAGGCTCGCCAGGCTGGTGTTGGCGGTGATGGGCAGCTCGAGCACCACGCCATGCTGGCGGCGGTCTTCGGGCAGGTAGCCGATTTTGAGCCGGATGGCATCGGCGGGCGACGCAACGGAAACCGCTTTGCCGTTGAGCAGCATCTCGCCGGAATCGGCGGGCGTCAGGCCGAACAGGGTTTCCGCCAGTTGCGTGCGTCCCGACCCGACCAGTCCGGCGAGGCCGAGGATTTCGCCGCGGCGCACCGAAAGAGAAATATCGCGAATGCCCGCGGCGCGGCTGGCGAGGCCGTGGGTTTCGAGCGCGACATCGCCGGGCCCGGCGGCCCCTCCGGCTGCGCGCTGCGGAAAAATGGCGGAGATCTCCCGGCCGACCATCAGGCGGATCAGCTCGGCGCGGTCCACGTCCTGGACGTTGCGGGTGGCGATAGCCTGGCCGTCGCGCAGGACGGTGACGCGTTGCGCGATGGCGGCGATTTCTTCGAGGCGGTGCGAGATATAGATGATGCCGGTGTTCTGGCCGCGCAGGGTGGCGATGACGCGGAACAGGCTTTCCACTTCGCGGCCCGTGAGCGAGGCGGTGGGCTCGTCGAGGATGAGGATCCGCGCGTCGGCGCCAATGGCTTTGGCGATCTCCACGATCTGCTGTTCCGGCATGCTCAGGGTAGCGACCAGGCGATGGGGCTGGATGCCGGCGCCGATGCGCGCCAGCAGCTCGCGGGCGCGTGCATCGCGGCTCTTCCAGTTCACCTTCCGCCACATGCCGCCGCCTTCGAGCGAGAGGGCGATGTTCTCGGCCACGGTGAGGTGCGGGAAAAGGGCCGGCTGCTGGTAGACCGCGGCAATGCCGAGGGAGCGCGCGTGTGCCGGGCTGTGGTGCGCGACCAGGCGGCCGCCGACTTTCAGCGTGCCCGCATCGGGCGCCAGCGCGCCGGTGATGATCTTGATGAGCGTCGATTTGCCGGCGCCGTTCTCGCCCACCAGTGCGTGGACCTCGCCGGCATTCAGGTCGAACGAGACGCCCTTCAAGGCCTGCACTCCCGCGAAAGACCTGGCGATGGCGGCAGCCTCGAGGAGTGGCATCGTTGGCTTCATGATAACCGCCGGGGCCCGCGCCGTGCTGCACCACCACCTGATGTGATACAACTAGCAAGCGGCAGGCGCCATGGTTACGCGCTCCAATCACAGCCGGTACCTGATCAAGTCGCTGGTTCACGCTTCGGAGGTGCTCTCGGTCTTCCGCACCGAGGGCGAAGTGCTCCGGCTGCGCGATGTGGTGGCCCGCACCGGATTCAACAAGGGGATGTGCTTCCGCCTGTTGTACACGCTGCATTCCTGCGGATTTCTCGAGAAGGTGGGAGAGAACCAATACCGCGCCGTGTCGGAGATTCGCCACAGCCGCCGGTATCGCATCGGGTATGCGGCGCAGGGCCAGGATTCGTCGTTCCCGCGGGAGGTGTCGGGCAGCCTGGCTCGCGCCGCCGAGAGCGCGCACGTGGAACTGGTGGTGGTGGACAATCGCTACAACGCCAAGACCGCGTTGCGCAACGCCGACCAACTGATCCGGGAAGAGGTCGACCTGGTGATCGAATTTCAGGCGGACGAGGCCGTGGCGCCCGCCATCACGCGGAAATTCCTGGAAGCCGGCATCCCCATGATCGCCATCGACATCCCTCATCCCGGCGCGACCTACTTCGGCGCCAACAACTACGAGGCCGGCCTGATCGGCGGCCGGCACCTGGGCCGCTGGGCCAACAAGCATTGGGACGGAGTGGTGGATGAGATCGTGATGGTGGAGATCCCGCGGTCGGGCTCGGTGCCCCAGGCGCGCATGCGCGGCATGATCGCGGGGATCCACGAGACGCTCCGGCAGGCGGGCCAAAGCCGCGTCATTCCCCAGGATGGCGACGGGCAGTTTCGGCCGTCGCTGGAGTGCCTGCGGAAGCATCTTCGCATGACCAGGTCGAAGCGCATTCTGGTGGGCGCGGCCACCGATCCGAGCGCGCTGGGAGCGCTGCGGGCGTTTCAGGAGGCGGGCCGCTCGAGCGACTGCGCCGTGGTCGGGCACAATGCCGAGCCGGACGGCCGGGCGGAGCTGCGCGAACCGCGCACGAGGCTGATCGGGTCGGTCGCGTATTTTCCGGAGAAGTACGGGCCGGGCCTGATCCGGCTGGCGGTGGATCTTCTGGCCAAGAAGCCCACGTCACCGGCGATCTTCATCCGCCACCAGCTCATCACGCCGGAGAACGTGGATCACTTCTACCCCAACGATACGCTGATGGGGCTGGCGCGGCCGGCAGCGGCGCCGGCGGGGTAGAAAGAGCGGCTGTGCCGAAGAGGCCTGCGTGCCGATGAACGGCGCCAGAGACGTTGCGGACAGACGAGCTTCGCTCGCCGGGCGGGTTGACAACAGTTGACAACCCGCCGCAGGTTGACAACCTGCCCCACACGCACTTCGTGCCGCAGGTCGAAACGAGCGGCGGGAGCGGCGGCCCGCTGGAATGGGTCATTCAGCACTTGGCGGGGCGTTTTGCATGCCGGTTGCGAAGGAGACCCTTGTACTTGACGGGCCGGAAGTTTTATCTTTTGGGTATGGCTCGGTGTGCCTTCAAACTCAGGATCAAACAGGACGCGATCGAAGACTATGAGCGGGAGCATACCCGCGTCTGGCCGGAATTGCTCGCCAAGCTGAAGGAGGTCGGGATCTCCGATTATTCCATCTTCCGGCGCGACCAGGAGCTGTTTCTGTGCATGAAGGTCGAGGATTTCGACCGCGCCTGGGACGAGTTGGACCGCGACCCCGTCAACCAGTGCTGGCAGAAGGAGATGAGCCACTTCTTCGAGCCGGTGCCCGGCATGAAGCCCGGCGAGCGGTTCGCCATGATGAAGGAAGTTTTCTTCCTGGAGTAACAGGCATCACTGGAGGCGCAGCCGGTTATATCGCGCGTAAGCCGACGTGTCCGAGAGGATCACGCGGTCCCCGACCTCGAGGCCTTCCAGGATCTGGATGGTATTCACCGAGGTCCGGCCGAATCGCACCTTCACGCGCGAGAAGAACTGGCCGTCGGGATCGAGCTTGAACAGCGTGGCTTCGCTGTTGGCCTGCCCAAACACGGGGCGGCCGACATAGGCGACGTCCGCGAGCGTCGAGATTTGGATGGTTCCGTCCACCTGGGTGCCTGCCGGCGGCACGGCGGATGGCCCCGCTTTCAGTTGCACTGCGACCGTGACCGTGCCGTTCACCGCGCCGGGGTCGATCCGCGTAACCGTGCCGTTGATGACGACCTGGCGCGTGTCGATGGAGACGGCCTGGCCGAGTTGAACCTGGATCACCTGGGTTTCCGCGACCTTCAGTTCGGCTGTGGCGTTGGTGGTGATCGTGCCGAGGCCGCGGACCATCAGTGTCATGTCGCCGCGCTTGACCGTGTCGGACCAGATTGTCTCATGCTGGACGACCCCGTCCTGGGCACAGAGCTGGAATGCCGCGGCCGCGAGGATTGTAGCAGCAAACGCTGTTTTCATCATGCCCGGGAGCGAAGCAATCCGGCTGCCACGAGGTTGCCACGAAAAAACGCGCGTCCCGAAGAGCGGAGGGCGACCCGTGTCGGAATCGTCTCTGGCGCCAGAAACGTTGCGCGACGGCCGGGGACAGGCGAGCTTCGCTCGCCGGGCGGGTTGACAACCCGCCGCAGGTTGGCAACCACGCCTGTCCAAATTGGAAATCGAGTTCAGGCGGAAGTTCTGATACGGTGAACTTGGGTTCAAGCCAGAACCAAATCTACCGAACGGAGACTTCCGCCATGAATCGAGTATGCAGCATTTTTGCCCAGTTGCTCCA
>DASQZT010000229.1:0-56028 GCA_035638575.1 Bryobacteraceae bacterium
ACAGCAACTGACATCCCGCGGGACGACGACAGCCACCAACCTGCTTTTCCAATCAGCCGGAACGGGGGCCTATGTCCATTGTTTGGCACGTGGAGTCTGGCTGAACGTGTCTAATTTGGACACCAGTGGTTGGCAACCTGCCCCACAAGGGGGTGTCCGATTCCGCGAGGACGATGTCCGCTGCCGGACATCCTTTATGGCTGCCAGGATTGCTCCAGGGCCAGCTTGCACCGGCGGATGTTCTCCGCGCAGCCCTCCATGTGGGGCTCGAGCGATACCGGGCCCTTGTAGCGGATGCGCCGCAGCGCCTCGAAATGCGCGCGGTAGTTGATGATGCCGTCCCCCGCGGGCAGCCACACGGGGCCGGGGCGGTAGTCCTTCACGTGCACGTTGGCGATGAGGGGCGCCACCGCATCGAATTCGTCGATGGGATCGCGATTGGTCAGCCAGGCGACGTTGCCAGGGTCGTAATTGATGCGCAGCGGGCCGCCGCCCGCGCGGCAGATCATTTCGGCGGTGGCGCGCCCCGTATCGGCATAGCACATGGGCTCGGGTTCGATCATCAGCAGCAGGCCATCGGCGGCGGCGCGCGCGGCGGTTTCGGCGAGCCAGGCAATCACCTGGAGCGGCGGATCGGACGGCCGGATCGAAGCGGCGTTGGCTTCCGTTGCGCCCGGCTTATGGAAGCCGAAGACGATGAGGCCGGGCAAGCTCCAGCGATGGGCCCACTCGGCGGCCCGCGGGTAGATTTCGCGCATCTCGCGCCGGAACGTGGCGCCGTCTTCGGTGTACTTGAAGAGGCCGGGCGAGATTGCGGTGATAACGACCTCTTCGCGTGCGGCGACGCGCTCCACTTCGCGGATCTCTTCGGCATCGCACAGTGGAAAACGGCCGGTGGTGAGGCTGCGGATCTCGTAGCGGCTGAGGCCCAGCGGCTTGCCGATGGCTACGGCCCTGGCGAAGTTGCGGTCGATTTCGTCGGCCACGATCCCGACCTTCACGGCACCTCCACCGCGCGGCCGGTCCTCGCCGATTCGTACAACGCCGCGACCACGCGCATGTCTTCCACCCCGGCCTCCACCGAGACCGGGGCGGGCCGGCCATCGCGCACGGCCTCCAGGAACGCGCGGTGCTGGTTCAACGGGTTGGAGGCATCGCCGAAGGCGGGCGGGAGGATCTCCATCTGCTGCTCCTCGCCTTCGGGCCCGCCGAACGCGGGTGTCAATCCGCCGGAGTATTGCACCACGCGCCCGCTGAACGGGCCCGCGCTGGAGGCCAGCGAGAGCCAGCGGAGGTTGCGGTAATTGAAACGGCCGAGCGTGCCGTGAACGGAGAACTCCTCGCCGTTGGCGCACCAGGCGGTATCGAGCGTGACCATGGCGCCGGAATCGAGTTCCAGGACGGCGACCGCGAGGTCTTCGCCCTCCAGCCCCGGACAGTGGAGATTGCGCGTGAATCCGGTGGCGCGCACCACTTTGGCGCCGCTGATCCAGCGGAAGAGGTGGATGTAGTGGACCGCCAGTTGAATGAAGCAGCCTCCGCCGGTCTCGGCGAGCGAGCCGCGCCACGTGCGGATACCCTTCAGCGCCTGGTCCGACCACATCATGCCGCCTTTGTGCATCAGGCGCGCGTAGCAGTGCACCAGGCCGCCAAGCCTGCCTTGGCGGAACATGTCGCGGAGGTCGTGGACCAGCGGCTGATCGAAATAGCTCATGTAGAGGCCCACGGTTCGCGTGGACCGCGCCGCGGCCGCGGCGATGGCCTCGGCGTCTTCGAGACTTGCCGCCACGGGCTTTTGCAGCAGCACGTGCTTGCCGCCGTCGATGGCCGCGACGGCCTGCGGGCGATGCAGAAAGTTGGGGGTGCTGACGACCACCGCGTCAACATCGCCGGCCAGGGCCGCGCATTCGTCCGTGGTGGCCAATGTTGAATCGGAGGCAAAGACGGCGGCCGCGCGCCGGGCGCTTTCGAGGTTGGTGTCGATGCAGGAGACCACCCGCACCCAGTCCAGGTCGCGGTAGACCGACAGGTAGTGCGCGGCCATGCCGCCGCAGCCGATGAACGAGACGTTGATCATGTGACCGCTTCCTCCACCTGGTTTCGGGTGGTGTACAGCGCCACTCCCATGCCTGCCAGGGTCGCCAGGGTGAGGGCAGCGGCTTGGATGGGAGTCAGCGGGAGATACAGGATCAGCACTCCGCAGAACATCACGCTGGCGGCGATCACCTTGTCGGTGATGCCGCGCTCGCGGAAGAACAGCCAGCCGGAGAATACCGAAAGAATGATGCCCGCGCGCTTGATGCTCACCGTGATGACCACGGCCAGGTAGCTGTAGGATGCGAGCTGGAAGAGGAGCGAGACCGCGTCCAGCAGGCCGGCCAGCGAGATCCACCGGAAATTGGCGCGCGCAGCGGCGGCGAAATCGGCCTTCTGCAGCTTGCCCAGAAGGAAAAACGAGATGCACAGCCCCACCCCGTACGCCACCGACTCGGTGTAGATGTCACTCATCACCACCAGCTTCTTGTCGAGCGGGTTGGTGATGGAAAAGATGAAAGACACGAGCAGCATGTAGCGGCTGCCCTTTTCGCGGATCACGGCTTTTACGGGCGCCATCCAGCCCTGGGCGAAGAGGCGGCGGTGCATGACCAGCGATCCGACCACGATGAGTGCCACGCCCAGCAGCTTTAGCGGCTTTGGAATTTCGCCCAGCAGCACGAAGCCGGTGGGGATCAGGAACACCGGCGTGAACGCCAGGAACGGAATGCACAGCGAGAGCGGCGAGATCTGAAGCGCGCGGAAGTAGAGCCACATGACGCAGGTGATGAGTCCCACATCGAGCACCAGGTAGACCAGGAAGGCGGGGATGGGCGCGGGGTGCAGCGCCTCTACGCCGAACAGCGGGCCCGCGTCGCGGATCACGACCACCGACCCGCGCAGCATTTGAAAGGCCAGCACCACGGCGAAGAACGTCGCGACGGCCACGCGAATCCAGAACGTGGCGGGAATCAGATCGCGCTTGGCGAGGGCGTGTTTGCGGGCCACGTCGGTCATCACGTTGGTGACCGACATGGCCGCGGCGAGCAACAGGCCGATAGGCGAAAGCGCCAGGCTGCCCATCGGGCTACCGGGACATCAGCCGGACCGGCCCCAGGATGCCCGAAGGCAGCGGCACGACCTGGGCCATGTCCTGCGCCTGGAAGCGTTCGCCGTATTTGGCGGTCAGCTCTTTGTAGTCGGGCAGCGGCCCCTTGGCCAGCAGGTTCAACGCGGTGTTGGCCACCACGACGCGGATGGCGTTTTCGCCGGGATGCACCAGGGCGGTGATGTTCACCTCGTAGGGCGCGCACCACACCGCACCGGCGCGCTTGCCGTTCACGTAAACCACGGCGGCCTCGCGCACGGCGTTTTCCAGCATGGCCCGCATGCCGGAGCCCGAGCGGCGCTCCTGCGCGTTGACGGGCGTGCCCTCGCCGAGATTCAGGTAAACCTGGCGGCCCTTGGAATCGGCGACGGTCACGGATTTTTCGTAGGTCACCTGGCCCGAGAAATATTTCCGGGATTCGTCGTCGGTCCAGGAACGGAGCGTGGCCATGGTAATCGGCTCGGCGCCGGGGAACGTGACTTTCCAATCGGTGCTGATGTCCACGGGAGCGGGAGCCGCGCCCGATGGCTTGGGCGGTTCTGCCAAGCGGTCCTTCGAAAAGACCACCACGCGCGATTCGTAAGGCGCCAGGTCGAGATCGATGCGAGGGCCGCCTGCCTTGGCGATCTGGCCGGTCATGGGGTCGTACCAGGCGGCCTCCAGCCCTTGAATGCGGAAGGCCGCGGGCGTGCGAACAGGGTGATTGCTGGTGTTGGCGACGAAATAGACGTCGGCGAAATCGAGCTTGCGGTGGACGAAGCCGATCTCGGGAGCTGTGGCCACGTCGGCCGCCAGCCTGGCGTGAAGCGTGGCGCCGAGCTTGGTCTCGTCGGCGAGGACGGTCAGGTTGCGCGCCAGCTCGCGGATTTTGGGAGTGACGGTCTCCGCGTCCGTCAACCCCGGCGCCAGCGAGGGCGCGCGGCGCGTGGCGATCACCGTGCCGCCCTTGCGCTGATACTCGTCGATCTTTTGCAGAGTGGCGAGCGGCATCCGCTCCACGCTCGGCAGAATCAGAATCTTGTACGGCACACCGGAATGCGCGATCGTGCCGTCGTCGATGAAATCGAAATTGTAGCCGGCGTCCAGGATCTGCGGGATTACCGTCGTGCCGATCAGGCCGTCCATCGACTGGTTGACCGAATCGCGGCCCAGCGTGAAGTGGGCGAAGGCATCCTGGGTCGGCAGGTAGACCGCCACGTCGTTGTCCGGCTGGCCTTGCCGCAGCAGGTAGCTGACGCGCTGCAGGTACATAGTCACATCGGGCATCACCAGCCACCAGGGGTTGTGCGAATCGAATACGGCGGCGGCGTAGAAGCGCCAGCCGGGCTCCCCGGCTTCGGGCGGCGAGTAGGGAAAGCCGTGGGCGATGAGCTGGTTGACGCCTTGCAGGAAGTGCAGGTCGGCTTCGGCCTTCATGTCAAGCGGCGTGGCGCGGAAGACCGGCGAATGCAGCCAGGTCCACGTCTCGGACGAGGTGATCGGATTGCCCAGGAGATGGCTTGCGGAAGCGGCCCAGCGGGTGGCGGAGAAGCGGCGCCACTGGGTGCCCTCGCCTTCGGGCAGATCGACCATGCGGTAGCTCGAAAGCGTGACGGGCGGGGTGCCGTAGGTCTGCGAGCGGAAGCGCGTGCCGTGCTGCTTCGCCCATTGGGTGATGGGCGCGAGGTAATTCTCGTCGGCCAGCTCGCTGAGCGTCTGGCCCCAATCGTGGCGGATGGCGGCCGTAACATCGCCCATATCGCCTGCCAGCGCCGGCAGGTAGGGGGTCAAGTCGTAGCCGCGACGCTTGCGGAATTCGTCGAGGAAATTCGGCGTCCAGTCGGAGGAGCCCACTTCCAGGCTGTCGCTGAAAACGGCCCAGGGCGGCGTCTTGGCCAGCGCGCGCAGCATGGGCTCGCCGACCTTGGCGAGGTGGTTCTGGATAGCCGCCAGGTCGTAGTGATCGAGCACCCAGCCCTCGGCTCCCACCGCTGGACGCTTCACCGTCATTTTGGTGCGGCTGGAGATGAAGAACAGCACCACGCGGCCCTCCGCCGCCTCGGCGGGGACGCGGACCGTGGCGGCGTCGAGGTCGGTGATGCGGCGGATCCCTTCGGGCGCGAATTGCCGGCCGGTGCCGCGCGCCAGGAAAGCGGCGATGAACTTTTCGCCTTCGCCGATGGCGGGAATCGGAATCGATGCGGTGTTTGCGGGCACGGGAACGCGGTCGACGCGGAGGCGCCCGGCAGCCAGCGTGATGGGCGTCTGCGGGCCGCCGAAGGGCCAGCCGCTGCCCAGCGTCAGGTCCATGCGCAGGCCCAGCTCGCGGGCTTTTTCGCCGGCGAACGTGAGATCGTCGAGGAACTCGGGCGAAAGATACTGGAAGTTGCGGAAGCCCTTCGCCGGGTTGTCCACCTCCAGCGGATACGTGGGCTGCACTTCGAAGCCGCCGATGCCGCCCTCCTTCATGGCGCGCATCTCGCGCTCCAGCTCGGGCTTGGTGACGGAGGGGCCGAACCACCACCAGCGCACCATGATGCGCGCGTCGTCCGGGGGCTTTTCGAATGCGCGCTTGAGGTCGGCGATGTTGGCGGGCGGCGCCGCCAGGGCAACTCCCGCCGACAGGGCAAGGAACGCAAGCGCGAGGGGACTACCGAATCTCTTCATCGAAGCAAACCGCGACCTTTCCGCACCGGCCCGAGGCCATCAGTGCGTAGGCTTCGCCGGCTTTGTCCAGGGCGAAGCGGTGAGTGACGAGATCGGCCGGATGCAGGTTCCATCGGACCAGCCGCTCTACCAATTCTTCCATCAGCCAGGTGGAGGTGACCCAGGAGCCGAAGATGGTCTTCTGGTCGTGGATGATGTCCGGCGAGGGATTGAACTCCACCCTGCCGCCTTCGCCGAGGAACACGATCCGGCCCCACTTGCGCGTGGCCCGGATAGCCGTTGCGCGGGCGGCGTCGTTGGCGGAGCAATCCACGGCGCGCTCCACGCCGAAGCCGCCGGTGAGCTTGCGAACCTGGTCCACATTGTCGGCTCCCGACGCCAGCACTTCGTCGCAGAGGCCCAGGTCCTTCGCCAGCTTCATGCGCTCCACAACCACGTCGATGCCGAAAATACGCTGCGCGCCCAGCTTGCGGCACAACGCCGCGGTGGCCAGTCCGACCGGTCCGAGGCCGGTGATCAGCACGGCATCGTCGCCGCTGATCCCGATTTTCCGCAGCCCTTCGTAGACCGTTCCGAACCCGCAGGCAACCTGCGCGCCATCGGCGTAGGAAAGCTCGCCGGGCAGGTGGATGAGATCCTTCTCCTCGGCCAACAGGAACTCCGCCATCCCGCCGTCGCGCTGCCATCCGTAGGCCCGGCGATACTTCGCGCTGGTGCAGGAGATCATGTAGCCGCGGCGGCAATCGTTGCACAGGCCACAGCCGGAAATGTGGTAGACGATGACGCGGTCGCCCTCCGAGAACCGGCGGCAGCCCGGACCGGTCTTGACGATCAGGCCCGAGGGCTCGTGGCCCGCGATCACTCCCTGATAACCCTCGGGGCCTTTGCCCAGGTGCTCGTGATAAATGCAGCGGATATCCGAGCCGCAGATGGTGGAGGCCTTCATGCGAAGCAGCACTTCGCCGTGGCCCGGCTCCGGAACGGGAGCCTCTCTCAACTCTGTGGTGCTGTTTCCCGGCAGGTATGCGCCAATCATGATGCGATGACTCCGTCGAGGTCCCAAAGATCTTCCCAGCTTTGCTCCTGCTTCCACAAAAATACTTGCCCCTTGATGAGGCGGCAGTTGCGGTCGATGCCCGCGATCCGCTGCATGTCCGCGGCCGCCAGCGGCTCGGTGACCGTGGCGCGCAGGTTCGCCAGGTAGTTGCGCCGCTTGGTCGAGAACGGAATCGGCGTCTGGCCGCGCTGGACCGCCCACTTCACGCACACCACCGCGGGATGCACGCGCAGGCGGGCGGCGATGTCCACGATCACAGGGTCCTCGATATCGACGGTATCATCCGGCGTGCGGTCGCGCTCCGGCCGGGCCGGAGAGCCGATCGGGCAGTAACCGACGGGCGCGATCCCGCGGTCGCGCACGTACTCGAACAGTTCCCGCTGCTGGAAGTGCGGGTGCAGCTCCATTTCATTGACTGCCGGACGGATGCGCGCGTCGCGCAGCAGCAGGTCGAGCTTGGGGATGGTCATGTTCGACGTGCCGATGTGGCGCGCCAGCCCGAGGGTCACCAGCTTCTCCATTTGCCGCCACGTCTTCATGAAGTTCTCGTGGATGTACGGCTTGGCATTCGGGCTGCGCGAGCCGACGTCGCAATGCGGCGGGTGGAAATTGGGAAACGGCCAGTGGACCAGGTACATGTCCAGGTAGTCCAGACGGAGGTCGGCCAGCGACTGGCGGCAGGAAGCGATGACGTCCCCGGCGCCGTGCTTGTCGTTCCACAGTTTGGAGGCGATCCACAACTGCTCGCGCGGAATTCCGCCGGCGACGATCTCCCGCAGGACGGCGCCAATGCGGTCTTCGTTGCCATACACCGATGCGCAATCGAAGTGGCGATACCCCACCGCGGCCGCGCCCTTCACGGCCTCCGCGATTTCGTCCGGCGCGGCGTGGTCGGAGCCGAACGTGCCGAGGCCGATGGCGGGCATGCGCGCGCCGGAATACAGGGTGCGGTAAGGGACGCGACCGGGGTCTACGGTTTCATTATTCATTGAGCGGGTTGCACCTGGTTGCCTTTGCCGGAATAATACGGGGCGAGCGGGTCCTTGTCGAGCGCCTTCAGGCCCGAGATCACCGCCTCGGCGTTGAGTTCGGCGCCGATGCGGCTCGTGTGGGTGTGCGGGTCGGCGAACAGCGGCTCGACTTTCTCCTCGCCGAGCAGGTCGTAGCGGCGGGCGATGATTTCGTTGAGATCGATGAGCGGCACGGTTTCCGCGCGGGCGACGGCGGCGGCCCATCCGGCGTACGTGTCGAGATTCCGCTCGATCTTGCCATCCTTCCAGATCTTCCGCGGAATCAGCGTACACACGATGGGAGTCGCGCCCCGGGCGCGCGTGTCGGCGATGAATTTCATGAGGTACCAGCCGAAGGTGTGGACCACCTCATGCTGTTTGGTGATGGGGTTATCCACCTCGCGCGTTTCGTCGCTGGCGCCGGGAAGCGATCCGCGGGAGCGCGCGGGGTCGGCGAGAGCCCCGCCGTCGTTGTGGCCGAACTGCATCATGACGAAATCGCCGGGCTTGAGCATGGCGAGGACGCGGTCCCAGTGGCCCTGGGTCAGGTAGGTCCGGCTGCTGAGGCCGCCCACCGCGCGGTTGACCACGTTGATTTTCGCCGCGTCAAAATCATCCACGATGGGTTCGCCCCAGCCCCATTGCCCGTTGGAGCCATCACCGTATCCGTTGCGCACGGTGGAGTCGCCGATCAGGAACAGGGTGGGAAGATTCGGATTGGCCGGCACGGGCAGGTGCAGGCGCAGGAGGCTCTGGGGGAAAGGATACGACGCGACCGCCTGCCCTTTCTCGGAAAGCCACCCGACGACGGGGCTGTTGATGCCCTTGAGCCCGGCCACGACCAGCGACGCGTTGATATCGGCGCCGACCTGGCTGGTGTGGGTGTGGTCGATGGGGAAGAGCGGCGCCACCCTTTCCTGGCCCATGCTCTCGTAGCGGTCCGCGATGGCGTTGGTGACATCGACGAATGCCACGTCCCCGGCCTTGGCGATCTCTTCGGACCATCGGCTGAAGTTGCCCGAGCCGCGCTCCACCTTCCCGTCTTGCCAGATGTTGCGCACGGTCAGCGACAGCACGATGGGGGTGGCGCCCTTGGCCTTGGTTTCCGAGATGAACTTCCGCATGTAGTGGCCGAAGGTGTAGACCACTTCGCGATTGCCGTTCGGCATGGTGAGTTCCTGGCTCTCATCGCCGATGCCGGGGAGCGACCCGCGCGCGGGAGGCCTGTCGGGAGCGCTGCCATCGTTGTGGCCGAACTGGATGAGCACGTAGTCGCCCGCCTTGACGTCGCTGATGACGCGATCCCACAGCCCCTCGTTGACGAAAGTGCGGCTGCTCCGGCCGGCGCGGGCACGGTCCACCACGTTGGCCCGGGCGCTGTCGAAGTAGTCGGCGAACGGATCGGCCCAGCCCTGGCGATCGGTGTTGTTGGCGGTCGAATCGCCGATCACCCAGACTGTGGGAAGGGGAGGGGGAGCCGGGGCCTGGGCGTTGCGCGAGGGCTCGGCGGGCACGTCGAACTTGTCGATAGGGTCGGGGTGCGCGGGATCGAAGGGCGGCAGGTCCACCAGAAATTTCGCGATCGGCAATTTGGCGGCTTTGATTCCCTCGACGATGCACTTCGCCAGCTCGTAGCTGCCGTAGTTCGAGTGATGCGTCGTATCGTTGCCCGCGAACGCCTTGTGCGACTCCTGCGGGCCCAGCGCTTCGTAGAAGGGTTTGCTCATGGCGTTGAGGTCGATCAGCGCCACGTTTTCTTCCTTGGCCGCCTGGCGCACGGCTTCGGGATAATCGCCCAAGCTATTGGTGATGGTGCCAGTGCCGGGCTCGAACGTGAGGCGGTTCATCGGCGTGATCAACACCGGCGTGGCGCCGTGCTCGCGCGCCTGCGCGATGAAATGCTTCAGGTCCGCCTTGTAGGTGGTGAAGGCTCCGACTCCTTCGCCGCGCTCCTTCTGGTCGTTGTGGCCCATCTGGATGAACAGGTAGTCGCCGGGCTGGATGATGCTCATGACTTTCTCGAGGCGGTGCTCGCCCATGAAGCCGCGCAGCGACTCGCCGGATTCGCCGTGATTGGCGATGGCGATATCGGAAGTGAAGAAGCGCGTCAGCATTTGCCCCCAACTGTTGAACGGCTCGAGGGGCTGGTCGGTGGAGGTCGAGTCGCCGGCGATGTAGACGGTGGGGATGCGGCCGGCCCTGGCGATTTCGACCGTGCGGACTCCCGGGTGCGTGTCGGTAAACTCGAGCGTCAGCTTGTCGTCCCACTCGCGGGCTTCGGAGGTGGTTTCGCGCGGCTTCAGCCGCACTTCGCCTCCGCCAGAGATTTTCGGCGTGCGCGTGTTGACGATGAAGGTGTGGGTCTCGAACTTCCCCGGGGCGGTGCGCACGTGCTCCAGCATGAGACGCCGCAACTCGGCTTTGACCGTGGTGACGGTTTCGGCTTCGCTGTCGCCCAGTGTCACCGTCACGCGATAATTGCCCTCCTCGGGAACACGGACCGAGAAATAGATGGGCGGCTTGACGGCGGCGCCTTCCTCGAAGCCGTATCCTCGCTCGGCGGTATACAACGTGGCGGGCTCGACCTTGGTGAATCCGGCCGCGGGCTCGCCGGGGCCGAAATCGAATTTGAAGGTGGTGGCGGGCTGGGCCGCGGCTGTGGCCGCCGCCAGAACGAGCGCGATCGAAAGCTTCTGGTTCATTACTTCTCCTCGATGGTGACGGAGGCGGCCGTCAGTCCGGGCGCGGTGGTGACGACGATGCGACCGCTGGGGCCGCTCCCTGACGGGGTGCCCTCTGGGCCCGGCTCGGTAAGGGGCGGTGCGGCACGGAGTGGCGCGGCGGCGCCGAGGACCAGCGGGGCCTGAAGCAGCAGGAAAGAACGCCTGATCATCTGGAGTCCACCAGGAGCCATTTCGGCTGGCTCGCCGCCGCGTGCACGGTGCCGTCGGCGGCGAACTCCACGCGCACCACGCCGGGTTTTTCGCGGAAGGGCGCCTGGTTGTCGTTACCGAAATAGCCGGTCCACCAGTTGCCGTCTTTGTCGCGGAAAAAGTTCGTGCCGCCGGCTCCCGGCACGGCTTCGTGGCGCTTGTGGTAGGGGCCGTAGATCCTGTCGGACATGGCCAGGCAGGTGGAGTAGCGTCCTTCGTATTCGTCCGCCGCGCCCAGGTAATATTTGCCGTTGGCGCGGAACAGAACTACCGCTTCGTAGCCGATATCGTGCAGGCCGCGGGCGCATTTGCCGGAGTGGTGCTTGGGGTCGTGGTCGGGGTCTTCGAGCTCGATGCGGTGATACGGCTCGGCCGGGCCGCTCAGGTCGTCTTCCAGCCGCGCGATGTGGCCGCCATTGTCGTAGGAGAAGTAGACGGAGCCGTCGTCGTCTTCCATCAGCGTGGGATCGGTGCCCTCGGCCAGCGGGCGGTCCGCGGCCAGGGCATTCACATAGGGGCCTTCGGGCCTGCCTGTGCGGCTCCTCAGCAGCGCGATGCCCGAAGGCGCCATCGCCAGGCAGATCACGTAATTGCCGCGGATGTAATGCATCTCCGGCGCCCAGACCGCGCGCGCCGGCTTGCCGTTGGCATGGTGCCAGCCTCTCTCCCAGGTGCCGTCGGTGTCGATGTTCCAGACCACTCCCAGGTAGTGCCAGTTCTGCAGGTCCGGCGAGCGCCACAGTTCCACGCCATCGTTGAACAGCCAGGGGTTGTCGCCGGTGGTGCCCGTCATATAGAAGTAGCCGTCGCCGCCGCGCGTGATGAACGTGTCGCGCATGTGAAGCTCGAGCAGCGGGCGGATAGGCGGAAACAAGCCGCTCGTAACCGCCGATGCTGTCGCCATGCCTTCAAACTTGAGCGACCATTCCTTCTTGGGATACGGGCCCCGGTAGGCCACGCCCTCCGGGCTGCTGCGCCATCCGCCCCATCCGTCCCCCTTGACCGCCAGGCCCGGCCCGCTGGTGCCGGAGCCCGGGTACGGATTCATTTGTGCCGCCGCCACCGCCCACAACACGGCTATGCCCGCGACCACCGCAATCCGCTCTTTCCCGATCATGCTGTGATTCCTTATGATGGACACGCGCCGCGCCGCCGGTCAAACCGCTCGCTGCCTGCCGGGCACACGTTTTGCGACGTAAAAACAGAGTTCCGGACTCGCTTTAAACAAGAATCGACGGATTAGGCGATACTTAGGGTTACACCCCGGCAGCGTTCCTTTGGCCGAATTGCCGCGCGCTTCGGGGCGGACGTTGCACCATGAGACACGACTCTTCCACACCCCCTCGAATGCCTGAGGCGTCGGCCTTGCACAGGCGTGATTTTCTGAAGCGGTCCGGACTGGCGATCGGCGCGTCTGCCGGCGCCCCCGCGCTGGCCCAAGGCAGCCGGCGCGTTTCGATCGTGATCGATCCGGCCGACCCGGTGGCCTCGTCGCCGGCGGCGCGCTGGGCCGCCGCGGAGCTGGGGCGCACGCTCGCGGAGCGCCACGTCACCGCTACCGAGTTTCCGGCCATCGCCCAGGCGCCCGCGGGCGACCTGTGCATCCTGGCTGCCGGCCGCGGCAATTCCTCCGTGCCCGACGCGCCGGAATCGCTGGGCCTCGCGCCGCTCCAGCAGGGCGGCCGGCAGGGAGTGGCGGCGCGCGGCAGCGATGCCCGCGGGCTGGTCTACGCTTTGCTCGAACTGGCCGACCGCGCGCGCTTCGCCGCCGACCCCATCGCCGGCCTCGCCGTCCGCACCGCCGTCGTGGAGCGGCCGGCCAACACCGTCCGCAGCATCGCCCGCATGTTCGTCAGCGATGTTCACGACAAGCCCTGGTTCAACGACCGCGAAATGTGGGCCCCGTACCTCACCATGCTGGCCGGCCAGCGATTCAACCGTTTCGCCCTCGGGCTGGGGATCGGCTACGATTTTCTGCGCGACGTCACGGATGCCTATTTCGTGTTCGCCTATCCGTTCCTCGTCTCCGTGCCGGGGTACAACGTGCGCGCCGTCAACCTGCCCGACGAGGAGCGCGACCGCAACCTGGCCACGCTCAAATTCATCAGCCAGCAGGCCGCCGAGCGCGGCATGGATTTTCAGCTCGGCATCTGGACCCACGGATACCAGTGGGCCAACAGCCCCCACGCCAACTACACCATCGAAGGCCTGACCGCGGAAAACCATGCCCGCTATAGCCGCGACGCGCTGGCCATCCTGCTGCGCGAATGCCCCGCCATCACCGGCATAACGCTCCGCGTGCACGGCGAAAGCGGCGTGGCCGAAGGCAGCTACGACTTCTGGAAGACGCTTTTCGAAGCCGTGAGCAAGTGCGGGCGGCCGGTCGAGATCGACATGCACTCCAAGGGCATCGATCGAACCATGATCGATGCCGGCCTGGCCACCGGCATGCCTGTGAAGGTGTCGCCCAAGTTCTGGGCCGAGCACATGGGCATGTCCTATCACCAGGCCGATATCCGCGAGCTGGAGATGCCGCGCCCCGAGCGCAACGACCAGGGCTTCTTCGCGCTAAGTAGCGGTTCCAGGAGCTTCACGCGCTACGGCTATGCCGACCTGCTGAGCGAAGACCGCAAGTACGGCGTCCTGCACCGCATCTGGCCCGGGACCCAGCGGCTCCTGCTTTGGGGCGATCCGCAGTTCGCCGCCGGCTACTCGCGCGCCTTCAGCTTCTGCGGCAGCTCCGGGGTGGAGGTCTTCGAGCCGCTGGGCTTCAAGGGACGGCGCGGTTCCGGCATCGCGGGCGACCGCTGCGGCTATGCCGACGATTCTCTCAAGCCGCACTGGGACTGGGAGAAGTATCTCTATTCGTACCGCGTGTGGGGCCGCCTGCTGTACAACCCCGAAGCCGATCCCGACGCGTGGCGCCGCTATCTCCGCAATCCCGCCGCCGAAGCCGCGCTGGCCAGCGCCAGCCGCATTCTGCCCATCGTCACCACGGCGCACGGACCGTCCGCGGGCAACAACAACTACTGGCCCGAGATGTACACCAGCCAGCCGATCGTGGACCCCAACAGGCGGCATCCTTACAGCGATACGCCGGCGCCCAAGACCTTCGGCAACGCCAGCCCGCTCGACCCGCAGCTCTTTTCGCGGGTGAACGACTTTGCCGGCGAGCTGCTCAAGGGCCAACGCAGCGGCAAGTATTCGCCCATCGACGTGGCCACCTGGCTGGAGGACCTGGCCGCCACCGCCACGCGGCAGTTGACCCTGGCCGAAGCGCATGCCAAGGCCACGCCCGAATTCCGCCGTCTCGCCCTCGACGTGCGCATGCAGGCCGGCCTCGGACGCTTCTTCGCCGCGAAGCTGCGCGCCGGCGTGTTGTACGGCATGCACGAGCGCACCGGCGCTCGCACGGCGCTGGTCGAAGCGCAGAAATCGTACCGGGCCGCGCGCGATGCCTGGGCCCAACTCGCCAACCGCGCCAAGGGCGTCTACGCTCCCGACATCACGGTCGGCGAGCAGGCCTGGCTGCGCGGCCACTGGCTGGACCGCCTGCCGGCCATCGACGACGACATCACGGACATGGGGAGGCGGCTCGACGCGGCCAAGCCTATCGTCGACGAGCGCTTGCAAGCCGCCATCCTGGAAGCGTCGTCGCGGGCGCATCGGACGCCGGCGGCCTGCCGCCACACGGCACCCGCCAACTTCCGCCCCGGGCAGCCGCTCGATCTCGAGATCTCCATGCCGCCCGGCCATCGGCCCGCCGAGGTGCATCTCTACTACCGCCACGTGAACCACGCCGAGCGCTTCCAGACCGCCGCCATGAAGGCCACCGGCAATCGCTACCGGGCATCCATCGCGGGCGAGTACACGGACTCGCCATTCCCGCTGCAGTATTACTTCGAAGTGGTGGACGCCCCGGAGAGGGCGTGGCTTTACCCGGGCTTCTCCGCCAGCCTGGCGAATCAACCCTATTTCGTGGTGCGCCGCGGATAGACGCCCCATGCGCTATCGACAATTAGGCCGCACCGGCTGGCAAGTCTCCGAGATCAGTTTTGGCGCATGGGCCATCGGTGCCGACTGGGGAACCGTGGATGACGCCGAGTCTCTCGCCGCGCTCGGCGCCGCCGTCGATTGCGGCGTCAACTTCATCGATACCGCCGACGTCTACGGCATGGGCCGCAGCGAGCGCCTCATTGCCCGGCTCAAGCGCGAGCGCAAAGAAGAGATCGTCGTCGCCACCAAAGCCGGACGCCGTCTCTCGCCCCACACGGCCGATGGCTACAACGAGAAAAACCTCGCGAGCTTTGTCGAAGACAGCCTTCGCAACCTCTCCACCGATTCGCTCGACCTGCTGCAGTTGCATTGCCCGCCCACCGATGTGTACTACCGTCCCGAACTGTTCGGCGCGCTCGACCGCCTGGTGGCAGCCGGCAAGATCCGGCATTACGGCGTGAGCGTCGAGCGGGTCGAGGAGGCTTTGAAGGCCGTCGAATACCCCGGCGTCCAGACCGTTCAGATCATCTTCAACTGTTTTCGGCGCCGTCCCGCCGATCTCTTCTTCGCCGAAGCCCGGCGGAAGCAGGTCGGCATTCTCGCCCGGGTTCCTTTGGCCAGCGGCCTGCTCACCGGCAAATTCCGCCGCGACTCGCAGTTCGCCGCGGACGACCACCGCAACTTCAACCGCCGCGGCGAAGCGTTCGACGTGGGCGAGACCTTCTCCGGCGTCGACTACGCCGCCGCGCTCGAAGCCGTGGAAGACATCCGCCGGCTGCTGCCGCCCGGCGCCGCCATGGCGCAATTGGCCCTGCGCTGGATTCTGATGTTCGACGCGGTCTCGTGCGCCATCCCCGGAGGCAAGCGCCCGCAGCAGGTGCGGGAGAACTGCGCGGCTTCGGACCTGGCGCCGCTATCCGCCGCGGACATGGCCGCCATCCGCGAGATCTACGACACCAGAGTCCGCGCCGCCGTTCATCAGCGGTGGTAGGCTCCGGTGTCCGCCGGCAGCTCGGCGTGCGCGCTCCATTCGTCCCACGAGCCGTCGTACATTCTGGCGTCGTAGCCCAGGTACCGCGCCACGAAATACACCAGGCTGGCCTGCTGGCCGATGTGGCAGTACGACACCACGCAGTCGCCCGGTTGGATGCCCGCATCCCGGAACTTGGCCTCGATCGCCTCGTCGGGCAGCAGCTTTCCCTTCTCGTCCAACAGGGTGCTGAACGTGATGTTGCTCGAGCCCGGTATGTGGCCCGCGCGCTGCCCCGCCGGAACCTGCGCGCCGGTGTAGTATTCCGGGTTCCGCGCGTCGACGATGTCCACGCCCGGCTTGCGCATGCTGGCGCGCACGAAGTCCAGCTTCGCGATCACGTCCGTTTGCGGGCACGGCTCCAGCTTGCCGCGCGCCACCGTGGGCGCGTCCTTCGTGACTGGCCGCCCTTCGCTTCGCCACACGGGCAGCCCGCCATCCAGGATCGACGCGCGGGCGCCCAGCCCCATGGCGTCGAGCGTCAGGTATACGCGCGCCGTTTGCGAACTCCAGTTCTCGAGCGGATAAAGAACGATGCGCGAGCCGTTGCTCACGCCCAGCTTCTCGAAGATGCCGGTCAGCCGCTCCATCGGCGGAAGCTCGACCCTGAGCCCCTCCTGACTCTTCGGCAGGTAGATGTCCGGATAGCTCAGAAATTGCGAGCCGGGAATGTGCGCGCCTTCGTATTCGCTCTGCTGGCCGATCCCCAGCATTACGAGATTCGGATCCTTCAGATGTTCCGCCAGCCATGCGGCCGGGACCACCATGCTGTTGTGGTCGCCGTGGCCTCCGCAGGCCGCCACCGCGGCGCACGGCAGCCAGGCCAACATCACACTCGCCGCCAGGCGTTGCCAGTTCCCCTCGTGCATCGTTGTTCCCCCTTTCCAAATGGTACTCCCGGCGTCTGCCGCGTGAGCGCTATCATATGCGGGAAAGGCGTAAACCAAACCATGGCATCTGAATTGAACCGGCGGCAGTTCGCCCGAACCACCGCCGCCGCTTCGCTCGCCGCGCTGCTCCCGCAGGGAGTGTTCTCGAACACCTCCGCCGGCAAGAA
Organism: Bryobacteraceae bacterium; assembly: GCA_035638575.1. Lineage (GTDB taxonomy): Bacteria > Acidobacteriota > Terriglobia > Bryobacterales > Bryobacteraceae > DASQZT01. The sequence goes on from DASQZT010000229.1 coordinate 16,872, forward strand.
AGCCGTAGTCCATGCCGACGACGAAATCGGCGTTGTGCGGCCGGAGTTCCACTCGCACTTCGCCGAGCACCTGGGATCGTGCGTCTACGGCGGCATCTGGGTCGGCAAGAACTCTCCTGTTCCGAACGTGAATGGCTTCCGGCAGGCCGCCGTGGATTATCTGAAGGAACTGGGCGTGCCGGTGCTGCGGTGGCCCGGCGGCTGTTTCGCCGACGATCACCACTGGCGCGACGGCATCGGCCCCCTGGCCAGGCGGCCCAAGCGCGTCAACACCACCTGGGGAATGTACACCGAGGACAACAGCTTCGGCACCCACGAATTCGTCGCCTTCTGCCGGCTCATCGGCGCCGAGCCGTACCTGGCCGCCAACGTCGGCACCGGCTCGCCCCAGGAGATGCGCGACTGGATGGAGTATTGCAACTATCCCTCCGGCAGCACGCTGGCCGACGAGCGCGCCGCCAACGGGTCGCCCGAGCCCTTCCGCGTGCGCTATTGGGGCGTGGGCAACGAGCTGTGGGGCTGCGGCGGCAATCTCTCGCCGGAACAGGCCGCCGCGGCATACCGCCAGTTCGCCACGTTCGCGCGGGCCTTCGGAGGCCTGCGCCCGTACCTGGTGGGCTGCGGCCCGAGCGGAAACGACGCCCGCTGGACGCGCGGCTTCTTCGACACGCTGGCCGGCCGCAACCTGCCGAGCGGATACTCCATGCACTACTACTCCAACGGGACCATGCCGCCGCTCGAGTTCACCCCCGAGGCCGCGTACACCCAGTTCAACTCGTTTCCGCGCGTCGAGCAGGCGGTTGCCTCGCAGCGCACCCTGCTCGATGGTTACGATCCCGGCCGGCGCATCGGCCTCTTCCTCGACGAGTGGGGCGTGTGGGACCGCATCCCGCAATCCGACGAGCAGCGCAACGGCAGGCTGTGGCAGCAGTCCACCATGCGCAGCGCGGTGGGCGCGGCCCTCGGGCTGAACATCTTCAACCGCCTGGCCGACAAGCTCTACATGTGCAACATCGCGCAGATGGTCAACGTGCTGCAAAGCGTGCTGCTCACCGACGGTCCCGAAGGGAAGAACTGCGTGCGGACCACCAGCTACTACGCCTTCCTGCTCTTCAAGCCGCACCGCTCGAAGACCGCCGTGCGGGTGGAGACCGACGGCCCCAAGCCGGCGGATTTCGGCGGGCGCGGCGCCGGCGGACGTGGCCAGCAGCAGCCCGAGCCGCCGCCCGACCTCTCGCTATCCGCGTCGCGCCAGGGCAGCGAGATGGTGCTGACCTTCGTCAATCCGCGCCACGATGTGGACATGCAGGTGGATTGCGCCCTGCGCGGCGTCAGCGCGAAGAGCGGCCGCGCGCAGATTCTGCACGACTCCGACATGAACGCCTGCAACAGCTTCGACAACCCGGACCGCATCGGGATCAAGCCGCACGAGGTGGCGGTGGAAGGCCAGCGCGTCCGCATCGCGCTGCCCGCCATGTCGGTGGCCACCGTGACGCTCCAGGTGGCGTAAACTGTTGGGGGCAGTCGCTGACATGGGGAGAGTGTCGTGATGGAGCGCACGGTCGGCCATTACAAACTCCTGGACCAGATCGGTCAGGGAGGCATGGGTCAGGTCTGGAAAGCCTGGGACCCGCTGCTGAACCGCCTGGTTGCCATCAAGTTCCTCGCCGCCGGCAAACTCGAGGACAGCGATGCCCGCCGCCGCTTTGTCCTCGAGGCGCAGGCTGCCTCCGCCCTCAACCATCCCAACATCGTCGCGATTTATGACATCGGCAACGACGAAGGCAGCGACTACATCGTCATGGAGTTTGTCGCGGGCAAGGCGCTCGACCACGCGATCGCGGCCGGCCCCGTGCCTGTCAAGCAGGCGCTCCGATACGCTCTTCAGATTACCGACGCGCTCGCCCGGGCTCATGCCGCCGGAATTATCCACCGGGACCTGAAGCCCTCCAACCTCATGATCACCGACGACGGGGTCGTGAAACTGCTCGATTTCGGACTGGCCAAGGTCGCCGGACTCCAGGCGTCGGGCGGGCCGGCCACCAGCATGGAGACTCTGACCAAGGAGGGGACCATCGCCGGAACGGTCTCCTATATGTCCCCGGAGCAGGCCCAGGGTAAGCCGCTGGACGTCCGTTCCGATGTCTTCTCGCTCGGTGTGGTGCTGTATGAAATGTTCTCGGGCCGGCGGCCGTTCGCCGGAGACTCCCAAATGGAGACGCTCATGGCCATTGTCCGGGACCCGCAGCCGTCCCTCGCCGAGCGTCGCGCCGACCTGCCGCCGGAGGTGGTTCGCATCGTCAACCGGTGTCTGGAGAAGGACCGTGGAAAACGCCCTTCCGCGGCGGACGTGCACGCGGAACTGGCGCAACTGGAGCAGAGTCTCACGTCGGGCCGGCTGACTCTGCCGCAGATGCTCCAGCGCGCCAAACGCCCGTCAATCCTGGTCCCGGCGCTCGCCGTCCTGCTCGGCCTCCTTCTGCTGGTGTCCTGGATGGCGCGCCGTGCCTCCCGGGTCCGCTGGGCGAGCCAGGACGGGCTTGCCGCCATCACCGAGCTTGTGCAGCAAGGAAAGTACACCGCTGCGTTCGATCTCGCCAAAGAGGTGGAGAAGCTCATCCCCACGGACGGCCGGTTGAAGGCGTTGTGGCCCGACATCGTGCGCACGGTGTGGGTGGAGACCGATCCGTCCGGAGTAGAGATCTATCGCAGGGAGTACAACGAACCGGAAACCGCCTGGCGGCTGGTGGGCAAATCTCCGGCCCAGTTGACCGTGCCTCGTGGATACTATCGCTGGAAATTCGTGAAGGAGGGCTTCGAAACCACGCTGGCTCTCGCGCCATCGGGCCTGGAGAAGCAGTTTTTCCGGCTCTCTCCGAAACAGCCAGGCCCCGAAGGCATGGTGCAGATTCCGGAAGCGCAGCCCCTGATGTCTATGCCCGTCGGGCGCCTCGGCACCCTCTTGTTGGCCGGCATCCCGGCATTTTGGATGGACCGATACGAGGTGAGCAACCGCCAGTTCAAGGAGTTCGTCGATCGGGGAGGCTACCGCAACCAGGAGTATTGGAAACAGCCGTTCCGCAAGGGTACCCGGACGCTTTCCTGGGAGGATGCCGTGCATGAGTTCGTCGATGCCACGGGCCGTCCGGGCCCGGCAACGTGGGAGGCTGGAACCTATCCGGCCGGAGAGGATGATTTCCCGGTTCGCGGCGTCAGTTGGTACGAGGCCGCCGCTTACGCCGAGTTCGCCGGCAAGCAGTTGCCGACCATCTACCACTGGTATCGGGCTGCCGACCCGCGGACCGCGACGTACGTTGTGCCACAGAGCAACTTCCAAGGCACTGGTCCGGCCAAGGTGGGTCAGTTTCAGGGAATCGGCCCCTTTGGCACTTACGACATGGCAGGCAACGTGAAAGAGTGGTGCTTCAACGAAACGGACCATGGCTTCCGGTTTGCTCTCGGAGGCGGCTGGCGCGACGCAATCTACATGTTCGTGCAACCCGATGCCAAGTCGCCGTTCGATCGCGACGCCCAGACCGGCTTCCGTTGCGTGCGCTACAACGTTCAGCCCGCCGAGGCTCAACTGGGCCCGAGACCGCAGGCCGAGTTCCCCGCGCCCACGCCAGTCAGCGACGAGGTGTTCCGCTCTTATCGGGCGCTCTTCTCTTACGACCCCAAGGAACCGAATGCGCGCACCGTCGAGGTAGACCGCGGCAATCCCGATTGGACCAGGGAACATGTCACCTTCGAAGCCGCTGATAGCGCCGAGCAGGTTCCCGGATACTTGTTTCTCCCGAAGAACGCAAAGCCGCCGTTCCAGGTAGTGGTGTATCACCCGAGCGCTTCGGCGCTGCAAATGACCAACGCCCAGTCTCTCGACGGGCCTCCCCGGTGGGACTTCCTGGTGCGGACCGGCCGCGCGGTGTTCCACCCGGTGCTTCCGAATACCTATGGGCGCACGAAACCTCAACCGCGCACCCCGGTTGCGGCCCTGGCTGCTTTAGTGGAGCGCGGCCAGGATATCCGCAGGGCCGTTGACTATCTGGAGAGCAGGCCGGACATCGACCGGACGCGAATAGCTTACCTCGGGGCGAGTTGGGGTGCCGGATCGGCGCCGGTCTTTCTGGCGGTTGAGCCGCGATTTAAAGTGGCCGTGCTGCAAGACGGTGGATTCTTTGTCACGCCGGCACTACCGGAAATGAACGGGGTGAACTACGCGCCCCGGGTCCGCATTCCGGTCCTGATGATCAATGGGCGCTATGACTATTTCTTTCCGCTGGAAGCCTCCCAGACGCCCCTGTTCAACCTTCTTGGCACACCCGCGGCCGACAAACGGCACACGATTCTGGAAGCGTCTCACGACGTGAGCCCTCTCCGGCAGATCCTGATGCGGGAGACTCTCGACTGGCTGGACAAGTATCTGGGGCCGGTGCAACGCTAGGCACGACTTGATGCGGGGGCCGCGGTGCACGTTTCAGAGCCAGCAGGCTGGAGCTTCGCGGACCTTTGTTGCCCTGGCGGATGAAGAAGTCGCCGGTTATTACACGCTCGTGGTCGGCCAGGTGGAGTACACCGATGCCCCCGAGCGCCTGATCAAGGGCCTTGCCCGGCATCCGGTGCCGATCATGCTGCTGGCTCGGCTTGCCGTCGCGGCGTCCTGGCAAGGTAACGGCCTCGGCAGCGGACTCCTCAAGGACGCCATGCTTCGCACGTTGCAGGCCGCGGACATCGCCGGCATTCGAGCATTTGCAGTCCACGCGAACGACGACGCGGCCAGGTCCTTCTACGAGCGCTTCGATTTTGTTGCCTCGCCGAGCGACCCCTACCATTTCTTCCGCCTGCTGAAGGACATCCGCACTGCCTTGAAGTCGTGATCCTGCCGCTCACTCGCCAGCCTGTTTGAGGACCGCCGAGCGTGTTCTCGCCGACAATCGAAACCCCAACTGATCGGGATGTTCGAGCAAGGGCTCTATCCGCGAAATCCGACCTTCCACTCTTGCGCAACAGGATTCCCAGCCTGCCCGTGAAGGTCAACTTCAACGTGTCGGCTAAGCCCGATTTGCAAATAGCCTTGACAGGTGTTACGCTACAGGCTACAGGCTACAGTCGGCCGGTGAGAATACGGAACTTTGCCCATAAGGGCCTCCAGAGGTTTTACACGGAGGACATCGCGAAAGGCGTGCCACCGGATACCGTGGACAAGTTGCGCAAGATGTTCGCGTTCCTTGATGACATGGAAGAAGCGGACGAATTGCGGGCGCTTACGGCGTGGAAGGTTCACACGCTTGCCGGTGACCGCAAAGGCACATGGAGCCTGAGCGTGACTCGCAACCGGCGTCTGACGTTCCGTATCGACGCCGCCGAACGCGAAATCTGCGACCTGAATTTGGAAGACTACCACTAGAGCATAGGAGCAACCCACCAATGGCGATGAAGAACCCACCCCACCCCGGAGATTTCATTCGGACAGAGATTATCGACCCGGCAGGCCTGTCGGTGACGGCGGCGGCGGCGGTACTTCACGTTTCCCGGCCCGCACTGTCCAGCTTGCTGAATGGCAAGGCCGACCTGTCCGGAAACATGGCGCTGCGCATCGAAAAGGCTTTCGGCGTGAAGATGGACACGCTCATGCGGATGCAAACCTCATACGACATCGCGCAAACCCGCAAGCGTGAGAAGGAAATCCGCCTGCGGCGGTTCCACCCGGCTGCCGAGGCTTACCCTTAGAGAGCCCGCCGTAGCGGCGGGAAGGCCCACAATCCAGCCCTGCAACTCGCCGCGCTAAAACAGAGTGGGCGCCTCCGGCGGCGCGAACCCGCCGCCCAAAAAGATTCACGTTTCTGGCGCGGGCGATCCGTTCCGCTTGGGGGAGCAAGGCGGCCGGTAGGGAGAACGCAGTGCGTCGCTTCTTTACCTGGCCCGGATGGCGGACGTATCTCGTCGTTGATACCTTACCCCTCGCACTACTCCGACCTCAGCGCCTTCATCGGGTCGATCCGCGTCGCGCGCTGCGCCGGCAGCCATGCCGCCCCGAGCGTCAGCACAACCGCAGCCGCAGCGCTGCTGATGTACGCCCGCGGCTCCAACATAGTGACGCCGAGCACCACCGACCGCACGTACCACTGCCCCGCGCCCAACAGCGCCAGCCCGATGGGCACGCCCCACGCCGCAATCCGCAGCGACTCGCCCAGCACCATCCTCTGGATCTCCGCCGGCCTCGCCCCCAGCGCCATCCGCACTCCCAACTCCCGCGTCCGCCGGCTCACCGCGTACTGCATCAGGCCGAACAGCCCCGCGCCCGTCAGCACCACGCCGAAGATTCCGAGAAAGGTCGCTACCGCGGCCATGATGTTGTCCTGGGCAAGCGCTTCGTCCATCTGACGCCGCAACGTGGTGGCCTGGTAGACCTCGGAACGCGGGTCGAAGTGTTTCAGCTCCGCGCGGAGGGGCCGCTCCATCGCCGCCGGATCGCCGGCCGTTTCCACGATTAAAGTAATGTCGCCCCGGGGCGCCTGCACGTAGGGCAGGTACAGGTAGGGCGATGGTTTCTCGTGGAGGTTGTTCGACGGCCCGTCTTCGGCGATCCCCACTACCTGCCGCATCTTGCCGCCGATCTTGAGCCACTCCCCCAGCGCGCTTCGCCCGGCGAAAACATTGCGCGCCAGCGTCTGCGAGATCACCACCACCAGCGGTGTGGATTCGCGATCGTTGGTATCGATGCCGCGGCCCGCCACCACCCGGGTTCCCATCAGCCAGAAGTAGTTGCCGCCGACATTGTTCAGCTGCACGGCGAGCGGCGCCTGGCCCGGCAACTCCAGCCGCACCGTCATGCCGCCGCCCGAGCCGCTGAGCGGCAGGCGGCGGGCGAACGTGGCGCCGCGCACGCCGGGGACCGACGCCAGGCGCTCGCACGCCTGCTCGCACCACGCCGGCCCGCTCAGGCTAAGCCCGGGAATTACGTTCATGACGAAGAGCTTCTTCTGCGGATCGAGGCCCGGCCGTATGGCCGCCGCATTCCGCAGGCTCATCACGAACAGCACCGCCATGCCGAACAGCGCCACGCTTACGGCCACCTGCCCGACGATGAGGATTTTCTTCGACCCCCCGCGGGCTCCCGCGCCGCCCTGGTCCGATCTCAAGACCTCGGCGACGTTGACCCGCACGGCGTGCCGCGCCGGAGCCAGTCCCGCGAAAAGAACGGAGAGCAGCAGCGCTCCCATGACGAAGGCGAGTACCCGGTGATCCAGGCGGATGCCGGGGTCGAGGTACACCACCGTAGTCGAAATGAACTCCGACGTCTTGTGCATCAGGAAGCTCGCCAGCAGAATTCCGGAAATCGCGCCAACCGCCGCCACCACCACGGTTTCCACCAGCAACTGCCGGATCAGCCGCCATCCGCCCGCGCCCAAAGCCATCCGCATCCCCAGTTCCCTCTTGCGCGCCTCGGCTTGCGCCAGGCGCAACTGCGTGGCGTTGGCGCAGGCCACGAACAGCACCGCGATGAGGATCAGCAGGAGGCCGCCGCCCAGCATCAGGTCTTTGGTCCAGCCCGGCGCGAACGCAGTCTCCATCCAGGTTCCCGGGCTGCCCGCCGGAGCCGGCTTGTGCTTCCCCGGGCCGCGGATGGCCGCGTCCAGCGCGGCAGCCGCCCGCAGGGGCGTGGTCCCCGGTTTCAGCCGCGCGACGATCTCGAACTGGCCGTTGCGGTCCTGCTTCTCGCCCTGGCCGGAGGATGCGAACCACGCGTCCACGCTCATCCACACATCGGTGACCACGCCGCGCCGCAGCCCCACGAACTCCTCCGGCATCACTCCGGCAACCAGGTAGGGCCGCCGGCTGATGATCGCCGTCTTGCCAATGACGTGTGGATCGCCGGCGAAACGGCGCTGCCACAGCCGATGTCCCAGCACCACCCGCGGACGGCCGTCCAGCTCGTCCACGGCAGCCGTTCCCACCGCGGCCTTGACCCCCACCAGCGAAAAGTAGTTGGCGCTGACCGGGCTGATCAGAACCAGCTCGCTCGAGTCCTCCACCGCCAGCATCCCGCCCCGGCGCTGAAATGCGGCCAGGCCCGCCCAGTCCTTCGAGGCGTCGCACATGTCCAGGTAATCCGGCCAGCCATATTGAATGTAACGGCCTTCGTCGCTGCGGGAGCTGAGGTCCCAGAGCTGGTCGGGGTGGTCGATGGGCAGCGGCCGCAGCAGCAGCGCGTCGCCGATGCTGAACATCGCGGTGGTCAGCCCGATACCCAAGGCGATGGAGAGAACGCACAGCGCCGTCGCTCCAGGGCTTTTGGCCAGCACGCGAAGAGCCAGCCGCAGATCCTGCCGAAACGTTTCGAGGGACCTCATATGTACGATTCTACGACCATATGAGGATAATCAGTTCCGATTTTCTCAGCTATCGCTTCAAGAACCCTCGCCCGTCCAGCCATTCGCGGAACCGGTCGATCCAGCCCGCCACCGCGCCGTGATTGGTGGCCCGCAGGCCGAATCCGTGGCCCACGCCCGCATAGACGTGCAACTCCGCCGTGCCGCCGGCCCGCTTGAATGCCAGGTACAGTTCCGGCAGCCCCTGCGAGATGTTCTGCCGGTCGTTTTCGCCGCACGCGAGAAATGCCGGGGGCGTATCCTCGGAGAGCCTGGCCGCCATGTCGCGCGTGATCGGCTTTTCGGCGGGAGGCGAGTTGGCGCGCCGCGTCCACTCCCCACTCTGCCGCGCGGCTCCGCGCCAGGCCTATGGCGCGCCCGGTGTCCGCCAGCGATGTGCCCTCCACGGTGTAGCTGGAATCCTTCTCGCGCGCCAGCCGGTACTTCAGCACGAACCCCGCAATCCCGTGCTCGCTCAGCCATTGGGTGACGTTGTAGCCTTCATGGTCCATCCAAAGCTCACTGTGGCCGCCGCCCGGTGCAATCACCACCCCCGCTCCCGTGGCCGACTCCTTCGAGGGCAGATACGCCGTGAGCGAAGGGCGGTGCACGCTGGAGACCACGTGATCGCCGCCCGGCGACGCGATGCGTGTCGTCTCGCCAGCAGTTTTCCCCTCCGACCCCGGTGCGCCGTTCGGCCACAAATACACCACCTGCGGATCGGCCGCCGCAGCCGCCACGGCGAGACACAGCATCAACCCGGTCAGCCTGTGCATACCAGCTACTCTACCCAAACCGTGACCCCGCCCGGCGGCACCTCGCGCGTCCCCACCAGGATCTGCGCGCCGGCCGCCGCCGGAATCGCGAGGCCGCCCGATGTGAAGTTGGTCGCCACCCAGAAGCCGTCGCGCCAGTCCACGATGAAATCCGGATGCAGGCCCGCCGGCTTCGCCCCGCCGTCCGCGTAGATCTTCTTCAGCAGGTCGATCTCCAGGTCGCCGTTCGACGATTCCACCCCGATGTAGCTCACCGTCCCCTTTCCCGCCTTCCGCGTGATCGCCGCCGCCTTGCCCGCGTAAAACTGGTCGCTGTAGGAGGCCAGCACCGACGTGCCCGTTTGCGGTTCCAGGATCTCACCCCACGCGCCCCACGCGTATTGCTTTCGCTCCGCCTGCACGTGCCCTTCGAGCGGCCGTGGCAACAGGTCGTAGAATGGAATCTTCGCGCCGATCAACTGGTAGATCGGCTCCGCCCAGAGCGCCTCCCACAACTGCCCGCGCCGGTCCTTTTCCCCCGTGCGGCAGGTCAGCACCAGGTGGCCGCCGTTCTCGGCGTAGCGCGAAAGCCTGTCCACCAGCTCCCGGTCGATCAACTGGTACGCCGGCGCCACCACGAACGGATACCGGCTGAAATCCCGGTCTTCGGTGATCACGTCCACCGGCGCGTTCAGCGCCTTGAGGCCGCGGTAGTACTTCATCCAGTGGGCGATCGTGTCCCACCGCTCCGTCTGCCTGTGATTCTGGATGTCCCACCGGTTGCTGAAGCTGATCAAAAACGCCGTGCGGCGCGCGGCGTACCCCGCGGGCTCCGTGGCATTCGGCCGGTACCGCTGCCGCAGCTTGAGCACGTCGCTCATGGCCTGCGCGTATTCCCGGCCGCCGGGCGAGGGCGTCACCCCGTCGGTCTCCACCAGCCCCTTGTGATACAGCTCCGATCCGAAGAGCGGCTGCCGGTAGCGGTAGGTGCAGACCAGCCGCGCGCCCGCTCCGAATGCCCGCAGGATCCACATGTGGATCGCGCCCGGCAGCGGCCACGGGTTCACCGCGCCCCAGTTGACCTGCCCCGGCTGCAATTCCATCAGCCCCGAGATGCCGTTGATGGGCCGCATGAAGTCGTGCATGAAGCTCTGGATGGCCGCGCTGCCCAGCCGGAATCCCAGCGGGCCTTCCTCCGGAAACAGGTCCCCGTGCGCCGGATAGTGGGTCCACGTGAAGGCGTCCAGGTCGTGCGCCGACAGCGTCGGATCGACGTCGCCGTGCATCGCCATGAAGTTCGTCGTGATCCACTGGTTGGCCCCGTACTTCCGCAGGATGCCGGCCTGCATCCGCAGGTAATCGGCGGCTTCCGCGGCGAACCAGCGGTCCAGGTCGAGCAGCGCGTGCGGGCTCGCATCGGCCACCAGCTCCTGCTGGTTGGGGATGTCGATCTGGTCGAAATTCTGGTACATCTGCGACCAGAACCGGCTGCCCCAGTCCGTGTTCAGCCGGTCGATCGTGCCGTACCTCTCGCGCAGCCATTCGCGGAACTTGTGTGTGGCCGCCGGCGAGTAGCTGAACTGCTTGTCGTAGTGGCTCAGCTCGTTGTCGATCTGCCAGCCCCACACATGCGGGTTGTGCCCGAACCGTTTGGCCAGCTCGGTGACGATCCTGGCGACGTAGTCGCGGTACACCGGCGAGCTCCAGTCGCCCTGTTCCCGGCTGCCGTGATTGATCCGCCGGCCCGCCGCATCCACCATCAGGATCTCCGGATGCCCCCGCGACAGCCACACCGGCGGCGTCGCGCTGGGCGTGCACAGAATGACCTTCAGGCCGTTCTGCGCCGCCAGTTCGACGTTCTTTTCCAGCCAGTCGAACTGGTACTTGCCCTCCTCCGGCTCCATGAAGTACCAGGCGAATTCGCCCATGTGGACGAACTCCATCCCCAGCTTGCGGATGTTCGCCATGTCGCGCGGCCATTGCGACTCGGGCCACGCCTCGGGATAGTAGTACACCCCGATGGTGAGCATGTCGGAGGGCGGAAACCAGTCGGCCGGTGCGGCCAGCGCCGCCAGCGAGCACGAGAGCATGACAAAACTACGCAGAACCATGCCCATGATTGTAGGACACGCAGCAGTACTCTTCCGGCTCCGGGTTTCCCGAGAGGCCTGAAGTTCCCGCCCCCTTCTGCCGATATGTCAACCGGGAGTACAATATCGACGTCCATGACCATTCTTGGCGAGACCGTGTGGGTGCTGCCGCCGCTGATCCTCCACCCCTTCAATGAGCGGGTGCCCCCCTCCGCTCTGCTCGAAAACTCCAAGGCGGCGCTGATGTTATCAGGCCTGATCCCGAACGATGGTTCCAATCGCGAGCAGCTCGAGCACCGGCTGCTGACCGGCCGCTATAGTGAAATCCGGATGCTCTTCTACCTCGGTAAAGATGTCTTCCGCTGGCTCGAACAGTGCATGGGATGGGTGGAACACGTCCCCGAGCTGAAAGGCGCAGAGCTCCACAGCCAAAGCTTCGCCGGCCTTTTAATTTCAGATCCCCCGGAGGTGGTAAGAGAAAAGCTTATCCGCTGGGGCGTAGTAGACTTCGTCTCCATTTTTTCGCGGGCCATCGGCCTGAATGCAGTGTTCTCGGATCCCCCGGACTACGAAGTCCTGTCGCAGGAGTTCCTGCGCCACTACCACCGCTACGCGGATTCCCTGTACCAGTGCTACATGGATTCCCAACCGCATCGGGCTATCGTCCCCAAGAATTTCCGCTTCGAGCTTTACGCCTCCGGAGAGTACTCGCGCCTCCTCGAGGCCGAGTGGGGAACCACCTGATGCCTCCGCCACGAACCCGCGCGCCTCCGCTACCAAGCCGCGCGCGCCAGCAAGCGGTCTCCTCCCTCAGAACAAATCCATCTGCCGCGAAGCCATGGGCCAGGTGCGCACCGGAAACGGCGCTAGCCGCAGCTCTTCGGTCAGCCACATCTGCCCGCGAGTCTGCGCCTGCGTCCGCCGGACCATGGCGATGCGCTGCGCCGAATTCTGCTTGGAGTGGCACCGCGGACACAGCACGGCCACATACCGCCGGTCGGCGGGATCGTTGGAAAGGTGCGCCACGTTCAGCAGCCGGTGCGGCTTGCCGCAGAGTTCGCACACGTTCCCCGCGGCCTCCAGCATCGCCAGCCGGAACTTCCGCCAGCGCGCATCGTAGTACTTCCGGTTGTCCGCGCGGATCGGCATGCCGTTCCCGAATGTAGAGAATAGCTCAATTAACGCCCCCCTGTACCTTGATGACCCTCCCGTCCGGTAAAATAGACTCCGATATGCAATTTCCCCGCCTTCTGATCGTTCGCCAGAATTTCCCGGACCTCCACATCCCCGACGTCGCCGCCGAGGTTCGCACCCAGCTCAACGCTTCCGGTTTTGCCGCGCGGCTCAAGCCCGCGTCCCGCGTCGCCATCGGTGTCGGCAGCCGCGGCATCCATCACATCGCCACCATCGTCCGCGCGGTGGTCCAGTATTGGAAGGACCAGGGAATGCGGCCGTTCCTCTTCCCCGCCATGGGAAGTCACGGCGCCGCCTCCGCCGCCGGGCAGGCCGGCGTGCTGGCGCACTACGGCATCACCGAAGCCACCATGGGCTGCCCGCTCGTGAGCCAGCTCTCCACCGTCTCGCTCGGCAAAACGGCCGAAGGCATCGAAGCCTTCATGGACCGCGAGGCTTTCCAGTCCGACGGCGTCATGCTCGTGGGCCGCGTCAAATGGCACACCGATTTCGCCGGCAAGATCGAAAGCGGCCTCTTCAAGATGATGGCCATCGGGCTCGGCAAATTCGATGGCGCCCAGCGCTACCACGCCTACGCCTACCATCACGGCCTGGAATATGTCATCCGCAGCATCGGCCGGCAGGTGCTTCAATCCGGCAAGATCCTGGGTGGCCTGGCCATCCTCGAGGATGCCTCCCACCGCGCCGCCAAGATCGACGCCGTCCCGGTCGAGTTGATGGAGCAGCGCGAGGAAGAGAACCTGGCCCTGGTGAAGACCTGGATGGCCAAAGTTCCCATGGACCTCGACATCCTCGTCATGGATGAAATCGGCAAGAACATCAGCGGCGCCGGCATGGACACCAAGGTGGCTAACCGCGGTGTCACCGGCCTGTACAATCCCTGGCCCGGCATCCCCAAATTCCAGCGTATTTTCGTCCGCGACCTGAGCGAGCTGACCTACAACAGCGCCGTCGGCATGGGCATGGCCGACGTGGTCACCGACCGCCTGGTGAATCGCATCGACTGGGAGCCCACCTGGATCAACTCCCTCACCGCCAACACCCCCGCCGCCATCCGCACTCCCATCCACTTCCCCACCGACCGCGAATGCCTGACCCGCATCGCCCCCACGGTCGGCAAGATCGATCTCGCCGAAGTCACCTACGGTTGGATCCGCAACACCATGGAGCTGGGCCGTGTCGCCCTGAGCGAGAATCTGCGCTCCGAAATCGAGCGCAACCCCATGCTCGAAATCGAAGCCGCCATCGACCTGGATTTCGACGGCCAAGGCAACCTGATCAGCCCCTTCGCCCCCGTCGAAGAGACCGCCGGCGCGCACTAAGCCGGGAAGGGCGCGCGGGTGGAAGTCTTCGTCAACAGCTTTTTCGAGAAGCGCGTGGAACAACTCCTGGAACTGGCCGACCGCGTGGAGCGAGCCTTTTCTTCCGCGAATCTCGACTACCGCGTGGTCGGCGGACTGGCGGCATATCTCTATGTGGAAGAGGCGGAGCCCGATGCCGGACGCCTGACCAGAGACATCGACATCGCGGTCCGCCGCGAAGATCTGCCAAGAATCGCCGAGGCGGTCGAGCCGTTCGGCCTCGAATACCGTCACGTGGCCGGGCTCGACATGCTCGTGCAGACCGGAGCACCATCGGCCCGCCGCGCCGTGCGCCTGGTCTTCGCCGGCGAGAAAGTGAAGCCAGACTACCCCGAGGCCACCCCGAACCTTGCAGCCTGTCGGACCATCCGGCGGCTTCGGCTCATCCCGCTGGCGGACCTGATCCGCATGAAGCTGACCAGCTTCCGCCTCAAAGATCAGGTGCACCTGAAAGATCTCGACGAAGCCGGCCTCATCACTCCGGAGATCGAAGCCATCCTCTCCCCCGTCCTGCGCGAACGCCTGCTGCAAGTCCGCGCCAGCGAGTAGCATATCCTCGAAACCCAAGAGAATCAAGCCACAGATGAACACGGATAAACACGGATCAAAAACAACCAAGTCTTATCCGCGTTCATCTGTGGCCAAACTGATTTTCCCCCACGATCTCGAACGGCACTGCCGGCAGCGTGCCCATCGCCTGCCGTCGCCTTACCGCGGGCCCCGACGCCGGGGTAGCGACCCTCTCCACGAACGCATCCAGTATCAGGTTGCCCTGGAGCCCGGTCTTCACCTTGTCGCGTTCCACGCGCAACAGCACGGTCACCCCGTCGCGCCCCGCCGTCGTGCCCTGGATCGAGATGCCGTCCGGCGCTTCGTTCAGCTCCAGTTGCACCTGGCTCGCCAGGCGCGGCGGCACCAGGACCTGAACGGCCGCGGTCCCTCCCGCCGGCAGTCTGACGCGCTTCTCCCCGTCGGCCCTCTGCGGAAAGCGCGCCGGACCCGCGCCCATCACCCGCACCATCCACGCGTCCTCGGGAACCAGTTGGTGGTATGCGAATGCCTGCATCATGTCCTCGGCCGGAACCGCGGTGTGGCGCACTTCGCGGCCGCCGATCTCCGCCTGCCCTACCAGTTCGATCGTCAACGGCACGGTTACCGGATTGGGCGGCGCCGTCAGCGTGATCCGCACCTGGTCCTGCCCCGCGGGAATCGCCGCGCCCCCCATCGCGAACCCCGGAGCTTCCTTCAGCTTCAGCGCGACCTCGCCCGCGAAATTGTCCCGCCGCAAGCAGTACACCGTCACCGGCACCGTCGCCCCGGCCCGCAGATTCAAGCTCGAGGGCGCCACCCGCAGCTCGAAATCCGGTTGCGGATGGCTGACTCGCAGCCGGTACCCATACTCCGGGCCGCCCTTGCGCAGCGTGTCGCCCAGTTGCAGATAGTAGGTCCCCTTGGCCGGCAGCTTGAAGCAGATCCGCGAGTCCGCCTGGTGCGTGATCAGCGCCGCGCCCTTGTCCACGAAGTCGTCGTTGGAGGCCAGTTCGCGCCCCTTTGCGTCGCTCAGCCTCAGCACCGAATCGAGCGGCGAATCCAGCCGGCGCGCGTAAACCTCGGCGGCGATCTCCTCCCCGGCGCGCCCATCGAAGCGGAAGTAGTCCTGCTCGCCCGGCCGTTCGATGCGCCCGTTCACGATAATCGGCAGCTTCAGCTTTTGCGCTTTGTCCCGGCGGTCGGCCGGTCCCTTGGCCAGGGTCTCCGGTAGAGTGTCTACCACGAACGGCACGCCGTTCGAGGTCCAATCGCCGTTGCGGACCGAAACCGAATACACGCCCGGAGCCTTGCCTCGCGTATCCTGCGCCGTGCTCTTGAGGGGTAGGTTCCAGCCCTGGACCGACACGGAGGTCCGCACGCCCGCCCTGCCGCCCAGCGGAAAGATTCCCGTCACGAACGGCAGCTCGCCCACCGTGATGCGGTACACGAAATCTTCGCGCCCGCGATAAATCGAGTCGTGGATGTCCAGCACGTACGCCCCATCCGCGGGGACCTCGTAGTACAGAACCGGGTCGGGGTGAAAGCGGTAGTTCGCGGCATATACCAGTTCCTTGCCCGCCGCGTCGCGCAGCGTGAGCGTGGCCTGGAACCAGCCGGGAACCGCGTCGGAGATGTACGGCATCAGCTCGCGCGCGCTGGCCGCCATCACCAGGCGCTCGCCTTGCTTCGCCTCGAAGCGGCACTCGTCCACCGTGCCCGGCATCATCTGGCCGTTCACCACCGCCGGGAGCGTGATGTTCATCGGCGGCTCAGGCGTGCGGGCCGCGCCGCGATTCGGCGCCACGCCGCCGTTCACCACGGCGAAAGCCGGCGGTACGTTGGTCGGCCTTCGCGAGAACTCCGGCAGTTCGCCCACGATGAACAGAATCGGGTTGGTCAGCCCCGCGGTCGTGGCCAGCCGCAGCTCGCGCGCGCCTGGCGCGGCGTCGCGCGCGATCGTCACCCGCAGGACCGCCGTCTCGGCGATCGCCGGGCTGGTGGTGCGCTGCGTGAATTCCATCAGCTTGCTGCGGAGGTCGTTGATGGCCTGTGCGTCCGCCGCCGTCCGGCCCGTCTTCGCCATCAGCATCTGGAGCTGCTCGCGCAGTTGGTTGGCCTGCGCGGGCGTCATCGGCTTGACGAACCGCACCACCGCGGCCTCGACTCCGCTTCCCGAGAGGTACACCGCGCTCGCGCCGTCCAGGAATTGTCCGCCCACGTTCACGTCCAGCGTGGCGCCTTGCCGGCCTCCCGCGGGATACACGAAGCCGGCGTGCGGGACAGCCTGTTGCTGCGCCAGGAGGGCAGGGGAGAGCGCCAGCAGGAGTGAGAGCCCGCGGCTCACAGGATCTCCTTCAGCCGCCCTGCCAGCTTCAGCCCATCGGCCGCGCCGGGCGTCGCCCGCGCTTCCAGCCCCAGCGGATGCGGCAGCTTCGCCTCCGGATCGATCCCCAGTTGCTCGTAGATGCTCCCGATGAGATCGGCCGGATACACCGGCCGGTCCTTCACTTCTTCGCCGCGGCCGTCCGATGCGCCCACCACCTGCCCGCCCTTGAATCCGCCGCCCGCCAGCAGCGCGCAGAACACGCCGCCCCAGTGATTGCGCCCGCCGTTCCACGGCGCTTCCCACGAGACTTTCGGCGTGCGCCCGAATTCGCCGTTCCACCACACCACCGTGCTCGCCAGCAGGCCGCGCTGAGAAAGGTCCTCCAGCAGCGTCGCCAGCCCTTTGTCCATCTGTGGCAGCCGCTGGCGCATCACCTGGAAATTCTGCTTGTGCGTGTCCCAGCCGCCTTTGTAGTTGATGGTGACGTACGGCACGCCGCGCTCCACCAGCCTTCTCGCCGCCAGGCACGACTGCCCGAACGTCGTGCGCCCGTAGCGGTCGCGCAGCGCGTCGGTCTCCTGCGAAAGATCGAACACCTTGCCGGCGTCGCCTGAAATCAGCGCGTACGCCTGGCTCTCCGCCTCTTCCCACGATGCCAGTTGCGCGTCGCCTTTCATCGCGCGCCCCAGCGTGTCGAGCTGGCGCAGGTACTCGCGGCGCTCGCGCTGGCGCTGGTCCGTGATGCCCTGCGCCACCACGCCTTCCACCGCGAAGCGGGCCTGCGCCGGATCGCCGCCGGTGGCAAATGGCAGGTACCGCTGCCCCAGAAAGCCGGCCTCCGAGAACCGGCCCTGGGGCTCCGTCAGCACGATGTACGGCGGAATCAGCCCCTTGTATCCCGCGTTGTAGCCCTTGAACAGCGAGACCACCGCGCCCACGCTCGGATACACGTCGCGCCCGCCCGACAGGCGGCCCGTCTGCACCGTGTACGACGCCGTCTCGTGCGCGTTCACTCCATGCGTCATGCTGCGGATGATCGAATATTTGTCCGCCTGTTTCGCCAGCAGCGGCAGCAGCTCCGAAATCCGTATGCCGCTGACGTTGGTCTCGATGGGGTGGTCGAGAGGCCCGGAATAGTCGTTCCCCGCGTCGGGCTTGGGATCGAACGTGTCCAGGTGCGCCGGGCCTCCCCACATCCAGATCTGGATCACCGACCTGGCCTTTTGTGGGGCAGGTTGGAAACCTGCGGCGGGTTGATAACCCGCCTCCGGAAGCTTTTGCGCCCGAGCCAACCTGCCGCCCACCAGCAGTCCGGCCGCCGTGTACAAACCGCCGCGCAGCATGTCGCGCCGCGAGATCGGCAGCACGCGCATCGGGATATCCATTTCGAGTCTCCTTCTCTCAGTGGCGGAATTCGAACTCCGCGCTGTTGACCAAAGCCCACTCCAGGTCCACGATGGCCGCCTGTCCGCGGGCCGCGCCGGATTGCGCGTGCGCCGCCACGGCCTTCCATTCTTCATCCGTCGGGTAGCGCGAAAGAATGGTGAGATAGACCTGCCTCACCAGCTCCTGCGGAGTGCGGAAATCGCGCATCAGCGCCGCCAGCTTGGGCCCCTGCTGGATCTTCCGCTGCACGTGGCTGGAATTCAGCATGTGCAGCCGCTGCGCATCGTTCGTGCGGTTGTTGCGCTCCGATTCCAGTCCCGTGTCGCGCGGCGGCCGCCCGAACAGCTCCAGAAACGAGCTGCTGATGCTGCCGTCCGGAAGGCTGATGGAGCGCTGGTCGTCGGGCATGAAGGTGTAAGGCTCGGGGATCGAGCTGGAATACGTCTCCGTGGTTCCGGTCACCTGGCAGAGAGCGTCGGCCAGCACCTCCGCGTCGAGGCGCCGCAGCGGATACGCCGCGAAGTGCATCGCCGCGTCCGGGTGGTTCGCCGGGGGAATGGAGGAGAGTTGGTAGGTGGTGGAGTTCAGGATCAGCCGGTAGATGTGCTTGAGGTCGTAGTGCGACGAAGTCAGCTCGCGCTCCAGGTACCCCAGCAGCTCCGCGTTCTCCGGAGGGTTGTCGTCGCGGATGTCGTCGGGCTCGTGGATGATCCCGCGGCCCAGCAGCCACGACCACACGCGGTTGACGATGGCGCGCGCGAACCACGGGTTCCCCGGCGCGGTCAGCCATTGGGCGAAAACCTCGCGCGGATCCTGGCCGGGCGCCAGCCGCGCGGGTGTGCCGTCCGGGAAGATGGCGGCGCCGGCCCCTGCGGGCCGAAGCGCCGGATCGAAGTAGACGATCTCCTCCTTCCACTCGCCGGTCTCCTTGAATCGCACTTTGGAGAAGAACGCCGCCATCCCGGCCAGCCGCTCTTTGGGCCACTTCTCGGCGCGCGCGCCCATAAACGTCAGGGCCACGGTCTGTGCGATCCCCTGCGGCTCGTGGTTCTGCATGGCGCGGTAGAAGTTGACCGGCGGCACGCGGAAATTGCTGCCGCTCTCGGTGAGCAGCGCGCCGGCGAAGCGGTCGTACGGAACATTTTGCCGGATCGAATCGCGGATCCAGTGATGATAAGCCTCCGCGGCGACCGGCCAGAGGTTGATGGGGAACTCGGCCTTCACGCGCAGCAGGTCGCTCCACTTCATGGCCTGGTAATCGGCGTACTCCTCGCTCGCGAGCAGCCTGTCGATCAGCGCGCCGCGCCGCGCGGGGTCGTGGTCCGCGAGGAACCCGGCGGCGTGCTGCCCGGTGGGGAGCGTCCCGGTGACATCCAGATACACGCGCCGCAGGAAGACTGCATCGGACGACAAGTTCGCCGCGGGAATCGACAGCTTTTTCAGGTTAGCGAAGACCAGCTCGTCGACGTGGTTCTGTGGGACGGCGGCGCCGGGAGCTTCAAAAACGCCCGCCGGCTGTGCCGAGAGGGCCGCGGCAACCAGGATTCCGATGCGTAGAGTCTTCGGCATATGGGACAAATCAGGCCTGCAAGTCTGTTTAACACGCTTGGGGCCCGAAAGTCTCTGAGTCCGCTGCCTTTTGGCGGCCCGGCGGGAGTAATCCGTGTTGCCGATTGCTGGTCCGTTTACGACTTAACGGGAAGAAGGATCCGGCTTCCGGCTGGCTTTCCCGCTCGATGGCGGACCCTCGATTCGAGTTCCCGGCTCGCGTCACGAGTGGTCGCGGACGGGAGGTTCTGGTTCTGGGAGCAGATAAATGCGGGAGTGACGCGCGCGATACCCTGCCGCCGGGCCAGTTGGAGCCCAGGAATCCGGCGGGAGCCGTTCCGCTTACCAGCGCGGAGTGTCCGTGGCAGATTTTTCTGCGACGCCGCAGGGGCGAGTAAGCGGTTCGCCGCCGGCGGATTACCCGCCCCTTGGCGGCCAGGACGGATCTATCGCTGGAACACCGGCTCGGGGCCGCCCCCCGCCAAAGTCCGACATGGCGATTACCCAACCAAGTGGTCCGGCCCGACGCGAAGATTCACGCCAACCTGCAGAGTCGAATCTCCGCCCGTTCCGAACTGACCAGCCAAGACACGGTCAGGGTTCAAGTCTGGCGGCTCATTCGTGAGTTGCCAAATCTCCGAAAGTCGCTGTCTATGCGCCCTTGCGGGACGGTGAATCTCGCCAGGCATTGACAAATCCCGGCTGACATGTGATCTCGATTCCACAATAGCTTACTCACGACGAGGGGCAGCGTTATTGTGTCCAGGACTGCGGCACCAGCTTTTGGCCCCCGCGCCAGCGCTCGACGACAGCACTCTGGAACCAGTCAAGCTTCAGGTCAGCGTGATCCATGACGATGATCTGCAGCTCGGGCGCGAGCTCTGCCGCCGCATCCGCGATCAACCTGAAAAGCTGTAGGACGGCCGTCTGGTCCTCGTCGCCTAGGACATCGAGTGAACCCTCGGCGTCTCGGTCGGGAGGATAGTGCGCTTGTGAAGGCTGGTCGAATATGAGGAATCCCGGAACCGGCCGCTTCTTCTGCCGGAACCACTTGTGGAGAGCAAGATGGGCCAGGACGTGATAGCCGACCCAGTTCTCGGCGCTGCCCATGCGGAAGAGAGACACGGGCCCGTCCAGGGTGTCCGCCACGACCGTCAGGTTGCGAATATCGAGCCGAAGCTGGCTGCCGCGATGCTCAAGTTCGAGAGCATCGGAATATACGTTCATGTACCGGCCAATAATGTTGATGAAGGCGCTCAGCTTCTCGCGAATAGCTTCGGGGTCGAGTTCGTTTTCGAGGACCGCGACACGCGCACGCGCCACGTCGATCGCGTTTCTCAGGCTTGAGCCGGTATCGCCGGTGCTGACCGTCTCGACATACTGGCTGATCTTGCCTATGGCGCGTGCCTGGAGGATGAAGTTCTCCTGCTGGACTCGCAGAATCTCGTTCTCGCGCATCCGAGCCGCGATCCGGTGCTGGTTGTCGCGCAACCGATCTTCGAGAGTCGCCTCCTCGGCTAAAAAAGAGGCCAGGCGCGCCTGCAGGCGGGGGTTTTCAGCTTCTACAGCTTCCAGTTGTTCACTTAATTCGTGCAGCGAACGTTCGATCTGGGCGACTGTCGGTGTGCGTGCGGCGAGCCGGCTCTCGCAAACGGGGCAATAGCCGGGGTCATGCCCGTTTGATCTGATGAGCCCCACGGCACTCAGGCGGGCGCGTTGTTCCTTGGCCTCGCGCTCGTATCCGCTCGTCTCCAGGGTAAATGTGCGGGTCGAGCGGATCTCGGCGTTAACGCGCTCCAGTTCGTTGCGCAGTCCCTGCCGTTCGGCGCGCAGACCGGAGAGGAGGTCCTCGCCGTCGCCCATCACGGCATCCCCCTGAATCTGCGCCTCGCGGGTTATCCGCTGCAGGATGGCGATTGTGGCCTCGTAAGTGATAGCGACGGTCCTCTCATCGACTAGGCCAACCTGTTTCGCCTCATCCAGAAGAGCCTGTGCCCGCGGGTAGCTGGTGCTGTCGATTGCCTCCGCATCTCGGAGCTGCCGCTCAAGCTGCCGGAGCTGACGCCGCGCCTGGTCAAGCTGCGCCTGCTTGAGAAGGCGGTCCTCATCGATTGCCCCAAGGAAATAGGGCAGGGTGTCTTTTATTGCCTGACTGATGAAGTCCTCGCCCTGGCGGTGGAACAGCCGCTGCTTGCTGTCAATGTCGTTCTGGTCCTGGAATGAGAAGAGCAGGGCGTGCCGGAAGTTGGCCTCCAGCGGATCGCGTGTGGGCATGGGCGGGCGATGTTCGTTCTCGCTGATGCCGATCGCAGCACCCAGGAATTTTTCGAGCGCGTCGACCGTCGTGTTCTTGACCAGGGCGGAGCTCGGCGGCGTCGCGATCGCGGAGCCGCGTTCCATGTAGACGTCGCCGCTGGTCCGTTCGCCAACAGGAGGGTTCCTCCGGGCGACGAGGATCTGTGCTCCGTTGAGCTGAAAGAGAATCGCGTACCAGCCTACGTACCGACGGATGACGCCCTCCGCGACGTTGCACTCGCTGCGACCCGTACAGTAGTCGACGATATCGATGATGGCCGATTTGCCCGTTTTGGACGCACCGGTGAGAACGTTGAGCGCGCCTGTGCGGAAGGCGAGCTCGCGCACCTCTCCCGTGCGGCTATAGAGAATCAGTTTTGAAATCTGTAGGCTCACGGAGTCACCCCCCAGGCGGAATAGATGGTCGCGGGGCTGCCGGCAGCGGCGAACCACCGCCCGAGAAAGCCAGCCCGGTCAACGCATTCGCGCGCCTCGTCGGTAAACAGCCCCGTGCGTCTCTCTGTGGGCGTCTGCCTCCTTGCACCAACGGCGATGCCGCCGGAGTCTGTGAGTGCGAGTGTTTGGTTCTGCGCGCCGAACAGGATCGCTTCCTTCGTGATTGGCTTTAGCGCTTGGACACGGGGCGCGAAGTTGACGAGTTGTTCCCGGTTGCCCTGTATCCAAGGCAGGAGAGCGGTGATTGTCGATCCGGGAAGAGCCGACCGCGTTCCCCGGTGAAGGACGATCGGCAGGACGAGAAAGGCAAGGGCAAAAGGGAATTGTCGGTGTGTTTTCCTGGTGAACTCATCGGCTGCCTTTGCGAGGAGGACCGCGCCAAAGGCCGGATTGAAAAGATTCGCTTCCTCGACCACGCGCCTGGACCAGGGCTGCATCGTCACTTCTCCACGTTGGCGGACGGCTGATCCGCATCGGCCCTGAAATCAGGATGCCAGCCGACAGCGTAGCGGTTCGCCAGGATGTGATAGCTGCCATGGGTAAGGAACCGCTCGCGTACCGTTCGCAACGGAAAGTTCGCTTCCTGCTCGACCCACTTGAACAGCGTCTGGCCGAGCGTGACTTTCCTTTCCGGAGGACAGGGAGGTGTCGCTTCGTCGACCATAGCCGCGTGGCGCGGCTCCCAGGCCTCCGTCAATTCCTGCTCGTAGTTCTCCACCTCGCCGTCGATCAGGAGATCCTCGCGCGCCCAGCGGGAGCGTTGTTCCGAGGCGCGGTAATAGTCGCGGATGGCGTACTCTATTCGTGCGGGCCCGATCTCGATCTTTTTCATCTGCCGGACGAACGGGCGCTTGTCGAGCTCGGCGACGACCGTCTTGGAAGGCACGACCGTCTTGTAGTCAACGGGGAGGGCGTTCCGCTTGAACTCCTCACGGAGCTCATCGACGCGCTGCTCGATAGCGAGCACCGGTATGGCGGTCGGGGTCACGGATTTCAGCGCGCGAATCACCATCCCGAACCACCAGCCTTCGAGCCGTTCGACCAGATTATCGATCTGGTCGCGCGGCGCGGCGTGATAAAGCTCGCGGGCGATCTCCTCTCGGACATCGATGATGTTCGGGGAGCCGTCCAGGATCGATACGGAGCGCAGCAGGCTGAGCCGTAGATCTTCGGGAAGCCCTGTATAAGCAGTGTAGGCTGCGGCATGATCTTTGTTCTTAGACCTCGCTGCCGCCGCCAGAAGCCGCTGGTCCGCTTCCTTCTCGTCGCGGTATCGCATGCGCAGGAATGATGCTGCCGATCCGTCGGGGGCGTACCCGGTGGTCAGAGGACAAACGTCATCCGAAAAGGGGCTTCGATGTCTTCGGCGACCCGCTTGAGCCAGATCGAGAGCGTCTTCCAGAGATCGGGACTAGCGTCCGTCAGATCGCCTGTCTTGGCGATGTGATGCTTCGTCTGGATGAGCTCGGTAGGTTCGCCTTTAGTCTCGAAGGCGACATCGTCAAACTTTTCAATCGAGATCGATAGCTGAGGGGCGTCCAGCACCGCGCGGAGTCCCGCCAGCAGGGCGAAGCGGCACTGGAACAGGTAACCCATAGCCGAGGCGCTGGCCCCATGCGTGTTGTCGGGCTCCCCCATCTGTGTTTCCTTATTGAAGCGTCATGGCGGCCGTCTTGGCAGCCAATCATACTCAATCTATTGGTTTAAGCTTTCATTTCATCCTAACGGGCTTGGCCGTTGTTTACAAGTGGCGAAGGCGGCAATCCGCACTTGGCCTTATCACGCCCGTTCTTGAGATGTGACCAAGTGCAAGTATACTCGTAAAGCCGGCATACCTCAGTGCGACAAAGAATTACAGAGTAAGCCCCCGCATTGATCTATAACCTGACTGAAAAGCACCCTGGCCCAAACCCCAGAAAAATCGCCGCTGCGCGGAGCGCTTTTGCACCTGCCCCGGTGACCGACCCGCCGGGCCGTAAAGTTGAGTCACAAACTTTGCAAACTTATTTCCTCTTTGTTTTCAGACTCAATTCACTGAATTCACCGGGCAGCCACAGAAACATATGCCACCATGAGATCGAGGAAAGGCCGTGAGAACTCGAACCAGTCTCCGAAATCGCCAGGCCCGCCGCCGCACGGCCGCTCCGGCCAAAAACGCAAATGCATTTGCGGAAAATAGGCCTGAAACAGACCTTATCTCCTTTGTTTCCGTAAAACCCTCCGCAAATGAATTTGCGGTCGCCCGGCACGCGATCCGGGTGACGCATCTTCGGACAAACGCCCTCCGGATGCGTCACCCATTCTCGAGCTGTTCTCGCAACCAACAGAAACAAGCGGACTTAAACCAGCACGTTTTTTTGACCCCACTCTCGCAACGATGCGTCACCGCGGGTTTTTCGCAACTGCGCACGATGTTATACTGCACGCGAATCACCCCCATATGAACCAGCCCTGGATGCAGAACTTCAACCCGCTGGGGAACACCGTGCTCTCCACCATCGCCGCCGCCATTCCGGTGTGCACGCTGTTCTTCTTCCTTGCCGTCCGCCGCTCGCCGGCGTGGCGCGCCGCGGTTTACGCGTTTCTGGCGGGGCTGGTGATCGCGCTCGCGGCGTTCCGCATGCCGCCCGTGATGGCCGCGGGCGCGGTGGCCCAGGGCGTGGTGTATGGATGGTTTCGCATCGCCTGGATCGTGGTAGCCGCGGTTTTCGTTTATGACGTCGCGGTGGACTCCGGGCAGTTCGAAGTCATCAAGGATTCCATCAGCGGCATCTCCGACGACCGGCGCCTGCAAGTGCTGCTCATCGCCTTCGCCTTCGGCGCGCTGCTCGAAGGCTCCGGCGGCGGCGGAGCGCCCGTGGCGGTCTGCGGCGCCATGATGATCGGCCTGGGCTTCCCTCCGTTTCAGACGGCGCTCATGTGCCTGATCGCCAATTCCGCGCCGGTAGCCTGGGGCGGTCTGGGCAATCCCGTGCGCACCCTGGTGGCCGTCACCGGGCTGCCCGAGGCCGATTGGAGCGCCATGATCGGCCGCATCCTGCCCCTCGTCGTCCTCATCCTGCCGTTCTGGCTGATGCGCGTGCTGTGCCCTGACTGGCGCGACGTCCTGGCCGTGTGGCCCGGCCTCGCGGTCTGCGCCGTCACCTTCGCTTCCATCCAGTTCTTCTGGTCCAACTTCATGGATGCCTCGCTGGTCGATATCCTGGGCGGCCTCGGCACGCTCGTGGTCCTGGCGTTCTTCTTCGGCAAAGTGTGGCGCCCGCGCTCCGTCTGGCGCTACGAGGGTGAAGCCCCGCCGATCAAGAAGGAGCGCGGACATCTGACCTTCGGCCGCGTCCTGGCGGCGTGGTCCCCGTTCCTGCTCCTGGCCGCGTTCGTTATTCTGTGGGGCATCAAGCCGGTCACCAAGGCGCTGGACATCGTATCGTGGAAAGAGCCCGTGCCGGGGCTTCACGTCATGCGCGCCCCGCCGGTCGTCGTCAAGGCATACGAGGAATCGGCACTGTTCGACGTGTCCTGGCTCTCCACTCCGG
Source organism: Bryobacteraceae bacterium (assembly GCA_035638575.1). Classification (GTDB taxonomy): domain Bacteria; phylum Acidobacteriota; class Terriglobia; order Bryobacterales; family Bryobacteraceae; genus DASQZT01. Next base: position 42,716 of record DASQZT010000229.1, read on the forward strand.
GAACCGGCGCGTTCCTCGCCGGCCTCGTCGCCGGACCCCTGCTGGGCCTCTCGTTCAAGCGGACGATCCAGGTCTTCCTGGGCAGCTTCTGGCGTTTGCGCCTCAGCCTGGTGGCCATCATGGCCATGCTCGGCCTCGGCTACCTCACGCGCTACTGTGGAATGGACGCTACCATGGGGATGGCAATGTCCCACACCGGCGCGATGTTCCCGCTCTTCGGCACCTTGATCGGTTGGTTGGGAGTTGCGCTCAGCGGCACCGATGCCGGCTCCAACGCCCTCTTCGGAAGCTTCCAGGTGATCACGGCAAACAAGCTGGGGCTCAGCCCCATCCTCATGGGCGCGGCCAACAGCGCCGGCGGCGTCATGGGCAAAATGATTGCGGCGCAGTCCCTGGTCATCGGGTGCGCCGTCACCGGGCAGGAGGGCAAAGAGGGAGTGCTCTTCCGCGCCGTCATGAAACACAGCCTCCTGCTGGCCCTGCTGGTGGGAATGCTGGTGATGATGTACGCGTACGTGTTTCCCGGGGCCGTTCCCAACGGCCACCACTACTTGACAGGAAGGTAGCTTATGCAGCGTAGAAATTTGTTGCGTGCCATTGGAACGGCCGGCCTGTTGGGCCTGGCCAGTCCGCGGGAGCAGAAGGCCCAGGAGCAGGTGGCCAAAGCCACCCGCGGAATGCCAGCCCCCAAAATCAAAGACGTCGGCGTCATCGAATGCCAGCCCTCGGGCGTGCGGCTCACCGTCGTCAAGATAACCACCGATCAGGATGGCCTTTACGGCTACGGCTGCGCCACCTTCACCCAGCGCGCCGACCTGGTCAAGCCCGCCGTCGAGCGGTACCTCAAGCCCTTCCTCATGGGCAAGACCACCGACCGCATCGAGGACATCTGGCAATCCTGCTACGACAGCTCCTACTGGAAAAACGGCCCGGTCCTCAACAACGCCATCAGCGGCGTCGACCAGGCGCTGTGGGACATCAAGGGCCGCCAGGCCGGCATGCCGGTCTACCAGCTCGCCGGCGGCAAATGCCGCGAAGCGGTCGATTGCTACACCCACGCCGATGGCGCCGACTACCAGAACACCGTCGACGCCGCCAAGCGCTTCATGGCCCAGGGATTCCGCAACGTGCGCGTTCAGGTGGGAGTGCCCGGAATGGCGGGCTACGGCAGCTCCCGCGGGCAGGCCACGGTGAAAGCCCTGCACGACAAGCCGGTCTTCGAGCCCGCGGTCTACATCCGCCGCGCGCTCAAGCTTTTCGAAGTCTGCCGCAAAGAACTCGGCGACGAGGTCGAGCTGCTCCACGACGTCCACGAGCGCGTCTCCCCCAACCAGGCCGTGCAGTTCGCCAAGGACGCCGAGAAGTTCAAGTTGTTCTTCATGGAAGATCCGCTATCGCCCGAAGATATCGCCTACTTCCGCCAGATCCGCCAGCAGTGCGCCACCCCCATCGCCATGGGCGAACTCTTCAACAGCCCGCACGAATGGCAGCCGCTCATCGCCGAGCGCCTCATCGACTACATCCGCGTCCACGTCTCGCAGGCCGGCGGCTTCACGCCCGCGCGCAAGATCGCCATCCTCGGCGAAAACTTCGGCGTCAAGACCGCCTGGCACGGCCCCGGCGACGTCTCTCCCATCGGCCATATGGCCAATGTCACGCTCGACCTGGTCAGCTACAATTTCGGCATCCAGGAGTACAGCCCCTTCAATCCGCGCACGCAGGAGATTTTCCACGGCTGTCCCGAGATGAAAGACGGCTACCTGTGGGCCAATGAGAAGCCGGGGTGGGGAATCGAAATCGACGCGCAGGCCGCCGCCAAGGCGCCCTTCACCGACAACCGCAACGGCTTGAATGGCGGCTGGGGCGAGATCCGGCGCATGGACGGCACGGTGATCAAGCAATGAAACCGGCGCTTGTGGGGCAGGTTGGTAACCTGCGGACCGATTGTCAATCGGTCCAGGCGAGCGAAGCTCGCCTGTGCCTTTCCTTCGCCGGAGACGTTCCCCACGGGAACCGTCTGCCGTTCGCCGCGGCACTCCTGCTCCTCCTCTCGCCCGCCTTGATCGCCGCCGGTCCTCCGCAAGCCGAAATCTCCAATGGCCAGGTGAAAGCCAGGCTCTACCTGCCGGACGCCCAAAACGGTTACTACCAGGCGACGCGCTTCGACTGGTCGGGTGTGATCGCCAGCCTGGAATACAAGGGCCACAACTATTTTGGCGTGTGGTTTGAAAAGTACGATCCCAAGATCAACGATGCCATCACCGGACCCGTGGAGGAGTTTCTCACCAACGGCTCGGGCTTGGGCTACGACGAAGTCAAGCCCGGCGAGAACTTCGTGAAGCTCGGCGTGGGCGCCATCCGCAAGCCCGAGGAGGCGCGGTTCCAGCAGTTCAAGACCTACGAGATCGCGGATCCCGGCAAATGGACCGTCCGCACCGGCGACGGCTTTGTCGAATTCACGCAGGTACTCGGCGATACCGCCGGCTACGCCTACGTCTACAGGAAAACCGTGAGGCTTGCCAAGGACAAACCGGAGCTCGCACTGGAACACAGCTTGAGGAACACCGGCCGAAAAGTCATCCAGACCAGCGTCTACGAGCACAATTTTTATGTGATCGACGGGCTCCCCACAGGCCCCGACGTCACCGTGAAACTGCCGTTCGAGGTGAAGGCCACCGGCGACCTGCGGGGCTTGGCCGAGGCGCGCGGCAAAGAAATCGTCTTCGCCAGGGAATTGGCGCCCAGACAATCGGTGTACACCGTACTGGAAGGTTACTCCGACTCGCCTGAGGATTACGACCTGCGCGTAGAGAACCGCAAAGCCGGCGCCGGCGTGCGCCAGACCAGCGACCGGCCCATGTCGAAGCTCGCCTTCTGGTCGATCCGCTCGACGGCCTGTCCCGAAGCATTCATTGATATGAAAATCGAGCCTGGAAAGGAATTCACATGGCGAATAGCCTACGAGTTTTACACGTTCTAATTTGGGTTATACTGGCGGCGTTCCTGTTACCGAACGCCTTTGCACAAGGTGATCTGTTGGTTTACATCGGCACCTACACGCGCCAGAACAGCAAGGGGATATACGCGTACCGCTTTCAGCCTTCGACGGGCAAGCTGACGGAGATCGGGCTGGCCGGCGAGACCAGCAACCCGTCGTTCCTGGCCGTTCACCCCAACAAGAAATTCCTCTACGCGGCCAACGAGAACTCCAACGGCACGGTGAGTGCTTTTTCGATCGACGCCGCCACCGGGAAGCTGACCCTGCTGAACCAGGTTTCCTCCAAGGGCTCCGGCCCGTGCCACGTGGCGCTCGACAAGACCGGCAAGTGGCTGTTCGTGGCCAACTACAACAACGGCAGCGCGGCCGCCTATCCGGTGCAGGATGACGGAAAGCTGGGCGAAGCCACGGCCACCGTGCAGCACGCCGGCTCGAGCGCCAACCGCCAGCGCCAGAGCGGCCCGCACGCCCACTCCGCGAATCTTTCGCCGGACGGCAAGTTCGTGTTGTACGCCGACCTCGGCCTCGACCAGATCCTGGCCTACCGTCTGGACCCAACCAAGGGAATGGACACGGCCAATCCGGTCATTAATAAGGTTGCGCCCGGCTCGGGACCGCGTCACTTCGCGTTTGGTCCCAAGGGCAAGTTCGCCTACGTGTGCAACGAAATCGCGGACACCGTCACGGTGTTCTCGTATGAGCCCGCCAGCGGAACCCTCAAGGAGTTGCAGACGGTCTCCATGGTGCCCAAGGACTACACCGGCGCCAAAAGCGCGGCCGAGATCTTCGTGCACCCCAACGGCAAGTTCCTGTACGCCTCCAACCGCGGCCACGACAGCATCGTGGTCTTCGCCATCGACGGAAGAAAGGGAACGCTCACCCCGGTGGATTGGACCCCCACCCAGGGCAAGACGCCGCGCAACTTCGCCATCGACCCGACCGGCGGCTACCTGTTCGCCGCCAACCAGGACGCCGGCGGCGTGGTGCTCTTCAAGATCGACAAGAAGACCGGCAAGCTGACCGCCACCGGCGACAAGATGAACGTGCCGTTCCCGGTCTGCGTCGTGTTCCGGTAGGACTACCGCTTCACCGGAATCGTGACTCCGGCCGGGCTGGCGATTGGCCGGGCATACGGCGGCACAAGCGATCGAACTCGTGAGCCGGCCTTTCGCACGGCCTTCTCCAACGTTCGCGTCCAAGCCCTCAGAGCGGGCAAAGGATCGGTCAGCGAAGCATATTGCTCGTGGACCTGGTGCTGCCAGGATAATGCCGCATGGTGGCGCAGGATGGAGCCGAGTGATTCGTGGTCGCGGAACCGGTTCAGCAGATCGGTGTCGAATTCCCGGTAGACGATTCCGTTCCGCTGTCCGGCCATCGGAGATACCGGGAGGTCCAGCGCCAGGCGGTACGCGGTATACGCCGTGGGCACGCCCAGGTCGTAATCGTATTCGACGCTGGAGCAGCGGGATCCGAGCCGTGGGTTCATCTCGATGTACTTGTATTGCCCGTCCCGGCGGTCCCATCGGAACTCGAAACCGGCAATCCCCACGCAACCCATCGCGCGGCCCATCCGCTCGACAATATCCAACAGTTCCGGGTTCGTTGCGCTGATGGCCACAGTGGCGTCGCCAAAGTGAGGAGGCGCCATGCGGAGTTTGCGCTTCATCGCCGCGCTGGCCAGTTGGTGCCGCCGGTCGAAGGCCGCCGAACAGATCCACGAGGCGTCATCGGAGCCTTCGATCAATTCCTGCGCGATCAGTTCGTGCGTGAACGCCGACTTCTTGGCATAAAACCGGCAGAGTTCTTCATGCGTGCGCACGATCACGTTCTTACGGTCCAAGACGCTCCAGAATTCGTGCTTGCGCAGCTTGATCATCATCGGCAGCGCAAGCCGTTCTTCGAGTTCGCCGGCGCAGACCGGCAGCGGCGCGACGGTCTTCGGCAGCGGGAACCCCAGCCCCGCCACCAGCGCCGTCTCCTCGGCTTTGTCGTTCAAAGTCCGAACCAGCTCGCTGGACGGCATCAGGAGCGAGAACTTACCTTCCAGCTCGGGCCGGTAGGCGCAAATGAAATCCAGCAGCCGGTCCGAGGTCGGCAGCAGCACCGGCCGGTCGCCCGCATTCATGTTCAGGAGAATGTTGCGGAGGTTCGCCTCCTTCTCCTCGTGGGAGCGGCCGGGAACCGGGATCTTCCGCTGTGGAAGATGGGACAGCGAGACGAGAGGGTCCTCAAAAAGGACGGCGATCGACGCCACGCCGTACCGATGCAGCGCCCGTACGACGTTCAAGCCCGCGGTGGGACCATGGCAGAGGATGACGGCAACGGGTAGGGGAGCCGCGGATCCCCGAGAATCTCCATTTTGCCTCACGATGGGAATTAAGATATCAGGAGCTGTTACTTCGAATATAGTATCCAATGGTTAATATTCGAGCGTATTTCGTGTTAACTTTTCCCGTATTTCTTCGCAAATTCTTACCGGCAGGCCGGGCTCCAGCGAGAAAATGGGGGGCCGGCGGATTGCCGGCGCGGCGCGGCCCGGCGCCGCGGCGACGGAGCCCGACCGCTGTTTTCAGGTTTGCAATTGGAGGCATTTATGTCGGAAAATGGTCCAGTCACGTTAAATTGCGGGGCGGCGGTCAGGCCCCGCACCGGTGAGGGGCTCGCTGACAATGGACGCGGAAACCGACGGCAGGGACCGATCCAGGAACATCCCGGCTCTCCTGCAAAGGAACGAGGAACTGGTTGTCGCTTTGCTCGAATCGGCGTCCCAGTCGATTCTGGCGGTCGATAGCGCCGGCGGCATCGTGCTGGCGAATCGCCGGGCCGAAGAGATGTTCGGCTACTCGCGCGAGGAGCTTCTGGAAGCGTCGGTCGATACCCTGATTCCGGAGTCGAAGCGCGGCGTCCATGCGCGCGAGCGGTCGGAGTATTTCGCGCGGCCCCGCGTCCGCCACATGGGAATCGGCATGGAACTGGCCGGCCGGCGAAAGGACGGCGCCGAGTTCCCGGTGGAAATCAGCCTCAGCTACATCGAAAGCGGAGAGGGCTTCCTGGCGATCGCCTTCGTCAGCGATATCAGCCAGCGCAAATTGCTGGAAGAGCAACTGCTGCACGCGCAAAAAATGGAGGCGGTGGGCCGGTTGGCGGGCGGTGTGGCTCACGACTTCAACAACATGCTGACGGTGATTTCCGGATACAACCGCATGATGCTGGACAGCCTTCCGCCGCTCGATCCCCTGCGGGCGGATGCCGAAGAGATCCGCATCGCCGCCGACCGCGCGGCCGCGCTCACCAGCCAGCTCCTGGCCTTCAGCCGGCGCCAGGTCATGCGGCCTCGCGTCCTCAACGTGAACTCCGTCATCGATGGCATCGAGAACATGCTGCGCCGCCTGATCGGAGAGGATATCGCGCTGGTCCTGACCCCTGCACCCGACCTGGGCAATATCAAGGCCGACCCGGGCCATATCGAGCACGCCATCGTCAACCTCGTGGTGAACAGCCGGGACGCGATGCCGTCCGGGGGCCGGATCGGCATTGAGACCGCCAACGTGACGCTCGACAAAGACTACACCAGGACCCACCTGGGCGTTCAGCCGGGAGAGTTCGTAATGATCGCGGTGTCCGACACCGGCCAGGGGATGGACGGCGAAACGCGCCGGCATCTCTTCGAGCCTTTCTTCACCACCAAGGCCAAGGGCAAGGGAACCGGGCTCGGCCTGGCCTCGGTCTACGGGATGGTGAAGCAGAGCGGCGGCGATATCTGGGTCTACAGCGAGCCGGATCACGGCACGATCTTCAAGCTCTACTTCCCGAAGGTGGCCGCCTCGCCTTCGGAAATCGCGGGCGCCGACGGAAGACTTGCGGATGTGCGCGGCAGCGAAACCATCCTGGTGGTGGAGGACGAAAACGCCGTGCGCGACCTCACGGTGAAGATCCTCCGGCAACTGGGCTATCACGTCCTGCCGGCGGAGAGCGGAGCCTCGGCGCTGGAGGTCGCGAAGTCGCATGCCGGAGGCATAGAGTTGCTGCTGACCGATGTCGTCATGCCCGGCATGAGCGGCAAACAACTGGCCGAGGAGTTGAAGCCGGCTCGCCCCGAAATGCGGGTGCTGTACCTTTCCGGCTACACGGAGAACACGGTGATCAACCACGGAGTGCTGGAACCCGGCGTGGAATTCCTGCCCAAGCCTTACAGCCGGGAAGTATTGGCCGGCAAAATCCGCGAGGTGCTGACCAGGCCCTGAATCAAGCCGGCGCCAGCGAAGCGCTGCTCCGGCCGCGGCCCGCGATCTCCTCTTCCACGCACTCGGCGGCGGTCAGCAGGCTGCGCCGCGGATCGATTTGAGCGGCCACCCGGCGGGCTGCCTCGTGCATGGACGGCGTCGAAACCAGCTCTCGGATGATGCCGGCCAGGCGGTCCGCGGTCAAATCCTCGATGGGAACGGGCGCCGGGCCCAAGCCGCAGAGCCGGATGCGCTCTCCCCAGAAATACTGATCCGAAAAGTGAGGCACGATGGCCTGCGGAATGCCGGATCGCGCCGCCACGGCGACGGTTCCGGAGCCCCCGTGATGAATGGCCGCCGCCACCAGGGGAAAGAGCAGATGGAACGGCGCGGTCTGGATGAGGCGGCAGGACGGCGGCAGGGAATCGGCGCTCATGGCCGACCAGCCCGCGCCGATGACCGCGCGCTGGCCGCTCTGCTCGATGCCGCGCACCAGGGTTTGCAAAAGTCCGCCGGCGTCCGCGTTGGCCATGCTCCCGAAACCCACGAACACCGGCTTGGGGGAAGTTTCGCAGAAGCGGCGCAGGCCGTCGTCGAGCGTGCCTTCATCGGCGTACCAGGAACCGGTCACGGTCACGCGCGGATAGTGGAAGACCGGCGCCGGCGCGAGCACCGGGTCGTACGCCATCAGCACGCGCCCGCTGTGCAGGATGTAGTCCTGAGAGTCCGCGATGGGCGCCAGGCCCAGCGCCGCGCGCTCCCGGTTGAGGGGCTCGAGCAGCACGCCGTTCCACTCGCGGCCGCGGCGGCGCCACGCCAGGTCGTTGCGCCACCGCGGCAGATCCTGCCGGCGCAGGGGGACCGGCGGATAGTCGCGCGTGCGCACGAACACCGGTCCGGGCATCATGAAACAATACGCCGCCGAATGTTTCTCGGCGATCGAGGGGCCGGCCACCTGGACCATGGAGCCGACGATGGCGTCGGCTCCCGCCGCGATTTCGGAGAGGGCCCGGAACTGGTAGGGAATCTGGCGCGCAATCAGCTCCAGAAAGGGAGTGTGCTGGATTTCCTGGAAGAACGCGGAGTAGTCCGGGGCGTTGGGAGCGAACGGCAAGCCGTGGGAAGCGATGAATCCGGCGAAGTTCTCGGGCGCGGAAAGCAGCACGTCGTGGCCGCGCTCCCGCAACACCAGTGCGAGGGCCACGAGGGGCTGGACGTCGCCGCGGGTGCCGACCGGCGCAAGCACGATTCTCATGGCTCAAGCCCTCGCATCGGGAAGGTACTTGCGGAGGTATTCCGCCTCGATCTCGTATTCCCGGCCCAGCTCGTCCACGGCCTGGCGTTCGATGCGGTTGGAGTACGCATCGGCGCGCCGGTGAGAGCCGTTGCGCGCGGCCAGTTCGGCAGCGGCCATCAGGATGACGGTCATGATCAGGTCGCCGCCCTGGTGCGGCATGCCCGCGAAGCCCCAAAACGTCACGGGAAATCCGTCCGCCATCAGGTTGATCTCCTTGTTCGGTTTGCCGGACAGGATGTAGCGCGTGCCCGCCCAGAGCCGCCCCAGCTCCCAATCGCGCTCTCCGACTCCCAGCCGGACGGAGCCGGCCGCCTGATCCTCCAGGTACTCCCGGTCGATCTCCACCAGGTCGGACGAGCCGGAAGCGAGCCAGGCGCCGTGGTCGAGGTTGGCGATCACGTCGGCGGTAATCGACCGGCGTCCGGAGCAGCCGATCACCAGTTTCCGGCCGCGCGCGGCATCCGCGGCCGTGGATCCAAGCTCGCTGCCGGTCATCCGGGCTTCCGTCACGCGGCTGGCGTCCGGATCGAAGCCGGTGACCACCGCGCCCATGGCGCGCAGCAGTTTGAGGACTTCCATCCCGATGGTCCCCAGCCCGATGAGGCCCACGCGCATTCCGGGCAGGGAGAGCGAGTGGTCGAGAGCCTGGATGCAGTTGACGATGCTCAATGCGATCAGGGGAGGCTCCACCTTGAGCTTGATCCTGGAATCGGGAATGGATATCAGGGGAAAGCGCATGAGCCCATCCAGGTCCTGCCGGCCGCCCGCGCTCCGGCCCCAGTCCTCGGTCGCGTGGAGGCCCTTGGTGGTCTGCTCCACCGCGCCGATGACGTGGTCCGCCAGGGGTGAGCCAAGCTGGTGCAGGAGCGGCGTAAAGTACCCGCCATCTTCCACGATGACGAAGCGCGCATCGGCGGGGAGGTCATTCTGGACTTCGTCGACGTACTCGCGCACCTCCTCCACGGGGCGGACGGCGAGGCCGCGCCCGCGGAGCCACTCCAGCACCCCCTGGCGATGCGGATATTGGTATTTGGACTTGAAGAAGAAGACGCTTCCCTCGGGCTCCAGGCCGAGCGCCAGGCAGGCTTCGGCGAAGGGGATGAGGTTCATGAGGAAATGCAGCACGAAGATGCCGCGCAGGCCCTGGAACGGTTTTTCGCCGGCTTTGCGTTTCAGCACCGAGCAGGCCCAGCGCAGCATGGGAAACTGGGCGAACGGCTCGGCGGCCAGCGCCCGCGGAAGCGGAACCGCGTCGGCGGGCGCGTCCACGACGTGCACGGCCTTGGCGCCGAGGTCCACATCCAGGATCCTGGCACGCGCGGGGGAAGCGCCTTCGAAGGCGAACGTTTCCCGGGTGGGCTCCGCGGAGTCGCAGGCGGGACAATACAGCGTGCCCGAGACTTCGGCGGAAGGCCCACCGCCGGTGTTGTCGCGCCACTGGATTTTCAGATCGCGCAACTCCTGCGGATGGCGCAGACGGCACTTCCGCAGATTGCGAACGAACAACTCGCTGGCATCGAGCTGCTGGGAGACGTCGTGCGCGGCGCCGCACGACGAACACGGCAAAGCCAGGATGGCCGTCACGCGCGCGCTGTTCGGCCCCACCTGCTCGTAGCAGATCTCACGCGCGTCCAACGGCACCACGACCGGCTTCTCGCCCGGCTCGCCCGGAAGCTTGATGCGCGCTTCGAACAGGTCCGTACCGGTGTTCATGGGCTCTTCCACGGGTTGCAGTTCGCCGCGACACTTGTCGCACAACAGGTCGCGCAGCGGAACTTCCACGGTTACGCCAGATGCCATCGCAGACCCTCCTCGAACAGCGGGCAGTAGTACTTGCCGTCCTGGAGAACCAGAAGCTCGTGCTCGCACAGCTTCTGAACGATGACGTGCAAGGGAAGCTCATCGGGAGATTCTCCGGGCGGAAAGCCATCCCCGCGAATGGCTTTGCGGCTCATGGGCCCATGAGACATGGCGACGGCCCAAGGCATGTCGAAGCCGAACGCGCGGGAAAACTGGAAGGCGATATTCCCCAGGCTGCGGGGCGTGCGGCAATAGCGGCAGATGTCGTCGCGAAGCACGGCGTGCCACGATCGCAGGGCGCTCGACTGGTCGTCATGGGTCATGGCGTGGTACAGTTCATGGCCCGGCGGATCGATGGGAAGGCGCTGGGGGACGACCCGCCGAATCACCGCCGTGGTCCCCTCGGCATATCCAATCGAGATTTTGAGGTAAGGCGACACGGCGAACTCCCGCTCGAAGTCCAGCAGCGCCGCAAACCCGATGGCGCTCACCGGCGCGGCATCGCCGAACAGGAAGCAGGGCAATTCCGCGGCGCCGGACGGGCTCTCGCCGATGGCGGCGCGGCTTTGGGCGATACGATGCCGCCGGCCGCCGTCGATCCAATAGCGGAAGGAGGATCCGAGATCGCGCAACTGGCGGTTAATGCGGCCTTCCTGCCACAAGTCCACGTCGCCGCCATAAATGCGGACGCGGATCTGCTGTGCCGCGGACGGAGCGACGGCGCCAACGCGCCGAAGGGCGGTGTCCAGCGCAAAAGACTTGCGGAATGCCTGGAACGCCGGATCCTCGCGGTTGGCGGCAAAAGCGCGTTTCATGAACACCTGGGACAGAGATTCGCGCGAAGTGTGGAACAGGACGAAGGCGTCGGTCCAAGGGAGCGCCGGCAGTAACTGGAAGGTTCTTTCTCCAATTTGTTCGAGGGCAGCCATCAACCCGCCGTCCGGCGGAGGCGCCAGCGGTTCGCGCAGGCTGGCGTATTGATACCACCACTGGTCGTCGTCAGGCTGCACGCCGCGCAGAAGTTGATCGGCCAGAAGGCCCTGGGCGACCGTGCGCAGTTGCACCACCAGCGCTTCTTCCAGCGCCTGTCTCGCCGCGGGGATGTGGTGAGGATCGGCATCCTGGGCCTCCAGCCGCTCGAGGGCATCGGCGGGAAAAGTGGCCGCGGGGCTCACATCACCCTCATGGAGTTCAGCAGAGGATGACCGGCGGTCTCGGGGTTGTTATGGACGACCTCGTGCAGCTGGATGAGGCTGGTCATGAGTCCCATTTCATTTCCGCAGACGCGCTTGACACGGATCGCTTTGGTGAGGAAGGCGACGGCCTCATCGGGGTTCCGGCGCGCGGCGGCAAGCATGCCCAATTCGTGGAGGGCCATGCCCAGGCCGATCAGGTCGCCGCGGGCTTCGCAGCTTTCGCGCGCCAGCCGAAGGAGTTTTTCGGCCTGTTCGAAGTTGCCGGTGTGCTGGTAGATGACCGCCAGGGTCTGCATGGCCACGACCGGCTCGCAATCGGCGAGGGTGGTGGCGCGGACGGCGCCCTTGCCCAGTTCCACGGCGGCCACGAAGTCTTTCGAATCGCAGGCAACCCGAGCCATTTCGTGGAGCGTGGCTCCGATGGCGCGCATGTTGCCCTCGCTCACGAGCCCCAGCGCTTCCTGGAAGGCTCGCATGGCGGATGGGAGGTCGCGCAGTTCGTACAGCGCGATGCCGGCCGTATTCAGAGCCGGGAAGAGAAGCTCTCTGGCATGGCCGGCGCCCTCGCCTCCGCGGGCGACTTCCTCACGGAGCGGCTGAAGGCAAGGCGCAATCAGTTCGACGGCTTCCCGATAGCCTCCGGCGGCGGAGCGTGCCGTTGCCTCCTCAATCCGCCGAACGATTTGGTCCCATTGCATCCCTGGCCCCTCCCGGCGATTATAATACCGCCTGGGGTACTGATGGCGGGAGGCGAACTCGGAAAACTCGAACGACATCTCTCGTCGCTGCGCGCCTGGCAGCAGACCTACAGTGCAAGCGAAGCGGGCGAGATATCCGCGGCCAGTTTTCAAGTGCTGGCGGACGAAGTGGCGGAGGCCGGCAGCGAGCTGCCGGGCGTTCTGCCCACGTTCGGCGCGGAGCAACTCCGCGGGCGCTGGAGCCCGATCTTCGGGCGGTACGATGCCGCGCTCGTGCGCACCTGGCTGGCGTCGGCGATTGCGCGCCTGGAGACCGCCGTGGAGCAGGCGCGCGCCGCACCGCCCATCGAGCCGATGGATTTCTCCTTCATCCAGGATGCGCGGCTTCGCGGAGTGCTCCAGCGCGACAGCCTGGAACTGCAACAGGTGTTCCAGGCGGGCTACTGGAAATCGGCGATCATTCTGGCGGGGGGCGCCATCGAAGCGATTCTCACCGGCGTGCTCCTGGCCAATCCGGAAACGTTCAGCGCCGCGGCCGCTCCGAAGAAGAAAAACGACATCACGAGGTGGAGCCTGGACGAGCTGATTCGAGTGGCGCTGGAGCTGAACACGGTGAACGGGGCGGTGGGCAGGCTATCGCACTCGGTCCGCGAATACCGCAACCTGGTGCACCCCGGGCGGGAGATCCGCGAGAATCTCGCGTTTGGCCGCGAGGAGGCCGCCATCGCGATGGAAGTGCTCAAGATCCTGGTGCGCGAGCTGAAAACGACGGTCGCGGACGCTTGAGCCGCCGGCCGGTGCGGCAGAGCGATGCGCGGCTATGCCCCGGTGGAGGACGAAGAGGAAAAGCGTCCCGGCGAGCAAAAGACGGTCCCTGGCGGGAACGTCTCTGGCGCCGGAAACGTCGCGCGACGGCGCGAACGGGCGAGCATGGCTCGCCTGGACCGATTGACAATCGGTCCGCAGGTTGCCAACCACGCCTGTCCAAATTGGAAATCGAGTTCAGGCGGAAGTTCTGATACGGTGAACTTGGGTTCAAGCCAGAACCAAATCTACCGAACGGAGACTTCCGCCATGAATCGAGTATGCAGCATTTTTGCC
>DASQZT010000230.1:0-9599 GCA_035638575.1 Bryobacteraceae bacterium
GCTTCTTCGAGCTTCGCCTCCATCAGCAGGATGCGGCCGGTCTGATTCAGGCTGGCGACGTGCATTTTTGTGCGCAGCGCCAGCGCATCCCTGGCGAATTTCTCCGCCTCCTCATAGTGCTGCTGGAAGGCGTAGAACTCCGCCATCTTGTCGAAGGTCAGCGCCAGCATGGGATGGTCGGCGCCGGCGTTTTTCTCCCACAGCACCGCCAGGCGCTTATAAAGGATCTCGGCCTCGGCGAATTTCTTCAGCCCGAATTCCACGTAGGCCAGCGAGTCCACCGCCGAGATCACCTCGGCGCCCTCGGGACCATTGCTGGTCTCGCGGAGTCGAAGCGCCCGCAGCAACAGCGGCTCCGCTTCCTCGTACTCGGCGCGGTCGCGATGGGCGGTCGCCAGGGCTTCGATGGCGGGCAACGATTGCGGATCTCCGGGCGACGCCAGGTCCCATTCGCGAACCGCGCGCTCGAGGCCGTCAATCGCCTTTTCGGCGTCGCTTCCCTTGGAGCGCAACATGGCGGCCGTGGTGAGGTCGCGGGCCAGGTCCACGCGCGGCGCTTCCGGGTGGGAGCGGCGGATCGCGATCGCCTTTTCGATGGTCGCGAGCGCCTCGTCCGAATGCCCCTGCGCACGTTGGACCGCGGAGATCTCCTCCAGGATGGCGGCCAGGGGGATGCCGGCCGGGTCCGCCGCTTTGAATTGCCCGGCCGCTTTCCGCAGCACCTGCTCCGCCTGCGCGAGGTCACCCTTCTCGCGGTAGACGGCCGCCAGGTATCGCAGGATCTCCAGCAGCGGAGCGTCGTTCTCCGCGGATTCCACGACGGCCTCGGCCGCGGCATTCAAGCTGGTCGCCGCTTCGGCGTACTGCCCTTTCGCGTAAGCTTGTTTCCCGGATTCGAATTCCGTACGCCAGTCGGCGGGCACGGCGGGCGGCTGCACGGTGGATGGTATCTGCCCGCACAGCGGGGCGGAAATCAGGAGGAAGGCAGCGAAGATTTCGGAGCGGAGCATAGTAGCTGAATCTCCTATACTAATTAAATAGTACTAATCAATGTCCATGTCAAGGGTTTTCAGTAAACTGAAAGCGCTATGACCGATACCAGGCCGCTGGCGCTCGTCACCGGAGCATCCAGCGGCATCGGCGCGACCTTCGCCCGCCGGCTGGCGCGTGACGGCTTCGCCTTGATCCTGGTGGCCCGCCGCCGCGATCGCCTGGAGGCCCTGGCGCGCGAATTGGGCGGCGCCGAAGTGCTGGCGGCGGACCTCACCAGGGACGACGAGTTGAAGCTCGTGGAAGACCGCATCGCCGCGGCGCCCGACCTCGATTTGCTCGTCAATGACGCCGGGTTCGGCACCGTGGGCCGGTACTTCGAGATCCCCGTCGAGAGCCAGGACCAGATGCACCGGTTGCACATAATGGCCACCATGCGGCTGACGCACGCGGCGCTCCGCGCGATGGTGCCGCGCCGCAAGGGCGGTGTGATCAACGTATCGTCCGTGGCGGCCTTCGGGCAGAGCCCGCAGAACGTCAGCTACTGCTCGACCAAGGCGTGGATGAACAGCTTCACCGAAGGCCTGCGCATGGAGTTGAAGATCGCGGGTTCGCCCGTCGAGGTGCAGGCGCTCTGCCCGGGCTTCACCGTGACCGAGTTTCAAGACACCGCGGGGATAGACCCCAAGACCATCGCTTCGTGGCTCTGGATGCCCGCTGAAGATGTAGTGGACGCGTCGCTCCGGGGACTCGCCCGCGGCAAGTCACCGGTGGTGCCCGGCGGAATTTACAAGCTGATCGTGAGGCTGGAATCCTGGATGCCGCGAGGGTTGCGCAATGCGATCGTGGTCCGGATGGCACGAAGAAGCAAGCGCTAGCCCACACCGCTCCAAGTTCTGCAACTCGGCGCTACCCCGAGTGCCGTTTGAAAATCTGCGGCATGTTCTGCGAAAACGCCGACCGCGCCAGCACCATGTCGCATCCCGCTTCCTGCGCCTGCTGTTTCAGCTCCACCTGAATGTGCGAAAGATAACCGATCAGGCTGATCCCCTTGGTATGCGAGTCCCCCTTCAGGGCCACGATCAGCTTCACCGGGTGGGCCTTTTCGAAGTTGAGGTCGAAGATGATCAACGACGGCTTGCTCTTGGCCTTTTCCAGAACTTCCTGGGAGTCGGTCACGAACTCCAGCGCCAGGCCTGCCCGCTTGGCCGCTTCGGTCAGTTTGACCGAGAAAAACAGATCGGTGACTACTGCCAGGACTCGCTTCGGTTCCTGATTTGGCATAGATGTGCGCTATCTACTGAAACTGCGAACTAGGAGGAGGGACGAAATGATTCTACCATGGGGGAAGCATGGACATTCACTCCTTCTCGCGTCCCGACCAGGCTCGCGTCCGCCATCTCGATCTCGACCTCGACCTCCGTTTCGACCGAAGGATTCTCGAAGGCTCCTGCACGCTCCACTTCGACCGCGTCGTTTCCGATGAGCTGATCCTCGATACCCGCGACCTCACGATCCATTCCGTGGAGCACGCCGCCGGCTTCGAGCTGGGCGCCGCCGACCCGGTGCTCGGAGCGCCGCTGAAGATCCGGGTGGCGCCCGGAACAGACCGCGTCCGCGTGCACTATTCGACTTCTCCCGTCGCTTCCGGCCTGCAATGGCTGGATCCACCGCAGACCGCCGGCAAGCGCCATCCTTTCTTATATACGCAATCGGAGGCCATCCACGCGCGGAGCTGGATCCCGCTGCAGGACACCCCCGGGGTGCGCGTGACTTACACTGCAACAGTCCACACACCCCCGGGCCTCAAAGCGGTGATGGGCGCCGAGATGCACGACAGCACCTTCCGCATGGACCAGCCGATTCCCTCGTACCTGATCGCGCTGGCCGCGGGCGACCTGGCGTTCCGTCCCCTCGGTCCGCGCTCGGGCGTCTATGCCGAGCCATCCGTCGTGGACGCCGCCGCCCATGAGTTCGCGGACACCGAAGCCATGATCTCCACCGTCGAGCAGATGTACGGACCTTACCGCTGGGACCGCTACGATCTGCTCGTGCTCCCGCCCAGTTTCCCCTTCGGCGGCATGGAGAATCCGCGACTCACTTTCGCCACTCCCACGGTGCTGGCCGGCGACCGCAGCCTGGTCTCGCTGGTGGCGCACGAGCTGGCGCACTCGTGGTCGGGCAACCTGGTCACCAACGCCACCTGGAGCGATTTCTGGCTCAACGAAGGCTTCACCGTTTACCTGGAGCGCCGCGTCCTGGAGCGCCTCTACGGCGGCGCGCGCGAAGCCATGGAGGCGGTGCTCGGCCGCCGCGAGCTGGATCGCGAAATGGCCGGCCTGCCGGAGTCCGACTGCGTGCTGCACATCGACCTCACGGGCCGCGATCCGGACGAAGGCTGCACCCTGGTCCCATACGAGAAAGGCGCGCTGCTGCTGCGGACCTTAGAGCGCGCCGCCGGCCGCGAGCGCTTCGATGCGTTCCTGCGCTCCTACTTCGACCACTTCGCTTTCCGCAGCATCACCACCGCCGATTTCCTGGACTACATCCGGCGCGAGCTGCCGACCGGCGTCGATCTCGACGAGTGGATCTTCCGCCCCGGCGTGCCGGCCGGCGCCGCCGAGCCGCACTCCGATGCGTTCACGCGCGTAGAAGCCGGTTGGCCCACCGATACGCGCGAATGGACCACGCACGAGTGGCTGCATTTTCTGCGCTCCGAGAAAGACCCCGACATGGCACGCATCGACCGCGAGTTCCACCTGACCGAGTCGGGAAATTCCGAGATCCGGCACCAGTGGCTGCTCATGGGCGTGCAGCGGAACTACGAGCCCGCGGCCTCCAAGGTGGAGCAGTTCCTCTGTTCGGTGGGGCGCCGCAAGTTCCTTAAGCCGATTTACACCGAGCTCATGAAGACGCCGGAAGGCCAGGCCCGCGCGCGGAGCATCTACGCGAAGGCCCGCCCGGGCTATCATCCCATCGCGCAGGCTACGATCGACGGGATTGTGCTGCAGGCTGCCCATTCCTGAAAGATGCAGAGGCGCTTCGTAGTGGTCTCCGGTCTGCCGGGCAGTGGGAAGACCACGCTGGCACTGCGGTTGGCTCCCGCTCTGAATTTGCCCGTGATCGACAAGGATGACATCCTGGATCGCTCGTTCGAGTCGAAGGGAGCAGGCGATGCCCTATGGCGCCGCGCGCTGAGCCGGGAGAGCGATGAGATTTTTCAGCGCGAGGCGGCGGCCTCGGATGGCGCGGTTCTGGTGTCGTTCTGGCGGGTGGCTGGGATGGCTTCCGGCTCGGGAACTCCCACGGAGTGGCTCCGCGGGATCGCGGGCAAGGTCATACAAGTGCAGTGCATCTGCCCGCCGGAGGTTGCCGCGGAGCGATTCTCTCGGAGGAAGCGCCACCCGGGACATCTGGATTCCGGAGCATCCTACGGAGAGATACTGGCCAGCTTTCGAGATCTTTTGCGTCTTGGCGCCGTGGACATTCAACCGCGGATCGATGTCGACACATCGAAGGAGTCTGACTTAGACGACCTTGTGCGTGAAATTCGCGACCGTCTTAGGTGTACTTAGTACATCGTGGTCGAGCGGGCGTCGACACGAGTGTCGACGCTGCGCCGACTGCCAGTCGGCCCGCAGGCTGCCAGCCTGGCCCCACAAAGATGGCCAATCTCCGGTGCCAGGGGAAAGCGCCGGCCCACCTCTGCAAGCTACAAGCCCATCTTTTGCAGCAGCGCCGCGAATCTGGCATCCCCGCGCAGCGCGTCCACCTGCGGATCGATCTTCAGATAGCCCATCCATTCCGCGCGGTGCTGGTAAGCGTCGTCCAGGGCGGCGAATGCTTCATCCTTCTTCCCCAGGGCGGCATAGACCACCGCCAGGTCGTACCCCGAGACGAACTGCGGGCCCGCGCCCTTGCGCACCCGATCGATGGCCTTCTCGGCCGCTGCACGATTGCCCGCCAGGGCGTTGGCCCGCGCCAGCGCCAGCGAGGACCATACCCCCGGGGCCGCCGCGCTCCCCTTTTCGCATTCCGCCACGGCCTCGGCAAAGCGGCCCGCCGCGCCGAAGACCCAGCATAGCCCCACGTGTCCGGGAGCGAACGCCGGGTCGAAATCGATGGTCTTCTGGTCCTGCTGCGCGGCCTCGTCGTAGCGCCGCGCCCAGTAGAGCGTGGTCGCCAGGTAACCGTTGATGTCCGAGGACAGCGGGTCGAGCTCCTGCGCCCGCCGCAGCTCGGCAATTGCGCGGTTCATGTCGCCCCGTTGTGCGCGGTACAGCCCGTACCATTGGTGCGCCGCGGCCGAATTGGGATCCAGTGCCAGCGCCGTCTGGAACTCGCGCTCCGCGTCCGCCCAGTTCCAATCGTATTTCGACGCCACCAGCCCCAGCGACACGTGGGCCTCGGCCAGCGAAGCATCCAGTGCCACGGCCCTCTGCGCCGCGGCTTTGGCCTTGGGCATGGCATCGGCCGGCGGCAGCAGCATGTTGGAAGCGTCGTAGTAGGCGTCGGCCAGGCCGCTGTACGCCAGCGCGTAGCCCGGGTCGGAATCGATGGCGCTTTGCAGGTAGGCGAGCCCCTTGCGGAACCCGTCCTCGGTGTAACGCGTGGCGTAATACCGCCCGCGCAGATAGTTTCCATACGCCTCGGGATTGCGGGTGTAACGTTTCACCAGCGCGCTCTGCTGGCCGGCGGAGAGGCTGCGCAGCAGGCTGTTGGCCACCCGCACCGAGATGGCATCCTCCAGGGTGAAGGGGTTGGCGGAGTCGCCGTCAAACGTCTCGACCCAGATCAGGCTGCGGTCCTTCACGCGCAGCAGCCGCACCGATACGCGGATCAGGTTCCCGGCTTGCTGGATGGTGCCCTCTAGAACCGTGTCCGCGCCGGCTTCGCGTCCCACATCGTACGGGTCTTTGCCCGCGAGTTTCTCGATGCCGGTCAGCGGCCGCACGGTGATCTCGCGGAGGCTGCCGAGGCGCGTGATCAAGGCATCGCTCAATCCCGTGCCGAGGTACTCGTTCCTGGCGCCGGCGTTCAGAACGCGCAGGGGTATGACCGCGATGGATTGCTGGTGGGCGAGTACCGGCCTCGACCAAAACCACCACCCGGCCACTGCCGCGATGGCAACCGCCAGGCACGCGGCGGCGATCCCGGGCCGCCTTCGCGGCGCCGCCGGTTTGGGGAGCGCGGGCGCGGCCACCTCACCCGCGAAACGGTAGCCCCGTCCGGGCACGGTGACGATGAGTTGCGGATTGGCCGCCGGATCGCCCAGCGCTTTGCGCAGGCCGGAGATGTTGACGGTGAGATTGTTCTCTTCGACCGCGGTATCCGGCCACACCTCGCGCATGAGGGTTTCCTTGTCGACCAGTTCTCCCGCGTGTTGCAGCAGGACCACCAGGATGTCGAGCGCTTTCCCGGAGACCGCGACGGGCTGTCCATCGCGCGCGAGCACGCGCCGCTGCGCGTCCACGCGGAACGGACCGAAGGCAAATACCGGCGACCGGGATGTCTGGCCCACCAGAGAATTGTGGCACAGGGGCGGGTCTTCGCGTGCAACCGCGGAATCCGCTCCCTAACGGTCGCGGCCCTGTTTTGAACGCCGCCGGTTTGCAGGTCGTACAGAGCCGCGACCGTTAGGGAGCGGTCGAGTCCGCCGAATTTTCTTGACAGATTCGATATTTCTATTATGATAGAAATATCGATATGGCAAGAGGCGCACCCGAAGATCTGGCCCGCTACGCCGATATGCTCTCCGCCATGGGAACCGAGCCGCGGCTGCGCATCATGCGGCTGTTGCTTTCCGCCCATCCGGACGGACTGGTGGTCGGGGAGATCCAGGGAGAGCTGGGAATCACCGGGTCCACGCTCTCGCATCACTTGGAAAAACTGAAGAACGAAGACTTAGTCGGCATCCGGCGCGAAGGTACGTTCCTGCGATACAGCGCGAATACGGAGTCTTTACAGGAGTTGCTGACTTTCCTTTACGCGGAATGCTGCACGCGAAACAAGGCCGTCAAGCCGGAGACCTTCGTGCGGCTCTGCAAGTAGAAACCGACTGACTCTCGGGAGAACGGAACGATGAATCGCACGATGGCGGCGTGTGCCATGGCGGCCTCGCTCAGGCTTCTGACAACTCGAGGAGATTTTCCGCAGCCGCCCGAAGGCGAGCGGAAGCGCATCCTTGTCCTTTGCACTGTTGTCCGGGCGGCAGCCGCCGGAACCGCAAGCCGCAGGGTGCAAGGGCGTTTTCACTTTTCCCGTCTGCATGTGCAGCATTCCATTCCGGAGCAGCTTCGGTTCTCGAATCGGCGTTCTCGAATCCGCGAGAGGTTAGACACATGGGACGTGCTTCAGTGGAAACACCAGTCACTCCGAAAAGGCTGAACTACTTCGAGCGATATCTCAGCCTATGGGTGGGACTTTGCATGCTGGTTGGCGTACTCATCGGCAAGGCTTTACCCGGCGCCATCGGCCCACTGCGAAGCATGGAGTTCGGCGACGGAAGCCGGATCAATATCCCCATCGCGGTGCTCATCTGGCTGATGATTGTTCCGATGATGATGAAGGTGGATTTCGCATCGATCCGGAACGTAGGCAAGAGGCCGCGCGGTCTGCTGGTGACACTGTTCGTGAACTGGTTGGTGAAGCCGTTCTCCATGGCTTTGATCGCCTGGCTGTTCTTCCGCTTGGTATTTTCGGCCTGGATTCCGCCCGAGGACGCCGATCAGTACATCGCCGGGTGCATCATCCTGGCGGCGGCGCCCTGCACCGCCATGGTCTTCGTCTGGAGCTATCTCACCGAAGGCGACCCGGCGTACACGCTCGTGCAGGTGTCGATCAACGATTTGATCATGCTGTTCCTGTTTGCGCCAATCGTCCGGTTCCTGGTGAATGGCGCTTCGTCTTTGCACGTTCCCTTACAGGTGCTGTTGTATGCAGTCGGCATCTTCATCGTTATTCCGCTGGTGGCGGGCTCGGCGCTCCGAGCGTGGTTCATTCGCACGCGCGGGCAGGAGTGGTTCGAAAGAACTCTGCTGCCCCGCTTCGCGCCCGTCAGTATGCTCGCTCTGCTGGCCACGCTGGTGCTCATCTTCGCGTTCCAGGCGGAGAACATCACCGGGAAGCCGTTTCACGTAGTATTGATCGCGATTCCAATCCTTCTGCAGGTCTACTTCAATTCATCGCTTACTTACGGACTGATGCGGTTGTTCAAGGTCCGTCATGCGGTTGCCGCGCCGGGAGCGCTGATCGGAGCCAGCAACTTTTTTGAACTGGCCGTCGCGACGGCGATCGCCTTATTCGGCCCTGGGTCGGGAGCGGCCTTGGCGACGGTTGTCGGCGTCCTCATTGAGGTTCCCGTGATGCTGTCGGTGTGCTCCTTCTGCAATCGCACGCGCCACTGGTTTCCTGAAACGGAGGGTATTGATTGAGATGACGAAGAAGAGGGTGTTAGTTTTATGCACCGGCAATTCGGCCCGGAGCCAGATGGGCGAGGGCCTGCTTCAAGCGGAAGCGGGCGAGCGTTTCGAGGTGTTCAGTGCCGGCATCAGGCCGGGTTCCGTCCGCCCGGAGGCGATCGCTGTCATGAAGGAGATCGGTATCGACATCTCGAGTCACCGGTCCAAGTCTCTCGACGAATTTTCGGGCCAGGCATTCGATTACCTGGTGACGGTCTGCGACAACGCTCGCGACGAGTGTCCTGTGTTTCCGGCGGGCGCCGAACGCATTCACTGGAGCTTCGAGGATCCTGCCGCGGTCGAGGGCAGCGAGGCGGAACGGCTGTCGGCTTTTCGACGCATTCGCGACGGGATTCACGCACGAGTGAAGGCGTTCCTTCGGGATCGAGCGGCCACCGGCAGATAGAGGGCGCCAAAGGAATGATCGGAGGATTGCGCTTTTCCTGTCGTTGCCGCTGACAACGCTGGGGCCGGGTGTAGGCGGGCTTTCTCCACGGGCATGGTAGTTAAGAAATCAAGAAAGGAATCCTCTTATGGACGTAAAAGAAGTAGTCAAGGAAAAATACGGCCAGGCCGCGCTGCGCGTGGTCTCGGGGGCGGGCAATGCCTGTTGCGGCAGCAGCCCTTCGTCCTGCTGCCCGGAGGGCGACCCCATCACATCGAACCTTTACGATGAAGCGCAAAAGAGCGAGCTGCCCGCGGCTGCGGTGCTGGCTTCTCTCGGCTGCGGGAACCCCACCGCCCTGGCGGAGTTGAAGCCCGGTGAAACCGTGCTGGACCTGGGCAGCGGCGGCGGCATCGACGTCCTGCTCTCGGCCCGGCGCGTTTCCCCCGGCGGGAAGGCCTACGGGCTCGACATGACCGGCGAGATGCTGGCGCTGGCCCGCGAGAACCAGCGGAAGTCCGGCGTGGAAAACGTGGAGTTCCTGAAGGGCGAAATCGAAAACATTCCGCTGCCGGAGAACTCGGTGGACGTCATCATCTCCAACTGCGTGATCAATCTCTCGGCGGACAAGGACCGAGTGCTCGCCGAGGCCTTCCGCGTGCTCAAGCCCGGCGGGCGGTTCGCGGTCTCCGACGTGGTGGTCCACGGAGACATTCCGGCGGAGATCCGCCGCAGCGTGGAGTTGTGGGTGGGGTGCCTGTCGG